>NZ_JBIAGO010000008.1:127837-283327 GCF_042869775.1 Streptomyces sp. NPDC006711
TCCCCGTTGCGCGGTTGACCGGGGCCCCGCCGGCGGTTTCTGTGCTCCCCCCCCCGCGCCTTCCCGCCCCCCCCGGGGGGGGGGGCGGGGGGGGGGGGGGGGGGTGGGCGGCCCCCCCCCGCCCCAACCCCCTCGCTACTTGCCCGAGTTGGCCGCGTCGACCAGCGCGTCCTTGGTCACCGCGCCCACGTACACCTTGCCGTTGTCCGTGATCAGGGCGTTGATCAGGCGGGTCTTGAAGACCGTGCCCGTGCCGAACTTGCCGGAGACCTTGTCGCCCAGGGAGTCCAGGAACTTCTGCGCGTTCCCGCCGCCCTTGCCGGGGTCCGCCTTCGGCATGCCCTTGCCGCCGGTCTGGATCTCGGCGATGGCGTTCCAGCCCTCACCGATCACCTTGGTGTCCTTGGCGTTCTTGCCGTTCTTGCCGTTCTTGCCGTCGCCCAGGGCACCGAGTCCGCCGAGTCCACCGGGCAGGTTCTGCCCGGGCTTGGACGTCCGCTGGTGCTTGCCGTCGTCCTCGGTCACCTTCGCGCCCTTGGGCGGGGTGAACGTGAAGGTGCTCGCGGACGGCTTCGAGAAGTCGACCTTGGTGAAGCCCGCGTCGACCACGGCGTTGCCGCCCGCGCTCGGCGCGAGCGTGAACTTCAGCGGTACGCCCGTCTTGGCGTCCACGGCTATGCGGACCGAGCCGATGGTCGAGCCGGACTGCTTCGGCTTGATCAGGAGCTGGTAGGCGTCGCGCCCGGCCACCTGCGCCGTGCCGTCGACCGACACGGCGGTGGTCGGGTCGACGTTCTTGAGGAACTGGTCGGCCAGCGCCTTCGGCGTGGTCGGCACGTCCGCGCCGGGCTTCTTGCCCCCGTGCTCCCGGTCCGCGCCCGCCGCCGCGTGCCGCTCGTGATAGGCCTGGTTGGAGCCGCTGTCGTACGCCCAGACGTCGTCGCCGTTGTGGATCACGCTGTACTCGGCCGCGTCCTCCAGGATGGACACCTTCTGGCGGTCGGGGCCGTCGGCCGCGACGCGCAGGGTGTGGGTGCCCGTGGCGAGCTCGGTGAGCTTGGCGTCCGGCGCGGCCGACTTGTCGGAGCCGCCGCCCTTGGGGGCGAAGGAGCCGAGGCTGCCGAGGCCGGGCAGGCCCAGGTCGGTGCTGATCTTCACCGTGCCGGACAGCTCCTGGGTGTCCGACGCGGCCATCTTCTCGATGAGCTGCTGCGCACTGATCTTCGGCAGGCTGGGGTCGCCGGCCGCGGCGAGAGCCGGGACGAGCCCGATGGTCGCTGCCGCGACGCCCGCGACGGCGACCGGGACCAGATAGCGCGCCGCCTTGCGGCGGCCCGCGCCGGGCTCCCTGGCCTCGTCGGTGGCCTGTGCGCTGTCGTTCGGTGCCATGTGTGCCCTACCTCCGTGGTCGGCGGCGTCCGTCCGTCGTGCTCAGTTCCACCCCGCGCCGCCATTCTCACCCGAATTGGTCAGGAGTGGTGTTGTCCATTCGACCAAAACCGGCGCCACGGCGCGTCAGCCCCCGGGAGCAATCCGCGTACCTCTCCGGTATGACAGAACCCTGAGACGGACCCCGCCGTCAGGGGCGCCCCCGAACCGGTCAGCCGGCGCGGTGCACGACCGCGTCGCAGAGCTCTTCGAGCGCGGACTTCGCATACCCCGAGGGCAACGGCGCCAGCGTGGCCCGCGCCTCCTCCGCGTACCGGACGGTGTCCCTGCGGGCCTGTTCGAGGGCCGGGTGGACGCGCAGCCGGCCCAGCACCTCCGCGTGGCGCGCGTCGTCGGCGAGGTCGCCGTCGAGCAGCGCCACCAGCTCAAGGTCCTCGGCCCGGCCCTCCCGCGCGGCCCGCGCCCGCAGATGCAGGACGGGCAGCGTGGCGATGCCCTCGCGCAGGTCGGTGCCGGGGGTCTTGCCGGACTCGTGCGAGTCGCTGGCGATGTCCAGGACGTCGTCGGCGAGCTGGAAGGCGGTGCCAAGGCGCTCGCCGTACTGCGTGAGGATGTCCACGACCGACTCGTCGGCGCCGGACATCATCGCGCCGAACCGGCCGGCCACGGCGACGAGCGAGCCCGTCTTGCCCGCCAGCACGTCGAGGTAGTGGTCGACCGGGTCACGCCCGTCGCGGGGGCCCGCGGTCTCCAGGATCTGGCCCGTGACGAGCCGTTCGAACGCCTCGGCCTGAATGCGTACGGCCTCGGGGCCGAGATCCGCCAGTATGTGCGACGCGCGCGCGAAGAGAAAATCACCCGTGAGGACCGCGACGGAGTTGCCCCAGCGAGTGTTGGCGCTGTCCACGCCGCGGCGCACGTCGGCCTCGTCCATCACGTCGTCGTGGTAGAGCGTCGCGAGGTGCGTGAGCTCGACGACCACGGCGGAGGGGACCACGCCCGGCGCGTACGGGTCGCCGAACTGGGCGGCCAGCATCACGATCAAGGGGCGGAAACGCTTGCCACCTGCACGGATGAGGTGCTGAGCGGCCTCCGTGATGAACGGAACCTCGCTCTTGGTGGCGTCGAGCAGCCCCGCCTCGACCGCTGCCAATCCGGTCTGGACATCGGCTTCAAGTGCCTGGTCCCGCACGCTCAGCCCGAACGGCCCGACGACGGTCACGAGGGGTACTCCTGTCTGCTGACGATCACACGGATTGTCGATGTGTCGCTGTCTTCACTCAAGTCAGCGTATCGGGTCGCTGTTCGATCACCATGGGCGCCTTCCCGTCACCCCGCGCACAGTCCCTTGGACACCAGTATGTTCTTGATCAGCCCATACACCCAGGAAGAGACCTTTTGTCCGGAACAAGGGCCGGCGCCCCGGAGAACCTGCCGGACCGCACCCCGTACCCCGAGGTTGCCGCCATGCACATCCGCACCGAGTTCCCGCACCGGACGCGGCGTGAGGATGTCCGCATCCCGCTGTCCGACGGCACGCTCCTGTACGCGCGCCTGTGGCGTCCCGTCACCGACGAGCCCGTCCCCGCCCTGCTGGAATACGCCCCGCACCGGCTCACCGACGGGACGGCCCCGCGCGACTGGCAGCGCCACCCCTGGTACGCCGGGCACGGCTACGCCTCGGTCCGCGTCGACGTGCGCGGGTACGGCTGCTCCGAGGGGCTGCCGGGCGACCCCTACGACGCGACCGAAGTCGCCGACGGCGTCGAGGTGGTCGGCTGGCTGGCCCGGCAGCCCTGGTGCACGGGCAAGGTGGGCATGTTCGGCATCGCCTGGGGCGGCTGCGCCGCTCTCCAGATCGCGGCGCTCGCTCCCGAACCCCTGAAGGCGGTCGTCACCGTCTGCTCCAGCGACGACCGCTACGACAACGACGTCCACTACCTGGGCGGCTCGGTGCTCGCCGTGGACACGCACGCCTGGGCGGCCACTCTGCTGGCGTTGGTCGCGCGCCCGCCGGACCCCGCCTTCATCGGGGAAAAATGGCGCGAAATGTGGCTGGAACGGCTCGAATCGGTGCGGCCTTTTATTCACACCTGGCTCGCCCACCAGACCAGGGACGCCTACTGGGAACAGGGCAGCGTCCCTGAGGACTACGGCGCCATCGGCGCGGCCGTGCTCGCGGTGGGCGGCTGGCACGACCCCCACCGGGACACGGTCCTTCGCCTGGTGGAACACCTGCCCACCGACCGGGTGCGGGGTCTGATCGGGCCCTGGTCGCACCAGTACCCCGACCGGGGCCTGTCGCCCGGGCCTGCGATCGGCTTCCTCCAGGAGACCCTGCGCTGGTGGGACCAGCACCTCAAGGGCGAGGAGACGGGCGTGATGAAGGAGCCACCGCTGCGGTCCTGGATCGGCCAGTCGCACCCGCCGGCCACGGCCTACGCCGAGCTTCCCGGGCGCTGGGTGGGCGACCCCGCCTGGCCCTCGCCGCACATCACACCCGTGGCGTACGCGCTGAGCGGCGCGCCCGTGCGGGTGCGCTCGCCGCAGCACACCGGACTCGACGCCGGCCGCTTCGTCCCCTTCGGCGGCGCCGCCGACCTGCCTCCCGACCAGCGCGCCGAGGACGCCCACTCGGCCGCCTTCGACTTCCCCGTGCCGGAGGGGCCCGGGCCCCTGGAGATCCTGGGCCGCCCGGTGGTGACCCTGCGGCTGCGCATGGACGTGCCCTTCGGCCAGGCGATCGCGCGGCTGTGCGACGTGGCACCGGACGGCTCCTCCACGCTCGTGACGCGCGGCGCCCTGAACCTGTCCTCGCGCCACGGCAGGGACCGCGCGGACGCCTGGCCGCTGGGCGCGACGCAGGACGTGACCTTCGCCCTCAGCGGCATCGGGCACGCCTTCTCGCCGGGGCACCGCGTCCGGCTCGCGGTGTCCTCCGCGTACTGGCCGTGGATCTGGCCGCAGGCCGACTCGGTCGGGTTCACGCTCGATCCCGCCGGCTCCTCGCTCCAACTCCCGGTCAGGGAGCACACGTCCGACGACACGATCGCCTTCGCCGACCCCGAACAGTCCAAGCCGCTGGGCGTCTCCTTCCCGGCGCCGCTGGACGAGCCGCGTCCCGAGCGGCTTGTCGTACGGGACGTGGCGAAGGGCGAGTGGCGGCTCGAGGTCGGGCCGCGCCCCGGCGGGACCCGGGTCCACCCCGACGGCCTCGAATGCGTGGAGGACGCGCGCGAGACGTATGTGATCGAGTCGGACGATCCGCTGTCCGCGCGGACCTGCTCCACCTGGCATGTCCAACTCCACCGGCCGGAGTTGGGGTGGGACGTGAGCGTGGACACGCGCTCGGAGATCTCCTGCGACGCGGCGGACTTCGTGATGGCGGACGAGGTGGTGTGCCGCGAGGGCGACGAAGTCGTCTTCCACCGCACCTGGCACCACCGCCTCCCCCGCACGGCGGGCTGACCACCCCCGCCCGCACCGGCCCTGTCGGGAGCGCGGCAAGTCGCGCACAGCGGATCAGAGGTTGGCCAGTGACGATGCCAGGCGCGGCGAGGCGTACCCCGTGCCGCAGACGAAGCGCATCAAGGGTCCGAACGAGGACGCCGCGGGCAGACCCGTGAAGTACAGCCCCGGCACCGCGGACTGAAAGCCCGCGTCCAGCACCGGCGCCCCGCGCGAGGTGAGGAGCCCCGCCCGCACGCCGTCCCCCAGAAACCCCAGCGCCGCCACGTCCACGCGATACCCCGTCGCCGCCATCACGTGATCCGCCGACACCTCCCGCTCCGCGCCCGTCCCGCCGCTCAGCGTCAGCACCGGGCGCCCCGCCTCCACCCGGGCCCGCACGATCCGCCGCCCCTGGCTCACCCCGACGCGCCCGGTGAAGCGTTCGCGCAGCCACCACGCGCCCAACGGGCCCAGCACATGGCGCACCAGATAGTGCCGGGCCGGCGCGGGCAGATGGCGCACGTGCGTCGCGTGGGACGACAGGGCGTACAGCGACCAGGCCCTGCCGAACGGCGAGTCGGGGCGCAGGCGCGGCTGCCGGTCGGGGGCGGCGCCGAAGCGGACCGCGCCCGTCCGCCGCGCCACGACCCGTACGTCCGCCCCCGCCTCCGCCATCAACACCGCGTTCTCCAGGGCGGATTGGCCCGCCCCGACCACCAGCACCTCGCGCCCCGCGAAGCCGGACAGGTCGTGATGCTGGGAGGCGTGCGAGACCGGGCCACTCGCACGGGGCCCGTCGGGCGCGGCCGCCGCCAGCTCGCGCGGCATCCGGGCGAACCCGGTGAGACCGGTGGCCACGACGACCGCCCGCGCCTCGAAGCTCTCCCCGGAGTCGAGTTTCAGAGCGAACCCGCCGCGCGGCACCTGGTCCACCGAGACCACCGCGACCTGCTCCAGATCGGGCAGGAGCCGCGCGGCGAACCACTGCCCGTACGCGGCGAAGTCCTCCACCGGTATGAGGTCCCAGTCCGATTCGAGCCGCCGCGCCCCGGTGTCCGCGCAGAAGTCGAGCAGCCCGTGTCCCCGCCGCGGCGCGTCGATGCCGGAGGCGGCCGGCGTCGATTTGAGGATCATGCCCGCCGGCATGTGCGTACGCCAGCTGACCATCGGCTTGCCGAAGACGCGGACCGGGATGCCCCGGGCCCGTAGATGCGCGGCGGCGGACAGGCCGTACGGTCCCGCCCCGATGACCGCCACCGGACGTGTCGCAGTGCTCACTCGCGGCCCCTTCTCTCGGATCTCTCGGTTCTCTCGGATCTCTCGGATTCGGCCGGCTCACCCGGGTCGACCGACGTGTACGACAGGCGAGTCGGGCGGCCGGCCTCTCTCGTCACCGCGCGGCGCGAACTGCGCCAGAGCCGGTACAGGTGCCGCGCCCCGGGGCGCAGCGAGCGGGCCGCCATCGCGAAGAAGGGACGCAGATCGTCCCCGGCGACCCAGGCGAGCTCGGTCCCGGCCGGACGCCTCGGCACATGCGGGCTGACCCAGCCGTCCCGGCGGTAGGCGAGCAGCGCGGGCAGGTCGATGTTCTCCACCACGTACCGCCGCCCCGCCCGCTGTTCGCCCTTGGGCACTCCCCGGCCGGTGAGGTGGAGGTGCTGGGCGCGGATCACATCGACACCCGCGACGCTCTCGAAGAGCCTGAACTGCGCGCCCATGCGGGGGTTGAAGTCCAGGAGCTTGTAGCGCCCGTCGCGCCGGTCGAAGCGCAGATCGAGGTCGACGATGCCGGTGAACCCGATCTGTTTGACGAACTGCTGGGCCAGGGCGGCCAGTTCGGGGTTGTCCACGACGTACGCGGTCGCCGTCATCCCCGCGTGCGGCGGCCAGGACCGCACCTTCACGCCGGTGAACAGCGCGAGCGGCGTGGAGTTCTCGTCGAAGTAGGCATGCACGATCCAGTCCTCGGCCTGTTCGCGCGGCAGGTACTCCTGGAGGATCACGCCGGGCCGCTCGCCCCAGCCACGGGCGAGCGCGAGCAGGTGCGCCGGGTCCTCGATCCGGGTGGTGCCGGGCACGGCGGGGCGGCGGCGGCGCACGAACGCCTCCAGGTTCTTGGCCACCACGGGAAAGCGGGCGTGCCGCGCGAAGTCCTCGACGTCGGCGTACGTGTCGGGGAAGGCGGCCGCCGGGGACGGCACGCCGTGCTCCACGCACAGTTCGTGCAGCCCCCGCTTGCTGGCAAGACGCCGGGGCAGGCCGGGCGTGACCGGCGGGAACAGGAAGCGTTCCGCGAGTTCCTTCTGGTGCTCGGCGATCAGCACCGCGGCCTCTTCGTCGGTGGGGATCAGGACGGCGGGCCGCCCGATCCGTTCGCCGATGGCGAGCAGCCCCGCGACCAGCGCACCCGGCTCCTCGGCGCCGGTCGTGGGCCACGGGAAGGCCCGGGTGAGGTAACGCGAGTGGGCGGCGGGCGTCCAGCGGTCCTCGGTGATCGCGTACATCGGCACGCCGAGTCTGCCGAGGCTGCGGATGGCGCCGACGCCGCCGTGATGCAGCGGATAGTTCCCGAACTTCACGATCAGACCCGGTATGTCGCGGTCCGCCCTGAACAGCACGCCACTGCCCGCCACCAGTCCCCCCTCGGGACAAAAGGCACCCCGGCCCGGTGGAACGCGCGGCCCCCTCGCCGCTCGCGCCCCGGACAGAGACGCTAAGGGGGAACGGTCCCTTCCGGGGGCGGAATTTCCGGACATGACGAACTCTTTAGGCACTGCCGCGCTGAGCAGCGCCGACGTAACGTGTAGCCCACACCCGTCGAAAGCGAGGCAGGCACCGATGTCCGAGCAGAGCCCGCTCGAACTGGCCGAGGGCGACCCCTTCGGCCCGCACAATCTCCCCTACGGCGTGTTCTCCACGCCGGGCCGTCCCGAGGACCGCAGGGTCGGCGTACGCATCGGCGACCATGTTCTGGACGCGGGGGCCGCGGCGCACGCGCTGGGCTCCCCGTACGCGGCGCTCCTCGCCAAGCCGAGCCTCAACCCGCTGCTCGCGGCGGGGCGCACGGCCTGGCGCGATGTGCGCAGGGCGCTCACCGCGTGGGTGACGGTGCCCGCGCACCGCCCCGTGATAGAGCCCCTGCTCCACCCGCTCGCGGACGTCGAGCTGCATCTGCCGTACGAGGTCGCCGACTACGTCGACTTCTACGCCAGCGAGCACCACGCCACCAACGTGGGCCAGATCTTCCGTCCCGACGGCGCCGCGCTCACCCCCAACTGGAAGCACCTGCCGATCGGTTACCACGGCCGCTCCGGCACGATCGTGGTCTCGGGCACGGAGGTGCGCCGCCCCCGGGGGCAGCGCAAGGCACCCTCCGACGCCGCGCCGGTGTTCGGCCCGTCCGTCAAGCTGGACATCGAGGCCGAGGTCGGCTTCGTGGTCGGCACGCCGTCCGCGCTGGGCGAGCCGGTGGAGCTCGGCGCCTTCGAGGAGCACGTCTTCGGCCTGTTCCTGCTCAACGACTGGTCCGCGCGGGATATCCAGGCCTGGGAGTACGTGCCGCTCGGCCCCTTCCTCGGCAAGTCCTTCGCGACCTCGGTCTCGGCGTGGGTCACTCCGCTTGAGGCCCTTGCGGCGGCCCGCGTCGCCCCGCCGGCCCGTGACCTGCCCCTCCAGCCGTACCTGGACGACTCCGCCGAGGAGGTCCCGGGCGGGTTCGACCTGCGCATCACGGTCTCGATCAACGGCACGCCGGTCGCCGAGCCGCCGTTCGCCTCGATGTACTGGACGGCCGCGCAGCAGCTGGCGCACATGACGGTGAACGGCGCGTCGCTGCGGACCGGGGACGTGTACGGCTCGGGCACGGTCAGCGGGCCCGAGCGCGACCAGCGCGGGTCCCTGCTCGAACTCACCTGGAACGGCACGGAGCCGCTGGAACTCGCCTCGGGCAAGCGGGCGTTCCTGGAGGACGGCGACGAGGTCACCCTCACGGCGTGGGCCCCCGGCCCCCACGGGGTCCCGGTCGGCCTCGGCGAGGTCCGGGGCCGGATCACTCCAGCGCGGTAGCCCGTCCGGGGGGCGCGGGTGTACTGCGTGCGCGGGCCGTGCGTGGCTGGTCGCGCAGTTCCCCGCGCCCCTAACAGGGCTCCTGCTGGTCCGGCGTTTGAGGACGAGCGCCTTCAGCGCGAACGGGGTCTGGGGCGGAGCCCCAGGGACCCCGGCTGCGGACCGTGCGTGGCTGGCCGCGCAGTTCCCCGCGCCCCTGGCGGGGCTGATGCGGGCCCGCATGCGCATCCTCAGCCGACGCCCCCGGCAGGACCCGTGCCGGCCAGGACGGACAGGACACCCTCGCCGTACTTGGCGCGTTTGTTCTCGCCCACCCCACTCACCGTGGCCAACTCCTCCAACGACCCCGGCCGAACCGTGGCGATCTCCCGCAACGTCGCATCGTGGAAGATGACGTACGCCGGAACCCCCGCCTCCTTCGCCTCCCCCGCCCGCCACGCCCGCAGCGCCTCGAAGACCGGCACCGCCTCCTCGGGCAGGTCGGCCACCGCGGCCTTCTTGCCGGACGCCCCGCGCGCCGCCCGCGCCGCCCGCGCCGGCTTCTCCGGTTCCGTCCGCATCCGGACCTCACGCCGCCCGCCGAGAACGTCCCCGCTCGTCGCGGTCAGAACCAGCGTCCCGTACTCGCCCTCCACCGCCAGCAGCCCCTGCGCGAGCAACTGCCGCACCACACCCCGCCATTGGGCCTCGGAGAGGTCTTCCCCGATGCCGAAGACCGACAGCGCGTCATGGTCGAACTGGATGACCTTCGCGGTCCTGCGGCCGAGCAGAATGTCGATGATCTGGCCCGCGCCGAACTTCTGGCCCCGCTCGCGCTGAAGTCGTACGACCGTGGAGAGCGCCTTCTGCGCCGCGACCGTGCCGTCCCACGTCTTGGGCGGGGTCAGGCAGGTGTCGCAGTTGCCGCAGTTCTCCGCGGTGGCTTCCTGACCGAAGTAACCGAGGAGCTGCGCACGCCGGCACGAGGCGGCCTCGCACAGGGCCAGCATCGCGTCGAGGTGCGCGGCGGCCCGGCGCCGGAACGCCTCGTCGCCCTCGCCGCCCTGGATCATCTTGCGCTGCTGGACGACGTCCTGGAGCCCGTACGCCATCCAGGCCGTCGAGGGCAGCCCGTCACGCCCGGCGCGGCCGGTCTCCTGGTAGTAGCCCTCGACGGACTTGGGCAGGTCGAGATGGGCGACGAACCGGACGTCCGGCTTGTCGATGCCCATGCCGAAGGCGATGGTGGCCACCACCACCAGGCCGTCCTCCCGCAGGAAGCGGGACTGGTTGACGGCGCGCGTGCCCGCGTCGAGCCCCGCGTGGTAGGGGACGGCCTGGACGCCGTTGTCGCTCAGGTACTGCGCGGTCTTCTCGACCGAGGCGCGCGAGAGGCAGTAGACGATGCCCGCGTCCCCGTCGTGCTCCTCCTTGAGGAAGGCGAGGAGCTGCTTCTTCGGGTCGCTCTTGGCCACGATCCGGTACTGGATGTTGGGGCGGTCGAAGCTCGCCACGAAGTGCCGGGCGTCCGGCATGACCAGGCGCTGGGTGATCTCGCGGTGGGTCGCGTCGGTGGCGGTCGCGGTGAGGGCGATCCGCGGCACGTCCGGCCAGCGCTCGCCGAGCAGGGAAAGGGCGAGGTAATCGGGGCGGAAGTCGTGGCCCCACTGGGCGACGCAGTGCGCCTCGTCGATGGCGAAGACGGAGATCTTGGCGCGGGAGAGCAGATCGAGGGTGGCCTCCACGCGCAGCCGCTCGGGTGCCAGATAGAGCAGGTCGAGCTCCCCGGCGAGCAGCTCGGCCTCCACGGTGCGGCGCTGGTCGAAGTCCTGCGTGGAGTTGATGAACCCGGCCCGCACGCCGAGGGCCCGCAGCGCGTCCACCTGGTCCTGCATGAGGGCGATGAGCGGGGAGACCACGACGCCGGTGCCGGGCCTGACCAGCGCGGGGATCTGGTAGCAGAGGGACTTGCCGCCGCCGGTTGGCATGAGCACCAGGGCGTCGCCGCCCGCCACCACGTGCTCGATGATCTCGCCCTGGGCGCCGCGGAACGCCTCGTATCCAAAGACGCGGTGCAGCGTGCGCAGGGCGTCGCTCTGCGCGCCCACCATCTCCGTCTCGTCCGTTGTGGTCATCGCCCTGTCCCCCGTACTGGTCCGTCGTCCGCCTCACCGTTCACCCTCGTAACGATAGGCGCCCCCGCCGACACCCCGAGAGTTATCCACAACCCCGGACCCCCGCGAGGGAAAGACAAAGGTCCCGGCGCCACCCACCCGCGCCGGGACCCGCACCCCGCAGAAGGCCTACCGCACGAATACCCCCGCGTGGTGCGCGAGGTCGAGGAAGTACTGCGGCGCGACGCCGAGCACCAGCGTCACCGCCACCCCCACCCCGATCGTCGTCATCGTCAGCGGCGACGGCACCGCCACCGTCGGGCCGTCCGCCTTCGGCTCGCTGAAGAACATCAGCACGATCACCCGGATGTAGAAGAACGCCGCGACAGCGGAGGAGACCACACCGACCACGACCAGCGCCCCCGCGCCCCCCTCAGCCGCCGCCTTGAACAC
Source organism: Streptomyces sp. NPDC006711 (assembly GCF_042869775.1). Classification (NCBI taxonomy): domain Bacteria; kingdom Bacillati; phylum Actinomycetota; class Actinomycetes; order Kitasatosporales; family Streptomycetaceae; genus Streptomyces; species Streptomyces sp. NPDC006711. The sequence continues at coordinate 139,288 of NZ_JBIAGO010000008.1, forward strand.
GGCGAACTTCCCGGAGAACCCGGAGGTCAGCGGGATGCCCGCGAAGGCGAGCAGGAAGACCGCGAAGACCGCTGCGACCAGCGGCGAGCGCCGGCCGAGCCCGGCCCACTTGGACAGGTGCGTCGCCTCGCCGCCCGCGTCCCGCACCAGCGTGACCACCGCGAACGCGCCGATCGTCACGAAGGAGTACGCCGCCAGGTAGAACAGGACCGAGGAGATGCCGTCCGCGTTGGTGGCGATGACACCGGCCAGGATGAACCCGGCGTGCGCGATCGAGGAGTACGCGAGGAGCCGCTTGATGTCGGTCTGCGTGATCGCGACGACCGCGCCGCCCAGCATCGTGATGATCGCGACGCCCCACATGACCGGCCGCCAGTCCCAGCTCATGCCGGGCAGCACCACGTACAGCAGGCGCAGCAGGGCGCCGAACGCCGCGACCTTCGTGGCCGCCGCCATGAAACCGGTGACCGGGGTCGGGGCGCCCTGGTAGACGTCCGGGGTCCACATGTGGAACGGCACCGCGCCGACCTTGAAGAGCAGCCCCATCAGGAGCATCGCCCCGCCGATCAGGAGCAGCGCGTCGTTGCCCATGGTGCCGGCGAGCGCCGGGTCCAGGTTCTGCACCGAGCCGCTGATCACGTCGGCGATCGTGGCGTACGAGACGGAGCCGGCGTACCCGTACAGGAGCGCGATGCCGAAGAGCAGGAACGCGGAGGAGAACGCGCCGAGCAGGAAGTACTTGACCGCCGCCTCCTGCGACATGAGCCGCTTGCGGCGGGCGAGCGCGCACAGCAGGTAGAGCGGGAGAGAGAAGACCTCAAGCGCCACGAACAGGGTCAGGAGGTCGTTGGCCGCCGGGAAGACCAGCATCCCGGAGACCGCGAACAGGGCGAGCGGGAAGACCTCGGTGGTGGTGAACCCGGCCTTGACGGCGGCCTTCTCGCTGTCGCTGCCGGGCACCGAGGCCACCTGGGCCGCGAAGGAGTCCACCTTGTTGCCGTGCGTCACCGGGTCGAGGCGGCGCTCGGCGAAGGTGAAGACGGCGACGATGGAGGCCAGCAGGATCGTGCCCTGGAGGAAGAGCGCGGGGCCGTCGACCGCGACGGCGCCCATGGCCGCGATGTGCGCCTTGGTCGTGCCGTAACCGCCGGCCGCGAGGGCGACGACCGCCGCGAAGGCGGCCGCGAGCGCGACCACCGAGAGGAACACTTGCGTGAGGTAGCGTCCCCGGCGCGGGACGAAGGCCTCCACGAGCACGCCGATGACCGCCGCGCCCAGCACGATCAGCGTGGGCGCGAGCTGCGCGTACTCGATGTGCGGCGCGGGGATCTTGTCCAGCGTTCCCTCGGCCGCCGTGGTCCACAGGCTGTGGACAGCTGATGAGCTCACTTGGCCGCCTCCACCGCGGGGTTGGGATCCTTCTTGTGCACGTCCGACATGGTCTGGCGCACCGCCGGGTTGACGATGTCCGTCAGCGGCTTCGGATAGACGCCGAGGAAGATCAGCAGGGCGATCAGCGGGGCGACCACCAGCAGTTCGCGGACCTTGAGGTCGGGCATGCCCTGGACCTCCGCCTTGACCGGTCCCGTCATCGTCCGCTGGTAGAGGACGAGGACGTACAGCGCGGCCAGGACGATGCCGAGGGTCGCGACCACGCCGGCCACCGGATAGCGGCTGAACGTGCCGACCAGGACCAGGAATTCACTGACGAACGGCGCGAGCCCCGGCAGCGAGAGCGTGGCGAGGCCGCCGACCAGGAACGTACCGGCGAGCACCGGGGCGACCTTCTGGACGCCGCCGTAGTCCGAGATGAGCCGGGAGCCACGGCGCGAGATCAAGAAGCCCGCCACCAGCATCAGGGCGGCCGTCGAGATGCCGTGGTTGACCATGTACAGCGTGGCGCCGGACTGGCCCTGGCTGGTCATCGCGAAGATGCCCATGATGATGAAGCCGAAGTGCGAGATCGACGCGTACGCCACCAGGCGCTTGATGTCGCGCTGGCCGACCGCGAGCAGCGCCCCGTAGATGATGCTGATCACGGCGAGCACCACGATCACGGGCGTCGCCCACTTGCTGGCCTCCGGGAAGAGCTGGAGGCAGAAGCGCAGCATCGCGAACGTGCCGACCTTGTCGACGACCGCGGTGATCAGGACGGCGACCGGCGCGGTCGCCTCGCCCATCGCGTTGGGCAGCCAGGTGTGCAGCGGCCACAGCGGGGCCTTGACCGCGAAGGCGAAGAAGAAGCCGAGGAAGAGCAGCCGCTCGGTGCCGGTCGCCATGTGGAGCGTCCCGCCGGCGCGCGCCTGGGCGATCTCGTTCAGCGAGAACGAGCCGGCCACCACGTACAGGCCGATGACGGCGGCCAGCATGATGAGTCCGCCGACCAGGTTGTACAGGAGGAACTTGACTGCCGCGTACGAGCGTTGGGTCGCCGCCGCCTCGTCGCCCTGGCTATGGGCGCGGTCGCCGAAGCCGCCGATGAGGAAGTACATCGGGATGAGCATGGCTTCGAACAGGATGTAGAAGAGGAAGACGTCGGTGGACTCGAAGGACAGCACCACCATCGCCTCGACGGCGAGGATCAGGGCGAAGAAGCCCTGGGTCGGGCGCCAGCGGCTGCTGTGCGTTTCCAGGGGGTCGGCGTCGTGCCAGCCGGCCGCGATGATGAACGGGATCAGGAGCGCGGTGAGCCCGATGAGGGCGACGCCGATGCCGTCGACGCCCAGTTCGTAGCGGACGCCGAAGTCCTTGATCCAGGCGTGCGACTCGGTCAACTGGTAGCGCGCGCCGCCCGGTTCGAACCGTACGAGCTGGATCGCGGCGAGCACCAGGGTGCCCACCGAGACCAGCAGGGCCAGCCATTTGGCGGCGGTCCGCCGGGCGGCGGGGACGGCGGCGGTCGCGACCGCGCCGAGCGCCGGCAGGGCGGCCGTCGCGGTCAGGAGGGGGAAGGACATCGCGTTACACCGCCCTCATCAGCAGAGTCGCGGCGATGATCACCACAGCACCTCCGAACATCGAGACCGCGTAGCTGCGGGCGTAGCCGTTCTGCAGCCTGCGCAGGCGGCCGGAGAGCCCGCCGACCGAGGCGGCGGTTCCATTGACGACTCCGTCGACCAGGCTGTGGTCGAGGTAGACGAGCGAGCGGGTGAGGTGTTCGCCGCCCCTGACCAGGACCACGTGGTTGAAGTCGTCCTGGAGCAGGTCGCGGCGGGCCGCCCGGGTGAGCAGCGAGCCGCGCGGGGCGACGGCCGGGACGGGCTTCCTGCCGTACTGGGCGACGGCGAGACCGACGCCGATCAGGAGACAGACGATGGTGGCGGCGGTGACCGTCCACTGCCCCACCGGCGAGTCGCCGTGGTCGAAGGAGGTGACCGGCTCAAGCCACTTCACGAACCGGTCGCCGATGCCGAAGATCCCGCCGGCGAAGACCGAGCCGAAGGCGAGGACGATCATGGGGATCGTCATGGACTTCGGGGACTCGTGCGGGTGCGGCTCGTCGTGGGCGCCGCGCGTCTCGGCGGCGGGCTCCACGCTCGGCTCGGCCGGCGAGGGCGTCCTCGCGTTGCGCCAGCGCTCCTCGCCGAAGAAGGTCAGCACCATCACGCGCGTCATGTAGTACGCGGTGATCGCGGCGCCCAGCAGGGTGACCGCGCCGAGGATCCAGCCCTCGGTGCCGCCCTTGGCGAAGGCCGCCTCGATGATCTTGTCCTTGGAGAAGAAGCCGGACAGGCCGGGGAAGCCGATGATGGCGAGGTAGCCGAGGCCGAAGGTGACGAAGGTGACCGGCATGTGCTTGCGCAGGCCGCCGTACTTGCGCATGTCCACCTCGTCGTTCATGCCGTGCATCACCGAGCCGGCGCCGAGGAAGAGCCCCGCCTTGAAGAAGCCGTGCGTCACCAGGTGCATGATCGCGAAGGCGTAGCCGATCGGGCCGAGGCCGGTGGCCAGGATCATGTAGCCGATCTGCGACATCGTCGAGCCCGCCAGGGCCTTCTTGATGTCGTCCTTGGCGCAACCGACGATCGCACCGAACAGGAGCGTGACCGCGCCGACGACCACCACGGCCGTCTGGACGTCGGGCACCGCGTTGAAGACCGCCCCGGAGCGGGTGATCAGATAGACGCCGGCGGTCACCATCGTCGCCGCGTGGATCAGGGCCGAGACCGGGGTCGGGCCCTCCATCGCGTCGCCGAGCCAGGACTGGAGCGGGACCTGCGCCGACTTGCCGCAGGCGGCCAGCAGCAGCATCAGGCCGATGACGGTGTCGCGGCCCGAGCTCGCCTGCCCCGCGCCGCCGAGCACGGTGGTGAAGGCGAAGGAGCCGAACGTCGTGAACATCACCATGATGGCGATCGACAGGCCCATGTCGCCGACCCGGTTGACCAGGAAGGCCTTCTTCGCGGCGGTCGCCGCGCTCGGCTTGTGCTGCCAGAACCCGATGAGCAGGTAGGACGCGAGGCCCACGCCTTCCCAACCGACGTACAGCAGAAGGTAGTTGTCGGCGAGGACCAGCAGGAGCATCGCCGCGAGGAACAGGTTGAGGTAGCCGAAGAAGCGCCGGCGGTTCTCGTCGTGCTCCATGTAGCCGATCGAATAGACGTGGATCAGGGTGCCCACGCCGGTGATCAGCAGGACGAAGGTCATCGACAGCTGATCGAGGTGGAAGCCCACGGTGGCCTGGAAGCCCTCGACCGGGACCCAGCTGAACAGGTGCTGGGTCACCGTCCGGTGCTCGCCCGAGCGGCCCAGCATGGCGAAGAAGAGCACCGCGCCGATGACGAAGGACGCGGCCGCGAGCAGGGTGCCCAGCCAGTGGCCCGCCTTGTCCAGGCGCCGGCCGCCGCACAGCAGGACGGCCGCTCCGAGCAGGGGCGCCGCGATGAGCAGCGCGATGAGGTTGTCTGTGTTTCCCACGGTGTTTCCCACGGTTGCAGCGACCCCTTACAGCTTCATCAGGCTGGCGTCGTCGACCGAGGCCGAGTGGCGGGAACGGAAGAGCGACACGATGATCGCGAGCCCGACCACGACCTCCGCGGCGGCGACGACCATCGTGAAGAACGCGATGATCTGGCCGTCGAGGTTGCCGTGCAGCCGGGAGAAGCAGACGAAGGCGAGGTTGCAGGCGTTGAGCATCAGCTCGACGCACATGAAGACCACGATCGCGTTGCGCCTGATGAGCACCCCGGCGGCGCCGATGGTGAACAACAGGGCCGCCAGATAGAGGTAGTTGACCGGATTCACTTGGCGGCCTCCTCTTGGTCGCGCCCGAGGTCGTGGTCGCGCCCGGCACCGCCGCCGCGCCCTGAGTCGTGGCCCCGGCCCAGGCGGCGCTCCGAACGCTGCTCCAGTGCCTTGAGGTCGGCCAGTGCCTCGCTGGAGACGTCGCGGATCTGGCCGCGGCCGCGCAGCGTCTGGTTGACGGTGAGCTCGGAGGGTGTGCCGTCGGGGAGCAGGCCCGCGATGTCCACCGCGTTGTGCCGGGCGTAGACGCCGGGGGCGGGCAGCGGGGGCAGGTGCTTGCCGCGTACGCGCTCCTCCGACATCTCGCGCTGGGTCTTGGCGCGCTCGGTGCGCTCCCGGTGGGTGAGCACCATCGCACCGACCGCCGAGGTGATCAGCAGGGCGCCGGTGATCTCGAAGGCGAAGACGTACTTGGTGAAGATGAGGGCGGCAAGGCCCTCCACGTTGCCGTTGGCGTTGGCCTGGCCGAGTCCGTTGAAGCTCTTCAGGGAGGCGTGGGCGATGCCCGCGATGATCAGCACCCCGAAGCCGAGCCCGCAGGCCGCGGCCCACCAGCGCTGACCCTTGATCGTCTCCTTCAGCGAGTCGGCGGCGGTGACGCCGACCAGCATGACCACGAAGAGGAACAGCATCATGATCGCGCCGGTGTAGACGACGATCTGGACGACGCCCAGGAAGTACGCCCCGTTGGCCAGGTAGAACACCGCGAGGATGATCATGGTTCCGGCGAGGCACAGCGCACTGTGCACGGCCTTCCTCATGAGGATCGTGCACAGGGCGCCGATCACGGCGACCGTGCCGAGCACCCAGAACTGGAAGGCCTCACCGGTGGAGGTGGCCGAGGCCGTGGCGGCCAGCAGCTCGGTGGGCGCGCTCATGCCCCCACCGCCTTGCCGGACGCGGGCTCGTCCGCACCGAAGGTGGAGGCACCCTCCTGGGGCCGCTCGCCCTTGCTGAGCGCGACTTGGCGCACGGTGCCGGGGGCCGCCTCGGTGACCAGGCCCCGGTAGTAGTCCTGCTCGTCCATGCCCGGGTAGATCGCGTGCGGGCTGTCGACCATGGTGTCCTCAAGGCCGGCGAGCAGCTGCTCCTTGGTGTAGATCAGGTTCTCGCGCGAGGAGTCGGCCAGTTCGAACTCGTTGGTCATCGTCAGCGCCCGGGTGGGACAGGCCTCGATGCACAGGCCGCACAGGATGCAGCGGGCGTAGTTGATCTGGTAGACGCGGCCGTAGCGCTCGCCCGGCGAGTAGCGCTCCTCGTCCGTGTTGTCGGCGCCTTCCACATAAATGGCGTCGGCGGGGCAGGCCCAGGCGCACAGCTCGCAGCCCACGCACTTCTCCAGGCCGTCCGGGTGCCGGTTGAGCTGGTGGCGGCCGTGGAAGCGCGGCGCGGTGACCTTGGGCTGTTCCGGATACTGCTCGGTCAGCCGCTTCTTGAACATGGCCTTGAAGGTCACGCCGAAGCCGGCCACGGGGTTGAGGAACTTGTCCTGCGGCTCCTGCGGTTCGGCCGGCTTCCCGGCCTTCGCCGGCTTGTCGGCCTTCGCCGGCTTGCCGCTCAAGGACTTGTCCGATGGCGTGTCAGACACCGTCGCCCTCCCTTCCTTCTGCGTCACTCTGAGTATCCGTCCCGCCACTGACAATCAACTGGCCCTCATGGCGCGGCCGTCGGCGGGGCACGGGCGGAAGGGTCTGGCCGGGCAGCGGCGGCACCGGGAATCCCCCGGCCATCGGGTCGAAGGCGGCGGGTTTCGCCCCCTCGGCCCCTTCGGCCCCTTCGGCCCCCTCGTTCTCCTTCTTGTTCCGGAACACGTCCACGAGGAAGGAGAGCAGCAGCAGCGCGAGGACCGCGCCGGCGACGTACAGGACGACCTTGGAGAAGCCGTAGCCCTCGTTGTGCAGGGCCCGCACGGTCGCGACCATCATCAGCCAGACCACGGAGACCGGGATGAGGACCTTCCACCCCAGCTTCATGAGCTGGTCGTAGCGGACCCGGGGCAGCGTGCCGCGCAGCCAGATGAAGAAGAAGAGCAGCAGCTGGACCTTGATGACGAACCAGAGCATCGGCCACCAGCCGTGGTTCGCGCCCTCCCAGAAGGTGCTGATGGGCCAGGGGGCGCGCCAGCCGCCGAGGAAGAGGGTGACCGAGACGGCCGAGACGGTGACCATGTTGACGTACTCGGCGAGCATGAACATCGCGAACTTGATCGAGGAGTACTCGGTGTTGAAGCCGCCGACCAGGTCGCCCTCGGACTCCGGCATGTCGAACGGGGCGCGGTTGGTCTCGCCGACCATCGTGACGATGTAGATGATGAAGGAGACCGGCAGCAGCACGATGTACCAGCGGTCGCTCTGCGCCTCCACGATCTTCGAGGTCGACATCGACCCCGAGTACAGGAAGACCGAGGCGAAGGCCGCGCCCATCGCGATCTCGTAGGAGATCATCTGCGCGCAGGACCGCAGACCGCCGAGGAGCGGATAGGTGGAGCCGGAGGACCAGCCCGCGAGCACGATGCCGTAGATGCCGACCGAGGCGACCGCCAGGACGTACAGCATGGCGATCGGCAGGTCGGTGAGCTGCATCGTGGTGCGGTGGCCGAAGATCGACACCTCGTTGCCCGCGGGCCCGAAGGGGATCACGGCGATCGCCATGAACGCGGGGATCGCGGCGATGATCGGGGCCAGGACGTAGACGACCTTGTCGGCCCGCTTGACGATGACGTCTTCCTTCAGCATCAGCTTGATGCCGTCGGCGAGCGACTGGAGCATGCCCCAGGGGCCGTGCCGGTTGGGCCCGATCCGCAGCTGCATCCAGGCGACGACCTTGCGCTCCCACACGATGGAGAACAGCACGGTCACCATCAGGAACGCGAAGCAGAAGACGGCCTTGACGACGACGAGCCACCAGGGATCGCGGCCGAACATGGAGAGGTCTTCCGCGGCGAACGTGATCACGCCTCCACCACCTCCGAGGGTGCTTCCGTGGCGGCCGGTCCGATCCGGACGACCTGTCCGGGGACCGCGCCGGTGTCGGCGGCGACCCCGCCGCCGACGGAGTTCAGCGGCAGCCAGACCACGCGGTCGGGCATCTCGCTCACCTGGAGCGGGAGTTGGACGCCGCCGCGCGGGCCGGTGACCTGGAGCAGGTCGCCGTCCTTGACGCCGGACTCGGCAGCGGTGGCCGCCGAGAGCCGTGCCACGGCCGCGTGCCGGGTGCCGGCCAGCGCCTCGTCGCCCTCCTGGAGCGAGCCCCGGTCGAGCAGCATCCGGTGGCCCGCGAGGACCGCCTCGCCCTCGGCGGGCCGGGGCAGAGGCCGCGCGGACGCGACCCCTGGCTCCAGGGGTCCGCTCGCGCGCGGCCCGTCCCAGGTGCCGAGCCTGGTCATCTCACCCCGTACGGAGCGGACGTCGGGCAGCGCGAGGTCCACGTCGAGCGCGTCGGCCAGCATGTGCAGGACGCGGGCGTCGGTGGGCGACGGCGTGCGGGTCAGCTGTTCGGGCTTCAGAGCCGCCTCGAACAGCCGCGCGCGGCCCTCCCAGTTGAGGAAGGTGCCCGGCTTCTCGGCGACCGCGGCGACCGGGAAGACGACGGCGGCGTGGTCGGTCACCTCGCTCGGCCGCAGTTCCAGGCTGACCACGAAGGCCCCCGCGAGCGCCTGGCGGGCCCGCGCGGGGTCCGGCAGGTCGGCCGGGTCGACGCCCGCGACGAGCAGCGCGCCCAGTTCCCCGGTGACGGCGGCCTCGACGATCTGGCCGGTGTCGCGCCCGTAGCGGTGCGGGAGTTCGCGTACGCCCCAGGCGGAGGCGACCTCGTCGCGGGCGCGCGGGTCGGTGGCCGGGCGCCCGCCCGGCAGCAGCGAGGGGAGCGCGCCCGCCTCCACCGCGCCGCGCTCACCGGCCCGGCGCGGGATCCACACCAGTGCGGCGCCGGTCGCGGTGGCCGCGCGCACGGCGGCGGTCAGGCCGCCGGGCACGCCCGCGAGGCGTTCACCGACGACGAGGACGGCGCCCGGCGAGCGCAGCGCGTCGGCCGCGCGCGCGCCGTCATCGTCCAGGCCGACGCCGCCCGCGAGCGCGTCGAGCCATTCGGTCTCGGTGCCGGGCGCCGCGAGCAGCAGGGTGCCGCCCGCCTTCTTCAGGCCCCGCGTCATGTGGCTGGCGAGCGAGAAGGTGCGCTGGCCGTGCCCCCGCCAGGCCTTGCGCAGCCGCAGGAAGACGCCGGGCGCCTCCTCCTCGGACTCGAAGCCGGCGAGCAGCACCGTCGGCGCCTGTTCGAGCAGGGTGTAGGTCACGCCCTGTCCGTCGAGGTCGCGCCCGTGCCCCGCGACGCGGGCCGCCAGGAAGTCGGCCTCCTCCGCGGAGTGCGGGCGGGCCCGGAAGTCGATGTCGTTGGTGTCCAGGGCGATCCGGGCGAACTTGGCGTAGGCGTACGCGTCCTCGACGGTGAGCCGGCCGCCCGTGAGGACCCCGGCCCGCCCGCGCGCGGCGGCGAGTCCTGCGGCGGCGGCCTCCAGCGCCTCCGGCCAGCTCGCCGGTTCCAGTACGCCCTCGGCGTTGCGCACCAACGGCGTGGTCAGCCGGTCGTGCTGCTGCGCGTACCGGAAGGCGAACCGGCCCTTGTCGCACAGCCATTCCTCGTTGACCTCGGGGTCGTCGGCCGCCAGGCGCCGCATGACCTTGCCGCGCCGGTGGTCGGTGCGGGTCGCGCAGCCGCCCGCGCAGTGCTCGCACACCGAGGGAGACGACACGAGGTCGAAGGGGCGGGAACGGAAGCGGTAGGCGGCGGAGGTCAGCGCGCCGACCGGGCAGATCTGGATGGTGTTGCCGGAGAAGTACGACTCGAACGGGTCGCCCTCGCCGGTGCCGACCTGCTGGAGCGCGCCCCGCTCGATGAGTTCGATCATCGGGTCGCCGGCGATCTGGTTGGAGAAGCGGGTGCAGCGCGCGCACAGCACACAGCGCTCGCGGTCCAGGAGCACCTGGGTGGAGATCGGGACGGGCTTCTCGTAGGTGCGCTTGTGGCCTTCGAAGCGCGAATCGGTGGAGCCAACCTGCATCGCCTGGTTCTGCAAGGGACACTCGCCGCCCTTGTCGCAGACCGGGCAGTCCAACGGGTGGTTGATCAGGAGGAGTTCCATCACGCCGCGCTGGGCCTTCTCGGCGACCGGCGAGGAGAGCTGGGACTTGACCACCATGCCGTCGGTGCAGGTGATGGTGCAGGACGCCATCGGCTTGCGCTGGCCCTCGACCTCGACGATGCACTGCCGGCACGCGCCGGCCGGGTCGAGCAGGGGATGGTCGCAAAAGCGCGGGATCTCGATGCCGAGCTGTTCGGCGGCGCGGATCACCAGAGTGCCCTTGGGGACGCTGATGCCGATGCCGTCGATGGTCAGCGAGACCGTTTCCTCAACGGCCTTGGACGGCCCCGCCGCCTCGCCGCCCCCGGAGGAAGCGCTACTCGTCGTCACAGTCATGCGTTCACCTCCGTGCTGTCGTCCGCCCAGGCGGTGGACCTGGCGGGGTCGAAGGGGCAGCCCTTGCCCGTGATGTGCCGCTCGTACTCGTCGCGGAAGTACTTGAGCGAGGAGAAGATCGGCGAGGCCGCGCCGTCGCCGAGCGCGCAGAACGACTTGCCGTTGATGTTGTCGGCGATGTCGTTCAGCTTGTCGAGGTCGTCCATCGAGCCCTTGCCGGCCTCGATGTCGCGGAGCAACTGGACCAGCCAGTACGTCCCTTCGCGGCAGGGCGTGCACTTGCCGCAGGACTCGTGGGCGTAGAACTCCGTCCAGCGGGTGACGGCCCGCACCACGCAGGTGGTCTCGTCGAAGCACTGGAGCGCCTTGGTGCCCAGCATCGAGCCGGCCGCGCCCACCCCTTCGTAGTCGAGCGGCACGTCAAGGTGCTCGTCGGTGAACATCGGGGTCGAAGAGCCGCCCGGCGTCCAGAACTTGAGCCGGTGGCCCTTGCGCATGCCACCGCTCATGTCGAGCAGCTGGCGCAGGGTGATGCCGAGCGGCGCCTCGTACTGGCCGGGGGTGGTGACGTGCCCACTGAGCGAGTACAGCGTGAAGCCGGGGGACTTCTCGCTGCCCATCGACTTGAACCAGTCCTTGCCCCGGTGCAGGATCGCGGGAACCGACGCGATGGATTCGACGTTGTTCACCACAGTGGGGCACGCGTACAGACCGGCGACAGCGGGGAAGGGGGGTCGCAGCCGGGGCTGGCCGCGACGGCCTTCGAGGGAGTCCAGGAGCGCGGTCTCCTCACCGCAGATGTACGCGCCGGCGCCCGCGTGCACGGTGAGGTCGAGGTTGAGACCGCTGCCCAGGATGTCCTCGCCGAGGAAGCCCGCCTCGTACGCCTCACGCACGGCCTCGTGCAGCCGCCGCAGTACGGGGACGACTTCGCCGCGCAGATAGATGAAGGCGTGCGAGGAGCGGATCGCGTAGCAGGCGATCACGATGCCCTCGATGAGGGAGTGCGGGTTGGCGAACAGGAGCGGGATGTCCTTGCAGGTCCCGGGCTCCGACTCGTCGGCGTTGACGACCAGGTAGTGCGGCTTGCCGTCGCCCTGCGGGATGAACTGCCACTTCATGCCGGTGGGGAAGCCGGCGCCGCCGCGCCCGCGCAGTCCGGAGTCCTTGACGTAGGCGATGAGGTCGTCCGGCGTCATGGCGAGCGCCTTGCGCAGGCCCTCGTAGCCGTCGTGGCGGCGGTAGGTCTCCAGGGTCCAGGATTCGGGCTGGTCCCAGAAGGCGGAGAGGACCGGCGCCAGCAGCTTCTCCGGGCTGCTGCCGTTGCCGTTTCCCTCGATCTCGGTGGCCAAGGTCATCACTCCCCCTCCTCGGAGACCGGGCCCGCCGGGTGCTCGGGGTCGGACGCTGAGGTCGGCTGCGGTGCGTCGTGCGAGCTCAAGTGGTGTGAGCCCGGCTGGGGTTCGTCGTGCGGTTCCTGGCCGCCGCGCGGGTGCACCACGCGCGCGCCCGGCGTCTCGCCCCTGGCCAGGCGCAGCCCGGCGAGGGAGGCGGGGCCCGCGCCGCCGGACGCCGCGACCGCGCCGGGGCGCTCGTCGGGGAAGCCGGCCAGGATGCGCGCGGTCTCCTTGTACGTGCACAGCGGCGCGCCCCGGGTGGGCTCCACGGGGCGTCCGGCGCGCAGGTCGTCCACCAGGCGCTTGGCGCTCTCGGGGTCCTGGTTGTCGAAGAACTCCCAGTTGACCATCACGACGGGCGCGAAGTCGCAGGCGGCGTTGCACTCGATGTGTTCCAGGGTGACCTTGCCGTCGTCGGTCGTCTCGTTGTTGCCGACGCCCAGGTGCCGCTTGAGCTCGTCGAAGATGGCGTCGCCGCCCATGACCGCGCAGAGCGTGTTGGTGCAGACGCCGACCTGGTACTCGCCCGACGGCTTGCGCCGGTACATGGAGTAGAAGGTGGCGACGGCCGTGACCTCGGCCGTGGTCAGCTCCAGGAGGTCCGCGCAGAAGGCCATGCCGGTGCGGGAGACGTATCCCTCCTCGGCCTGGACGAGGTGGAGCAGCGGCAGCAGCGCGGAGCGGCTGTCGGGGTAGCGGGCGACGATCTGCCTGCCGTCCGCTTCGAGCCGGGCGCGTACATCGGCCGGGTAGTCGGGCGCGGGCAGTTGGGGCATGCCCAGGTGGGTGTCGGTCACCGGTCGACGCCTCCCATCACGGGGTCGATGGACGCGACGGCGACGATGACGTCGGCGACCTGGCCGCCTTCGCACATGGCCGCCATGGCCTGGAGGTTGGTGAAGGACGGGTCGCGGAAGTGGACCCGGTAGGGGCGGGTGCCGCCGTCGGAGACGACGTGCACGCCGAGTTCGCCCTTGGGCGATTCGACGGCCGCGTACACCTGGCCGGCCGGGACCCGGAAGCCCTCGGTCACCAGCTTGAAGTGGTGGATCAGGGACTCCATCGAGGTGCCCATGATCTTCTTGATGTGGTCGAGGGAGTTGCCGAGGCCGTCGGGGCCGAGCGCGAGCTGCGCCGGCCAGGCGATCTTCTTGTCCTCGACCATGACCGGCCCGGGCGCGAGCCGGTCCAGGCACTGCTCGACGATCCTGAGCGACTGGCGCATCTCCTCCAGACGGACCAGGAAGCGGCCGTAGGAGTCGCAGGTGTCGGTGGTCGGCACGTCGAACTCGTAGGTCTCGTAACCGCAGTAGGGGTCCGTCTTGCGCAGGTCGTGCGGCAGGCCCGCCGAGCGCAGGATCGGGCCGGTGGCGCCGAGCGCCATGCAGCCGGTGAGATCGAGGTAGCCGACGTCCTGCATGCGGGCCTTGAAGATCGGGTTGCCGGTGGCGAGCTTGTCGTACTCCGGCAGGTTCTTCCTCATCGTCTTCACGAACTCGCGCAGCTGGTCCATCGCGCCGGGCGGCAGGTCCTGGGCGAGGCCGCCGGGGCGGATGAACGCGTGGTTCATCCGCAGACCGGTGATCAGCTCGTAGAGGTCGAGGATGAGTTCGCGGTCTCGGAAGCCGTAGATCATGATCGTGGTCGCGCCCAGCTCCATGCCGCCGGTGGCGATGCACACCAGGTGCGAGGAGAGCCGGTTGAGCTCCATGAGCAGCACGCGGATGACCGAGGCCCGGTCGGGGATCTGGTCGGTGATGCCGAGCAGCTTCTCGACGCCGAGGCAGTACGCCGTCTCGTTGAAGAACGGCGTCAGGTAGTCCATGCGCGTGACGAAGGTGGTGCCCTGGGTCCAGGTGCGGAATTCGAGGTTCTTCTCGATGCCGGTGTGCAGATAACCGATTCCGCAGCGGGCCTCGGTGACGGTCTCGCCCTCGATCTCCAGGATCAGCCGGAGCACGCCGTGCGTGGAGGGGTGCTGGGGACCCATGTTGACGACGATGCGTTCGTCGTCGGCCTTCACGGCGGACTGGACGACGTCGTCCCAGTCGCCGCCGGTGACTGTATATACAGTCCCCTCGGTCGTCTCCCGCGGGGACGAAGGTGACGTGGTCATCAGGTGTACGACCTCCGCTGGTCCGGAGCCGGGATCTGGGCGCCCTTGTACTCGACCGCGATGCCGCCGAGGGGGTAGTCCTTGCGCTGCGGGTGGCCCTGCCAGTCGTCCGGCATCATGATCCGGGTGAGGGCGGGATGGCCGTCGAAGACGAGACCGAAGAAGTCGTAGGTCTCGCGCTCGTGCCAGTCGTTGGTCGGATAGACCTCGACGAGCGAGGGGATGTGCGGGTCACTGTCGGGGGCGCTCACGTCGAGCCGGATGAGCCGGCCGTGGGTGAGGGAGCGCAGGTGGTAGACGGCGTGCAGCTCGCGGCCCTTGTCCCCGAGGAAGTGGACGCCGCTGACGCCCGTACAGAGCTCGAAGCGCAGGGCCGGGTCGTCGCGCAGGGTGCGGGCGACGCGCGGCAGGTGTTCGCGCGCGATGTGGAAGGTGAGCTCGCCCCGGTCGACGACCGTCTTCTCGATGGCGTTCTCGGGCAGCAAGCCCTGTTCCTCCAGGGCGCCTTCGAGTTCGTCGGCCACCTCGTCGAACCAGCCGCCGTAGGGGCGGGAGGCGGCGCCGGGCAGCGTCACGGTCTTGATGACGCCGCCGTAGCCGCTGGTGTCACCGCCGTCGGCGGCCCCGAACATGCCCTTGCGTACGCCGATGACGTCGCCGGTGTTCTCGCGCGGGGCGGGTACGCCGCTCTGCTCGGGGGTCTCGGGCGTATCGGGAGAGCTCACCGCAGCAGCCCCTTCATCTCGATGGTGGGGAGCGCCTTGAGGGCCGCCTCCTCCGCCTCACGGGCCGCCTCCTGCTGGTTGACCCCGAGCTTGGAACTCTGGATCTTCTGGTGGAGCTTGAGGATCGCGTCCATCAGCATCTCGGGGCGGGGTGGGCAACCGGGCAGGTAGATATCAACCGGGACAATGTGGTCAACACCCTGAACAATCGCGTAATTGTTGAACATTCCGCCCGATGAAGCGCAAACCCCCATGGAGATGACCCACTTGGGGTTGGGCATCTGGTCGTAGACCTGCCGCAGCACCGGCGCCATCTTCTGGCTGACCCGGCCGGCCACGATCATCAGGTCGGCCTGGCGCGGGGAGCCGCGGAAGACCTCCATGCCGAACCTGGCCAGGTCGTACCGGCCCGCGCCCGTCGTCATCATCTCGATGGCGCAACAGGCGAGGCCGAAGGTGGCGGGGAAGACGGACGCCTTGCGCACCCAGCCCGCGGCCTGCTCAACCGTGCTCAGTACGAAGCCGCTAGGCAGTTTCTCTTCGAGTCCCATAAGTGCCCCTCAGCCCCTCAGTCCCATTCCAGGCCGCCGCGCCGCCACACATACGCGTAGGCGACGAAGACGGTGAGCACGAAGAGCAGCATCTCCACGAGCCCGAAAAGCCCCAGGGCGTCGAAGGTGACCGCCCAGGGGTAGAGGAAGACGATCTCGATGTCGAAGACGATGAAGAGCATCGCCGTCAGGTAGTACTTGATCGGGAAGCGACCGCCGCCGGCCGGCGTGGGAGTGGGTTCGATGCCGCACTCGTACGCCTCAAGTTTCGCCCGGTTGTACCTTTTTGGGCCGATAAGCGTGGCCATGACCACGGAAAAGATCGCAAACCCTGCCCCGAGGGCGCCGAGCACGAGGATGGGCGCGTAGGCATTCACGCTCCTCGCTCCTTCCAGTCGTCCTTGACCGTTGGACCGCACAGCGGGCCCCGCGAACCGCCTCGTCGCTCCTTCGCACGGCGCGAAGATCGCCCACATGTGAGGCAGTTCACAAGCCCGACTGCCCCGCATCTTATGCCCGGCGGTCTGTGATCTGCGACACGGGGTACGTCAACGCCTTTGTGATCTCCACCACCTGACGAAGGATCATTAAGTCGGATGAGCGGTGATCTTCATACGCGAAGCGCCTGAGTGATCACGAGACGTGACATCCCGAGGTGTTACCGCTGGTCATCGACGGTCTGGCATTATCAAGACATGTGCGCTACAGGCAAATTGGCGGGGCAAGCGCCATCAGTGATAAGCGCCCGGCGCTCACTCGCGCGGGGGACTTCGGCCCCCGGCAGTGGACGCGTGCGCGCGTTCACGAGACGCACCGGCTCTCCCCACCCGACCCGATCTCTTCATGCTGTGACCTGTGTCACACACCAACGCGCCGGAAATCAACGGGGCTTGGCCATCGACGTGAGGGGATGGTAAGCGCCGGGCAATTCGGGCGTTTCATGGAAAACGCAAGATCACAGGCCTGTTTGCCGCTGCCGGGATTGTCCGTTACGGCGTCAATAAGCCCCGGCGTGAAGCGGATTCACAGCCTCCGGAGCCAACTGTGGCGCAGCACACGTTTCTTGAAGGGAACCCCGAACCCCTGATAGCGGTTATTCCCATGTCCCACACCGCTCACATACCCAGCCACCGGAAGCCCCGCCGCAGCGCCTCGAAGGTCTCGCTCCGGGCCGGAGTTGCCGGTGGCGTACTCAGCACCATCGCGCTGGCCGGCGCGGCCGCCCCCGCCATCGCCGCCCAGCCGGTCACCGAGACCATCGAGATGCCGACGCTGACGGGCGACCTCGCGACCACCGCGGCCGCCTCCGCCCAGGCCACCAAGGCGATCGCCGCCGACCTCCAGCTCCAGGCCGCCCAGGACGCCGCCGCGTCCTCCGCCGCCAAGGACGCCAAGCAGGCCAAGGACGACGCCGAGAAGAAGGCCGCCGAAGCCAAGGCCAAGGCGGACGCCGAGGCCAAGGCGAAGGCCGACGCCGCCGAGCGCGCCTCCCGCTCCGCCGAGCGCACCACGCTGAAGTCGGTCGCGGCCACCTCCACCGGCACGACCTCGGTGAAGTCCTCCACCGCCACCGGTTCGGCCGCCGCCATCGTCAACTTCGCGCTGGCCCAGGTCGGCAAGGCGTACGTCTCCGGCGCCACCGGCTCCAGCGCGTACGACTGCTCCGGTCTCGTGCAGGCCGCCTACCGCCAGGTCGGCGTCGACCTGCCGCGCGTCTCGCAGGACCAGTCGGCCACCGGCACCGATGTCTCGCTGTCCAACCTCCAGCCGGGCGACATCCTGTACTGGGGCGGCAAGGGCTCCGCGTACCACGTGGCGATCTACGTGGGCGGCGGCCAGTTCGTCGGCGCGCAGAACCCCTCCACCGGCGTCGTCGAGCGCAGCCTGGACTGGGACTCCCCCTCGGGCGCCGTCCGCGTTCTCTGAGGCGTCCAGCGGCCTTCTGAGCCGCACGCGCACCTTCCGCAAGGGCCGTCGCTCCCCCGCTCGGGAGCAACGGCCCTTCGGCGTGCCCGGATTGTGTTGAACTCTGCCCGTTTCCGGGCAGCATTCCTCCAGGGGGTGGGGGAATGGACGAGCAGGTGCGGGGCGCGGATCCGCGTCCCTATGAGGTCTACGCCGACGGGCTCGGCATGTTCGCCACCATCGGCACCGTGTTCCTGGCGCTCGGCCTGTGGATGCTCACCGGCATCCGCCCCTGGCAGGGTCCTGTCGACTGGTCAAAACTCGCCTTCGGCTGGGGCTTCGCGCTGTTCGTCCTCGGCGCCGGCGCGTTCCTGGTCCTCGCGTGCGTGTACGGGACGCTGCGCCCGGTCATCCGCGCGGACGCGCGGGGCATACACCTCGCCACCCGGTTCGACGCGGCCTGGTCGCAGGTGCGCGAGATCGAGGTGGGCACGGTCGCGATCTGGGAGCTCGGCGACGAGGGGACGGCCGGGGGCTACGAGCACCACCGCGCGGTGTGGGTGACGCTGCACGACGGCAGGCGCCACGAATATGTCGCGCGCCGCCAGAACGGCGGCCTCTCCCCGGACGAACTGCGCACCGGTCTGTCCCGGTTCGCCGGAGAGATCCCCGTCCGCTGGACGGACGAGGTGGAGCGGCGCTGCTGAACGGGGCGGGGCGCGGGGCGCGGCGGTCGATGAGTTCGGGTGTGACCCGGGGTCAGAATGCGCGTGAGCGCGTACCGGCGGCCCTGGCGGCCGCGCGCACCGTACGTATTCCGCCACGGACCCGAGGACTTTCGATGCGCACCTTGATCAGCACCGCCTTCATCTCGCTCGACGGGGTCGTGGAGGCCCCGGGCGGCGAGTCCGGATACCGCAACGCCGGCTGGACCTTCAAGGAGGTCGCCTTCCTGCCCGAGGCGTTCGAGATCAAGGGCCGGGAACAGGACGAGGCCACCGCGATGCTCCTCGGCCGCGTGAGTTACGAGGCGTTCAGCCCGGTGTGGCCCGGTATGGAGGACTTCGCCGGCTACAAGGTGATGCCCAAGTACGTCGTCTCGACCACCCTCACCGAGGACGCCCTGGTGCCGGACTGGGGCGAGACCACGATCCTGCGCTCCCTGGACGAGGTCGCCGCCCTGAAGCGGACCGAGGGCGGCCCGATCATCGTGCACGGCAGCGCCACCCTGAACCGCGCCCTCTCGGACGCGGACCTGATCGACCGCTACCACCTGCTGGTCTTCCCCCTCCTGCTCGGCGCGGGCAAGCGCCTGTTCAGCACGGCGGACAAGGACACGCAGCGGCTGTGTCTCGTGGAACACGAGGCGTACGGGAACGGGCTCCAGAAGAACGTGTTCGAGGTGGTGCGCTGACGGCGCGGCGCGCCGGTCCACGTGGTTCGCCAGCGCGGAAGGCGGCGCCGCGAGCGCCGTGCCGTACGCGCTCACGACGCCCCCCCGCCCGCCCCTGACCATGCGGAACCACACGGCCTCGGATGTCGGCCGGGGCCCGCCGTAGTAGGTCGCGCCCCACGCGTCCGTCAGTTCCTCGACGAGCGCCAGGCCGCGCCCGCACTCCCGGAACGCGGAACCGGCTCCGGGCGGGCCGGGCAGCGGGCGGGGCTGGTCGTCGTGGACGCGGACCGTCACCTCGTCCTCGCCGAGCACCACCTCGACGTGCACGAGCCCGGCGCCGGTGTGCCGGTGGACGTTCGTCACGAGCTCGCTCGTGCAGAGCCTCGCGGAGTCGACCAGTGGTGCGTGCCCGGCGACCCGGACCAGCGCGGCCACGACCGCGCGCAGCTCGGCCGCCGCGGTGGCGCGGTTCGCGGTGGTCAGCCGGTGTGTCCTGGTCGAGGCGATGGGGTGTCCGGGTGGTGCGGTGGTTGCGATCGTCATGCCGCCTTCTCCCAACGGAGGTGTAGTCACGTCGCGTCACCCCGCGTGGCATGTGCCGCCCACGCCTCACTGGGCTGCGGGTGACTGCACTTCGTGCTCAGAGGGGTGCGTCGCGGTGCCTTGTGGAAGGTAGGGCACAACATTGTTACGGCGCAACGGTGGTACGCCCGTCGCACCCGGAAGGATGGACGCGTGACAGGGTCGGGCGGCACACTCGTACCGGCAGAAGAGGGAGGGCTCATGCCGCCACGGAGTTACCCGACCGCGAGGCAGAAGCGGTTGGGTACGGAGCTGCGCAAGATGCGGGAGCGGGCCGGCATGTCCGGTTCCGAAGCCGCAGCCTTCCTGGGCGGCGAGCGCGCCCAGATCAGCCACATCGAGTCAGGCCGCTACGGCGTGAGCAGCGAGCGGGTGCGGCGCCTGGCCGTGCACTACTCGTCCACGGACAAGTACCTCGTCGACGAGCTCGCCAAGATGGCCGACGAGCGTGGCAAGGGCTGGTGGGAGGAGTACCGAGGAGCGCTGACCCCCGGCAACCTTGATGTGGCCGAGTTGGAGTTCTACGCAACGAGACTCCGCGGGATTTACATGCTGCACGTTCCGGGGGTGCTCCAGACGCCTGCGTATGCTCGCGGGCTCATTCAGAGCAGCGTGGCCGCCCTCCCGGCCGGCGAGCTCAACCTTCGCGTGGAGCACCGTATGCGACGGCGCGCGATTTTCGACCGCCCCAACCCGACACCGTTCGAAGCGTTCGTCCACGAAGCCGCGCTACGCATGAGGTATTGCGACGGCAGCACGATGCGGGAACAGCTCGATTTCCTGACCGAGGCCTCGCAGTGGCCATCGACGACGCTTCGGGTCATCCCCTTCGATGCCCAGATCACGGGCTCTGTGCACTCGATGCAGTACGCGGTGGCCCAGGTACCGGCGCTCGACACTGTCCAGATCGACAGCGCCTTCGACGGGGGATTCCTGGACGCCGAAACTCAGCTCACGACGTACCGGGAACTACTCTCCTCCGTCGAGTCGATCTCACTCGGAGTGGAGGAGTCATGCAAATACATTCAACGCATCGCACAGGAAGTGTGAGTCAATCGGCATGACCGACGGAATCAAGTGGCAGAAGTCTTCCTTCTCGGGAGCCGACAACAATCAGAGCTGCGTGGAACTTGCCCCCGCCGACGGAATGATCAAAATCCGCGAGAGCGACGACCCGGACGTGGTCGTGACGACGAGCGTCCACAAGCTCCGCGCCTTCGTACTGGGAGTCAAGGCCGGAGAGTTCGACCACCTGATCTAGTGAATGCTTCATGCGGCGCCCCTCATCCGTGCAGCTGAGGGGCGTTTGGCATAGAACGGTGCAATTTTGGGACGGCACACCGTTGCACCCACGGTCGCAACAGCGCTACGGTCGCTCCGCGTCGCCCAGCCCTTCACAGTGCTGTCGGACTCCGACTCGCGGGCCGCACAACGCCCTGCGCCGAAGCGGTGTTGGGCCGCAAACGGCAGCCCCAGACCCCATCCCTCGAACGAGGCGGGGACAGTCATGCCCTCATGCGGGAGGACACCGCACCATGTCCGTCCATCAGGCCGCCCTGGAGCCACACCGCTTACCCGCTCGCTCTCCGCAGGCGTCGGCCGAACCCCCGGCTTTTGGTTCGAGGCGCTGCTGCACCGCCCCTGCGCGAGCCTTCGCATGCGGCAAGCGCTCCATGCCCTGGTCGCAAGGCAGCTTGCCGCACACAGAGGGGAGTTGGAGGCTTGACTCTCGCCCTGGCCACTGATCACCCGGGGTGGCGAGAGGACCCGCACCGGCGGCAGGCCGTACGGCTCGTCGAGCATCGCGGCGTCCCCTGGCTCGCCCAGTGGGACGGGTCGGGACTCGCGCTCCGGCCGCTGAGGAGCACCGATGCCGACCCTCCGGCGACCTCGTACACCTCGGCCATCGGCCTGCCCCACCACCCCGACATCGCCGCCCTCGTCGCGGAACTCGTCCCCCTCGGGACCATCCTGCGCCTCACGAACCCGTCCCTGTAGGACGCCGTCACCGCCGCCGTGCTCCAGGATGCCGAACGGGCGGTAGTGCGGCGCGTCGCCGTCGCCCACATCCGACGCGCCGAGCAATGGCGGGCCTTCGCCCCCACTCCGTACCGGCTCGTGCTCGCCCTGCACGCGGCCGGCCTCCCCGGGGCGACCGCCTGCCGGGCGGCGGCCGACTACACCGGCGACTTCTCCGTGTACCCTGCCGCCGACACCGCCGTGCGCGATGCCGTGACCCGGCTCCTCTCGGCGCCCCAACTGCCGTCGCCGGAAGACGCGTTGACGGAACGATGGGACGACTGGACGCGCGGCCGAAGCGCCCGTCACGCCCTGACCCTGTTCACCCTGACGGCGGGAGCCGAGCCCCCTCTTCAAGAGGCGGCACAATCGAGCCGACCATGAAGTCGGTTACTAACCCGCCGCCTTCTTCGGCATCCACACCAGTTCGAGGGGCCATGCAACAGCAGTGGCAACGGCGGACGGCCCGTACAAGGGCAGCGTTTCGTTGCGCAGCACCCTCAACAATCCCGCTGGTTGAGCACCTGGCGGACGGGTCATGGAACCGCCTCCGCACACGCGGATGCCTACGGCGCAAGGGCAGTTGCACCGTAGGCACACGGACGGCAGCGTCAGGTGGTCACGCCTTCGGTGCGACCTTCGACAAGCCGTTGATGATGCGGTCCATCGCGTCCCCGCCCGTCGGGTCCGTCAGGTTGGCCAGCATTTTTAGGGTGAACTTCATCAGGAGCGGGTGGGTCAGGCCGCGCTGGGTGGCGATCTTCATGACCTTCGGGTTGCCGATGAGCTTCACGAAGGCGCGGCCCAGCGTGTAGTAACCGCCGTACGTGTCCTTGAGGATCTTCGGGTAGGCGTGCAGGGCCAGTTCGCGCTGGGCGGGGGTCGCGCGGGCGTGGGCCTGGACGATGACGTCCGCCGCGATCTGGCCCGACTCCATGGCGTACGCGATGCCCTCGCCGTTGAACGGGTTGACCAGGCCGCCCGCGTCGCCGACCAGCAACAGGCCCTTGGTGTAGTGCGGTTGGCGGTTGAAGGCCATCGGCAGGGCCGCGCCGCGGATCGGGCCCGTCATGTTCTCCGGGGTGTAGCCCCAGTCCGCCGGCATGGACGCGCACCACGCCTTCAGGATCTCGCGCCAGTCCAGCTCGCGGAAGGCGGAGGAGGAGTTGAGGATGCCGAGGCCGACGTTGGACGTGCCGTCGCCCATGCCGAAGATCCAGCCGTAGCCGGGGAGCAGCCGGTCCTGCGGGCCGCGCCGGTCCCAGAGCTCGAGCCAGGACTCCAGGTAGTCGTCGTCGTGCCGGGGCGAGGTGAAGTACGTCCGTACGGCCACGCCCATCGGGCGGTCCTCGCGCCGGTGCAGACCCATCGCGAGCGAGAGCCGCGTGGAGTTGCCGTCGGCCGCCACCACCAGCGGGGCGTGGAAGGTGACCGGGGTCTTCTCCTCGCCGAGCTTGGCGTTGACGCCGATGATCCGGCCGGTGCGCTCGTCCAGGACGGGAGCGCCGACGTTGCAGCGCTCGTAAAGGCGGGCGCCCGCCTTCTGCGCCTGGCGCGCCAGCTGCTCGTCGAAGTCGTCACGCTTGCGGACGAGTCCGTAGTCCGGGTACGAGGCGAGATCCGGCCAGTCGAGCTGGAGCCGGACGCCTCCGCCGATGATCCGCAGGCCCTTGTTGCGCAGCCAGCCGGCCTCTTCGGAGATGTCGATCCCCATCGAGACGAGCTGCTTGGTGGCGCGCGGGGTCAGACCGTCGCCGCACACCTTCTCGCGCGGGAAGGCGGTCTTCTCCAGGAGCAGCACATCGAGTCCGGCCTTGGCCAGGTAGTACGCGGTCGTCGAACCGGCCGGGCCGGCGCCGACGACGATCACGTCGGCGGTGTGTTCGGAGAGCGGCTCGGTCACAGCGGGATCTCCCGAAGACTCGAATTTGCGTGCCGAGAAGCACAGGACCCATGCAGTCTATGGGTGGCCGTTGATCGACATCGCGAAGGGTTGCCCCCGCCATGAGCACTGTGTCCGCCGAGTCAGCCGAGTCCGCCGAGCCCGCCCGGTCCGGCGCCCCCGAGAAGCCCCTTCCCGTCGTACGGCTGCGCGTGCCCACCGAGGAGGACGCGTACGTCTGGCACCGCGTGTTCGACGACCCGGACGTGATGGAGTTCCACGGCGGACGCCCGGCCGAGGTCTCCGTGTACGAGGAACTGACCGCCCGCCAGCGCAAGCACGACGCCGAGCGCGGATTCTGCCTGTGGACGCTCCTGGACGAGGACGACACGGTCATCGGCTTCACCGGCGCGCAGCCCTGGCCGCTCGACGACTGGGGCCCGGTCGGCGAGATCGAGATCGGCTGGCGCCTCGCCCGCACCCACTGGGGCCGGGGTTACGCGACGGCGGCGGCCCGGGCGACCCTGGCCCGCGTCCGCGCCGCCGGCGTGCCGCGCGTGGTGGCGATGGTGCATCCCGGGAACGTACGTTCGGTGGCGGTGACCGAGCGCCTGGGGATGACGCTGTCCACGACGTACCCGTCGGCGAAGCTGGGGGTGGACGCGCTCTGCTTCCGGCTGGAGCTGGGTGCCTGACCCGGGCCCGGCCGGGCGGGCGGGAGCCGGGTGCCTGACCCGGGCCCGGCCCGGTCACGCCCGGCCGGGCTACGCCTTGAAGCCCCGGTGCAGCGCCACGATCCCGCCCGTCAGGTTCCGCCACGCCACCTTGGACCAGCCCGCCCCCTGGAGCCGCGCCGCGAGCGCGTCCTGGGCGGGCCAGGCCCGGATGGACTCCGCGAGGTAGACGTACGCCTCCGGGTTGGAGGACACCGCCGTCGCGACGGGCGGCAGCGCGCGCATCAGGTACTCCGTGTACACCGTCCGCAGCGGCTTCCAGGTCGGCTGCGAGAACTCGCAGATCACGACCCGCCCGCCCGGCTTGGTGACCCGGTACATCTCGCGCAGCGCGGCGTCGGTGTCCTGCACGTTGCGCAGCCCGAAGGAGATCGTCACGGCGTCGAAGGTGTCGTCACGGAAGGGCAGCTTCGTCGCGTCGCCCGCCGTGAACGGCAGGTGCGGCTGGCGCCCCTTGCCGACCTTGAGCATGCCGAGCGAGAAGTCGCAGGGCACGGTGTACGCCCCGGCCGCCGCGAAGGGCAGCGAGGAGGTGGCCGTGCCGGCCGCGAGGTCGAGCACCTTCTGCGCGGGGCGCGCGTCGACCGCCTTGGCGACCGCCTTGCGCCACAGCCGGGCCTGGCCGAGGGAGAGCACGTCGTTGGTGAGGTCGTAGTGTGCCGCGACGTCGTCGAACATCGAGGCGACTTCGTGCGGCTGCTTGTCCAGGGATGCGCGGGTCACGGGGCCCATTCAAGCAGGGCGCCCCCAAGCTCCGGCCGCCCGGCCCTCACCGGCAGGGACCGGCCACGTACATTCTCCTTTCGGTGCCACGGGTTTCGGTGCCACGGGGGCGCACATACATGAGAGCGGGTGCACACGACATGCGGAGCTTCCTGAGAGTGCCGGTCGCGGGGGCCGGTGTCCTGGCCGCGCTGATGTGCGCGGGGTGCGGCGCGGACTCCGACGCCCCGAAGGCGCCGACCCACACCCCGGCCGCCCCCGCCGCGACCGGCCCGCTGTCCACCACGTACTCCCCCTATGTCAGCGCCACCACCGCCGCGCCGACCGACGCCGTCGGCTCCCCCGCCGTCTACAACCTGGCCTTCGTGATCGCCCACGGCAACACCTGCCGCGCGGTGTGGGACGACGACACCGCGATCGTGGACAGCGACGTCAAGGACCGGGTGGCCGCGCTCAAGAAGGGGGGCGCCTCGGTGCGGGTGTCGTTCGGCGGGCAGGCCGGCAAGGAGCTCGCGCTCACCTGCCGCACCCCGGACCAGCTGGCCGCCGCCTACGGCTCCGCGCTGGACGCGGCCGGCGCCACCGAGGCCGACTTCGACATCGAGGGCGCCGCGCTGACCGACGCGGCCGCCCTGTCCCGGCGCGCCGAGGCGATAGCCCTGCTCCAGAAGCGGCGCACCCTGAAGGTGACGTTCACGCTGGCGGCGATGCCGACGGGGTTCACGCCCCAGGCGCTGGCGCTGCTCACGTCGGCCAAGGAGCACGGCGTGACGGTCTCTGCGGTCAACGCCATGACGATGAACTACGGCACGTCGTTCGGCGGGAACATGGGCGACTACGCGGTACGGGCGGCGACGGCCGCGCAGAGCCAGCTCAAGCAGGCGCTCCAGCTCTCCGACCGGGCGGCCTGGCAGGGGCTCGGGGTGACACCGATGATCGGCGTCAACGACGTCAAGGGCGAGACGTTCACGCTCGCGGACGCGGCGAAGGTGCGGAAGTTCGCCCGGGACAAGGGCGTGGGGCGGGTGTCCATGTGGGTGACGTACCGCGACCAGAAGTGCGCCGGCGGCGTCAACACCTCGGTGGCGCAGCCCAGTTGCAGCGGCGTCGACCAGGAACCGGGCGCCTTCGCGAAGGCGCTGTCCCAGGCCTGAGCCCGGGCGTTGCGTGGCCTGCCGGCCCGCGACGAGTAGGCTGATCGTTCGACTTCGGACCGGGGAGACCGGCGTGGACTATGGCGACAAGCTCTTCTGGCTCTCGGTCGTGATTCAACGCAAGTACGCACAGATCTGCGCCGAGTTCGACCTGACCCCCTCGCAGGCCACGCTGCTCTGCGCGGTCAGGAACGAGCCGCGGCGGATGGCTGACCTCGCCGCGTCGTTGGGTATGACCAAGAACGCGTTGAGCCAGCTGGTCGATCGCACCGCGCGGCGCGAGTTGGTCGGCCGGACAAGCTCGGCGCAGGACCGCCGGGTCGTCATGCTCAGTGCGACGCCCGCGGGGAAGGTGCTCGGCGAGGCCATCTACGCCGAGGTCGCCAAGCGCCTGCCCGAGATCGCGGGGAACCTCGACGCCGACGACCAGCGCGACTTCGAGCGCGTGGCCACCGCCATCGTGGACACCTCGGACCTCTCTTCGCCCACCCCGAGCCCACCCATCGCACCGTGAGGTGATCCCGCCCCACCCGCACCTTGACGACGTTCACGTCATGAACTAATTTCGTTCATGGCATGAACTACTTAGGGGTGGAAGCGATGAGCACACAGACGACCGGCACGATCGCGGTCTTCGGCGCGACGGGGCAACAGGGCGGGGCGGTGGTCGACGCGCTGCTGGACCACAAGGCGCGGGTGCGGGCCCTGGTCCGCGACCCGCGGTCCGACCGGGCTCAGGCGCTGGCCGCCCGCGGCGTCGAGCTGGCGGCCATCCGGGCCGAGGACCCGGCGTCGCTGGCCGCCGCGCTGTCGGGGGTCGAGGGGTTCTCCTTCATGACCCCGGAGGCGAACAGCCTCGAAGAGGTCGAGGCGGAGATCCGCGTCGGCACCGCGCTCGTCGACGCGGCCGTCGAGGCGGGCGTCCCGCACGTCGTGTTCAACTCGGTCTTCGGAGCGGACCGGGAGTCGGGTGTGCCGCACCACGACTCGAAGCACTGGATCGAGGAGCGCCTGAAAAAGTCCGGCCTCAGGGCCTCGATGGTTCGCGCGACCGCCTTCATGGAGAACTTCGCGAGCGTGTTGGCACCGAGCCTGGAGCACGGGGAGATCGTGCTGAGGATGCCGCTGCCGGAGGACGTCGCCCTGAAGATGATCTCGGTCAGGGACATCGGCCGGGTCGCCGCCGCGCTCCTGCTCGGCACCGCGCAGGCGCCCGGCGGAGCCGTCGAGCTCGTCGGCGACGAGCTGACGGGCCCCCAGATCGCCGCGGCGTTCGGCGCGCGCGCCGGGCTCCCGGCACGGTACGAGGTCCTCCCGTTGAGCGTGCTTCCCAACGACCTCGACAAGGTGATGTTCCGCGAGTTCGCGAACGCGGGCAGATACCCTTCGGATTTCGCGGTGGTGCGCGCGATCGAGCTGGCCACCCTGGACCTGGTCGAGTGGATCCGAGTCACCGGCTGGAGCGCGCCCACAAACGCGGCCGTTTCCTGAGCCGCCTCCGGCCGCGATGAACGTCCCGCGACCGGGCTACTTGGAACGCGATCGGGCCGCTCAGAACCGGGGCTCGGAAGCAGACACCCCCTAGGCGCGCCGGTGCAGCAGCCGGCCGCCGATGACGGTGGCCACGCAGGTGCCGGCTCCTCGCGCGCGCAGGGCCTCCTCGTCCGGCGCCGCGAAGACCGCGAACCGGGCCGGGCCGCCCACCGCGAGTGGGGCCCGGAAGGCGGCGGCCGGCGGGGTGTCGGCGAACGGGTCCAGGGTGGCCGGCCCCGCGCCGTCAGAGGCGCCCGGCAGGACCTCAAGTCCCGCCCGGCGTACGGCACTTCGCACCGACGGGGTGGTCAGCGAGGCCGTCACCGCCACCACGCCGCGCGCGAGCAGCTTCTGGGTGCAGCGGCGGGCGCTGTTGCCCCGGCGGGACTCGCCCGGCGCGAGCGCGGCGAGCGCGGCCCCGGTGAGCGGTTCGCTCCCGAGTTCGTCCACCTCGAAGGGGTCGTCCGGGAAGTAGGTGTGCTCGAACAGGGCCGTGCCGTGCCGGTTGACCAGGCCCGGCGTGAGCATCCCCGGCCAGCGGCGGACGCGCGCGGCGGGATGGGCCGCCGCCACGTCCTCGTACCGCCCGATGGCCGCGATCCGGCCGCCGTCGACGAGGACCGCGCCGCCGGGAACCGGCTCGCGGTCCCCGGGCAGCAGCAGTTCGGCGGCGTGCAGCGTCAACACCTCAGGACCACGGCCTCAGTTGGCGGAGAGGAGCTTGAGCTCGGGGTGGGCGGTGCCGCCGGCGATCGCGGTGGAGGAGATGTGGGACTGGACGCGCGCGTCGACCGGGTCGTTGGCCGGGTCGTCGTGCACCACAAGGTGCTCGTAGGTGGTGGAGCGCTGGGCGGGCACCCGGTCGGCCGTGCGGATCATGTCGATCATCTCGCCGAGGTTCGAGCGGTGCTTGGCGCCGGCGGAGGAGACGACGTTCTCCTCCAGCATGATCGAGCCGAGGTCGTCCGCTCCATAGTGCAGGGTGAGCTGCCCGGCCTCCTTGCCGGTGGTCAGCCAGGAACCCTGGATGTGGGCGACGTTGTCGAGGAAGATCCGCGCGATGGCGATCATGCGCAGGTACTCGAAGATGGTCGCCTGGGTGCGGCCCTTGAGGTGGTTGTTCTCGGGCTGGTAGGTGTACGGGATGAACGCGCGGAACCCGCCCGTACGGTCCTGCACGTCGCGGATCATGCGCAGGTGCTCGATGCGCTCGGCGTTGGTCTCGCCGGTGCCCATGAGCATGGTGGACGTCGACTCGACGCCCAGGCCGTGCGCGGTCTCCATGATCTCCAGCCACCGCTCGCCTGACTCCTTGAGCGGCGCGATCGCCTTGCGCGGCCGCTCCGGCAGGATCTCGGCGCCGGCCCCGGCAAAGGAGTCGAGCCCGGCGGCGTGGATGCGGCTGATGGCCTCCTCCACGCTCACCTTCGAGATGCGGGCCATGTGCTCGACCTCGGAGGCGCCGAGGGAGTGGATGACCAGCTGCGGGTAGGCCTTCTTGATCGCCGAGAAGTGCTCTTCGTAGTACTCGACGCCGTAGTCGGGGTGGTGCCCGCCCTGGAACATGATCTGGGTGCCGCCGAGCTCCACGGTCTCCGCGCAGCGGCGCAGGATGTCGTCGAGGTCACGGGTCCAGCCCTTGGCGGTGTCCTTGGGAGCGGCGTAGAACGCGCAGAACTTGCACGCCGTCACACAGACGTTGGTGTAGTTGATGTTCCGCTCGATGATGTACGTCGCGATGTGCTCCATGCCGGCGTAACGCCGCCTGCGCACCGCGTCGGCGGCGGCACCGAGCGCGTGCAGCGGCGCGGAGCGGTAGAGGTCGAGCGCTTCCTCGGGGGTGATCCGCCCACCCGCGGCGGCACGGTCGAGAACGGACTGGAGATCGGCCTTCTCAGTCACCGGGGTGTCCCTTTCTGGGGGGTACGGGCAGACCGATCCAGCGTACGCCAGGGGGTGGGGGCGGGTGTGCGGGGGCCATCGCGTGGCCTGGCCTTATGCGGTGAGGCCGCCCAGCAGCAGGCCGCCGAAGGCTCCGGCGATGAGGAACGGGCCGAGCGGGAACGCGGTCTTGCGTCCGGCCCTTCGGAACACGACGAGCCCCATCCCGTACACCGCGCCGAGGACGAGACCGAGCAGCGCTCCGGCGAACAGACACGGCCAGCCGTACCACCCGAGCGCCACGCCGAGCCCGAGCGCGAGCTTCACGTCACCGAAACCGAGGCCCGCCGGATTGATGAGGAACAGCACGAAGTACCCGGCGCCGAGCGCGAGCCCGCCGAGCAGGGCGGCCCCCCAGGAACCCGCGTGCCCGGGCAGCAGCGCGGCGAGCCCAAGCAGCAGGGCGCCGGCGGCGGCCAGCGGCAGGGTGAGCGGGTCGGGCAGTCTGCGTACGGCCAGATCGACCAGGGCCAGCAGTACCGCGAACGGCGCGAGCAGCAGCCAGACCGCCAGTTCGGGGCGCGGCCCGGTGGCGGCGGCGAGCGCGGCGCACACGAGCGCGGTCCCGGAGACGGCGTACAGGACCCGGCCGCTTGCGGTGTCCGCCTGGCAGTCACGGCAGCGCGCGGGGCCGAGCCACCCGGCGATCGGATGCCCGGCCGGGCAGGCCGCGCGCCAGGGCTCGCCGGGTTCGACGGAGAGCCGGTGCAGGGCGCGCGGCAGCAGGTATCCCGCGCCGGCGCCCCACCCGGCGGCCATGATGGTCAGCGTCGCGTTCACGGGACCACAGTGCCCGTCAGCCCGCCGACGCCGCGACGGGCCCGGCGTCACCGCGCCAGGCCGGAAGGAGTTCGTCGAGGAGGGCGACGGTGCGCGGGGGCAGGCCGCGCGGGCCGCTGCGCGCGGTGAGCTCACCGACCAGCGCGCGCAGGCCGTCCTGGTCGCCGCTCTCGTGCGTGGCCCGCAGGAGCTCGTTCCACAGCCGCTCGTCCGACGGGGAGCTGGCGAGCGCGGTGCGCAGCACACCGATGGCCTTGCCCGGCCGCTCCTGTTCGCGGTGGTGCGCACAGAGCGCGAGCGCCACATCGGCCACCAGGAGCGGGAGTTGGGTGTCGATGATCTCGTGGCCGAGCCAGCCGTAACGGCCCTCGGCCCGGTCGGCCAGCAGCGGGCCGCGCACCAGGCCGAGCGCGTCGGTGAGCAGCCGTTCGCGCACCGAGGCGCGCCGGGCGCCCCGCCCCTCGGTCGCCTCGTAGTGCAAGGAGCGCAGCACGTCGAGGTCGGAGACGACGGAGGGGGCCAGGGTGAGCCGGCCCCGGGCGTCGGTACGCAGCCGGGGCGAGCCGTCCTCGTCGGTGCCGAGCCAGTCGCGCAGCCGCCCGAGCAGGGCGTCGCGCACCTCGTCGGTCACCCCGCGCGGCCACATGGCGGAGGCGAGGACGAGCGGGTGCACGCCCTCGCGGTGCAGGAGCAGCAGGGCAAGCGCCTCGTGCAGCAGGGCGCTCCGCTCGTCGTCCGGCGCGTCGAGCCCGATGATCTCGTACGTTCCGACCAGGCGGGCGTAGACGGCGGGGCGGCCCCGCTCGGTGATGTCCACGAGGAAGGCGTGGGTGGCGGGGGCCGGGTCGTCGCCGTCCGGGCCGGGCATGGTGTCGGCGGTGGCGAAGAGGCGTACGACCGCGTCGTGCACCTCGGCGGGGAGCAGTTGCGCGGTGAGTTCGAGGCCGAGCAGGGGCGCGGTCAGCCGGCCATCCCCGGTGACCTCCAGGTCCCAGGCGGCGCCCAGCTCCGGCGCCGCCGCGTCGACGCCGACCAGGCAGCCGATGCCAAGACGCCCGGCGCCCGCGGTCAGTTCGGCGAGCGCGGCCGCCTCGGCCCGGGTCGGGGTCTCGGCGATCATCACCAGGTGCGGGGCCCAGCGGGTGTGCTGGGCCGGTCCTGTGCGCCCGGTGAGGACCGAGTCGTGACCGGCCGCGTCGAGGGCGGCACGGCGCTGCTGGATCTCCGCGCCGAGGTCTTCGATGAGCACCGCGACGGATTCGAGGTGGCGCAGCCGGGTCGGGGCGAGGGCACCCAGTTCGCGGCCGAACCCGACGACGGTGACGGTCATGCGGTCGGACCAGCCGCTGGTGGCGAGTTCGGCCGCGACCGACGAGAGCACCGCGGCGCGCGCACCGGCCGGGCCGCTGAGCGAGACCGGGCCGGGGGCGGCCTCCAGGTTGAGGAGGAGCCGGGCGCCGTCGAGCGTGCCGAGGCTGACCAGGCCGGGGTAGGGCGCCGCCGCGGTCTCGGGCGTCATGTCCTGATAGCCGGAGGCCGCGGTGCGCTCAAGGCGCCACACGGTGGCGTCGCGGCCCTCTTGCCAGGGGGCGGGCGGCTCGCCGGACGGCTGGGCCAGCTGGAGGTGCAGCTCGGTGGCCGTGAACCAGGCCGCGTACACCACGGGCAGCGCACGGCCGGCCTCGTCGAGGGACGCGGCGAGGCCGCGAAGCGCCAGGTCGAGGAAGCGTACGGCCTCGGGGTCGGCGCCGATCAGCAGGGCGTCGTGGACATCGGCGTCGGCGCCGGTGGGCACGGGGGGCTCCATGCCGCGCCGTCCCGCTACGGCCGTCATCGCGGACTGCCACAGCGCCATGCGGCGGCGCCGGCCGAGCGCTCCTAGCACGCCCGCGGCGAGCAGCGGCGCCCCGATGAGCGCGTCGGCGAGCCCGAACCCGCTGTCGGTCGAGGACGCGGTGGTGTCCTCCTGGGCCTGTTCCGCCGCCGGGGCGGGTGCGGGGGCCGCGGCGGCCGGGGCCTGCTGTTCCGGTACGGCGCCCGGGGTTGCGGGCGTCTCGGCCGGCCGCGCCCCGACTGCCTGGCCCGCGGGCTGCGCGTGGCCGCCGGACTTCGCGTACTCGGCTATCTGCCGCTGGAGTTGGGGCGAGGCCTTGGGCGCCTGGACCGGCATCTCGACCAGGTCGCCGCCGTGGGCGTCGGCCGGCATCTCCATGATCCAGCCCGGCCGGATGAGGCTGGCCTCGGACAGTTTGGTGCCGTCGGGCTGCACCCGGTCCTTGTTGAGCTGGTAGATCTCGTGGTAGCGCCGCCCGTCCCCGAGGTGGCGCTCGGCGACCTCCCACAGCGAGTCGTGGTGGCGTCCCTCGGGCGGCTGGATCCGGTAGAACTTGGTGGCTCCTTCGGCCGCCGCCCCCTCCCGCGTCTCGGCCGCGTGGTGCGCCTGCGCCGCCGCCTGCTTCTGCATCGCCTCGGCGACGGTGGCCGCCTGGTGCTGTCCCGGCAGTTGCTGGGCCGCTGCGACGGTCGGCCTGCTGGTGTGCTCGATCTGCTGGCCGTGCCCGAGCCCCGGCGTGAAGCTGGCGGCGGTGGCCGTGATGAGCAGCACCGCGGCGATCAGCTGACGCGCGAGCAGCTGGCTGGGGCCCGCGCCCGGCACCCGCGAGGGCAGCCCGACCCCGGACACGGCGGCCTTGACCTCCACGAGCACGCACGCGGCGAACTGCGCCCAGGCCAGCCACACGACCAGCGTGAGGATCTTCACGAACACGTTCACGGAGATCTGCTGCCGCACCATGTCGAGCGAGGGCATCCGGTGCGGCAGCGGCCACCCCACGCTCGCCACGAGCGCCGCGGGCACACCCACCACGAGCCCGAGCAGCGCGACGAAGGCGAGGAACGCCTTGGCGAAGTCACCGGGCGTACGCCGACGCGGCAACGGCTGCGGCGTCCGGTTCGCCGGACCCGCGGGGCGGGAGGGGGTGCGTGCCATGGGGTGGGTTCCTGAGAGTGAGTACGGGCCCAGCGGGCCGGTCCGGCAACGGGGCCGGGGGCTCGATGACCCCCAACTCCCCTGAATCGACTAGCGGTTGATGGACTGGATTTCCTGGACGGTGACGTTCTGGGGCGGGGCGGTACAAACACTGTCGGGCAGCCCGCCGCCGTCCCCCGTCGTGGCCGACCAGCTGATTGCCCCGCAGGACGGCCGCCGCCCCGGGAGCGACGACGACTGCGAAGTCTTCCAGTTCCTCACCGCCGGCACTTCTTGTCCCCCCGCACCGAAGAGAGTTTGGTGGTCTGCCATACGCCCTTTTCGTTCTCGCGCAGCACCAAAGCGTAGGAGATGTACGAATCGCTGTCGGGCGGAGTGACGTCGATCTTGCCGGTCTTACGGTCCTTGGTGAACCCCTTGGTCTCATCACCGCAGTACGTGAGCGTCGCCGCGCCGTCCTGCCGGACGGAGACCTGCCGGTCGAAGTAGCGGATCGTCCCGGTGATGGAGAGGCCATGCCCGGCGACCGCCGCGATCCACTGCATGGCGCCCACCAACGCGTCGTCCTTGGCGTAGAAAGCGACCTTCGGCGCCTTGGCGTCCTGTTCGGCGATCGCCTCGTCTACAGCGCGTACATACTCCGCGTTGTCCCTGAGGACCGCGTCCTTGACGGGATCGCCGGTCTTTTCCGGGTCGAAGGTCAGAATCTCATCCGCCGGCAATGTCACCTTCGGCCGGTTGGCGTCATCCGCGGCCGCCGACGCGGAGGCCGACGGTACGGCCGAGGGCGTGGCCGAGCCGGACCGCCCGGCGCCGGCCCCCGCGATCTTCTTGCCGTCATCCCCCTTCGAACCCCCACCACACCCGGCGAGCACAAGCACACTCGCCATCGCCAGGGCAGCCGCGGCCGTCGTGGTTTTGTGGTGACGCATCAAGGGTCCTACCTCCGTGAGAAAAATGGGATGCACCGCGGTCCCGTGCCGCCTCACCGCTGACACTTCGCGTCCCCGCGCACCGAGCGGACTCTGGTGGTCTGCCACACACCCTTGTCGCTCTTGCGCAGCCCGGTCACGTACGAGATGTACGAATCCTTGTCCGGTGGAGTCACATCGACCTTGCCCGTCTTGCGGTCCTTGGTGAAGCCCTGGGTCTCGTCACCGCAGTAGGTGAGCTCAGCGGTACCGTCCTCGTTCACGGTGACCTGCCGATCGAAGTAACGGACGGTGCCGGTGAGCGTGGTGTCGTCCTTGACGAAGCCGCTGATCCACTGCGCGTCACCGATCAGCGCGGCATCCACGGAGTAGTACGCGACGCTTCTGCTCGTCGGTTCCTGCTTGCCGATGGCTTCGACGATGGCTTTCAAGTACTCCGCGTTGTCGGTCAGGATCGCGTCCTTCACCGAGTCCCCGGACCTCTCCGGGTCGAAGGTCAGCACGTTGCCGGGGGGCAGCACCACCTTCGGCCGGTTCGCCGCGTCCGCGACGGGCGCCGCGGACGCCGACGGCGCGGTAGAGGACAAAGTGGAGGCGGACGCCGCACCGCTCGCGACACCCGTGCTCTTCGCGGAGGCGGCCCCCTTCGAACCCCCACCACACCCCGTGAGCACAAGCACACCCGCCACCACCAGGGCAGCCGCGCCGGCGGTGGCCGGACGGCGGAGGCCGGGGCGGAAGGTCTCGGCGAAGCCGCTGGGCGTACGACGGTGTCGCGACGGCTGCGGCGTCCGGTCCGCCGGGACCGTCGTACGGGAGGGGGTGCGTGCCATGGGGCGGGTTCCTGAAGGTGAGGTGGAGGGCGTAGGGAGCGGCAGCGGGGTCGGTGACTGAGAGGTCCGCGTCCGTCCCGGCTTCTCTGCCGGCGCTAGCGGTTGACGGACTGGATCTCCTGGACGGTGACGTTCTGCGGCGGGGTGGTGAAAATGCTGTCGGGCAGCGGCGTGCTCGGCGTGTTCGTGCTGGACCAGCTGATCTTCCAGGTCACGCTGGCCTTGAGCGCGAATGTTCCCGAGCGTTGGTACGTGACCCCGCACGGCGGAGTCCGCTCGGCGTCGCCGGGGGTGAACTTCTCGCCGATGGTGCCGTCGGCATTGATGGGGCAGTTGCCGGACGGCGGGAAGAGCACGGCGTCCGAGGTGCCCGGATCGATGTGCAGGGCGACCGGCTTGGCCACGGCGGTCGCGCTGAGGCCGGCCACGGAAGCCGTCGCACGTTTCTCCTCGAAGCCTCCGTTCGAGGACCGGATCCAGGTCGGGAGGTTCACCGTGGAGGTCTTGTCCGGCGCCATGGATATCTCGGTCGGCGTGAGACTCACGGAGTCGGCGGCGGCGGCGCCAAGGATCGCGGGGCTGACCGCCAGCGGCTCATCGGGCGTGGCCCCGTTGTCCACCCAGAACAGGGGCTTGTCACACGAACTGGCCTCGGGATCGTCCAAGCGCTGGGGGTTCTTGACCGCCGCCCAGAACATCCCCTTGCCCTGCTTGTCGAGGTTGTAGTTCTTGTACACCCCGTCCTTGAAACGCGCGTCCATCATGTCGGCGTACACGCCGCGAACCATGTCGATGGCATCGCCGAAGATGGGGACGCCCGACGGGGTCCGGAGCTTCTTCACATCGCTCTCGATGTCCTTGGGCGAGTAGGTCGGTTCGTACCAGCACGCCGGCGGCGTCCAGTGCCCGTCGCTCGACGACAGCTCACCGATGTCCTTCGTGCCGGCCTTCTTGGTGTTACCGGTGTACGACACTTGGCTCACCCGGGCGCCGAGCTTGTCCCCCTGGGCTCCGGCGCTTGCTTCGGTGCTCTTGCTGGGGCCCGACGAGTTGCCTCGATCGGCCCATGCCTGAGGCGCCGCCTGCAAGGTGAGGAAGGAGGTGACGGCCACCGCGAGGGCCAGTCCCCGGGACACGCGCATTACGGCTGGCATGACTGCTTTCCCCGTTCCGAAGTGCTCGTGGTGACCTGCCAGACACCCTTGTCGTTCTTGCGCCAGCGGTCGCTGTAGTAGACGTACGAGTTCTTGCTGGGCGGGGTGACGTCCACCTTGCCCGTCTTGCGGTCCTTGGTGAAGCCCTTGGTCTCGTCGGCGCAGTAGATGAGAGAGGCCGATCCGTCCTGGCTCATCGTCACCTTGCGGTTGAAGTAGCGGACGGTTCCGGTCACGGTGGTGTTGTCCGTGATGAAGCCGCCGATCCACTTCGTCGTGCCCATAAGGGCGTCGTCCTTGGCGTAGAAGGCCACGCTCTTGGACTTGAGGTCCTGTTTCCCGATCGCTTCATCGATGGCCCGCAGGTACTCGGCGTTGTCCTTGAGGATCGCGTCCGTCGTCGGGTCGCCTACCGCCTCCGGCTCGAAAATCAGCGAATCCCCCTCCGGCAACGTCACCTTCGGCCGGTCGGCGGCGTCCGCGGCCGCCGACGCGGAGGTCGAAGGCGTGGCCGACGCGGACGGCCCGGAGTCCGCGCCCGCGATCTTCTTGGCGTCGCCCCCCTTTGTCCCGCCCCCACCGCACCCGGTGAGCAACAGCACGCCCGCCGCCAGGGCAGCCGCGGCCGTCGTGGTTTTGTGGTGACGCATCAAGGGTCCTACCTCCGTGAGAAAAATGGGATGCACCGCGGTCCAGCGCCGCCTCACCGCTGACACTTCGCGTCCCCGCGCACCGAAGTCACCCGGGTGGTCTGCCACACGCCCCGGGTGTTCTCGCGCAACTGGGTCACGTACGAGACGTACGAGTCCTTGTCGGGCGGAGTGACGTTGACTCTGCCTGTCCTGCGGTCCTTGGTGAAGCCCTTGGTCTCGTCACCGCAGTACGTGAGCCGGGCGGTCCCGTCCGTGCCGAGCGTGACCTGACGGTCGAAGAGGCGCGTCGTGCCGGTCACCGTGGTGCCGTCCTTGGCGAACCCGGCGATCCACTGGGCGTCACCGATCCGATTCTGGCCGACCGAGTAGTACGCGACGCTCTTGGACGCCGGGTCCTGATGGTCGATCGCCTCCTCGATCGCCCGCAGGTAAGCCGCGTTGTCGGCGAGAACCGCGTCCTTCACCGGGTCCCCGACCCGTTCCGGTTCGAAGATCAGCTCATCTCCCGCAGGCAGCGTCACCTTCGGCCGGTTCGTGGCGTCGGCGGGCGCGGGCGCGGACACCGGCGGGGTGGCCGCGGCCGGGGCGGAGGGTCGGTCGTGCGAGGGGGTCGCCTTCTTGGCTTCCCCCGCTCCCCCGCCGCACCCGGCGAGCACCATCGCACCCGCCGTCGCCAGAACAGTCACGGCCGCAGCTGTCACGCGCACTTGTCAGCTCCAGGTCCCGAGGTCACGTCGAAGGACTGCCACACACCGTTGTCGTTCTTCCGCAGTCGCTCGGTGAAGAACGTGTAATCGGACGCCGATCCGGGCACGGACCGGTCCACCGTGCCGGTCCTGCGGTCCTTCGGATAGGTCTGGGTCGCGTCGGCGCAGTAGGTCAGCGTCGCCGTTGCCGCGCTCACCGTGACGTCGCGCCGGTAGTAGCGGGTCGTCCCGACGAAGCTCCGGTTCTCCGCGTAGTAGGACTTGATGTAGTCGGCCACCGCGAGCAGCGCCTTGTCCTTGTTGTAGAACCGCAGGGCCGGTTCGGTGGACGCCCGGTCCCCGGTGATCGCCGTGTCGATGGCTTCGAGGTTGCGCGCGTTGTCCGCCAGGACGGCGTCCTTGACCGGGTCGCCGGTCCGGCCGCCCTCGTACACGTGCCGCACATCCGCGGGCATGACGACCTTCGGCCGATCCGTCACGGCCGCCGCCGGAGCGGAAGCCGACGGCGTCCCGTCGCTCACCCCCGCGCTCTCCTTCGGCGCCGCGTCCTTCGAACCGGCGCCACCGCACCCCGTGAGCACAAGCGCGCCCAGGAGCGTCAGAGTGACGCCGCCCGCCGCGACCTGGTGGTGACGCCTGCGCATCGGGGAACCGGACCTCCTTCGTCGAGGGGAAAGGTGGGGGAAGTGCGGGGAACAAGCCATCTCAGCCCACCTCGTTCTTGGCCACGGACCGGCCGTGCACCACGACCTCACCGCCGTAGAAGAACCCGGTGAACACGGGCTTGTACGTCAACTGGATCTCCACCTGGACCTGTTGGGCGTTGCCGGCCACGCAGCCGGACGCCGCGATGTCCGCGCCGGAGAGACCGGACGCCCGGGCGAACGCCTTCACGCGGGCGCCGCAGTTCTCGTAGCGGATGGGCGCTCCGGCGCCGGAGCCGTCGTACAGCGCTTCCTTGTCGATGTCCTGCGCCGCGTAGCGCGCCGCTTGTTCGGCGATGTCCGCGGCGCGCTCCCGCTTGGAGATGGAGAGGCCGCCGTCGATGACGAACGCGGCCAGGCCGAGGAAGAGCAGCGCGAAGATGATGACGGCGGCGGCGCCCGAGCCCCGGTCGTCGAGCCGGGCACGCCGGGCCCGGAACCAGGCGTACGGGAGCCGGGCGCAGGAGAACCGGGCGTACGGAACACGGGCCCGGGCGGTGTCGCGCGCTCCGCTCATGCCGTCTTCCTTTTGAACGGGTCGAGCGGGGACGTCGACGTACCGGTCAGAGTCTTCGGGATGTCGAGTCCGAGCATGGAAAGGCCCCGGACGCGGCAGCTGACCTCGACCGTGAAGAAGTCCGCGTCGGTCCAGCCCGCGCTGGTCTGCCGCACGCTCACCGGCCCCGAGCAGACGTCCGCGAGATCGGCGTCGGCCGCCGCCTGGGCCTCGGACAGCGCCACGCCGTGGTCCTTCTGGATGGAGCCGGCCCGCGCCGCGTCCCGCGCCGCGCTGTCCACCGCGCCCCGCCCGTCGACGAGTTGCCCGAACGCCACCAGGACCAGGATGAACAGGATCATCACCGGGGCGAGGACGACCACCTCGATGGTGGAGAGCCCCCGGTCCCGTGCCGCCCTGGTCCGGCGGGACACGGCGGCGGCGATCCGGTGGCCTGCGGCGTCGAGAATGCGGTGGCGTACGACGACGGTCCGGGCCGCCACGCCGTGTGCCGGCTGCGTGCCCATCAGTTCGCTCCCTCACGTACGAATCGCTCGACCGGCCCCTGCGATCGCGCGTGCACCGTCAGCCGCAGGCCGGGAAAGACGGTCGGCACCTTGGCCGTGATCTCCACGCCCACCGTGTTCGCCTTGGGCTCCACCGCCCGGACGTCGGGGGCGAGCACGAGCCGGGGGCCGAGCTGGGCGATGTAGCTGGACGCCTGGTCCCGTGCCTCGCCGCGCCAGGCGCCGGGCTGTTCGTCGGCCATGGCACGTGCCTTGCGGGCGCCCGCTTGGGCTGCGGCCTGTGCCACGTGGTCCGCGAAGAAGTACAGGCCGAACTGCACGGTCGCGAAGATCATGAAGAACAACACCGGGGTCAGCAGCACGAACTCGATCGCGGTCATGCCAAAGTCACCGCGGGTGGAGGCTGCCTCCACCCGCCGGCGTACGAAAGCCCGGAGTCTGTCGCGCAAAGTAGCCGCGCCTCAGCAGGTCTTGTCGGCGCTCGCGCCCTTGATGCAGTCGCCGACCTTGGTGGCGCCGCTCTTCAGGGCCTGGTTGATGACCGCGGCGACCACGCCGACGATCGCCACGACGACGGCGGAGATGATGACCCACTCGACCGCGGACGCCCCCCGGTCGAGCTCACCGGAGCGCGCCCGCTGGATGCGGCCCTGAAGGAAGGTGACCAGGAAGTCGACGGCGGGGTGGCTGTTCCTGGGGAACTGCGGGCGGTTCATGACGGTTGGTTTCCTCTCGACGGAAGTGGGGGGCGCGTGCTCAGACCTGGAAGACACGCATGGCGGCGGGGAAGATCAGAAAAACCAGGAAGCCGGCGCAGAGCAGCAACTGGGCGACGAGCATCGACTGGGACTTCTCACCCGCCGCGCCCTCGATCTCGGCCATCTCCCGGTGCCGCATCGTTTCGGCGCGGGACGCCAGGGACTCGCGTACCTTCGCGCCGTCGTCCGCCACCAGGGCGAGCGAGGAGGACAGGTCCTTCAGCTCCTCGACGCCCAGTTCCTCACCGAGCCGCCCGAGGGCGAGCCACTGGCTTGTGCCGGTGATCCTGGCGTCGGCGAGGGTGTTGCGCAGCCGGCGCAGGGCCCATCCGTCGCTGACCTCCGCGGCCGCCATCAGCGCCTCGGGCAGCCCTCGCCCGCCCGCCAGGTTCATCGCCACCAGGTCCAGATAGGCACCGATGACCCGGCGCAGATCACGGCGCTTGTCCGTGGCGTCCCGGCGGATCTCCAGATCGGGCAGGAAGAAGAAGACCGCTCCGCACACGAGCGCGAGCCAGACCGGGATGATCGGGCTCTTGCTGAAACCGAGTACCGCGACGATGACGAAGAGCAACGGGCCGAAGACCAGGCCGGCGACGCCGAGCAGCACCTTGGTGGCCAGGAACCGCTCCCAGCTCCGCTCCAGCACGGCCAGATCGGCGCGCATCGAGCGCTGCTCCCAGCCCTGCTTGAGATACAGCTCCGCGACCCTGGCGCCGATCCCCGCCCGCAGCCCCGCGAGCCCGCCCGAGGCCCGCGCCTCGGAAGGCGGGGTGTACACGCTGCCCGACGAGCGCAACGCGTCGATCCGCGCCACCTGCGAGACCGCCGAACGCCTCGTCCGCGTCAGCGCTCTGATCAGGACGTAGACGCCGAGACCCAGAACCGCGCCGATCAGTACCGGCCCGGTGATGATGTCGCTCACCGCGCTCCCTCCCCAGCGGTGACAGGACGCGCGCCGTCCCCGTCCTGGTTCCCGGCCCGGCCCGTGGGGGCCTCGGGGCGCACGAAGCGGGTCTCGGGTTCGCTCCGCACCAGGAAGCGGTCCGGCGTCTCGATCACCGACAGCTTGCGCAGCCACCAGAAGCCGAGCGCGAACAGACCGCAGACACAGGCGAGCACGAGCTGGCCGACCGCCGAGTTGTACGGCTCGACGAAGTCACGGTTGAAGACGGAAAGCCCGAGGACGAACGCGATCGACACGCCGACCACGATCTGCACACTGCGCCGGGTGGAGGAGCGCTGCGCCATCACGCGGTGGCGCATGTCGATCTCCTCGCGGGCCGACTTGGCGAGCGCCCCCAGCACCTGGCGCAGGCCGGGGCCGCGCAGCCGCGCGTTGAGGATGAGCGCCGCGACGATGATGTCCGCGGACGCGTCGTCGATCTCGTCGGCGAGCAGTTGCAGCGCGTCGGGCAGCGGGGTGCGGGCCCGCAACCGGTCGACCAGCGCGTCGAGATGGGGGCGGAGCGCGGGTGCGGCGGCCCGGGCCGACGCGGGGATGGCCTGTTCGAGGCCGACCGCGCCGGCGATGGTGTCCCGCAGCGACTCGGTCCAGGCTGCCAGCGCCTCGACCCGCTTCATCGCGGCCTTCTCCTGCGCGGCGCCGCCGAAGAGCCGGTCCCAGAAGAAGACGAGCAGGCCGGTGGCGACACCGGCCACCGTCCACCGGGTGAGCAGCAGCACCAGCAGGGCGACGCCGACGGCGGCAGAGCCGCGCTTGCCCACGAACTGCGCCAGTTCACCGACGCGTTCGCGCCGGCGGTCCTGGCCGCCCGGCTTCGCCTCGACGCCGCGGATCGCGACGACGAGCAGGGCGAGCCCGCAGCCGACCGCGAGACCCGCCGCGAGGGCGAAGAGCGTCTGGGCCTCGAAGAGACCGCCCATGGAGGGAATGTTGTTCATGCGGCCCCGCTCACCCCCAGGCCCCGGAAGGCCGGTAGCCGTGCACGGCAAGGTCCTCGACGCAGGAGACGGGGGCGTGCGGAACGACCCGCCCGTCCGGCGTCTCGGCGAAGACCTCGCTGGACAGGACGCGGCCGTCGCATCCGTTCACCTCGCGGACCGAGGTGACCATGCGCTGAAGACGGCCGCCGCTCTCGTAGTTGTTGCGCCGCTCCACGAACACGACGAAGTTCACCGCGCCCGCGATCAGCATCTGGCTGGCCTCGATGGGCAGCCGCTCGGCCGCCTGGAGGGCGTAGGTGGAAATACGGTTGAAGACCTCGGCGGAGCTGTTGGCGTGGATCGTGGAGAGCGA
This sequence comes from Streptomyces sp. NPDC006711, assembly GCF_042869775.1. Classification (NCBI taxonomy): domain Bacteria; kingdom Bacillati; phylum Actinomycetota; class Actinomycetes; order Kitasatosporales; family Streptomycetaceae; genus Streptomyces; species Streptomyces sp. NPDC006711. Next base: position 181,456 of record NZ_JBIAGO010000008.1, read on the forward strand.
TCCGTCGTTGCCCTGCGACATGGCGTTCAGCATGGTGACGATCTCGTCGCCGAGTACTTCACCGACGATGACGCGCGAGGGGTTCATGCGCAGCGAACGGCGCACCAGATCCGCCATCGGGATCATGCCGAGCCCTTCGGAGTTGGGCAGCCGCTCCTCGAACGCCACGACATTGGGGTGCAGTTCGGGGAACTGGTCGAGGCCGAGCTCCAGGGCCCGCTCCACCGTGATCAGCCGCTCCTGCTGGGGGATCTCATTGGCGAGCGCCCGCAGCAGCGTGGTCTTCCCCGCGTTCGTCGCGCCCGCGATCATGATGTTCTTGCGGGCGCGGACCGCACAGGCCAAGAAGTGCGCGACCTCCGGCGTGAGCGTGCCGTTGCCCACCAGGTCCGCCATGAAGACCTTGCCCATGCGGGCCCGGCGGATGGACAGCGCGGGCCGGCGGGCGACCTCCATGACGGCCGACAGACGCGAACCGTCCGGCAGCCGCAGGTCCAGCTGCGGGTTGGCCGAGTCGAAGGGGCGCGAGGAGAGACCGGAGTAGGCACCGAGCACCTGAATCAGCTCGATCAGTTCCTCGTCGGTCTCGGCGACCGGGTCCGCCCGGACCTCACGGCCGTCCGCGTACCCGACGAAGACCTGGTCACAGCCGTTGATGTCGATGTTCTCGACCTCGGGGTCGTCGAGCAGCGGCTGGAGCCGGCCCACGCCGAAGAGCGCGGCGTGCACGGCGGCGGCGTACTGCTCCTCGGTCTCCGCGTCGAGTGGAGTACGCCCGGAGTTGATCTCCGTACGGGCGTACTCCTCCAGTATCTGGGCGATGACGGCGCGCGCGTACTGGCGCTCGTCCTCGCTGGACATGGCGGCGACGCCGCGCACCTGGTCGAGGCGTCGCTGTTCGGCGATCCGGTCGCCGGCCTCCTGGCGGAACCGTTTGACCAGCGCGTGGTCGACCACGCTCATCGGGCCGCCCCGGCCCAGGCGGCGCCGAACTGCTGGTAGAGGTCGGTGGAGACCTTCCGCGCGCTGCGGATGAGCAGGGACTTGTCGAGCCGCCCGCGACCGCGGCCCGCGAGCAGGGCGGCGCCCGAGGGGTCGTGCGCGAGGGTGCCGACGACGCGGGCCCCCACCTGGCCGGCCACCAGCATGTCGTTGACCTGGTGGGCGAGTTTGACGGACGCACCGGCATCGGCGATGAGGATCACGCCGATGAACGGCGTCGCGAGCGCGTTGCCGCGCGGGCCCCCGTGCAGATGGGTGGAGAGCGCCGCGGCCCGGTCCCGTACGCGGGCCAGGTGTTCGGGCTCGGTACGCGAGACGAGCAGGGCGAGCGCGGCGTGCGGCAGCAGGTCGAGGGCGGGCGAGCCTCCACTGATCCGGCCGATGTCGGCGATGACGTCGGCCGGGGCGTGCGGGGACTCCCCGAGCGAGGCGAAAGCCCGGCCCAGCGTGGGCCAGCTGCCGGCGAGGCCCGCGGCCTGCTCCGCCGTGCCGAGCCCGACGAGCAGTTCGAGGCCGCCGGCCATCGGCTGGGCGTGGTCCCACAGCTGGTCGGCGGCGAGCCCGCGACGGGCGGCCGCGGCCAGCGAGAGCAGCCCGGTGTTCGGGTTGAGGGGACCGCCGTGGGTGGCCGTGCAGCGGTACACCAGATCGCCGCCCGCCGGGTCCGTCTCGGCGAGCAGCACGCGACGGGGCCATACGGCGGCCAGGGCGAGCGCCGCGGTGGTGACACCGGGAGAGCCCTTGTCGGATGCGAGTGCGATGAGCGCCATGTCTTCCGCGTCTTCTGTCTTGGCCGAGTCGCCGCGTCGCCGCGCGACTCAGCCGTTGCCCGCGACGCGCACGACGGCGACCTCGCCGGCGGACGCGGCCTGGGCGAGGGCCGCCGCGTCGGCGGTGTTCACGGTCAGGGTGAGCGCGAGGTTCCCGCTGCCGAAGGACTTGTCCTGGGCGGCGGTGTCGCTGACCACGGCGCGCTGGACGAGCGGTGAACCGCCGCCGGTGGCACCGGAGTTGGCCGCGCCACCCGATGCCCCCTTGCCCGAACCGCCCGCACCACTGGAACCACTTGAAGCGCTGGACCCGCCCGAACCGGCGGAGTTGCCGACGCGGTAGACGGCGACCGTCTCGCCGTCCTTGATGTTGGTCGGGTACTGGCCTTCCTTGAGCGAGACACCGACTGCGGCCTGACCGGCCTGGAGGCCGCCGTCCGGCGCGAACATCTGGCCCACGAGGACGGAGCCCGCGTAGAGGTTGGACTTGGCCCGGAGCTTGGTCAGGGCGTTGTACTGGTTGGGGGAGATGTAGTCGACGCCGTTGTCGGCGGCCACCATCACGGTGGTGAGCTGGTCCTTGGACACGGAGTGCCCGGCGGCGACGTCGCCCTTGAGCTTGTAGACCTCGACCCGGTCGCCGGCCCGCAGCACCAGGACGGTCGCTCCGAGGGCGCCGATCAGGATGAGCAGAACGGCGAGCGCCGCGAGGGCGGGCTTGCGTTCGCGCGGCGGCGCCGGAAGCCGCTCACCGACCCCCTGGCCGGGCGCCGCCCCCCGGTGCGTCCCCGCCCCGCCGCGCTCCTGGACCTTCACGTCGCTTCTCCCCGTGGTCATTCTTTTGCGACAGCGTCGAGTTGAACAAAATCGGCCATACCCCGCAGGGGGCCGATACGAGCCACTTCAGGCCATGACGACTTGAACCGGTCCGGCTGCCCCGGCCCTTCGAGCCGTTCGCGGAGCCGTGACCACACTGTCAGATCACATGATCGCACCGTAGCAGCAGCCCATAGTCACCTCAAGGCGAGTTAAAGATCGCGAACATCGCGCGCCCCATCAACACCGCCACAACCCGGACGGAAAGGCCCTCCCGTGACCGCGCCGCCTTGACCTGTTATCACTATGCAACCTACGAGACCGGGCGCGACGTTCGGCCCCGTGACCAGCGCCCGCGCCGCCTGCGCGTGCCGCCGCGCCCGTCCGCCGCCGACCGCGGGGTGCGTGGGGTTCAGGCCCGCAGAACACGGCCCTGCTCAGCGGCCCAGCACCCCACGCACCCCACCCAACCGGGCATATCCGGCCAACGCGAACGCGGCGACCCGATGCCACCACCCTCGGCGCCGACCGCCCTTCTGTCCTGAGTACCCGTACTCATTCATCGGCCTCGCGGACGCCTCGGCCACAACAAGGTCAAGGATCAACGTTCGTTTGCCAAAGGAAGCGGAGTAAATCCCCTCACACCGTACGATCGCGGGCCGTTGCCCGCCGGGCGGACGCCGGGCCGCAGCGCATATCGTGGAACAGGCCGAAGGTCCACGGGGCGTCAGGGGGCATGGCGCATGGCGATCCCCGGCATCCCGACACGGCCGGCTCGCCCGCCAGAGCCGCGTCCCGGGACGTCGTGCCGCCGTAACAGCAGCGAAGTGAAAGGCCTTGTCTTCATGGGGGATTACGTCGGCGTCGATCCGGTGCGGGTACGCAAACTCGCGGACCGGCTCCAGGACTTGGAGGGCGCGCTCGCCAAGCACGGGGCGCTGATCCGGAAGAACTTCACGTCCTGGGAGAGCGGCCTCGACCTCTCCCTGCTGAGCCAGCAGACGCAGGCCGTGGGCGACGACGCCCGCAGCATGTCCAAGCGCGCCGATCTGGCCCGCAGCCTGCTGCTCGAAGGCGACGCTTCCGGCCTCTGCACGCCGGACGGGAACATCATCAACATCCCGTGGGACATGACGGACGTCAACGCCCAGAGCGCCAAGGAGGCCAAGCAGGAGGCCGCCACGCTCAAGAAGGCGCTGGACAACCCCAAGGACGCGAGCTCCCGCGAGGACATCGAAGCCATCGCCCGCTCCCTCGCCGACCACCAGGACGACCCCACCTACCTGGCCGCTTTCGCCAACGCCGGCGGCATCGTCGACGCGGCCCGCGTTCCCCGCGCCCTGCACGAGGAGGACGGAACGCACGGCGGCGACGTCCTCAGCAAGGACTCGCAGAACGTCGTCGCCCAGTACGCCACGGGCATCAACCGCATCTTCACCCTCCAGACCGCAGGCAAGATCCCCCCGAACCCCGAGTACGCGAAGGCCCTCACCAACCCACCCGGCGACGACATGTGGTCCGTCGGCATGCTCTTCAAGTACGGGCCCAAGGGCGACGCGTGGGACACGGACGTGCTGACCAAGGTCGGCGGGGCGATGCTGGACTGGCGCAAGGCCCATCCGATGCGCCCGAGGTATTTCAAGGGTCAGGTCACCATGGCCGGCTACACGGGAGCCGCGTTCGTGGATCCCAAACACGCTTGGTACGACTCGATCGGACTGTCGGGCAGCCCCAATAGCGAGAACTTCTTCGACGCACAGAAGCGCGTCGCGGCCATCGAAGCCAACGACCCGACTCTGGCCGTCATCAACCGTCTCGGAGAGAACGCGGATGCCTCGCGGCACCTGCTGGGGAACAACGATTCCGGGAAGCGCTTCGCCGAGGAACTGGTCGACTTCCGGTGGCAGACGCCCGGATCGATGTCGGACGACGATTCGGACGGCGTGCGCCGGGTGCTCACGCTTGCGGCGACCGATCGGACGCCGGGGCACATCGACGAGTCCGGGATGGCTGCCGCCAATGTCATTGCCGCAGCGGCGAAGCAGAAGGACCTCTTCGACGCACGCTCGGGCAGCGACAAGGAGGAATACCCGAACTTCCCCAATGGCACCGCTGTCGCCCTGGCCGGCATCACGGCGACCTGGGCCGACGACCTGGGGGGCACCGGGATGTCCACCGAGGGCGGCACCGCTGGCTACTCCACCAGATATCACTCCCTGATCGGCAACAACGCGGACACGGTCAAAGTCATGCGGCTGTTCGCCAAGGACAACCCTGGCGCGGCGGCGATGTTCGACGTGGCGCTGCACGAGAAGGTCTCGGAGGCCGCCGCAAGCAAGGACCCGAAAAAGGCACTGACCGCCATCGGCAATACCGCGGGAATGCTCACGAAGGCGAAGGTTAAGGAGAGCTACACCGAGGCGCAGCAGATCGACGAGGAGCACAAGACCAACAAGATCATCCTCGACACCGCAGGAACCTTGTTCGGATTTCTGCCCGCCCCCAACCTCGGCGAAGCCGCGTCGAAGATCAGCCAGAAGATTGCCGAGAAGAGCCTCAAATACTCCCAGAACCTGGCGGTCATCGGAAGGACGATCGTCGCTCCCCAGACGGACCCCTTTTCTACGGACAATGCCGCGAAGCAAGAAGCGCTGGACGTGGACAGCGCAAAGGACCAGAAGGTTGCCTTCACCTCTTCGATTGCCCAGGGATTGATCAGGTCGGGCGCGGTCCCTCCGCCCACGGGAGCATCCTGGTACGACCCACAGACAGGAACCGTCGCTGCTAATGCCATCAAAGACACCGACTTCCAGGGCTGGTGGAATAGTCTGCCGTCTTCAGCGGGCAACGATTACCAGGGCGCCTTCTATGGAGGCTTCGACCACGCCGAGGTGTCGCCTGATGGTAAATAGGAATCGCACTCGGGGAATGCTCGCGGCTGCCATGGCCGGTGCGCTCGCGCTGCTCTTGGGTTCCTGCTCGGCCGACAAGACCGAGAACGGCCCCAAAATTCCCGTGGCAGAGCCCGGAAAGGTGGCCAGTTTCGCGCTGAGCGACGTGAGCACGGAGTACGACCTCAACCGCGCCTCCTCCATCACCAGCGGCCATGTCGCCTCGGACGGGAAGGGGAATGTGTTTCTGGCCGACGGCTTCGCAAGCCCCGAGATACCCATTCTGCGCATGACATCGGACGGCAGGATCACCCAGTTCGCGAAGGTGGCGGCGCGCAGCGCCGACTCCGGATTCACCGTCGCCCCGGACGGCTCCCTGGTGACCGGCGGACGCGACGGGCTCTCGCGGGTCCGTCCCGGCGGCGCCGCGACCCCCCTCCCGTCAACGCACACGTTCACCCGTCCCGAGCCGATCGGGGTACGACCGGACGGCGCCGTCATCGTCACCGACAATTACAGCGTGTGGTCCGTGAAGGACGGCAAGGCGGACGAGATCTTCGCCTTCCCTGCCGAGCGAGGACTATCGCGCGGAACCGTGACGGCGAATGGAACGGTCTACGCGACCAACGGCCTGGTCTCTGACCTTCACGTGCTCGCTCCGGGCCGCCCACCGTCGGCCGTGACGGTGCACGGCAGCCTGCCGGGGGGCTCCACGCCACTTTCCGACATGGCGTTCGAGGGCATGACCCCGGCTGGTGACGGCGGTCTTTACGCGCGCGTGCTGAAGGATCCGCAGAAGGGCCCCGCCGATTTCGTGTACCTCGTGCACATCGACCCTTCCGGCAGCCTGACCGCCATGGCACGGGGTTTCGGCAAGGCCAAGTCCTGCTCGGCGGGGCAGCAGTACCCCGCGCTGGACAACCCGTGCCAACTGCCCTGGTTCCTCGCGCGCAGCGGCGACCAACTGCTTGCTCTGGGTTCTGTGGTGGACCTGGAACACGTGCCGCCGCCGGCTCTCGCGATCCGGGCCACCTACAAGTGAGCGACCGGCCGTCGGCCGCGCATGGATTGCCGGAGAGCGGGATGACGCCAGCGAATCCTGCCAACAGTCAACAAGGGAAATAAAATGGGCATACCGCAGGAAGACCGCCTGGATTACAACTGCCGTAAGGACATGAACGCCATAGAGACCGCCGTGGGCGAGATCCGTACGGCCATCAGGAACGTCGAGTCCATGATGCCGAAGACGTGGATAGGCAAGAAGGCCGACAACTGGCGCTCCGACCACGACGGCCGCATGAAACGGCTGAAGACGCTCTTCGACTCGTTCCCGGCCGAGGAGAACCGGCTGGTGGAGAAAGCCCGTCAGGACCAGTCGAAGATGGACCAGAAGATGCACGGCGGAGGCTGATCCCCGGTCGGTACGGGCAGGGCCTTTCGCCGCGATGAGGGGCCCCGCGGTGACCTCGGGTCCTGTCGGCGTTCCGGCCGGAGGGAAAGATCACCTCACGGTTCCATACCGACGTGTCCCAATTGCCCGCAATACCGCCGGAGTTCCCTCTGGAGAACCACGCCCTGTGTCGTTAGCGTCGTCTCTCCAGACCACACCAGCCTCATCGGGAGCTCCAGTGAACCGTCGCACCTTGCCGGCCGCCGCCGCACTCACGGCGACGGCCGCCCTTCTGCTGACCGCGTGCGGCGGCCACTCCGGCCCCAAGAACGCGGACAAGATCGCCGGGGCGGACCAGACCGGAGCCAAGCCGTCGGCATCGGCGCCGGCGAGCGCGTCGCCCTCGGCGGTGGCCGGGCGGCCGACGGTCCAGTTGCCCACTGACCTCACGATGAAGTTCGAGGCCGAGAACACCGGCGATCCCGTCAAGGACGCGGTGCTGGCGGACGGCGCGGAACGCATGCGCGCGGTGAACGGCGCCATCGCTGGCACCGACCCGAAGTACGCCGCGCTGAACTACTACAACGCTGGTAAGGCGCTGGAAGCCTCTTCGACCTGGGTGGAGAAGTTCAAGAAGGCCGGACTGTCGATGACAGGATCAGTGAGCTACTTCGACCGCAAAGTCACCCTGAACGCAGACAAGTCCGCGTCCCTCACCTTCTGCGCCGACGAGAGCAAGGGCTACACAAAGGACATCAAGAGCGGAAAGGTCAACGTCACCACCCCGTCGAAGAACGACTTCATCCTTTACAGCACCAGGCTGGAGAAGAACGCCGCCGGGGTGTGGCAGACCACTCGGATCGTTTCGACCGCGGGGGCGGCGCCATGCGTGAAGTGAACAGGGGAAGGCTGGGAGCGGCGATAGCGGCGGCGGTGATCCTCACCGCCGTGTGCACCCCGACTGCCTGGGCGGGCATCGCGCCTCCGGACGGGAGCCGGGAGACCGATACCCCGCCGCCGAAGGGCGACTCCACCCCCGACGGCACCCTCTCCGCCACAGCCGGCGGCGTGGTCTACGACCGTTCCAAGAACGGCTCCGGCCCCACCGCGGGCCCGGTCGCGCCCGTCAGCAACTGGACACCCCCCGCCTGCTGGTACGCCCCCAAGTACACCCCCGCCGAGTTCAAGGCGTACGTCGAGCCCATCTGGAACGCCGACTCCACCGGAGCCTCCTGGGACGCCACGCAGCGCGACCGGTACGTCAACGGAAAGCCCTACACCAACTTCAACCTGGACAGGGCCGACCAGGGCTACTGGTGGGACTCCTACGTCAACAAGAGCTTCCCGCCCGGCTGGGACGCCTGTGACAAGCCCTACTTCTGGGTCGACAAGGGCGCACCCCCACCGGCCGACGTACCCGAGGCCATCACCCCCGAAATCCTCGCCAAACTGGCATACGCCGAAATCCGCGTGCCGACCACCCAGGTCACCCTGAAACCCGACAGCACCTCCAAGGTGAACCTGCCGACCTGGGCCTGGCTGGACAAGGCCGACTTCCACCCGGTCTCGGTCACCGCCACCGTCCCGGTACTGAACATCTCGGCGACGACGACCGCCACCCCGGTCTCCCTCAAACTGGAGCCCGGCACGAGCGACGCCACCCTCTTCCCCGCCTCCGGGGAGTGCCCCATCAACGCGGACGGCTCCATCGGCGCCCCCTACCAAGCGGGCAACGCCGACCAGACACCGCCATGCGGCGTCACCTACCTCCGCGCCACCTCCGGCACCCCCTACAACCTCAAAGCCACCATCACCTGGAAGATCCACTGGACCGGAACCGGAACCGACGGCGGCGACCTCCCCGACGGCACCTTCGGACACGACCAACACATAACCGTCCAGGAAATCCAAGCCGTCAACCGCTGACCAATGGCCCACGCATTTCCGCCCGCTCCACGGGCGCAGAACTTTTGAAGGGGAGCAACAACCGTGTCCTTTAGGGGAATGAAGAGCGATCTGGCACGGGACCTTGCCGCCGCCATCTCGGTCGCGGGCGGCGCCCTTTCCGTCCAGGGTAATCTCATCAGTAGCCTCCTCACCCAGTGGAACGGCGTGCCGGGGAAGCTCTCCGAGTTCGGCAAGAGGGCGTCTTGGGCGGCGGACCAGGCCAAGGACATCAGGCGTCGGCTCGGCATCCTGGAAGCGGACCCCGAAGCCGAACTGCTCTATGCGAGCCTCGCCGGTGTCCTGGACGACTGGAAGGAATACAAGGACTTCGTAGACGGGCTCAAGACCAGCGACGATTACAAAAATTACCAGGATGCCAAAAAGACCCTCAAGGCCATGACCATACCCACGGCGGTCGAGGCATCCCTTAGTCTGTACGATCGTTGGCAGCAGGGACAGAACGTCGCCGGCGCACGAGCGGTGTTCGAGCTCAATAAATACTTCGGCGTCGAAGGCGAAAAGCTGAAGGCCAGTCGCGGCGAGCTGCTGAAGGAATTGCTTGAGGACCAGCGGCTGCGCAACGCGTACAAAGAGCCGTGGAAATGGCAGCAGGCGGTGCAGAAGGTCGGCGCCAAGCTGCGTATCCCGGCCGTCGGAAGGATTCCGAAGGTCGGCCAGTATCTGGAGCGGCCGCTGGCCAATATTTTCGGCAAGGCGCCAGGAACGGGCTTCCTCGCCACCCGGGTTCTCCTTCCCCTCAACATCGTGACGGGCGTGAAGGAAATGGCCCTGCCGGATCACGCGGGCCCACAGGGTTGGGTGGACCGGGGCATGGGTGGCGTTCAGGCCGCCGGCGCCGTCGCCGTCCTGGGCGGCACCAGCATGGGGGGCCTCTTGTTCGGGGCCGGCACCGCGGCCGCCGCTGCCGTCCCCGTCGTCGGCTGGGTGGCCCTCGGCGTCGCCGGTACTTATTTCCTGGGAAGTATGGTCTGGGACAGGTACGGCGACGACATCAAGAAGGGCGCGGGCAAGGCCTGGAACGCCACGAAGAAGTGGGGCGGCAAGACACTCAAGAAGCTCAAATTCTGGTGAGAGTCCGGCCTTGGTGGGGCCACTTGACGGCGGCGTGCAGAAATAGAGGATGAATACCATGGCGCAGCAAGAACTTGACATGGAGCTGGACAAGTTCCGCTCCTTCATCGGCGAAGCCCTCGCCGAAGGGGGAACACAGCACCTCATCAACTTCACCGATGAGGAGCTGGCCGTACTCGACCCCGATTCCCTGGTCGAGGTCGTGGCCCCGACTCCCCATTTGGACGCGATGTCGGACACGGAGCGTGAGTGGGTGCTCGCGACCGCGCTCCGCTCCCTCGTCGCACGCGACCTGGTGGAGGTCGAGAACATCGAGGAGCTGGACGCGGTACTGAGCGCCTCCTCGAAAGACGGCGCCGAACCCGGGGCCGAGCAGGCCGAAGGCCCCGGCTCCGCGTCGGGCGCGACGTTGAAGATGAAGACCTCCCCGGAGGTGGACCTCGCGCTGGTTCTCCGGCGCACGGCCGGCCACATCGTCGTGGCGGAGCAGCAGACCGTACGCGGCAGCATCCACGCTCTCGTCTACGTACATGCCCGCGACCTCCTGCTCGTCGAGCGCATCACGGGCGGCGGCATGCACATCTTCACGCTGGCCAGCTCGGCGTCCGACGCGGCCGAGATGCTTCACTCCCTTACGGATCCGTTCGGGGTGGCCGACGAGGACGGTCCGGTTCGCCGGCTCGACCCGCAGGCTCTCGACGGCGCGGGCGTGGGCGAAGCTCTGAACAACGCCATCGAAAACGCTCTCGTGGTGACCCAGCTCGTCGTGCTCTCGGACCCGCCGGGTTCCCTGCTGACCACCTACGCCACGGAGAACGCGGTCTGGACCGTCCTCGTCGACAAGCCTCATGACCCCAAGGGCATTACGGCCCGATCCGTCGGCACTCGTTCATTGAACCGCAGCATCAGGGACCTGATCCTCGCCAAGGGCGAGTAGCACGGGGGGAAAGACATGAGCCGAGAAGAAGACTGCCTGGCCGACGTCCGTCGCATCAAGCGCTATGCCGACGAGATCGAACGGACCCTGGACAGCGTCGAAGCCCTTAAAGGTGAGAAGACTTGGCAAGGGCCGGCCGGAAACAATTTCCGGGGCGATTGGAAGGGCCACAACCAGGCCATCCGTGACGCTCTCGCCGCAGCCAGGGCCGAAGCCGACAGGGTGTACAAGCAGGTCCAGGAAGAAGAGGGAAAGAAGAAGGCTGCGGCCAAATAGCGGGCCGGAAAGGCGCAGCGGCGGGGGCGGGCGTCACACACGTCGGGCATTGCGCTTCGGCGTGACGTGAGTTCCCCTCCTGGGTAGGGTCCTTGTATGCCTGACTCGATCCCTCCCGTGTACGAGACCTATCTCCCGCGTACCCCCATCCAACTCCTTGGTGGTGTCGGCTGGAAGCGCCTGGTCGCCTTCCGGGTCGACGAACGAGGCGTGACCTTGGGAGGCGCGCCGCTGCGCTACAAAGCCCACACCGTCCTTGTCCCGTGGGCGGACATTACGGAATTGTCCTTGTGGCAACTGCGTTCGGCGGGAGCCACGTTGGACCATGTGGGCATGCGCAGGCGCCCGGGCCTGCCCACGCTGCCCGGTCCCAACGAGGGGCGACTGACGCCGGAGAAAGCAGCCAAACTGGCGCCGCACGTCGACTACGAAGTCGTCATGTCGAGCCGCGCCATCACCTTCTGGAAGCTCGACCCGGCCCGTCTTCAGGCGGCCGTCGACGCATTTGCACCCAATGTCCCTGTCATCGTCTATCAGGCGTAAAACACCGCGCCCATGCGGCAAGACGCCAACTGCCCCACGCAGCAAGCCGGTTCGCACCGTCGCGGTTTGCCACGCCGACGGCCCTTTACAGGTGGTGCGGGCGGTGCGATAGCGTCGCTTGGTATCAGATAGGTTTTCTGATTACTCAGCAAGAAGTGACACGGGGAGGAACCCTATGGAACGCGGTGCAAGTCTCAAGGAACTCAGGGACCTTGCGAAGCTGTTCGGGCGCAGCGCGCACGACCTTCAGACGATCATCACCAACCTGAACTCGTCGACGTCCGGCAGCACCGGCTACTGGAAGGGCCCCAAGGCCGACCAGTTCCGCAAGGACTGGGAAGACGCCCGTGCGACGTTCTCCAAGTGGGTCGACACGCTGAACGACGCTCAGAAGTCCGCGTCCACCAACGCCGACAACATCGAGCGCGCGACCTGATCCGCACCCTCGCGGTCGGATCAAAGGGCATCGAAGGGGCGTCCACCACGGGTGGGCGCCCCTTCGGCCTGCCCTGCCGGGGCGTGAAGCGGGCGTCGGCCGCACCCGCGGACCGCAGCGCCGCCCCAGGGCCCACGCTCAGCCCCGCAACACCCCCTGCACCGGCCGGAACGCCCCGCCCGAGACAAGGAGTCCGCCGCCCGGCCTGCCGCCGCCGGTGTTCGCGGGCAGGCGGATGCTGAACAGCTCGCCCTCCTGGGAGTTCTGGGGGTTGAGGAGCAGGCCGTTGCGGGTCTTGCGGGCGGCGGTGACGAAGCCCCGGTACTGGGAGGCCAGGCTGTCCGTCGTGCCCGCCGCGATCAGGCCGAGGCCCCCGTCGACGCCCTTGCGCAGGATCGCCTCAAGCGCCTCGTCGAGCCTGGTGTCGTAGAGCAGTTCGGCGTCGTCCGCGAGGATCACGTAGGGGCGGCCCTCCGCCTTCTCCACCAGCTCCTCCAGATCGTCCTCCCTGGCCTCCCCGTCGAGGATTCCCAGGACCCCTTCGCGTCCCTCCAGGTCGCGCAGCGGGGAGCGCCGGGGGGTGACAAGGACCAGCGGCGTGCCCTGGGCGAGCAGCGAATCGGCCGCGCACATCAGGGCCGTGGAGCGGCCCGACTTCGGCGGCCCGCCGATGACGAAGCCGGGGCCCGACTCCTCCAAGTCGATCCCGACGGGCGCCAGTTCGTCCCCGCCGACGGCGAGCAGCGCCCACAGCTTGGACGGCGCCGCGAAGTCGGGATCGAGCGCCATCGCCTCACCGGCCGTGATACGGGCGGGAAGCGCGTCCACGCGCATCGGGCGGAACCGGGCCGGCGTACGGCCGTGGTCCTTGCGCGCCCGCTCGGCGATCTCGCGGAGCGTCCGCACCTGGGCCTGGCCGCTCGGGTCCTCGTCGAGGAGAGCGATCTGCGTCTCCTCCGTGCCGGTGTCGGTGATGCGCAGAGCGCGGCCCGGGGGCATGTTCTTGGGTACTTCGCGCGGTTGCAGGCCCGCCATCGAATAGTCGTTGGGGTCGGCGAACCGCAGGATCAGACGGTCCTGGAAGGCCGAGGCGACCATGCCGCTCAGACCGCTGCGGTCGGACGTCATGACGACCTTCAGGCCGACCGCGGAGCCTTCACGGAAGATGCGCTGGGCCTGCTCGATGAGCTGGCCGTAGTTGTAGTTCTCGAACGTGGAGAAGTAGCCCTCCCAGCTGTCGAGCAGCAGCACCATCCAGGGCAGCTTGTCCTCGGGCGCGGCCGACGCGCGCTGTTCGGCCGCGCTGGACGCGCCCTGCGTCGCGAGCAGTTGCTGGCGCCGGCTGATCTCGCCGAGCAGCCGGTCGAGGAGCCGGCGCACGCGGTCGGGTTCGTCACGGTTGACCACCGCTCCGACGTGCGGCAGACGCACCAGCGGCAGCAGGGCGTTGGAGCCGCAGTCGATGGCGTAGACGTGTACGTCACGCGGCGAGGCGGTCCTGGCGAGCGAACCGGCCAGGGTGCGCAGGGCCGTCGAGCGGCCCGACCGGGCGCCGCCGGCCAGCATCGTGTGTTCGCCCGCGACGAGGTCGAGCGCGAAGGGCTTGCGGGCCTGCTGGGCCGGCAGGTCGGTGAGGGCGAACCCGATGGGCGGAACGTCGCCGTGGGCGGGGGCGGGGCCCGCCGCGGCGGTGAGCGCTTCGAGCGTGACGTGCTCGGGCAGCGGGGGCAACCAGGGACTGCGGGGCGGCGGGAAGCCCATGGCGTCGGAGCCGCCCCTGATCGCGTCGACGAGTACGGCCAGGTCGGTGACCATCGTGCCGTCGTCCTCCGACTCCGCCGATCTCGGCAACGGGCGGCTGAACGCGGTCCACGGCAACGGCGAGAGCACCGCCTTGGGCCCGCTCTTTCCCGTGGCCGGACGGCGGCCACCGATGCGGGCGGACTGGACGCCGACCAGGGACTGCGCGCCGGAGCGTACGTAGGCGCGGCCCGGGGTGGACTTGGCGATGGCGCCCGCGTCCGCGGCGTCGATGACGTCCATGGACTCACTGCCGTCCGTCACGCGCAGCGCGATGCGCAGGTTGGTGTTGGCCCGGATGTCGGCGCTGACGACACCGGCCGGACGCTGGGTCGCCAGCACCAGATGCACGCCGAGTGAACGGCCTCGGCGGGCGATGTCGACGAGGCCCGCGATGAAGTCGGGAAGTTCGGCGACCAGCGAGGCGAACTCGTCGATGACCAGGACGAGCCGCGGCATCGGCTCCAGTTCGGGGCGGAATTTACGGGTGTCGTTGTAGTCCTCGATGTCCTTGGTGCCGGTGTTGAAGAGGATCGTCTCGCGGCGGTGCAGTTCGGCCGCGAGCGAGGCCAGGGCCCGCTCGGTGAGGTGGGCGTCGAGGTCGCTGACCATGCCGACGGTGTGCGGAAGCCGGGCGCAGTCCATGAAGGCGCTGCCGCCCTTGTAGTCGATGAGGACGAAGTTGAGGGCGTCGGGCCGGTTGGCGACGGCCAGCGAGGCGATGATCGTCTGGAGGAGTTCGGACTTGCCGGCGCCGGTCGTACCCGCCACCAGCGCGTGCGGGCCGTCCCTGCGGATGTCCAGGGTGAAGACGCCGTCGGCCGCGATTCCGATGGGAGCCGCCGTGGTCGAGCCCCCGGCCCGCCAGATCCGTTCGATGTCGGCGCCGCTCGGGTCGGGCATGTCGAGCAGGCTGAGCAGCCGGGCCGCGGTGGGCAGAGCTCCGCCCGCGTCGTCCCGGCTGACGTCGCGGACCGGGGCGAGGGAGCGGGCGAGCAGATCGCACCAGTCGGGGCCGACCTGATCGGCCAGCACCTCGCCGACCGACTCCAGGCCCGAGCCCCGCAGCTGCACATGGGTCGGCGAGTGCGGCGTCCAGCACACGACGGCCTTGCACTCCTCGGGGAGCAGCCGGTCGTCCTCGTCCAGGCAGAGCGCGAAGATCCCGTGCCGCGGCCCCTCCTGGAGGAGCTGCGGTACGCCGGGCATGCGGCGCAGCAGCCGTGCTCCGTCCAGGACGAGCAGGATGTGCGGCTCGTCCCCCGGGGCGCCGCTCATCATGGCCCCCGAACTCTCCTGGGCGGCCTTGCGCCGGGCCAGCTCGTTGAGGAGTTCGTTCACGCGCCGCGCGATGGCCTCGCTGTCGCAGCCGACCAGGGCGACACAGTCCTGACCCTGCTGCGGCGCGGCGTGCGGCAGCCAGTGCGCCCAGTTCCAGTCCGCTCCGGCCTGGGCGGAGGCCGCCAGGAAGACTATGGACAGCTCACGGGGGCTGTGCAGCACGGCGGCCTGAACCGCGAGCCAGTGCGCGGTGGCGAGCGCTCGCGGACGGTCGCCGGAGACACCGACGACGCCGAGCCCGGGGAACGACAGGGTGACCGGCAGGTGGGACAGGAGCGGCGGTTCGGGCTGCTCCTCTCCGTAGGCCGCGCCTTGTCCGTGGGTGAGTTCGATGTCGGCGTACAGCGTGCCCACCCCGACCCGCAGCCGCATGACGTCGACGTCGGTACGGCGGCGCTCCCACAGCCGGCGGCGGGGACCGGTGGCGAAGAGCAGCACCTGTGCCGGGTCGGGGTTGTCGGCCCTGCGGTTGCGCTGGTCCTCCTTGCCCAGACGGGCCAACTCGGCTTCGTACGCGGCGAGTTCCGCTTTGTACTGCTTGAGCGACTTCTTGTTCCGCTGCTTGCCGTCGCGATTGTCGCTGATCCACTGGCCCAGCATCATCACCGGGGACATCGCGCAGAACAGCAGCATGTAGACCTGTTTGGTCACGAAGTACATGACCAGACCGAAGATCATCGGGGTGAGCGCGGAGATCGTCTGGAAGCGGGTGCGCTCGGTCTTGGACGGCTCGACCGGCATGGAGAGCCGGGGACGGGGCCGCACCGGGGAGAGCCGAGGCGGCCGGTTGTAGGCGAGACCTCCCTCACCGGTCGCGGACAGGTGGGCGTCCGGTTCGCCGACCCGGTCCAGGACGAACAGCGAGTCCCCCGCTCGTACGACGCCGCCGAACGGCCAGTCCTGCGCGGCCTCGACCGGCTCGTCGTCCATGAGCAGCGTGGAGCCGTGCTGCGGGGTGAGGCTCGCTCCGCCCCGGACGTCGACGGTGATCTGTCCGGCGACGGGCGCCAGCACGGGGTCGGGGGCCGCCAGGGTGCAGGTCGTGGCCGACCCGAAGGTCGCGGTGCCCACCGCGAGCCGGGCGATCCGCCCCGCGCCGGGTCCGCCGGCGACGCGCAGTTCGTACCAGCCCACGGGCTCGCCCTTGCGCAGCAGCGGGCCTATGGAGTCGTCGACCGAGACCCGCATGCCGTCCCGGAGGATCCGGCCGGCCGGGGTGTCCGGATCACAGCGATGCCCGTCCGCCCACAGGACCGGCTCGGCGCTCCGGCCCCCGTACCGCTGGTCGAGAACGGTCCCCGGCAGCGCCACGACCACCTGCGACGGGCGTTCGGCCTGCCCCGGCCCCGAGCCCGACGCGGCCAGCGCCCGCGCCACGTCCCGGGCCACCGCGTCGTCGTCGGCGTTGACCATGACGTCGTACGGAGGTGCACCCTCCTGTACGACGGTCACCAGGACTCGCATGGTCGTCTTCCTCCCCCGTCGGCCCGCCCGGCCCATCGCCCTGCTCCGGCCCACCCGAGGCTAATGGCTGCCCCGGGCGCGGAAGGACCGAGGGTGCGGGGCCGGGGGCCGGGCGGCCCCGGCCGCCGGTGTCCCGTCCCCGGCACACCCCCCACCCCGTCACCCCCCACGTGCGCGGGATCACGTCCGGATGGGGTGGGTGGAGGGGGAGGGGGGCGAACCGAATGGCGAGTTCCGCACTCTTGACTGGTGTAGTTCATGCTGAATCGCCCATACCTTCGCGCGGGCCCGCCCGGACGCCCCGCCGCCTCCCCCTTCCCGTCGTCCGCTGTCCCCGATCCCAGATGCACGGAGCCCCCGAAATGAACCGTCGCCGTCCCGCCGCTCTGATAGGGGCCGCCGTCATCGGCTCGGTCGTGCTGGTCACCGGCTGCTCGGACGAGGGCAAGCCGGTCAGCTTCGACTCGGGGACGAGCGGCCCGTCGGCCCGGGCCACCGCCCAGGCGCCGGCGCACAGCGGGGAGAAGAACGGCGACGCCTCCGCCAAGGACGGCGCGGCCGCGCAGACGCAGCTGCCGACCGGCCCCGAGGCGGAGTTCACCACGCAGAGCACCCTGGGCGACGGCACCAAGATCGGCGTGACCACGCTCAAGGGCGCGAAGTCGGGGTTCACGGGCAAGGTGTGGGTGTGGGCGCCCAAGCAGTACTTCGACCCCCGGTACCAGAACAGCGGCTTCCCGGTGCTCATCGCGCTGCCGGGAGGAAACGGTTACCCCAAGAACTACTGGATGGGCACCGACCTCAAGCTCCAGAGCAGCATCAGCGCCTGGTCCAAGACCGGCAAGAGCCTGCCGTTCATCGTCGTCATGCCGGTCCTCAACCCGGACGCCAAGCACTACTACGACGGCAGCGACATCCCGGGACAGGCCAAGATGGGCACCTGGATGACCGAGGACGTGCCGGACCTGGTGCGGGCCAACTTCCGCACCTTCAAGTCGCGCGACGGCTGGGCCTTCATGGGCTCCTCGTCCGGCGGGTTCGTCGGCCTGAAGTCCGTGCTCAAACGGCCCGACCTCTTCAAGGCCGCGATCGCCTCGGGCCCGGACATCGTGCCCGACTCCCCGCTGTGGGCCGGCCACGACGCCGAGAAGCAGGCCAACAACCCGGAGAAGCTGGCGCAGGACCTGATCGACAAGAAGGGCCCCGAGGTCGCGCTCGCCTTCCAGGTCGGCACCAAGGAGACGACGGTCATACCCAAGGTGAAGCAGTTCATCGAGACGTACGGCAAGGGCCCGGTGAAGACCCGCCTCCAGATGATCCAGAACGGCACCCACAACGCCCACACCTACGTGGAGGGCATGGGCGAGGGCACCATGGAGTGGATCAGCAAGCAGATGCTGGCCCCGGTCCCGTCCTCCTGAACCGCCTCCCGTTACGACCGCCTCCGCTCATCACGGCCGCGTCCCTCACGGCGCGAGCAGTTCCACGCTCACGTCCGCCGGGAACCCGGTCGTCGGGCCGGTGCGGCGGGCGAACTCCCGTACGCCGTCGAGCTGTTGGGTCCCGAAGCGGAAGTCGAGCGTCGTGAAGTAGCGCTCCAGGAGCTCGGCGTCGAAGACCTCCCAGCGGGCCGCCTGCTCGGCCACCTTCGTGACCTCTTCGAGGGAGAGGTCACGCGAGGCGAGGAACGCCTCGTGCACCTGCTGGACGAGGCCGGGCTCGCGGGCCAGATAGTCCTTGCGGGCCGCCCACACGGCGAAGACGAACGGCAGTCCCGTCCACTCCTTCCACATCGCGCCCAGGTCGTGGACCTGGAGCCCCAGCCGGGGGGCGTCGTGCAGCGAGGCGCGCAGGGCCGCGTCTCCGATGAGTACGGCGGCGTCCGCCTCGCGCATCATCAGGCCGAGGTCGGGCGGGCACGTGTAGTACTCGGGGGCCACCTGGTAGCGCTCGGCGAGCAGGAGCTGCGCCAGGCGTACGGAGGTCCGCGAGGTGGACCCGAGCGCGACGCGGGCGCCGTCCAGCTCTTCGAGGGGACGCTGCGAGACGATCACGCAGGACATGACCGGCCCGTCGCAGCCGACCGCGATGTCGGGGAAGGCGACCAGGTCGTCGGCGTTGCGCAGGAACTCGACGAGGGTGATCGGGGCGATGTCGAGGTCGCCGTTGACCAGCTGCTCGCTGAGCTTTTCCGGGGTGTCCTTGGTCAGCTCCAGGTCGAGCAGGGTGCCCGTTCTGGCCAGGCCCCAGTACAGGGGCAGGCAGTTGAGGAACTGGATGTGGCCGACGCGGGGCCGGTCGCCGTGCTGCTGGGGGCTGGTTGAATTGTCCACATGCCGAGGCTAGACCCGTCCCACTTCGTGGACCGCGCCGGGCCTGGCGGGGCGCCGCCCGAAGACGGCGGGCGGGGTGGTTCGCGGGGGCGTGGGCGGGGTCCCGGGCCTGCTCAGGGGGCGGACAAACGTCCGAGCCGAGTGATCTTTCCCTCTACCGCCGGGCCCGAGCCGCGTGCTACGCTCAGCGCAAGTTGCAGTTTGGTTTCCCTTGCAGTACAGAGCCTGCGGAGCATGTAACCCGCAGGCTTTTGTAGTTTTCAGACTTGTTTGCAGGTTCTGGAGCAGGGCAACCCTTTGGCCCAAGGAGGGCTTATGGCTACCGGAACCGTGAAGTGGTTCAACGCTGAAAAGGGCTTCGGCTTCATCGCCCAGGACGGCGGCGGCCCGGATGTCTTCGTCCACTACTCCGCGATCAACGCGTCTGGTTTCCGCTCCCTGGAGGAGAACCAGGTCGTGAACTTCGACGTCACTCAGGGTCCGAAGGGCCCGCAGGCGGAGAATGTCACCCCGGCCTAACCTTCTCCGGGTTGGCGATCGCTGACTTAGCAGTACCCAAGGAGCCCCGTCCACTTGGACGGGGCTCCTGCCTTTTGCCTCACGGGCGCGCATGCCTTCGGGCGCGGCCCGGCTGCGGATGCCTTCGGGCGCGGCCCGGGGTGCGTTGTGCGCAGTTCCCCGCGCCCCTGGGGTGGGTCAGGTGTGCGTTCGTCCGCCCACCGTGCTGGGTTGCCCGCGCAGTTCCCCGCGCCCCTGTAGGGCACCCGGAGCCGCTGAGTTCCGCCACACACCAGTGCCGCCAGGGGCGCGGGGAACTGCGCGGGTGCCCCAGCACGATCCGCACCCGAAAACACACAGATACCCCCCCAGGGGCGCGGGGAACTGCGCGGGCAACCCAGCACGATCCGCACCCCAAAACGCACAGGTGCACCCTCAGGGGCGCGGGGAACTGCGCGGGCAACCCGGCACGGACCGCACCCGAAAACACACAGGCACACCCCCAGGGGCGCGGGGAACTGCGCGGGCAACCCGGCACGGTCCGCACCCAAAAACGCACCTGGTGCCCCCCAGGCGCGCGAGCAACCACGCGGGCGGGTTCGGGGGCGGCCCGGGTCAGGGGTACAGGGTGTTGATCTGGGCCCCGTACCGCTCCAGGATCACCGCCCTACGCACCTTCAACGTCGGTGTAAGCTCCCCCGCCTCCACCGAGAAGTCCCGCGCCAGCACCGCGAAGTCCCGAATCCGCGCGGGGCGCGAGACGCACGCGTTGGCCGCCGCCACCGCCTCTCCCACCAGCGCCCGCACCTCCTCCTCGCCACGGCCCGCCACCTCCTCCGCGGCCACCGTGATCAGGGCGACCGGGTAGGGGCGGCGGTCGCCCACCATCACCGCGTGCGAGACGAACCGGGACCGTTCGATGGCCAGCTCCACGTGCGAGGGCGTCAGGTTCTTGCCGGCGGACGTGATGATCAGGTCCTTCTTGCGGCCCGTGATCGTCAGGAAGCCGTCCGCGTCGACCGCGCCGAGGTCCCCCGTGCGCAGCCACCCCTCCGCGTCCAGCGCCTCCTCGGTGCCCCGGGCGTTCGCGTGGTATCCGGGGAAGATCATCGGCCCCCGGGCCAGCACCTCCCCGTCGGCCGCGATCCGCACCTCGCACCCCGGCACCGGCCGCCCCACCGAGCCGTACCGCACCGCGCCGGGGTGGTTGAGCGAGATCACCCCGGCCGACTCGGTCATCCCGTACCCCTCGAAGATTCCGACCCCCGAGGCCCGCAGGAAGTCGAGTACGGCCGGGTCGATCGGGGCGCCGCCGGTGAAAGCCCACCGGAGGCGGCCACCGAAGGCCGCTCTGACCAGGCTGAACAGCGAGGCGTCCGCGGCTTCGTACGCGGACTTCCGCTCCGCAGGAAGCTGTCCGTCCGCCGCGAGGACGCCGAGCGCGACCGCCGCGTCGAACCGCCCGGCGCCGCCCTCGCGCGCCTCGGCGAGCGAACGCGCCGCCGCGTACACCTTCTCGAACAGGCGCGGCACGGACGGCAGGTGGGTCGGCCGCACCTCGGCCAGCTCGCCCAGCACGTCCTCGATCCGGCCGCCGAAGTAACACAGCTCCCCGCCGTTCAGGAGCGTGGAGAACTGGATCAGCTGGGCGAACAGGTGGGCGAGGGGCAGATAGAGGTAGGTGCGGTCGCCCGGGCCGCCGTCGATGAGGTGCAGGGTCGCGTCCTGCACGGCGCCCAGGTTGCCGTGGGTGAGCCGGCAGCCCTTG
The DNA here is from genome assembly GCF_042869775.1 of Streptomyces sp. NPDC006711. NCBI lineage: Bacteria > Bacillati > Actinomycetota > Actinomycetes > Kitasatosporales > Streptomycetaceae > Streptomyces > Streptomyces sp. NPDC006711. Next base: position 202,760 of record NZ_JBIAGO010000008.1, read on the forward strand.
GGCGGCCCGGTGGTACCGGAGGTGTAGACGAGTTCGGCGTCGTCCTCGGGCCGCACCGCGCGGGACCGGGCCAGCAGGTCGTCGACCGGTACGGCGGACCCGTCCGGCCCGCCGGGACCCGTCAGCGGCAGCACATGGGCGAGCGCGGGCAGCTCCGGGCGCAGCCGCGCCACGCGGTCCGCCGCATCGGGCCCCTCGCAGAAGACCGCCCTCGCTCCCGAGTCGGCCAGCACCCACGCCGCCTCCTCGTCGCCCGCCGTCGGATACACCGGCACCACCACCGCGCCGACCGCGAGAGCGGCGAAGTGCGTGTACGTCCACTCGGGCCGGGTCTCCGCGAGGATCGCCACCCGCTCACCCGGTCCGATGCCGAGCGCGAGCAGCCCGCGCGCGGTGCGGCGTACGGTCTCGCGCAGTTCGGCGTAGGTCACGACGGCCCACCCGCCGCCCGCGTCACGGAACCGCAGGGCCGGCTCGCCGGGATGGCGCTCGGCGGCCCACTCGGTGAACACGGCGAGCGTACGGGGGCGCGGGGACGGCTCCTGGTGCGGGCTGCGGAGGGTCATGACCCGACGGTAGGTACGGGTCCCGGCCGCGCGGGATGACGGGAAACGTCACCCCGGCTGACCTCAACGCTCAACCCCGCTACGGTCGTTGGCCATGGCGGAGCCGACGATCACCGTGCACCATGTGCGGGCCGTGCTGCGCGGCGCAGAGCGGCACGGCATCGACACCGTGCCCCTGCTCCAGGCGTCCGGCATCCCGCCGCTGCTGCTCGGGGACGACCGGGCGCGGGTCACCCCGGCCCAGTTCGCCCGCCTCTTCCGCGCCCTGTACCGGGCGACGGGGGACGAGTTCCTCGGCCTCGGCGGCGCCCCCAGCAGGCCCGGCACCTTCGCGATGATGTGCCATGCCGTGCTGGGCTGCCGCGACCTCGGCGCGGCGGTGCGCCGGGGCACCGCCTTCTACGGCCTGTTCGCGCACGGCCCCGAGCTCGCTCTCGAAGTCAGCGGCCCCGACGCCGTGTTCGCGGTCCTTGGCGATCTCGCGGGCCGGGACGAGGACCGCTTTCTGACCGAATGCCTCGTGATCATCTGGCACCGGCTGTGCAGCTGGCTCGTGGGCCGCAGGATCCCGCTGGCCCGCGCCGCCTTCGGCTATCCCGCGCCTTCGCACCAGTGGGAGTACGAGTCGCTGTTCGGCTGCCCGGTCAGGTTCGGCGGCGCCCGCACGGAGGCCGTGTTCGACGCGCGCCTGCTGACCGCGCCGCTCATCCGGGACGAGGCCGCGCTCGGGCAGATGCTGCGCCGCTCGCCGTTCGAACTGCTCAGCCGGCACACCTACGGCTCGACGGTGGGCGAGCAGGTGGGCCGCGCGCTCGCGGGCTCGCTGCGCTCCTCGCCCCGCCTTCCCACCCTGGAGGAGACGGCGGCCGGGCTCGCGATGTCGCCCGCCACCCTGCGCCGGCGCCTGGGCCGGGAGGGTACGTCGTTCCAGCAGCTCAAGGACGCGGTGCGGCGCGACGCGGCGATCGCGGGGCTCGCCTCGGGGCGCGAGCCGATCGCGGAGATCGCGGCGCGCCTCGGCTTCTCGGAGGACACCAGCTTCCACCGCGCCTTCCGCCGCTGGACGGGGACGACGCCGGGCGCCTACCGCTTGGAGCACTGAGGGCGGGGCCGCGCCGCAGCGCGGGTGGGTACGGGGGCGGCGCCGCGCCGTGCGGATGGCCCCCCCGTCCGTGAGGCCCGGTCAGTGAAGGTGAGCGGTACGGTCAGCTCCGGGGGCGCCGGACAGTCATTACCTTCTCCTCAACTGCCAAGCCACATCGGACCGTTGGGAGAGCCGCATGCACATCCGTACCCGAGTCGCCGGTGTCGTGGCCGCCGCACTCCTCCTCTCGGCAGCCACCCCCACCGCATTCGCCCAGAGCCCCGCGTCCCCGGTGTCCCCCGTGTCCCCGTCATCCCTCACACCCGGCGACATCGTCACCCAGTCCCCCACCGCCTTCCACCCGCTGCCGGGCCAGTGGACCAACACCCGTGCCTGGCACGTCACTTACCGCTCCACCAGCGCCACGGGCGCCCCGAACGTCGTCTCCGGCACGGTCATCGTGCCCGCCGACGGCCACACCGGCCCCCGCCCCCTGGTGACGTACGCCGTCGGCACGGTCGGGCTCGCCGACTCGTGCGCGCCCAGCGCCAACTTCCCCCTCGGGACGGCCGTCGAGGCCACCCTGATCAACCAGGTGGTGCAGAAGGGCTGGGCGGTCGCGGTCACCGACTACGAAGGGCTCGGCACGCCCGGCGACCACACCTACACCGTCGGCCGCGCCGAGGGCACCGCCGTCCTGGACGCGGCCCGCGCCGCCGAACGCCTCGGCGTCCCCGGCGTCGACGCGGCCTCCCCCGTCGGGATCATGGGCTACTCGCAGGGCGGCCAGGCCGCCGCCTGGGCCGCCGAGCTGCACCGGACCTACGCGCCCGACCTCTTGGTGAAGGGCACCGCGACCGGCGGCGTCCCGGCCGATCTGATGAAGGTCGCCGCCGCCGACGACGGCGGCCTCGGCTCCGGCCTCATCTTCATGGCGGCGGCCGGCCAGGACGCGGCCTTCCCCGAGCTGAGGCTCGACACGTATCTCAACCCGGCGGGCAAGGCGCTGGTGGACTACTTCAGGAACAACTGCGTGGCCGTCGACACCACGGTGGGCTCCTTCAAGCACATCACCGACCTGACCGTGCGCAACCCGCTCCAACAGCCGGACTGGCAGGCCGCGTTGGAGCGGTCCCGGCTCGGCACCCAGCGCCCGGACGCGCCGGTGTATCTGTACCACGCCACCCTCGACGAGCTGATCCCGTACCCGGTGGGCCAGGGGCTCCGCTCGGACTGGTGCGCCCGTGGCGCGGACGTGGAGTGGCACGCGCTGGCGCTGCTCGGCCACATCGGCGGTGTGACGGTGGGCGGCGTACCGGCCGCGAACTGGCTTGCCGACCGTTTCGCGGACCGTCCCACCCACGCCAACTGCTGACCCCCGCGAGGGCGTTGGGGCCACCTGCCACCGGGCGCCGCACGCGATGACCGCCGCGCCCGCCCCGGCCCGCCCGGGGCGGGCGCGCACCCCGCACGAAATCGAACGTACGGGGTATGTACTAGCGTGCAGGAAGAACCCAGGTCATCGCACTCGTACACAGCGCCATCCCCGAACCGACCGGAACGGCCGCGACCGGCTCCGGCTAGGATCCCCGCCTTGTCAGACACAGCTCTGCGTTCCACGCTCTCCCGCCCGCGCACCACCCGGCCGCTCCCCCAGGCCCCGGCCGCCAAGGCCGGACCGCCGCGGCTCTACGTACTGGACGGGCTGCGGCTGATCGCGGCGCTGATGGTGGTGGCGTTCCACTTCCTCGGCTACGACCGGTACGGCGACCGGGGGGCCTGGGGCCGGAGCACGGCCGCGCTCTTCCCGCTCGCCCACAGCGTCGCCGGATACGGCTGGCTCGGCGTCGAGCTGTTCTTCATGATCAGCGGGTTCGTCATCTGCATGAGCTGCTGGGGACGGACCCCGCGCGACTTCTTCGTCAGCCGCGTGGTGCGGCTGTACCCGGCGTTCTGGGTGTGCGTCCTGACCACCGCCGCCGTCCTGTGGTGCGCCGGCGACCGGACGATCACGCTCTCGCGCGTCCTGACCAACCTCACGATGGTCCACGAACCCCTGGGCGTGGCCCATGTGGACCCCTCGTACTGGTCGCTCTGGGCGGAGACGCGGTTCTATCTGCTCTTCGCCGTCGTCGCGTACGGCGGTCTGACCTACCGGCGCGTGGTGGCCTTCTGCGGCCTGTGGCTGCTGGGCGCCATCCTCGCGCCGAGCTCGGGCATCCCGCTCATGACCGTCGTCTTCCAGCCACAGTTCGCCCCCTTCTTCGTCGGCGGCATCGTGCTGTACCTCATGCACCGCTTCCGGCCCGCGCCGGTCCTGTGGCTGCTCCTCGGTGCCTCGTGGCTGCTGGCACAGCACCGGCTGACCGGGCTCGTCCACGACGAGAACTGGGTGGGGCTGCGCCCCTCCTGGACGGTGGCCCTGGCCGTCGTCACCGCCTTCTACGCCATCCTGCTCGCCGTGGCGCTCGGAAAACTGGACTTCCTCAACTGGCGCCGCCTCACCACCGCCGGCGCCCTGACCTACCCGCTCTACCTCCTGCACGAGTCCATAGGCTGGGCCGTGATCGAACGCCTCCACACGCGGGTACCGGCCCATCTCCTGCTGGCCGGCCTCGTCGCGGCGCTGCTCGCGGCGGCCTGGGCGGTGCACCGGGGCGTGGAACGCCCCGTCGGCCGCCGCCTCAAACTCTGGCTGACCGGCGTCACCATCACGCCCCGCACCACCCCCGCGACGACCCGCCTTGACGGGACGACGCCGCCCCGGTGACGTCCCGGGCGGCGGCGGGACCACCCGCACAGCCCGGCGCCCGCGCCCCCGGCAGGCGGGGCGCGGGCGTCGTGGGAGGGAGGGCCGGGGTCAGGCGGCGGCCGGGACCGGGGTGGGCTCGTGGGCGGGGGCGGGCTCCTCGACCGGGGAGGCGGAGGCCCGGTTGAACGCGTCCAGGTCCAGGATCTTCTCCCGGGCCGACACGATGACCGGAACCAGCGCCTGGCCCGCCACGTTCGTGGCCGTACGCATCATGTCGAGGACGGGGTCGATGGCCATGAGCAGGCCGACGCCCTCCAGGGGCAGGCCCAGGGTGGAGAGGGTCAGCGTCAGCATGACCGTGGCGCCGGTCAGGCCGGCCGTGGCGGCGGAGCCGATGACCGACACGAAGGCGATCAGGAGGTAGTCGCCGACACCGAGGTGCACGTCGAAGATCTGGGCGATGAAGATCGCCGCGAGCGCCGGGTAGATCGCGGCGCAGCCGTCCATCTTGGTGGTGGAGCCGAAGGGCACCGCGAAGGAGGCGTACTCCTTGGGCACGCCCAGGCGTTCGGTGACCTTCTGGGTCAGCGGCATCGTGCCCACCGAGGAGCGGGAGACGAACGCCAGCTGGATCGCGGGCCAGGCACCCTTGAAGAACTGGAGCGGGTTGACCTTGGCGACGGTGGCGAGCAGCAGCGGGTAGACGCCGAACATCACCAGGGCGCAGCCGATGTAGACGTCGGCGGTGAAGGTGGCGTACTTGCCGATGAGGTCCCAGCCGTAGTCGGCGATGGCGAAGCCGATGAGGCCGAGGGTGCCGAGCGGGGCGAGCCGGATGACCCACCACAGCGCCTTCTGGAGGAGTTCGAGCACGGCCTCGCTGAGCGTGAGGATCGGCTTGGCCTTCTCGCCGAGCTGGAGCAGGGCGATGCCGGCGACGGCGGCCATGAACACGATCTGGAGGACGTTGAGTTCGGTGAACGGCGTCACGACGTCGGTCGGGATGATGCCGGTCAGGAAGTCGAGCCAGCTGCCCGTGTGCTTGGGGAGCTTGCCGTCCTTGGGGGTCAGGCCCGTGCCCGAGCCCGGGTTGGTGAGCAGCCCGATGGCGAGGCCGATGGCCACCGCGATCAGCGACGTGATCATGAACCAGAGCAGGGTGCGCGAGGCGAGCCGCGCGGCGTTGTTGACCTTGCGCAGGTTGGTGATCGACACCAGGATCGCGAAGAAGACGAGCGGCGCGACGGCCAGCTTCAGGAGCTGGACGAAGGTGTCGCCGATCTGTTCCAGCGTGGACTTGAGCCAGCTGATGTCCTGGCTCCGGGCGAGCCAGCCGAGCAGGCCGCCGAGGACGAGGCCCGCGATGATCTGGGCCCAGAACGGGAACTTGGCGGATATGGAGAAGCCGGACTTGGGCTGCTCCGGGGCGGTCGCGGAGGACACGAAAGGACTCCCTGGTGGGCAAGGGCGGGGATTTGTCGACGTTCAGAGATGAGCGCGGCGCCCGTACACGAGGGACTGGCCGGTGAGGACCGTCACGTAAGGCTGGGGACACCGCCGCATGGTGCCGGGGTCAGACGTCGCGGCAACAGACCGCGGACATGCAGCGGCAGAGGTCGACATGCAGACGCGCCACGAGCGGAACGGCTCCGCCGGTGGGGTGCTGGTGCACAGCTGCTGTCGTCATGTCGGACACGTTAACACCTGAACTTTGGGAACCCCAAAGCACTTCTTTTACCCCGCGATGGCCGAGGGTCCGCCGCCGGGCCCCGCCAGGCACCCACGGCACCCACGACACCCATGACAACGGCCCGGCCCCGAAGCGGTGAGCTTCGGGGCCGGGCCGTGAAGGGTCGGGTGCGGGGCCTGGCGCGGCGCCCGCGCAGGGCCTCACGCGGCGCCGCGCGGGCGCCGGCGCGCGCTACTGGATGACGCCGTCCTCCTGCGAACGGTTCGCCTCCAGCTTCGCCTTGGCGCTCTCCACCTTGCTGACGATCTGGGCGGACATCGCGTCGCGCTGCTTGCGCAGGAGCACGTAGCTGAGCGGCGCCGAGATGACGAGGGCGAGCAGGATGACCCAGATGAGGTTCGAGTTGCCGTTGCCCTTGGGCACGATGCCGAACTGGACCAGCAGGGCCACGAAGACCAGGCTGCCGATGAAGATCCCCACGCGCAGCATGGTGTACCAGATGGTGGCGCTCGGCTTTGCGGCGTTCACGATCGACCTTCTCTCTACGGTGGCACCTGCCCGACTAGTGAAGCACGCCCACAAATGGATCAGTTCAGCGGGAGCAGCATGATGACGTCGTCCCGGTCGTCCCCCTCGGCCACCCGGATCGCGCCCGGCACCCGGCCGACCTCCTTGTAGCCGCACGCGGCGTAGAAGCGGTCGGCGCCGGTGCCGCCCCGGCAGGTGAGCCGGATGGCCTCGATGCCGTCGAGGGTCCGTACGGCGTCGGCGACGGCCGCCATCAGGTCCCGGCCGTACCCCTTGCCCTGGTGGGCCGGGTGCACCATGACCGTGTACAGCCACACCCAGTGGGTCATGAGGCGGTGGGTGTTGTACGCGATGAACGCGGTGGCGACGACGCGTCCCCGCTCGTCGAAGCCCGCGAGCAGCCGCATCCGCCCCTCGGCCATGGCCGCGAAGTGCTTGACCAGCTCGGGCCGTACGTCCTCCACGGTGACCGGCGGTACGAAGCCGACCGCGCCGCCCGCCTCGGACACCTCGGCCCACAGGGCGAGGAGTCCGTCACGCAGGGCGGGGGTGACCGGCGGGCCGAGCCGGAACGTCGGAGCCACGGGCCGCGCTCAGAAGCGCATCGGCTGCGGGCTCTCGCGCAGCTCCGGGTCCGGGCCCGGGTACTCGCGGATGATCTCGTAGCGCGTGTTGCGCTCGACCGGACGGAAGCCGGCCTCACGGATGAGGTCGAGCAGGTCGTCGCGGGTCAGCTTGTTGGGCGTGCCGTAGTTGTCCGCGTCGTGCGTGATCTTGTACTCGACGACCGAGCCGTCCATGTCGTCCGCGCCGTGCTGGAGGGCGAGCTGGGTGGTCTGGAGGCCGTGCATGACCCAGAAGCACTTCACGTGCGGCACGTTGTCGAACAGCAGGCGCGAGACGGCGAACGTCTTCAGCGCCTCGGCGCCGGTCGCCATGGTGGTGCGCGCCTGGAGCCGGTTGCGGATCTTGCCGTCCTGCATGTCCACGAAGTCGTGCTGGTAGCGCAGCGGGATGAAGACCTGGAAGCCGCCGGTCTCGTCCTGGAGCTCGCGCAGGCGCAGCACGTGGTCCACGCGGTGGCGCGGCTCCTCGATGTGCCCGTACAGCATGGTCGAGGGGGTCTTGAGGCCCTTCTGGTGGGCCAGGCGGTGGATGCGCGACCAGTCTTCCCAGTGGGTCTTGTGGTCGACGATGTGCTGGCGCACTTCCCAGTCGAAGATCTCGGCGCCGCCGCCGGTCAGCGATTCGAGACCGGCCTCGATGAGCTCGTCCAGGATCTCGCTCGCGCCGAGCCCGGAGATCGTCTCGAAGTGGTGGATCTCGGTCGCCGTGAACGCCTTGAGCCCGACGTTCGGCAGCGCCTCCTTGAGGGCCTTGAGCGAGCGCGGGTAGTAGCGCCAGGGCAGCGTCGGGTGGAGCCCGTTGACGATGTGCAGCTCGGTGAGGTTGTCGTTCTCCATCGCCTTGGCGAGGCGGACGGCCTCCTCGATGCGCATCGTGTACGCGTCCTTCTCGCCCGGCTTGCGCTGGAAGGAGCAGTACGCGCACGACGCCGTGCACACGTTGGTCATGTTGAGGTGACGGTTGACGTTGAAGTGGACGACGTCGCCGTTCTTGCGGGTGCGCACCTCGTGGGCGAGGCCGCCGAGCCAGGCCAGGTCGTCCGACGCGTACAGCGCGATGCCGTCCTCGCGGCTGAGCCGCTCACCGGCCCGGACCTTCTGCTCCAGCTCGCGCTTGAGTCCCGCGTCCATCAAGGCCGCCTCCCATATGTGTGTCTTTCAGGCCCCACCCACGGTACGCCCCGCCCTACTCGGGAAGTTCCCCGACCCGGTTCTCCCACTTCGTGGAGAGCACGATCGTGGTACGGGTGCGCGAGACGCCCTTGGTGGAGCCGAGGCGGCGGATCGTCTTCTCCAGGCCGTCCACGTCACCGGCGCGGATCTTGAGCATGTAGGAGTCGTCGCCCGCGATGAACCAGCAGTCCTCGATCTCGGCCAGATCGCGCAGGCGGCGGGCCACGTCCTCGTGGTCGGCGGCGTCGGACAGGGAGATGCCGATCAGCGCGGTGACGCCGAGGCCGAGCGAGGCGGAGTCCACCGTGGCGCGGTATCCGGTGATGACACCGGCCGCCTCCAGACGGTTGATGCGGTCGGTGACGCTGGGGCCGGAGAGGCCGACGAGACGGCCCAGTTCCGCGTACGAGGCCCTGCCGTTCTCCCGCAGTGCCTGGATGAGCTGCCTATCGACGGCGTCCATATGCCTGAAGCCTTCCATTGTTCAGCGATTCCGCGAGTTTACGTGTAGAATCTAAGGCATGCAGGGGCGACACCCTGCGAATCATTCAGCTGTGTGGATACTTTTCCAGCAGATCAAAGACGATCTTTCAGGAGTTGTCACCGTGTACACGATCGAGATGGCCTACGCCCGGATGCGCGAGCTTCAGGACCTGGCCAACCGGTCCCGTGCCCACAAGCCCGCGCCTCAGGACCGCGCCCCCAAGCGCGCCGCCAAGAAGCGCTAACCCCTCCCTGAGCCTCCTTCGAGGTCACGGCCCCGCTCACCGGGGGCGTGCCCCGAGCCGAGCTCTCCCTCCCAGCGGCGGTACAGACCGTGCGGCACCCCTGCCGCGTCCAGCACCCGCCCCGCGACGAAGTCCACCAGATCCTGGATGTGCGTCGCCCCCGCGTAGAACGCCGGAGAGGCGGGCAGCACCACGGCGCCCGCCTCGTCCAGTGTCACCAGATGCCTGAGCGTCTGTCCGTTCAACGGCGTCTCGCGCACCGCGAGGACCAGCCGCCGCCGCTCCTTGAGCGTCACGCTCGCGGCCCGCTGCAACAGGTCCTTCGAAAGCCCGAGCGCCACCCCGGCCACACACGCCGTCGACGCCGGCACGATCAGCATCCCCTTCACGGGATACGAGCCCGACGAGGGCCCCGCCGCCAGGTCCCCGGCCGCCCAGTGCCGTACGCCCGACACGTCCACGGCGCCGAAGGCGTCCGGCTTGCCGTCCGCGCCCCGCGCCAGCCACGCCCGCAGATCGTCGCGCCAGTGCGCGTCACGGAACGCGATGCCCGTCTCGTCGAGCAGAGTCAGGCGCGAGGCCCGCGAGACCACCAGGTCCACGCTCTGCCCCGCCGCGAGCAGCGCGCGCAGCACCGCCGCCGCGTACGGCGTCCCCGAGGCACCCGACACCCCGACGATCCAGGGCGTGCGCTGCTGACTGTGTACGTTCACGTGCTCCACGTGTCCGAGCCTATCCGGCACGCCGTGCCCCGGGCGGCGCCAGGTGCTACACCGTCAGGCCCCGCACCAGCAGGTCGAGCAGCGCGCAGAGGAAGAGCGCGATCCCGATGAAGCCGTTGACCTGGAAGAACGCCCGGTTGAGCCGCGAGAGGTCATGCGGCTTGACCAGCGTGTGCTCGTAGAGGAAGGCGCCGAGCACGATGAGCAGACCCAGCCAGAAGAAGACACCGGCGCCGGTCGCCAGCGCGTACCAGACGAGCAGGGCCATCGTGACGGTGTGGCAGCCACGGGCGCCGTGGATGGCGGCCGGGATGCCGAAGCGGGCCGGCACCGACTTCACGCCGTGACCCCGGTCGGCCTCCACGTCCTGGCAGGCGTAGATCAGGTCGAAGCCGCCGATCCAGATGCCGATGGCCAGGCCCAGGATCACCGCGTCCCACGACCACGAGCCGGTGATCGCGATCCACGCGCCGACCGGACCCATCGCCTGCGCGATGCCGAGGATGGCCTGCGGGAAGTTGGTGAACCGCTTCCCGTACGGGTAGACCACCATCGGCACCACCGCGACGGGCGCGAGCGCCAGGCACAGCGGGTTCAGGGCGGCGGCGGCGCCGAGGAAGACGACGAGCGCGATGAGCGCGCCGGTCCACGCCGAGCGCACCGACACCGCGCCGGTCACCAGCTCGCGACCCGCGGTGCGCGGGTTACGGGCGTCGATCTCGCGGTCGATGATCCGGTTGCACGCCATCGCGAAGGTCCGCAGACCCACCATGGCGAGTGTGACCAGGAGCAGGCGCCCCCAGTGGATGTTCTTGTCGAGCTGGAACATCGCGGTGAGCGCGGCGGTGTAGGCGAAGGGCAGCGCGAAGACCGAGTGCTCGATCATGACCAGGCGCAGGAAGGCCTTGGTGCGGCCCGGCTGCGGGACGGCTGCGGCGGACGCGCTCACGAGAGCCCCGGTTCGTCCTCGCGGCGGCGGGAAAACCCGCGCTCCGCGCTGCCGTTGTCCATCATCTGCCAGCACCTCACAGTCCGTATTCCTTCCAACGCCTTGTCACCCGCTCGGCCGTCTCCGCGTCCGACTCGACCATCGCCGGCCAGCCGCCGTCGCGTGTGTACCCCTCCTCGGGCCACTTCGCGGTCGCGTCGATGCCCGCCTTGCCGCCCCAGAACTGCTGGTAGGAGGCGTGGTCGAGGTGGTCGACCGGGCCTTCGACGACGGTCAGGTCGCGGGCGTAGTCGGTGTTGCCGAAGGCCCGCCAGGACACTTCGTGCAGGTTGTGCACGTCGCAGTCGGCGTCCACGATCACGATCAGCTTGGTCAGCGACATCATGTGCGCGCCCCAGATCGCGTGCATCACCTTCTGCGCGTGCTTGGGGTACTTCTTGTCGATCGAGACGATCGCGCAGTTGTGGAAGCCGCCCGACTCCGGCAGGTGGTAGTCCACGATGTCCGGCACGATGATCTTGAGCAGCGGCAGGAAGAAACGCTCCGTCGCGCGGCCGAGCGGCCCGTCCTCGGTGGGCGGGCGGCCGACCACGATGGACTGGAGCAGCGGGCGCCTGCGCATGGTGACGCAGTCGATGGTCAGGGCGGGGAACGGTTCCTGCGGGGTGTAGAACCCCGTGTGGTCGCCGAACGGGCCCTCCGGCAGCATCTCGCCCGGCTCCAGCCAGCCCTCGATGACGACCTCGGCGTTGGCCGGGACCTGGAGCGGCACGGTCTCGCAGTCCACCATCTCGATCCGCTTGCCCTGGATGAAGCCGGCGAAAAGGTACTCGTCGATGTCGCCGGGCAGCGGCGCGGTCGAGGCGTACGTGACGGCGGGCGGGCAGCCGAAGGCGATCGCGACCGGCAGCCGCTCGCCGCGCTTGGCGGCGACCGCGTAGTGGTTTCGGCTGTCCTTGTGGATCTGCCAGTGCATGCCGATGGTGCGCTTGTCGTGGCGCTGGAGGCGGTACAGGCCGAGGTTGCGTACGCCCGTCTCGGGGTGCTTGGTGTGGGTGAGGCCCAGGTTGAAGAACGAGCCGCCGTCCTCGGGCCAGGTGAACAGCGCGGGCAGCTGGTCGAGATCGACGTCGTCGCCCTTGAGGACGACCTCCTGCACCGGGGCCGCCTCCTGCTTCACCTTCTTCGGCGGCACGTGCACCATCGAGCCGAGCTTGCCGAAGGCCTCGCGGATGCCGACGAAGCCCTGGGGCAGTTCGGGCTTGAGCAGCCCGCCGATCTTGTCGCTGATCTCCTCGTACGAGGCGAGGCCGAGCGCCTTGAGCAGGCGGCGGTCGGTGCCGTACACGTTCATGGCCAGGGGCATGGACGCGCCCTTGACGTTCTCGAAGAGGAGGGCCGGGCCGCCGGCCTTGTTGACCCGGTCGACGATCTCGCCGACTTCCAGATACGGGTCGACCTCGGCCTTGATGCGCTTGAGGTCGCCCTCGCGCTCCAGCGCCCTGAGCAGCGATCGGAGATCGTCATAAGCCATGGGGTCCAGTATCGGGCACCCGATACCCTGGGCCGGTCACCGGGGCCGAGGCACGGCCCGAAACCGTTCCCGGGGGGACCCTTAGAACATGCTCAGGTATCTGCCGTTCCTGCTGGTCCTCGCGGTGTGGGTCTACGCGTTCATCGACTGCCTCAACACCCCCGAGGAGGACGTCAAGGGCCTGCCCAAGGTGGTGTGGATCATCGTGGTGCTGCTCTTCGGCGAGGTGCTGGTCGGACCGCTCGCGTGGCTGATCGCCGGCAAGGTCCGCCGGGCGCCGGCGCGCTGGACGGCGCCGGACGACAACCCGGAGTTCCTGGCGTCCCTGGAGGACCGCAAGCGGCGCGACTTGGGCGAGGAGGCGTAGCCCCCTCGCCTCCGAGGTGCCGCCCCGGGCGGGCTGACTATGCCCATGCGGGCCAGCACCAGTCCCGTCAGGGGCGCGGGGAACTGCGCGACGAGCCAACCACGGTCCGCAGCCGAACTCGCATCCAGCCCTCCCCGCCCCCGGAGGGTTTCGGGAAGGGGTGGGGTGGGGCAGACCGGGGTCTGGGGCGGAGCCCCAGCGGCCCCGGCCGCCTTACGGGTGCGGACCATGCTGGGGCACCCGCGCAGTTCCCCGCGCCCCTGTAGGGCACCCAGCGTGCCAAGCCACCGCGGCGGAGCCGGCAAGGCGCCCGGGCTGAGAGCGGCCCCGGGTCAGACGCCCGCGTAGGAGTGCTTGCCGTTGACGAAGATGTTGACGCCGTAGTAGTTGAACAGCCAGCAGCCGAACGCGATCAGCGCGAGCGTCGCCGCCTTGCGGCCCTTCCAGCCCGCCGTGGCGCGCGCGTGCAGGTAGCAGGCGTACGCGACCCACGTGATGAAGGACCAGACCTCCTTGGGGTCCCAGCCCCAGTAGCGGCCCCACGCGTCCCCCGCCCAGATCGCGCCCGCGATGATCGTGAACGTCCACAGCGGGAACACCGCGGCGTTCACGCGGTAGGCGAACTTGTCGAGCGAGGACGCGGCCGGAAGGCGCTCCATGACCGAGGTCGCGAAGGTGCCAGGAGTGCCGCCCTCGGCGAGCTTGGACTCGTACCGGTCGCGGAAGAGGTACAGGATCGTGGCGACCGCGCCCACGTAGAAGACCGCGCCGCAGAAGATCGCGGTGGAGACGTGGATCCACAGCCAGTAGGAGTGCAGCGCCGGGACGAGCTGGTCGCTCGCGGTGTAGAGGACCGTGACGGCGAGGCCCAGGTCGAGCAGGACCGTGGTGACCAGCGGGAGGCCGAGCCAGCCGACGTTCTTCTTGAGGGCCAGCAGCGTCAGGTACACGCCGACCGCGACCGTGGAGAAGGTCAGGTTGAACTCGTACATGTTGCCCCACGGCGCCCGCTGCACGGACAGCGCGCGGGTGAGCACACCGGAGAACTCGATGAGGAAGGCGAGCACCGTCAGGGAGATGGCGATGCGCCCGTAGAGGTCGCCCTTCTCGTCCCCGCCGGAGGCGCCCGGCCCGTCCGGCACGTCACGGGTGCCGGCGAGGGACCGCGTCACGACCTTGGGGCGCTCAAGGACCGCGGTGCCGCCGTTCTTGGTGGCGACCTCGACCTTGACGGTGCCCGCGTCCACGGCGTCCTGCCCGGCGCCGGTCAGCGCGGCCGCCGTGCGGGCGACCTTGCTGCGGCTGCCGAAGAGCCATTCGGCCATGTTGGCGAAGAAGGCCAGCAGATACACGGCCATCGACGAGTAGATGAGGTAGTTGCTGGTGTGCGCCAGGCTCTCATTGGTGGTGGCGGCGAGATTCACTTCTCAGCCCCTTCGGCAGGAACTTCTGAGGGTTGGGGTTCTGGATCCGGCGCGGTCGGCGCCTGCGGGATGAGCGTGACCGCGAGATCGGCCAGCTCCTCGGGAAGCTTCGCGGACTCACTGCGGCCGAGCCCGGCCATCTCGACGACGGTCACCCCGTCGTCGCCCCTGACGGCCCGGACCCAGACCCGGCGCCGCTGGATGAACAGCGAGCCGGCGAGCCCCGCGATGGCACCGATCGCGCCGGTGAGGGCGAGACCGCTGCCGGGCTGGTGGGAGATCTGGAAGCTCGCCCACTGCTTGATGGGGCCCTTGTCGAAGGTGATCGACCCGGCGCCGTCCGGCAGTTGAAGGCTCTCGCCGGGCAGCAGCAACTTCTTCAGGATGGTGCCGTTGGCGTCCTTGAACGGCTTGATGGACCGGCTCGCCGTGTCCAGCTGGTAGACGTTCTTGGGCAGACCCGAGTTGACGCCGAGGTCACCGTGGTAGGCGCCGACGTTGAGCACCGGGAAGTCGGGCGCGGGGAACTTGGAGAACATCTGGGTGGCGCCGGTGCCCTTGCCGCCGAACGTCGGCACGAAGAACGCGGCGAAACCCAGCTGGTCCTTGTTGCCCTGGGCGTCGCGGTAGCCGTCGAGCACCTTGATGGCGCCGCTGGACGTGAGGTTGTTGTCCATCGGCAGCAGCGGCACCGCGCCGTGGAAGACGACGTCGCCCTTGCCGTCCTTGACGGTGACCGAGGGCGCGTAGCCGTGCGAGAGCAGGTAGACCTTGGAGCCGTCCACCACCAGCGGCTTGTTGACCTCGATGGTCTTCTGCTGCGGCTTGCCCTCGGCGCCCTCGGAGTAGGTGACGTGCGCCTTGAACTCGCGGGCCGTGCCGAGCTCGGGCCCCGAGCGCTCGTACGTCGCGTCGAAGCGGTCCAGGGTGAAGCTGAACGGCGCCAGGTCCTCGCTGTCGAACATCGAGCCCGACTTGAAGTCGTCGTACTGGGTGAGCGTGTTGGAGAACCCGTCGCCCTGGACGATCAGCTTGCCGCCCTCGGACTTGAAGAGCTGTCCGGTGGCGAAGGCCACCAGGATCACGATCAGCGAGACGTGGAAGATCAGGTTGCCGGCCTCGCGCAGATAGCCCTTCTCTGCGGCGACGGCGTCCCCGCTGATCCGGGAGCGGAAGCGGCGCTTCTTGAGCAGGGCGAGCGCGGCCTCGCGGACGTGCTCGGGCTCGGCGTCCGTACGCCACGTCGTGTACGCGGGCAGCCGGGTCAGACGGCCCGGCGCGGCCGGCGGCAGCCCGCGCAGCTGGCCCACGAACTGCCAGGTGCGGGGCACGATGCAGCCGATGAGCGAGACGAAGAGCAGGATGTAGATCGCGGAGAACCACACCGAGCTGTAGACGTGGAACAGGCCCAGCTTCTCGTAGATCGGCGAGATGGTGTCGTGCCGCTTCTGGAAGTCGGCGACCTTCATCTCGTCGACAGCGGTCTGCGGGATCAGCGAGCCGGGGATGGCGCCGAGCGACAGCAGGAACAGCAGGATGAGGGCGACCCGCATCGAGGTCAGCTGCCGCCAGAACCAGCGGATCCAGCCGATCACGCCGATGCCGACGGGACCGTTGGAGCGTTCCTCGGTGGGGGCGGTGGAGAGCTGTGCCCCGGCCTCGCCGAGGTCGGGCTCCGTAGTCGGTTCGGTTTGGTCGATCTTGCTCATGCGTCAGACACCCACCTGAAAGCCTTGGGACCAGCCCTGTACCTGCTGGACGAGCTCCGCCCAAGCGCCGGTGAGCAGCAGCACGCCGGTCACGATCATCATGCCGCCGCCGATCCGCATCACCCATACGTAGTGCTTCTTCACCCAGCCGAAGGCGCCGAGCGCCTTGCGGAAGGCGACCGCCGCGAGCACGAACGGCAGCCCGAGGCCGAGACAGTACGCGACCGTCAGTATCGCCCCGCGCCCGGCGCTCGCCTGGTCCATCGCGAGCGCGTTGACCGAGGTGAGCGTGGGCCCCAGGCACGGCGTCCAGCCGATGCCGAAGAGCGCGCCGAGCAGCGGCGCCCCGGCGAGCCCGGTCACGGGCCGCTTGTGGAAGCGGAACTCCCGCTGGGTCATCCACGGCATGAGGCCCATGAAGAAGACGCCCATGAGGATCATCAGGACGCCGAGGACCTTGGAGAGCGTGTCGCCGTAGTCCTGGAGGTTCTTGCCGAAGTAGCCGAACAGCGCGCCGCCGGAGACGAACACGGCGGTGAAGCCGAGCACGAACAGGCTGGCGCCCGCGACCATGCGCCCGCGCTTCGCCTCGGCCAGGTCGGTGCCGGTGACCCCGGTGACGTACGAGAGATAACCGGGGACCAGGGGCAGTACGCAGGGCGAGAAGAACGAGACGAGGCCGCCGAGCACGGCGACCGGCAGGGCCACGAGAAGGGCCCCGCTGAAGACCGTCTCGTTCATCGAGCCGACGGCGGCCAGTGCCATCACGCGATCACTTCTCCGCGATCAGCGGGTCGATCATCTGGTGCAGCTTGGTGTCGTCGAGCGCCATGAGGGCGCGCGCGGCGATCTTTCCGTTCCGGTCGAGAACGATCGTCGACGGAATGGCCTGCGGATTCAGGCTGCCCTTGGGAAAACGCAGAATGAGCTTGCCGATCGGGTCGTACAGACTCGGATAGTCGACGCCGAATTCCTTCTCGAACTGCTGGGCCGGACCCTTGTCCGTGTCGCGCGTATTGATCCCCACGAACTCGACGCCCTTGGCCCGCGTGTCCTTGGAGACCTTGGCCAGATACGGCGCCTCGGCCCGGCAGGGCGCGCACCAGGAGCCCCATACGTTCAGGACGACGATCTTGCCCTTGAGGGAGGCGACGTCGAGCTGCTTGCCGTCGACGGTCGCGCCGGACAGCTCGGGTGCCTTCTGCCGGTCCCCCTTGGCCACGGTGGCGATGCCGCCGGTGCCGGTGACGAACTTGGTGTCACCGGAACCGCCGGACGTGCCACCGGAACCGCAGGCCGTCAGGGTCAGCGCGCCGGCGGCCGCGGCGGCCGCAGCCAGCGTCAAGGTGCGACGGCGTCGGAAAGCAGGACTCACGGACATGTGAAAAGTTTCGCATGGAGGTTTCGGGGATCTTGCGCGCCCCCCTGACTGCCCGTAAAGCCCCTTGTCAGGAACGCCTAAACGGTCTTCAGGAACGTGTTCCAGCCACCGGCGGGCGCCTGTCCCACCCCGAGCGTACGGAGCTTGGCGAGCACCTTCGGGTCCTGGACGTCGAGCCAGTCGCAGTACTGCTTGAAGGAGACGAGCCTCACATCCTTCTTCGCGTCCCGCTGCGCGGCGATGCCCTTGAAGGCCTCTTCGACGGCGTCCATGTAGATGCCGCCGTTCCACTGTTCGAAGTGGTTTCCGATGTAGAACGGCGCGCGATTGGTTTGGTAGGCGCGCTTGAAGCCGGCGAGGTAGGCCTCGGTGGCCTGCGTGCGCCAGCCGGGATAGTTGGCCGGCGGGGCCTTGGTCGCATTCTTCGACTGGTTGGCCAGGATGTTGTAGTCCATGGACAGGACCTGGAAGGAGTGGCCGGGGAAGGGTATTTGCTGGAGCGGCAGATCCCACAGGCCGTGCCGCTTGACCGGCCACACCTGGGTGCCGCCGGGCGACGAGGCGTCGTAGCGCCAGCCCAGCTTCTGCGCGGTGGGCAGCAGGTTGTCCTGGCCGAGCAGGCAGGGGGTGCGGCCGCCGGCGAGCTCGCGCCGGTAGTCGAAGGGCAGCGGGTCCTCGTCCGTCCACCCGGTGTTGGTCTTCCACTTGGTGACGAAGTCGATCGCCTGGTCTATCTCGCTCTGCCACTGGGCCGGGGTCCAGTGCTCGACGGTGCCGCGCCCCGAGCAGAAGTGGCCGTTGAAGTGGGTGCCTATCTCATGGCCGTCGGTCCACGCCTGGCGGACGTACTTCAGCGTCTCCTTGAGGTGCGGGTCGGAGAGGTAGCCGATGTCGGAGGCGCCGACGGGGTTGTTCGGCGGGCGGTAGAGGCGCTTCTTGTCCTCGGGCAGCAGATACAGGCCGGAGAGGAAGAACGTCATGCCCGCGCCGTGGTCCTTGGCGAGCTGGAGGAAGCGCGGGAAGAGGCCGTTGCCGACCTCGCCCGCGCCGTCCCAGGAGAAGACCACGAACTGGGGCGGGGTCTGGCCGGGTTCCAGGGGGACGGGCTTGTCGGGCTGGTGGGGCTGCTTGCCGGTGTCGGCGGTGGAACCGTCGCCTATGAGTTTGGCGTCGGCCTTCTTGCCGGCCGCGTCACCGCCCTTGTCGCCGTTGCCGCTCTTCGCGCCCTGGCCGCCGTCCGCGCTGCCGCAGCCGGCGAGACCGGCCGCCGCGGCCGCCCCGAGCCCCAGTCCCAGCATGCCCCTCCGGCTGAAATTCCGTCCGTTCTCCCTCATGAACCCGTCCGTTCCCATCGCGTCGCACCGTCGTCTCGTCGTCCGCAGGCCCACGTGCGTCACCGCAGTTGGGCAAGGTGTGAGATGCCGGGTGAAACCGGGATGGTTCCCCACGGCTCGCACAAACCTTCGTAAACCGTACGAGATGGGGAGTGCGGGTCGCGGGGTCGGGGGGTGGGGATCGCGTGTGGGCCTCGCGGTGCGGGGCGGGAGGGGCCGGTGGGCCGGGCGAGGACGGGCGGGCCGGTCGGACGGGTGGTCCGGCCGGCCGCTCGCGTCAGGCGCCGAAGGCCTTCGACTTCCCCTTGACCGGCTTGGCGCCGGCCAGCAGATGCGCCGGAACGAGATCGCGCGCGGGCTCGCTGTAGCCCACGGACACGATCCTGTCGCCCTGGTAGGTGAAGCTGGTCAACGAGGCCAGCGTGCACTGCCGCTTGCGCGGGTCGTGCCACAGACGCCGCTTCTCGACGAAGCTGCGCACGATCCAGATCGGCAGCTGGTGGCTGACGCAGACCGCCTCATGACCGCGTGCCGCGTCCCGCGCCGCGTCCAGCGCGCCCATCATCCGCACGACCTGCTCGACGTACGGCTCGCCCCAGGACGGGCGGAACGGGTTGGTCAGGTGCTTCCAGTTGGCGGGCTTGCGCAGGGCGCCGTCCCCGACTCCGAAGGTCTTGCCCTCGAAGACGTTGCCCGCCTCGATCAAGCGCGGGTCGGTCGCGAGGTCGAGGCCGTGCGCCTTGGCGATCGGGGTCGCCGTCTCCTGGGCGCGCTCAAGCGGTGAGGCGACAACATGGGTGACGTCACGGCCCGCCAGGTGCTCGGCGACCCGGTCGGCCATCTGGCGGCCGAGTTCGGACAGGTGGTAGCCGGGGCGGCGCCCGTAGAGGACCCCGTCCGGGTTGTGCACCTCGCCGTGGCGCATCAGGTGTACGACTGTGAGCTCGTTCCCGCTCGGTCGGTTCTGCTCGCTCATGCCGTGGCCTCCGCCGCTGCGCGGGCGGCGGCGGGCAGCGCGGCCGCGATGCGCTCGATGGCGCGCTCGTCGTGGGCGGTCGACACGAACCAGGACTCGAACGCGGAGGGCGGCAGGTAGACGCCCTGCGACAGCATCGAGTGGAAGAACGCGTTGAAGCGGAAGGCTTCCTGCTTCTTCGCGTCGTCGTAGTCGGTGACCTCGTCCGGCGTGAAGAAGACGGAGAACATGTTGCTCGCCGTCTGCACCCGGTGGGCCACGCCCTCCTTGCCGAGGGCGCCGGTGACGAGCGCCTGGATCTCGGCGGACACGGCGTCGACCTTGGCGTACGCCGCATCGTCGAGCAGCCGCAGCTGGGCGAGGCCGGCGGCGGTGGCGACCGGATTGCCGGACAGGGTGCCCGCCTGGTAGACGGGGCCGGCCGGGGCGAGGTGGCCCATCACGTCGGCGCGGCCGCCGAACGCCGCGGCCGGGAAGCCTCCGCCCATGACCTTGCCGAACGTCATGAGGTCCGGCTTGACGCCATCGACGCCGAACCAGCCCGCCTTTGACGTGCGGAACCCGGTCATCACCTCGTCGGAGATGTAGAGCGCGCCGTTCTTGGCGCACGCCGCCTTCAGACCGGCGTTGAACCCCTCGGCGGGCGGGACGACGCCCATGTTGCCGGGCGAAGCCTCGGTGATCACACAGGCGATCTCGCCCGGGTGGGCGTGGAACGCCGCGTGCACCGCGTCCAGATCGTTGTACGGAAGCACGATCGTGTCGCCGGCCTGGGCGCCGGTGACGCCGGGGGTGTCGGGAAGGCCGAAGGTGGCGACCCCGGAGCCGGCGGCGGCCAGCAGCGCGTCCACGTGCCCGTGGTAGCAGCCGGCGAACTTGATCACCTTGGCGCGGCCGGTGAAGCCACGGGCCAGGCGGATCGCGGACATGGTCGCCTCGGTGCCGGAGGACACCAGGCGGACCTGCTCGACCGGCTCGACACGGGCCACGATCTCCTCGGCGAGCGCGACCTCGCCCTCGCCGGGCGTACCGAAGGAGGTGCCGCGGGCGACGGCCTCCCGCACGGCCGCGACGACCTCGGGGTGCGCGTGTCCGAGGATCATCGGGCCCCACGAGCACACCAGGTCGACGTACTCACGGCCGTCGGCGTCGGTCAGATAGGGCCCCGTACCGGACACCATGAACCGGGGCGTACCGCCCACGGCCCGGAAGGCACGGACGGGGGAGTTCACACCGCCGGGCGTCACGGCGGACGCGCGGTCGAAGAGGTTCTGCGAAACTGGGGCGTCGTATTCGTACGGATAGCTCACACACGCCATGGTGGCAGAGGCCCGGACGTTCTTGCGGACTGGTGTTTCACCGCACCCGCGCGGGGGAGGTCAGTGACACGATGATCCGCAGATGATCGAGTTGCATCGACGGATGATCGGGTTGCGCGACGGGGCGCGCGCCGTCTACAAAGCAGTCGGGCTACAAGCAGTCGGGTGAAGGATATGCATCGCGGTGGCGGACTGGGCGAGGGGACCGATGACCGGGGCCCCGAGCGCGCCCACCGTCGGGGACGGCACCGGCGACGTGACGGCCAGGACCGGATCGACCGGGTCGACCGGATCGAGCAGGTCGCGGGTGGCGCGGGGGCGGGGAACGGAAGTGGCCGGATGGGGGTGACCTACAAGTACTTCGGCGCGCCCGACGGCGCGACGGCTGCCCGGGTGCCCGTCACCATGCGCCCCGAAGAGCTCGGCGGTGACGAACTGGGCATGGGCGGCATGTTCACCAAGATCAAGCCGGAGACGATGGCCGCGATGGTCCTCACCGGCATCCAGGGCATACCGCTGCACAAGGTCCCGCCGCTGGAACTCGTGGTCCTGCACCCCGACTACGCGGTGGTCAAGCTCCCCATGACCGTCGTCGACCCGCTGCGCGGCGTCGGCGAGGAGACGGTCGGCGCCGCCGCCTTCATCTGGTCCACCGTCCCCGACCGCGGCGGCCCGCGCGACGCGTTCAACGTCTACCAACTGCTGCACGAATGGCAGGACTTCAGCCACCGGTTGCATGAGGCGGGGCACCAGCCCTACTGCTTGGTGTGGCCCTGAGAGGGCTGCTCTGAGGGGGCGGCTCTGAGGAGGTAGCCCTGAGGGGTGCGTTGGGCGGCCCGAGGGGGATTTGAACCGGCCGTCGTACGGGGGCGGGGGCGCGGCGGGCGCGGGGGACGGCGCGGGGGCCGGGGCCCGGGACTGGGTGTGCGTGGGGTGTGTGCCGGGGCTCTCACGAGGGTGTTCCGGCGGCTTGGAGCTTCGCCCATGCGGCCGCGCAGGTGCGGCGTATGTTCCGACAGAACCTTTGTGTATGCGGCGCGAAGGCGCCTATCTTGTCGCACATGCAGTCCTACACCATCGGCCAGGCAGCGCGTCTGCTCGGCGTCAGCCCCGACACCGTGCGCCGCTGGGCCGACGGCGGCCGCGTCACGACCCATCGGGACGAAGGCGGCCGCCGGCTCATCGACGGGCGGGATCTGGCCGCGTTCTCCATCGAGGTCGGCCAGTCCTCCCAAGGCGAGGACGAGGTGCCCTACACCTCCGCCCGCAACGCCTTCCCCGGCATCGTCACCGCCGTCAAACTCGGTGACGTCGCCGCCCAGGTCGAGATCCAGGCCGGCCCGCACCGCCTGGTCTCCCTCCTGACCCGGGAGGCCGTCGAAGAGCTGGGCCTCGAGGTGGGCATGCAGGCCACCGCGCGGGTGAAGTCCACCAGCGTGCACATCGACCGCGCCTAGGCCGGTCCCGGGCCGTCGATCCCAGGCCACTCCCGTACGTCCCTGCGGCGTCGCCCTTCTTCCTGCCCCCCACGCATCCGGCAACGGAGGCACGGCAGCGGAAGCCCTCATCTCCCGGCGCGGCTCGACACGCATCCGAAGGAGCTCCACCCATGTCTGTCATGGCTCTCAGCACCCAACGCCGCCGCGCCGCCACGGCCGTCGTCTGCGCCGCCCTGCTCATCCCGCTCGCCACGGCCTGCGGCGGCGGCAAGGACAGCGGGGGCGGCGCGTCCGCCTCGCCGTCCGCCGGAGCCGGTTCCGCCGGGACCGGTTCCGCCAGGGCCGCCAAGCTGACCGTCCTCGCCGCGTCCTCGCTCACCGACGTCTTCAAGACGGCCGGCGCGGCCTATGAGAAGGAGCACCCCGGCACCAAGGTCACGTTCTCCTTCGCCGGTTCGCAGGAGCTGGCTGCGCAGGTCAAGCAGGGCGCGCCGGCCGACGCCCTGGTGACCGCAGACACCAAGACCATGGACGGCCTCAAGGCCGATGTGAACGCCCCCTCGGTCATCGCCAGGAACCGCCTGGTCATCGCAACCGACAAGGGCAACCCGAAGAAGGTCGAAGGCCTCAAGAACCTGTCCGAGCCGAACCTGAAGGTGGTCCTCGCCGCCCCCGAGGTGCCGGTCGGCCGCTACAGCAAGCAGGTTCTGGACGCCCAGAAGATCACGGTCAAGCCGGTCTCCCAGGAGCCCAATGTGCGTGCCGTGCTCAGCAAGGTGGAGCTGGGCGAGGCCGACGCCGGCATCGTCTACAAGACCGACGCCGCCTCCGCGAAGGGCAAGGTCGACACCGTCGACATCCCGGACGCGCAGAACGCCGTGGCCCAGTACCCCGCCGCCACACTGAAGACGTCCAAGAACGCCGACGCCGCCGCCTCGTTTGTGAAGTGGCTGTCCTCTCCCGAGGCGCGGAAGATCCTCACGGACGCGGGCTTCCAGCAGCCGTAACCCGATCGCGTCATCTCCCTTGCGGGGCCTGCCCGTCCGGCCTTGTCCGTCCGGCTTGTCCGTCTGGCCTTGTCCGTCCACGGCGGGCGGGCCCCGCACCCTCAGGACACCCGGGGAACCTCATGCCTCGCAGCCGCTTCCGCACCCGCCGGCGCCCGCCCCTCGCCCTGGCGCTGCCCGCGCTGCTCGCCATCGCCTTCCTCGCCATGCCGCTGCTCGGCATCCTGGCCCGCACTTCATGGGGCGACCTCGGCACCCATCTGACCAGCCCCGACGTCACCGAGGCGCTGCGGCTCTCGCTGGTCGTCTCGCTCTGGGCACTTGTTCTCTCCCTCCTGCTCGGCGTGCCCCTCGCCTGGCTGCTGGCCCGGGTCGACTTCCCCGGCAAGGCCCTGGTGCGCTCACTCGTGCTGCTCCCGATGGTGCTGCCGCCCACCGTCGGCGGCGTCGCCCTGCTGCTCGGCTTCGGGCGGCGGGGGCTGCTGGGGCCCTGGCTGGAGGACACCTTCGGGATCACGCTGCCCTTCCACACCTCGGGCGCCGTGGTGGCGGCCACGTTCGTCGCGATGCCGTTCCTCGTGATCAGCCTGGAGGGGGCGCTCGGCGGGCTGCGGCCCCGCTACGAGGAGACCGCGGCCTCGCTCGGCGCCTCCCCCTTCCGCGTCTTCCTCACCGTGACCCTGCCGATGGTCGCGCCGGGCCTCGCGGCAGGAGCGGCGCTCACCTGGGCGCGCGCGCTCGGCGAGTTCGGCGCCACCATCACCTTCGCCGGCAACCTCCCCGGCACCACCCAGACCCTCCCGCTCCAGGTCTATCTGCTCCTCCAGGACTCCCCGCAGGCCGCGACCTCCGTCTCGCTGCTGCTGCTCGCCATCGCCATGGCCGTCCTCGTGGCCCTGCGCGGCCGCTGGACCGGCGCCGCCTCCCCCCGGGGCGCCGCACCCCACGCCACCCTCGGGGACCCCGGCCCCGCCGCTCCCCAGACGGACCCGACCCCGGCCGACCCGACCCCGGCCGACCCGTCCCCGACCGACTCGGCATCGGCCGACCCGGCGCGGCTCGCGAAGGGCGCCAACTCGCCCGCCGCCACGCCGAGTTGGGCCCTGCACGCCGACGTGTCCGGGTTCAACGAGCTCACTCTCGACGCCGAGCCCGGCACCACGATCGCCATCGTCGGTGAGAACGGCGCGGGCAAGACCACCCTGCTGCGGGCGCTGCTCGGCCTCACCCCGCGCGCCCACGCCGAACTGCGCCTGGGTGATCTCGACGTCACCGGTCTGCCCCCGCACCAGCGCGGGGTTGCCTGGGTCCCCCAGGACGGCGCGCTGTTCCCGCACCTGAGCGCGCTCGCCAACACCGCGTACGGGCTGCGCGCCCAGGGCGTCGGGCGCGGCGAGGCCCGCGCCTCGGCCCAGCGGTGGCTCGACCGCCTCGGCGTCGGCCCACTGGCCCACCGCAAGCCGGCCCAGCTCTCCGGAGGTCAGGCCCAACGTGTGGCCCTGGCAAGGGCGTTGGCGGCACGGCCCCGCCTCCTGCTCCTCGACGAACCTCTGGCCGCGCTCGACCAGACGACCCGGGCCCAGGTCCGCCACACCCTGCGGACGCATCTGGCCGGGTTCTCCGGGGTGTGTCTGATCGTGACGCACGACCCGGTCGAGGCCGTCTCCCTGGCCGACCGCGTCCTCGTCCTGGAAGGCGGGCGCGCGCTCCAGGACGCGCCGCCCGCCGAGGTCACCCGCCATCCGCGCTCCCCCTGGGTCGCCCGGATGCTGGGCCGCAACGCGTGGGCGGGGCAGGCGCGCGGCGACGGACTGGCGCTGGCCGGCGGCGGCCGGATCGTGGCGGCCGAGCAACTGCCCGAAGGCAGCAGGGCGTTGGCTATCATCGCGCCGGAGTCGGTGTCCGTGCACCGCAGGCGGCCCGACGGCAGCCCACGCAACGTCTGGCCCGGCACCGTGCGCGAGATCACGGCGAGCGGGAGCAGACTGCGGGTGCTCATCGGATCGGCCGAGTCGCCCGACCTGATCGCGGAGGTCACCCCGGGCGCGGCGGCCGAGCTGGGATTGGTGGAGGGCGCGGCCGTATGGTCGAGCGTGAAGGCGACCGAGGTGACTCTCGTGTCCCTGTGAGCCGCCGCCCCTAGACTGGCTGCCCGGAGCGACAGGAACGGTCATGCCACGGCGACGGGAGACGACGGTGACGACGAGCAGCGCCGACCCGTCGGCCGACGTACTCGGCGAGGCAGCGGGCGTCTTCGGACTCCTTGCCTCGCCCGCGCGCCTGCACATCATGTGGATGCTGAGCCATGGCGAGTCCGATGTGTCGGGGCTTGCCGAGAGGGTCGGCGGTGCGCTGCCGGCCGTCAGTCAGCACCTGGCGAAGCTGAAGCTCGCGGGGCTCGTCCGCTCCCGGCGGGAGGGGCGGCGGGTCGTCTATCTCGTCGACGATCCCGATGTGGCTCAGATGGTGCGCTGGCTGGTGGACCGGCTCGGCGGGGGCGTGAAGCTGCCGGGACCTTCAGGACTCGTCCGTGACCTGGGCGCCTGAGCGGGTCTCCACTCTGCAGTTGTCAAAGAGCACTCCTCTGCAATTGCTGCGTGCGCTCGACTCCGGCCCCCGGGGGCTCGTGGACTCCGACGCCGAGGCACGACTCGCGCGATATGGGGAAAACGTCCTTCCCGCCCGACGAGTTCCCGCCCTGCCGATCGTTTTCCTGCGCAGCCTGCGCGACCCGTTCACCGCCGTGCTCGCCGGGCTCGCGCTGGTCTCCACGCTGGTGGCCGCCTGGGCCACGGCGTCGGTCATCGTGGTGCTGGTGGTGGTGAGTTGCGCGCTGCGGGCCGCGGGCGAGCACCGCGCCGACCGTTCGGCCGCCCGGCTGCGGCACCTGGTGGCGAGCACCGCGACCGTGCTGCGCAGGGCGGATGAGGACGCGGCGCCGGTGGCGCGTGAGGTCCCGGTGGACCAGGTGGTGCCCGGTGACGTGGTGCGGCTCGCGCCCGGTGATCTCGTACCGGCGGATCTACGGCTGTTGCGGGCCAGCGGTCTGACGATGCATCAGGCCGCGCTGACCGGCGAGTCCGCGCCGGTCGCCAAGTATCCGGTGGACGAGCCGGCGCGGACGCCGCCCCCGGCCGGGGCGCGGGTGGATGAGACGCGGACGGACGAGACGCGGACGGACGAGACGCGGACGGGGACGGGGACGGCCGACGCGTCGCCGTCCGGGGCGCGGGTGTTCGCGCTCGGTGAGGAGGACTTCGACCGGCCCGAGGTCTGCTTCCAGGGCAGCAGCGTGGCGTCCGGCAGCGGCACGGGTGTGGTGATGGCGACCGGCGTGGACACCCGGTTCGCGGCGGCCGACCGGGCGCCGCGCGACGACCAGCGCACGACCGCGTTCGACCGCTCGGTCTACGGCATCTCCTGGATCCTGATCCGCTTCATGCTGCTCACTCCGCCGCTCGTCCTGATGGCCAACGCGGCACTGCGCGGCCGGGGCCTTGAGACCCTGCCGTTCGCGGTGGCGGTCGCCGTCGGGCTCACCCCGGAGATGCTGCCGGTCATCGTGACGACGACCCTCGCGCGGGGCGCGTCCGCGCTGGCCCGCACCCACCAGGTGATCGTCAAGCGGCTGCCCGCCCTGCACGACCTGGGCGCCGTCGATGTCGTCTGCCTGGACAAGACGGGCACTCTGACGCAGGACCGGCCGGTCGTGGACTGCGCGCTCGACATCTCGGGCGCCCCCGACGACGCCGTGCTGCGCTGGGCCGCCGTCAACAGCCTGTGGACGCTGCGGCTCGCCGACATGCCCTGTCCCGACGCGCTGGACGAGGCCCTGCTCGACGCCGTGGAGGAACGTCTCGTCACGGGGCTCGCCGCGCTGGAGTACGACGCGGTCGCCGCCCTCCCCTTCGACCCGGTGCGCCGCCTGTCCACCGCCGTCATCGCCACGCCGGGCCGGCTCGGACACCACACCCTGGTGGTCAAGGGCGCCGCAGAGGACGTCCTGGAACGGTGCGAACTCACCGAGGAGGAGCGCGGGCGGGCGCGCGCCCTCGCGGACCGCCTGGCCGCCGACGGACTGCGCGTCCTCGCGGTGGCCCTTGCGGAACGTCCCGCCACCGCGCGCCCGTACGCAGCCGCCGACGAGCACGGGCTGACCTTCAGGGGGCTTGTCGGGCTGCGGGACGCGGCGGACGAGTCGGCGGCGTCCGCGCTCACCGCGCTGTCCCACCGGGGCGTCGCGATCAAGGTGCTGACCGGTGACCACCCCGGCACGGCCGCACGGGCCTGCCGCGAGCTCGGCCTTCACCCGGGCGACGTCGTCACGGCCGCCTCCTTCGACGCCCTCAGCGACGCCGAACTCGGCGAACTCGCCGCCAGTACTACTGTCTTCGCCCGCTGCTCCCCCGCCCACAAGGCGCGGCTCGTCCGCGTCCTGCGCGAGCGCGGACATGTCACCGGATTCCTCGGCGACGGCGTCAACGACCTGCCCGCGCTGCGCGCCTGCGACGTCGGCATCTGCCCGCCGGGCGCCGTGGACGTGGTTCGCGAGACGGCGGACGTCGTGCTCGCCGCGAAGGATCTGACCTCGCTCGACCACGCCATCGCGGCGGGACGCGCGGGCGGCGCCACCATCGCGAGCTATTTGCGGATCACCCTGTCCTCGAACCTCGGCAACGTCATCGCGATGCTGACCGCCGGACTGCTGCTGCCGTTCCTGCCCATGCTGCCCTCCCAGGTCCTGGTCCAGAACCTTTGCTTCGACGCCGCCCAGCTGGCCTTCGCCCACGAGCGCCCCCGGGCGGCGGCGCTGCGCCGGCCCCTCAAGCTGCGCCCACGCGAAGTCCTCTTCTCCGTCACCGGGTTCGGCGTGCTCAACGCCGCCGCCGACCTCGCGACGTTCGCGGTGCTCGTGTGGGCGCTGAGCGGCACCCGGGCCCAAACGCCGTTCCACGCCGGCTGGTTCACCGAGAACCTGCTGACCCAGGCGCTGGTGATGGTGCTGCTGCGCACCGGGCGCGGCGGCGGCATCCCGGTCACCGCCGGGGTGCTCGCGCTGACCGGCCTGCTGCTCCCGCTCTCGCCGCTGGGGCCGCTCATCGGCATGGGCGCGCTGCCCCTTGCGTACTACCCGCTCCTCGCGATCGTGCTCGCCCTGTACGCGGGCGCGCTGCACTGGCGCACACGCGGAGCCCGCTGGCCGGTGCCCCCTGCTTGAGGATTGGCCCGCCGAGCGGCCCCGGATGCCTTCCGCCCCTGGTCAGGGCCATTGTCAGACCCGGCGCCTACCGTGGGGGACATGAGCGACACAGCCCGTGAAGTCCCCTTGCGCGTCCGGCTCGAAGCGTGGTCGGACGACGACCTCGACCTGCTCCGCGCGGCCAACGCGCCGGAGATGACCGACCACCTCGGCGGCCCGGAGTCCGAGGAGAAGGTGCTGTCCCGGCACCGCACGTACACGGCCATGAGCGCCGGTCCCGCCGACGAGGGACGCATGTTCAAGGTCCTCGTCGCCGGGACGGACGAGGTGGTCGGGACGGTCGGTTACTGGCGGCGCATATGGCAGGGCGAGCCTGTGTACGAGACGGGGTACGGCATCCTGCCCGCCCACCGGGGCCGTGGCCTGGCCGTCGCCGCGCTGCGGGCGGTGGTGGCCGAGGCACGCGCGGCGGGCGGCCCGCGCACGCTGCACGCCTATCCGTCCGTGGACCACGCGGCCTCCAACGCCACCTGCCGCGCGGCGGGGTTCACCTGGGCCGGCGAGGTGGCGTTCGAGTACCCGCCGGGCACCTGGCTGCGCTCCAACGACTGGCGTGCGGACCTGGCGGAGGGGGTCAGTCCAGGTGCTTGTCGAAGTTGAAGGCCGTCACGGCCATGCGCTCACGGAAGTAGAAGCGGTGGGCGTCGGTGCGGTGCGTGGCGGAGTCGAGGTTCAAGGAGGTGCAGCCCGCCGCCCTGGCGTGGGCTTCGAGGTGGGCGAGGAGGGCGTGGCCCACGCCGGTGGAGCGGGCGGTCGCGGCGGTGACCAGGTCGTCGACGTACAGCTTGCGGCCGGCGACGGTGTTGATCACGACGCGCCAGCCGGCCGCGCCCACGCAGGACCCGTCGTCGGCGTAGGCGGCGGTGAAGCGCAGGCCCTGGGCGTGCCCCTCCCCGTAGATCTCGGCGAACAGGTCCTCGGTGAGGTGCGGGCGGAGTTCGAGGAGCACCGGCAGCAGGTCGGCCGCCAGACGCGGGTCGCCGGGCTCAAGGTCAATGATCTTCATGCGGCGAAGAGTAGAGCGCACGAGGCGCTACCGGCCACCGCGATAGCCACCCCGGCGATCGCCCCCACCTCACGGTGACCACGCCCACGGTGACCGTTGGCACCGCGACCAGGCCACGGTGACCACGCCCCCGGCGACCAGCGGCACCGCGACCACCCCGACGGTGACCACCCCCGCCGTGGCCACCGGCACCGTGACCACGCCCGCCGTGGCCACCGGCACCGTAACCACCCTCACCGTGACCACGCCCACCGTGGCCACCGCCACCGTGACCACCGCCACCGTTGCCACCGGCACCGTAACCACGCCCACCGTCACCACCGGCACCGTGGCCGCCGCGACCTTGACCAGCGCTGTGGTCGCCCCCAGACCGCCCCTACCCCCGGCCCCGTCGCAACCCCCGGCCCAGCTCCGCCCCGTCCCCCGAAACGCGTTTGACGGCCCTCCGTCCAGCGGGGATATTTACCTGTGCGTCGCAGGTATTGCGTCACGCAGGTTATTGCTCGCCGTCCCACAGGGAAGGCGCACCACCATGCGTCACCGCGCCTGCGGCCGGCCGCGACGTAGGCTCGGTCTTCGTACGTGAACGTGAACGAGCAATGCCGCACACCTCAACTTCCTTCACCCGGAGGGCATTCACCTCATGACGGTCCTGATCACCGGCAGCCGCGGCAAGGTCGCCACCATCCTCATCGGGCTGCTGCGGGAGCACGGCCTCACCGTGCGCGCCGCCTCGGCGAGCCCGGACAAGCTGACCCTTCCGGACGGCGTGGAGCGCGTCGTCTGCGACCTCGACGACCCGGCGACGTTCCCGGCCGCCCTGGCCGGCGTCGAGTCGGTCTTCCTCTACGCCAACCCGCAGCACATCGAGGCGTTCCTCACCGAGGCGAGGGCCGCCGGGGTCCAGCACATAGCGCTGCTCTCCTCCAGCTCCGTCCTGGAGCCCGGCGCCGACACCAACGCCATCGCGGCGATGCACAGCGCCGTCGAACGCGGCCTGGCGAACTCCGGGATCCAGTCGACGTTCCTGCGACCCGGCGCCTTCGCGGGCAACGCGCTGGGCTGGTCCTGGGCCGCGAAGTCCACCGGCACCGTGGACCTGCCCTACCCCGGGACCCAGGCGAGCCCCATCCACGAGGCCGACATCGCCGAGGCCGCCCTCGCCGTCCTCACCCGGCCCGAACTGCGGGGCCGCTCCTACCACTTGACGGGCCCCGCCTCCCTCAGCGCGGCCGAGCAGGTGGCCATCGTCGGCGAGGCGTCGGGACGTCCGCTGACCGTCAACACCGTGAGCGGCGCGGCCTGGAAGGAGTCGGTGGCCGAGTTCATGCCGGGGAGTGTCGCGGACGCGCTGCTCGGATACTTCGCCTCGCACGACGGCCGCCCCGATGCCGTCACGTCGGCCGTCGAGGAGCTGACCGGTCACCCGGCCCGCACGTTCGCGTCCTGGGCACGGGAGCACGCGGACGCCTTCCGGCCCTGAAAAGCGTTTCCCGAACATCCGGCCCGGGGGGCGCACCGGGGCGCGCGCCTGAAATACCTGGCCCGTACCCCCGTCCCAATGCGATCCTGGCGGCGTGAACGGACCGGAGATCCAGATCGACTTCGCCCCTGAGCTGCGGCTCTTCGTTCCGACGAAGCGCCGCGCCGGCCGCAGCGCCGTGGTGACCGACGGCGTGTCCACCCTGGGCCACGTCGTCGAGTCGCTGGGCGTCCCCCTGACCGAGGCCGGCCGGCTGCTCGCGGACGGCCGCGAGGTCCCGGTCTCACACATCCCGGTGGCGGGCGAGTTCATCGAGGTGCACGCGGTCGAGCGCCCTCAGCGGGTACCGGGCGCCCCGCTCCGGTTCCTGCTCGACGTCCATCTCGGCACACTCGCGCGGCGGTTGCGGCTGCTCGGCGTCGACGCGGCGTACGAGAGCGAGGACATCGGCGACCCGGCGCTTGCCGCGCTCTCGGCGCGGGAACGGCGTGTGCTGCTCTCGCGGGACCGGGGCCTGCTGCACCGCAGGGAGCTGTGGGCGGGGGCGTACGTCTACAGCCACCGCACCGAGGACCAACTGCGGGACGTACTGGGCAGGTTCGCGCCCGAGCTCGCGCCCTGGACCCGCTGCACCGCCTGCAACGCGCCGCTGCGCGAGGCGGACAAGGAGTCGGTGGGCGACCGCCTGGAGCACGGCACGCGCGCCGCGTACGACGTCTTCGCCGAGTGCGGCTCCTGCGAACGGGTCTACTGGCGCGGGGCGCACCACGCGAGCCTTGAGGCGATCGTCGACGACGCCGTCCGCGAGTTCGGCCACGTGAACGCGGCCGCACACCGCCCGGAATAACCAGAATGACCAGCCCGTGCCGCGTCCCCGCGTCGGTCAGACCAGGCCGCCCCTGAGGCGTTCGGCCTGGGACGCGCTGAGGTCGATCGTGCGGCGCATGTGCGTGGCGATGAGCGCGATCTCGTCGTCCTCGTACGCCTCGAACATCTCCCACCACGCGCCGTTGAGCCGGCCCCAGACCGCGCCCAGCTCCGCCATCCGCGCGGGCACCACCTCGACGAGCACCTTGCGGCGGTCCCCGGTGTCGCGGCGGCGCGTCACATACCCGGACTTCTCCAGGCGGTCGACGAGCCGGGTCGCGGAGCCGGTGGTGAGGCCGGTCAGCTCGGCGATGCGTCCCGTGGTGACGGGCCCGAGTTCGAGGCCCAGCAGGTTGAGGCACTGCAAGTCCGTCGGATGCAGGCCCAGGTGGTCGGCGAGCGCCTGGTTGAAGAGCGCGTACGACGCCATGTAGCGCCGGGCGACGGCCCCGAGGTCACGCATCAGATCGCCGCGCGGGCCGGGGCCGGACACGCCGTCGGCGCTCCTCTTCTGTGGCATGCGGAGAGTGTACGGCGCAGGGATCGACGCCAAGGAGGCCGTGGGGCGGGCGGCGGCGACCAGCCCGGGCCGCCCTCAGCACCCGTCGCCCCCAGCGCCCGTCGCCCCCGGCACCCCTGGCCCGCCGCACCCTCAGGCCCACTCCGCCCTCAGGCCCGCTCCGCCGTCAGATAGCGCTGCACTGTCGGGCCGAGCCATGCGATCACCTCGTCGCGGGACATCGCGGCCGTGGGCGGGAACCTCAGCACATAGCGGGTCAGGGCCATGCCCAGGATCTGCGAGGACACCAGGGCGGCCCGGCGCGGGGCGTCGGCCGGGTCCGGGCAGACGGCGGCGGCGAGCGGCACCATCTGCTCGGCGAACACGGCCCGCACCCGCTCGGCACCGGTCGCGTTGGTGACGCCGACCCTGAGCAGGGCGGTCAGCACGTCGTCACCCTCCCAGCGGTCGAAGAAGTGGGCGACGAGCGCCGCGCCGAGCCCGTCGGCGGGCAGCTCCGCCGGGTCAGGGAAGCCCAGCTCGATCTCGGAGGCGGCCGCGAACAGGCCCTCCTTGTTGCCGTAGTACCGCATCACCATCGACGGGTCGATCCCCGCGTCCCGGGCGATGGCCCGGATGGTCGCGCGCTCGTAGCCGTCGGCCGCGAACCGCTCGCGGGCGGCTTCGAGGATCGCGGCCTTGGTGGCTCCGGAGGTGCGGCGGGGGCCGTCGGCGGGGGCTTCGCTCGTCATGCCAACAAATGTAGGCCAACGCCTGTTGACACGCCAGCGGCACCGGTTCTACATTTCCTACAAAGGCCAACAAGCGTTGACCAACACACGTTGACCCGCACGCATTGACCCGCACGCATTGACCCGCACTCCCGCACGCATTGACCTGCACGCCTTGCCCCGCACGCGCCTTTTACCAGCACCGTCGGCACCAGGAGGCAGTCATGAACGACTCCACCCACGCACTCGACGCCGCGTCGACCGCCGACGTCCTCGTCGTCGGCTCCGGTCCCACCGGGCTACTCCTCGCCGGCGATCTGGCCGCGGCCGGCCTGAGCGTCACCGTCGTCGAACGCCGCCCGCACGGCATCAGCAACCTGACCCGCGCCTTCGGCGTCCACGCGCGCACCCTGGAAATGCTCGACACCCGGGGCCTGGCCGAGGAATTGATCAAGGGCGGCACAGCCGTCGACCACATGGACATGTTCGGCCGGACCACCCTCGACCTGACCCGCCTGCGTTCGCGCTTCCCGTTCCTCCTGGTCACCCCGCAGTACGAGATGGAACGGATCCTGGAGCGGCGCGCGCTGGCCGAGGGCGTCCAATTCCGTTACGCCACCGAGCTGTTGACGCTCCATCAGGATGGCGACGGCGTCACGGCCACCCTGCGCGACGCCGAGGACGGGCGGCACCTGACGGCGCGGGCCCGCTACCTCGTCGGCGCCGACGGCTCGCGCAGCGGCGTGCGCGAAGCGCTCGGACTGCCCTTCCCCGGCGCGGCCGTGATCCGTTCGATCGTCCTGGCGGACGTGCGCCTGGAGCGGGAGCCGGACACCATGCTCACGGTCACAGGATCCGGCGACTCCTTCGCCGTCGTCGCCCCGTTCGGCGACGGGTACTTCCGGGTCATGGGCTGGAACCGCAAGCGCCAGGTCCCCGACACCGAGCCCGTGGACCTGGAGGAGATCCGCGCCATCGCCCGCGAGGCCCTGGGCGCCGACCACGGTCTGCACGACCCGCGCTGGCTCTCCCGCTTCCACAGCGACGAACGCCAGGCGCCGTCCTATCGCGTCGGCCGCGTCTTCCTCGCCGGGGACGCCGCGCACGTCCACTCCCCCGCCGGCGGCCAGGGCATGAACACCGGCCTCCAGGACGCCGCGAACCTCTCGTGGAAGCTCGCCGCCGTGCTGCGCGGCCGGGTCGGCGACCCCGAGGCGCTGCTCGACAGCTACCAGGCGGAACGCCATCCGGTCGGCGCGTCGGTGCTGCGCAGCAGCGGGGCGCTGGTCCGGCTCGCGATGGCCCACAACCCCCTTCAGCGCACGGTCCGTTCGCTGGCCGTCTCGATCCTCAAGACCGTACGCCCCGCCGCCGACAAGGCGCTCGCGATGATCAGCGGCGTCGGCATCGCCTACCGGGCCGAGCGCGGCGCGCACCCGCTCGCCGGAAAGCGCGCACCGGACCTGGAGCTCGCGCGGGGGCGTCTGTACGAGGCGCTGCGGCAGGGCAGGTTCGTCCTGGTGACACCCGAGAACGCCCCGCTCGTGGCGCCCGGGGGGGTGGTCGGCGCGCACTGGAGGAGCGGGCGCGCGGGCTCGTTGCTCGTGCGGCCGGACGGTTACGTGGCGTGGGCGAGCGACGGCCCCGACCCGGCCGGACTGCACACCGCGCTCCAACGCTGGACGGGACACGCCTAGGACCAAAGACGCCCAGCACAACCCGTGCCCCACACCCAGCGCCCCGGGCACAACCCGTACCCCACACCCAGCACCCAGGCCACAACCCGTGCCACCCTGAACCCCATGCTCGTCGCACGCTCCGCGCTCCTGTTCGTCCTGGCCGCCCTGTTCGAGATCGGCGGGGCCTGGCTCGTCTGGCAGGGGGTCAGGGAGCACCGGGGCTGGGTGTGGATCGGCGCCGGGGTCCTCGCACTCGGCGTCTACGGATTCGTGGCGACGCTCCAGCCGGACGCCGAGTTCGGCCGGATCCTCGCCGCGTACGGCGGTGTCTTCGTGGCGGGCTCGATCGTCTGGGGCATGGTCGCGGACGGCTACCGCCCGGACCGCTGGGACATCACCGGCGCGCTGATCTGCCTGGCCGGGATGGCCGTGATCATGTACGCCCCGCGCGGCCGCTGAGACCGGAGCCGGCCCGGATCGGACCGGCCCGGCCCGGTGTCGTACGCCCCGCCTATCCTGGCGGCGTACTCACCACACGCGCGCGAGGAGCACGAATGACTGCCGCCGGGACCCCGATCGCCGTCGTCACCGGAGCGAGCAGCGGGATCGGTGCCGCCACCGCCCGCGGCCTCGCCGCCGCCGGTTACCGCGTGGTGCTGACCGCCCGCCGCAAGGACCGCGTCGAGGCGCTGGCCGCCGAGATCAACGAGGCGGGCCACCAGGCGACCGCGTACCCGCTGGATGTGACGGACCGCGCCGCCGTCGACGAGTTCGCCACCGCGTTCCGCACCATCGGGGTGCTGGTCAACAACGCGGGCGGCGCGCTGGGCGCGGACCCGGTCGCGACCGGCGACCCGGCGGACTGGCGCCAGATGTACGAGACGAACGTCATCGGCACGCTCAACGTCACCCAGGCCCTGCTGCCCGCGCTGGAAGCCTCCGGCGACGGCACGGTCGTCATCCTGTCCTCGACGGCGGGCCACGCCACCTACGAGGGCGGCGGCGGTTACGTGGCCGCGAAGAACGGCGCGCGCGTGCTGGCCGAGACGCTGCGGCTCGAGATCGTGGGCCGTCCGGTGCGGGTCGTGGAGATCGCGCCCGGCATGGTGAAGACGGAGGAGTTCGCCACGACCCGCTTCCGCGGCGACACCGAGAAGGCCGCCAAGGTGTACGCGGGCGTGGCCGAGCCGCTGAGCGCCGAGGACGTCGCGGACACCATCACCTGGGCGGTCACCCGCCCCAGCCACGTCAACATCGACCTGCTCGTGGTCCGCCCGAGGGCCCAGGCCTCCAACACGAAGGTCCACCGCGAGCTGTAGCGGACCCGGAGCGCGCGGCCCCCGGCACCAACTTCCGCCCGGCCCGGGCGTCGGCCCCACCCCGGCCTACTCCACGGCCGCCCGCAGCATCGGCATCCGCGTGTGGCGGCGCTTCTCGCCCGGGTGGAAGACCAGGATGATCAGGCGGGCGCCCGGCGCGGCCATCGGCTGGGCGGCGCACATCGTCACCCAGCCCGGGCCGCGCGAGGCGTGGTTGAGGGGGCGCTCGTCGCCGTCGAGGTGGAGGTAGGCGCTGGCCCGGTTGTAGATCCGGGAGGCGAGCGGGTCCTCAAGGACCTCCTTCTCGATCTGCGCCAGCGTCTGGTCGGTGGGGTCGGCGGCCAGCGCGGCCCGCAGCTGGGGCAGCACGAGCGGCGCCCAGGAGTGCTCCCAGTCGGCCAGGGTCTCCCGGGCGCCCGGGTCGAGCGCCATCCACCGCATGGTGTTCCTCGGCACGCGCCGGTCGGGGAACATCTCCTCCCAGCACGCGTTGTGCGCCAGCAGGTTCCACGAGCGGTCGTTGACGTACGCCATGTGCCCGATGCCGTCGACCGCCTCCTGCCACACCCCGGGGATCTCCTCTCCCGACTGCGAGTGCAGGGGGAAGGGCGGATCCTGGCCGAGGCAGTAGCGCCAGAGCGCGATCCACTCCTGCTCGTTCATGCCGAGCAGCCGGGCCACGTCCTGGAGCAGGTCGGCGGGCGGGTTGGGGTAGCGGCCGGACTCCAGGCGTCCGTAGGTGTCGGGGGCGCGGTGCAGGATCTGGTCGATCTGGGCCTGCGAGAGGCCGGGCGCCCGCCGGCCCTGCCGGGTCGGTCTGCTCAGCCCATGGCTCTCGGGCGTGATCAGCGCGCGGCGCTCGCGCAGCAGAGAGCGCAGAGCGGGCTTGTCCATCTGTGGTTCTCCCCCGGTGACGGGCGGCCGGCGACGTCTGCGTCGGCCGCGCGGTTGGAACAGCCGCTCCCGGTGCGCGGCCCCGACTCTGCCATCGGACCCGGGCCGGGTGGCCGGCGCCGGCCGGGTGGCCGGCGCGCGTCCTCTCGTCGGCGTACGTTCCATTGTCGGTGTACGCCCCATTGTGGGAGCCGATCGCCTCTGCCGCGCACGCCGGGTGACCCCGGGGCGCGGCCCGGCCGTCGTAAACCGGCGTCGGCGCGGCCCTTTCGGCAGCACGACGGCCCCGGGCGCAGGCGTCGGGGCAGGGGGAGCGGGACCGAGGGCACGGCGGGGACGGTGGCCGTCACGACCGGGGCGTGGGCCGGGGGGCGGTTGGCGAGGCGTGCCCTTTCATGGAACGGGTCGGGGTGCGGGCGGTCCTCCGGGCACCGCTCTTGGCGGCCGAGCCGTGGCCGGTCGCCGAGGCACCCCCAGGAGAGACCCCACAGGTACGCTGGCTGATGGGGCATGCACGGATCAAGCGGTAGCGGATGCGCACGTACGCAGGGCGCACACACGCACCGGCGCTACGGGGGCAAACATGGGCGAAAGGGACAGTCGGGCGGCCGATGCCCGGGCGCTGTCGCCCGAGGCCGTCGAACTCTACGGCCGGGTCACGCGTCATGAGCACATCGATCCGCAGCGTGACGCCGACGCGCTCGCCGAGCTCACCGAGTGGGGCCTGGTCAGCACCGATCCGCACCTGCCCCACCTGGTCATCGCGCTCGACCCCCAGGAGGCCGGGCGGCGCCGCCTGGACGACGAGCTGCGGCACCTGGCCACACGGGCCGCGCTCGCGGCGCGCATCCCCCACCTCACCGACGAGCTCGGCCTGCACTTCGAGCGCGCCAAGTGGCGCTCGGGCCGGGGCTCGGAATTCCTAGGCGAGCCCGAGCTCGTCAACGCCCGGATCGACCAGGCCGTGGGCCGGGCCCGCGCGGAACTGCTCACCGCGCAGCCCTGCGGCCCGCGTGACCAGGGCCGCCGGGAGACCGTCGAAGCCAGGGACAGCGCGGCGCTCGCCCGGGGCGTCCACATCCGCAGCCTCTGTCTCGATACCGGCCGCGACGACGCGATGACCCGCGCCCACGTGGCCACGATGACGGCGCGCGGAGCCCAGTTCCGTACCCAGGTCACCCAGTTCCAGCGCTGCGTGATCATCGACCGGCGGCAGGCGTTCATCTCCGACCACATCGTCAATTCCACGCCCGGACATGCCGTCTGGCACGTGCGGGACCGGGCGGTGGTGGCCTTCATCGCCGAGGTCTTCGAGGAGGGCTGGCGGCGCGCGGACCCCTGGGACGGCGATCCCCACAGCGGCGCGTCCGGCGCGGCCGGCGGCTGCGGCACACGGACGACACCGCTCCAGCGCGAGATCCTGCGCGACATGGCACGCGGCATCGAGCAGCGGCTCACCGCGCAGCGCCTGGGCATCGGACTGCGCAGCCTTTCCAAGGAGGTACATGACTTGCGGGAGCTGTTCGGGGCGTCCACGCTTCAGGAACTCACCTATCAGTGGGCCCTGTCGGACGAGCGTCTGATCGACGACCGCCCGCCCGCCGAGGGCCAGGCCACGGCCTGACCCGCCGCGGCCCTCGCGGTTCGCGCCCGGCATCTCGGCCACCGGACCGCCGCTATCCCGCCCACCGGGCCGGATCTTTTCCCATTGCACTTTTCAGCGGATAAATCTTCAGCGGAAAACCGGGCGCCCGTCCTGCATCCTGGTGGAGGACGATCACTGGCTCCCCCCGTACCGGGAGGAACCGGCCGTCCAAACGTCCGTAGTCACGAGGACGTTGTCCGCGTACGCCAGAACCGGCAGTGCAGGGCATGGGCAGACGATGCCCTGCCGGGCGTCCCGCGGACACCGAGCGGCTTCTGCCAGTGCCGCCCGGACGAAAACCGGACCCCCTCCCCGGTACGTCCTCGTGATACGGGCAGTGCTCGGCAGGCCATGGCTCGCCGATGGCACAGCCGTGCGCCACACCGGCGCTTTCCCGGCATGCGGGCCGGGAAGAGGCGGCGGCCGGGGGCCCAGGCCCCCGGCCCGGCCGCGCCCTCCTCGGCCCGGGACGCCGATCACCGCTCAGCCCGTGACCCTGATCACCGCTCAGCCCTTGACGCAGATGACCTGCTTGAGCTTCGCCACGACCTCCACCAGATCGCGCTGCTGGTCCATGACCTGCTCGATCGGCTTGTAGGCGGCCGGGATCTCGTCCACCACACCCGCGTCCTTGCGGCACTCCACGCCTTGCGTCTGCTTGGCCAGGTCCCGCGCGGTGAACGCCCGCTTGGCGGCGCTGCGGCTCATCCTGCGGCCCGCGCCGTGCGACGCGGAGTTGAAGGACGCCGCGTTGCCGAGGCCCTTGACGATGTATGAGCCCGTGCCCATCGACCCGGGGATGATCCCGAGGTCCCCCGCGCCGGCCCGGATCGCTCCCTTGCGGGTGACCAGCAGGTCCATGCCGTCGTACCGCTCCTCCGCCACGTAGTTGTGGTGACAGGAGATGACCGGCTCGAAGGTGACCCGGGCCTTCTTGAACTCCTTGCGGACCACGTCCTGGAAGAGCGCCATCATGATCGCGCGGTTGTACTGGGCGTACTCCTGCGCCCAGAACAGGTCGTTGCGGTAGGCCGCCATCTGCGGGGTGTCCGCGACGAAGACGGCGAGGTCGCGGTCGACCAGGCCCTGGTTGTGCGGCAGTTTCTGGGCCTGCCCGATGTGGAAGTCGGCGAGTTCCTTGCCGATGTTGCGGGACCCGGAGTGCAGCATCAGCCAGACCGCGCCCGACTCGTCGAGACAGAATTCGACGAAGTGGTTGCCCGAGCCCAGCGTCCCCATCTGCTGGGCGGCGCGCTCGGCCCGGAATTTCACCGCGTCCGCGATCCCCTCGAACCGCTCCCAGAAGCCGCTCCACCCCGCCAGCGGGAAACCGTGCAGCCGGCCCGGCTCCACCGGTGAGGCATGCAGGCCGCGCCCCACCGGAATGGCCTGCTCGATCTTCGTGCGGAGCCGGGAGAGGTCGCCGGGCAGGTCGTTGGCGGTCAGGGAGGTCTTGACGGCGGACATGCCGCAGCCGATGTCGACGCCGACCGCCGCGGGGCAGACCGCGCCGTGCATGGCGATCACGGAGCCGACCGTGGCGCCCTTGCCGTAATGGACGTCGGGCATCACCGCGAGGCCCTTGATCCACGGCAGAGTGGCGACATTGTGCAGCTGCCGCATCGCGCCCTCGTCGACCGACGCCGGGTCGGCCCACATCCTGATGGGTACCCGCGCCCCGGCCAATTGCGTGTACGACATAATTCTTCGATCCCCCGTGAGTGAAACCCGTAAGCGAGAAAAACGGCACCAAGGCCCTGAAGCGCACGTATGGCAAAAACCGCCGCCAAAACCCACAACCAGGACAGTGGACCGGCGTTCACAGGTGCACGTGCGATACACATTGTGTCCGGCCACCGCCCAGCGGCGGCAACCGTTTTTTCCCATCGTCGTCCTGCTGGAAGGAGCCTTCGCACCGTGCAGCGCAAGGCGTACGTGCCCGGTCTCGCCCTTCTGGTGGCGCTCGCCTCCGGCTGTTCCTCCGGTTCGGGACCCGCGGGTTCCAGCGCCGACGCCAAGGGCGGTACGACCAAGGCGGCGCCCGCGCCGCCCGGCAAGTACCGCACCCTGCCCGAGCCCTGCCACGCCGTGAGCAAGAGCGTGCTCAAGGACATGCTGCCGGGCGCGGCGTCGCTGGCCGACGCGGACGCCGCCAAGGAGTACGCGGGCGTCGCCGACCTGACCTACGACACCGACCGCCGGGTCGGCTGCCGCTGGAAGGACGAGACGCCCGAGGGGGTGCGCAGACTCTCGGTCGACTTCGAGCGCGTCGTGTCGTACGACCCCGCGGTGAGCGACGACGACCAGACCAAGGAGCTGTACGGCAAGAAGGAGACGGCGGCGCATCTGCCCGCCCCCGCGAGCTCGGCGCCCGCCGTGCCCGTGTCGCCCTCCCCCTCCGCGACGCCCTCCCCCGCCGGCTCCCCCGCCACCGGCACCCGCGCCGCATCCGGCGCGCCCGCGCCCGGCACCTCGCCCTCCGGCGGCCCGAGTGGCGCACCGGCCGGCGCCACCCCCGGCGCGCCGAACCCGTCGGGCAGCGCCGACACCGGTCTCCAGCCGCGCCGGCTCAGCGGCCTCGGCGACGCCGCCTTCCTCGACGACGTGGCCTCCCCGGCCGGCACCGGCGGCGCCACGGGCGCCGGACAACGTACCGTCACAGTGGTCTTCCGTACGTCCAACGTCATCGTGACCATCGAGTACGCCGCCCAGGCCATGGCAGCCGCCGCGGTCCCCGACAGCAAGGAGCTGCAAGGGCAGGCCCAGGCTCTGGCCGGCCGGCTCGTCGAGCAGTTCAGCGAATAGCGCGCCAGCGCGAAGAACGAAGAGCGAAGGAATCATGCACCGATCAGCCCCGGCCACCCCCCACAAGGCACCCGCCCCGGCCCAGCGCATCCGGCTCGCCCGCGTCCTCGCCTGTGCCGCCGTCCCTGTGATGCTCGTCGCAGTGGGGTGCTCGTCCGACTCGGGCGCCAAGAAGAAGACCGACACCTCGTCGGCCTCGTCCTCGTCCTCGTCCTCGTCCGCCTCCTCCTCGGCCTCCGGCGGCAAGCAGGCGTCGGCGTCGCCCTCCCTGGCCCCGGCGAAGTTCGCCAAGCTGCCCGAGGCGTGCCAGTCGGTCGGCGAGAAGACCATCGACACCTACGTTCCCAAGGCGAAGACGAAGGCGGGCGAGGTCGGCAAGACCGCCGACCCGCAGTCCCAGGCGAGCTGCACCTGGAACGGCCTGGACGACAAGGGCGTCGACGGCTCGCAGTACCGCTGGCTCGACGTGGACCTCAAGCGCTACGACTCCACGCCGGGCCTCGGCAGCGGCGAGGCGCTGGCGCAGAAGCAGTTCGACCACGCGGTCTCCTCGGCCCGCTCCACGAGCGACGCCACCAATGTGAAGTCCGACCCGGTCCCCGGTCTCGGTGACCAGGCCACCGCGATCGTCTTCAACCTGAAGAAGAGCGACGCGGACTTCAGTTACGCCGTCGTCGTGGTGCGCACCGCCAACGCCGTGGTCACCCTCGACTACAACGGCGCCGGCTTCCAGGGCGCCGACGGCCCGGACACGGGTGACGTCCTGAAGGGCGCCACCGACGCGGCCAAGGAGGCCGTCGCGGCGGTGGCCACCGCCAACAACAAGTAGCGCTCGCACGACCGTACGGAGTCCGGCCCTCCCCTGTGGGCCGGACTCCGTACGTATGTGCCAGGCTGTGCCCGCCAATTGCTTGACAAGGGGAGGGGACGCGGGTGGCCGCGACTCAGCTGACACGGACGCACCGCATCCTGATCGGGGTGGTGGTCGCGGGTGCCGTGGTGATCGCCGGGATCGGCTTCGCGGGTTCGTACGCCGCGGTCCGCGAGCTCGCGCTGCACAAGGGCTTCGGGAACTTCTCCTACGTCTTCCCCATCGGCGTCGACGCGGGCATCTGTGTGCTGCTCGCTCTCGATCTGCTCCTGACCTGGATGCGGATCCCCTTCCCGCTGCTCCGCCAGACCGCGTGGCTGCTCACCGCCGCCACGATCGCCTTCAACGGTGCCGCGGCCTGGCCGGACCCGCTGGGCGTGGGCATGCACGCCGTCATCCCGGTCCTGTTCGTGGTCTCCGTCGAAGCGGCCCGGCACGCGGTCGGCCGGATCGCGGACATCACCGCCGACAAGCACATGGAGGGCGTCCGCCTCACCCGCTGGCTGCTCTCGCCGATTCCCACCTTCCGGCTGTGGCGCCGGATGAAGCTGTGGGAGCTGCGCAGCTACGAGCAGGTCATCAAGCTCGAACAGGACCGCCTGGTCTACCGGGCGCGCCTCCAGGCCGTGTACGGCCGCGCCTGGCGCCGCAAGGCTCCCGTGGAGTCCCTGATGCCGCTGCGGCTCGCCAAGTTCGGCGTGCCGCTCGCCGAGACCGCCCCGGCCGGCCTCGCCGCCGCCGGCATCGAGCCGGTCCTGCTGCCGCCCGGGCCGCCGGCCGCCCACCCCGAGGCACAGCCCGAACTGGCCCCGGCCCAGGCCGCGCCCGCCGCACCCGAGCCCGTCGCGCCCGAGGCCCCCGCGCGCCAGGACCCGGCCCCCGCGCCGGAGCCCGAGCCGCAGGAGCACGCGGGCCCCGAGCAGCCCACCACGCACGAGAGCCCGTGGTTCGCCGCGCAGCACGTCTCGCCCGAGGTGTACGAGGGCACGTACGACCCGGCCTTCGCCGAGGGCGCACCTCAGCAGCACGGGCCCCAGCAGGACCCGCGGCAGGAGCCGGTCATGGTCCCCTCGGGCCCCGGCCGCGAACGCCCCCTCGGGGTCCCCGACCCGCGCCCGTCGGCGCCCGGCGCCGCGCGCGAGCAGCGGGCGCACGCCGAACGGGCGGCGCGGGACGCGGAGTTCACCGAGTTCACGGAGACGGCGTACGAGGTCTTCCGGGACTACGCCAACCAGAACGGCGACTACCCGGCCGCCGACGTGCTCGACATACACCTCACCGACGGATACGGCGTGACCTACCCGAACAGCGCGAGCCTGCTGCGCAAGCTCCACCCGGAGTTCAAGCAGCGCTTCCAGACCGAGCGAGCCGAGGACCACATCGCCTGACGTACCGTCACCGGGCTGCGGGCCGAGCCCACTTGGAACAAGCACCGAGGGCCGTCACCCGCACCGGGTGACGGCCCTCGGCCTCTGTCGGACGGTCAGGCGGCGAGCAGCTTGCGCACCCGGTCGGCGCCCACGGCGAGCAGCAGCGTGGGCAGGCGCGGACCCGTCTCCCGGCTCACCAGGAGCGTGTAGAGCAGCGCGAAGAACGAACGCTGGGCGACCTTCAGCTCCGGCGTCGGCTTGGCGTCCGGCTCCAGGCCCGCCATCACCTTCGGCACGCCGTAGACGAGCGTGGTGAGCCCGTCGAGCGACCAGTGCGAGTCCAGGCCCTCCACGAGCAGGCGCAGCGATTCGCGGGCCTGCTCGTCGAGCGAGGCAAGCAGCTCGGTGTCGGGCTCCTCGCGGACCAGGGTGCGCTGGTCGGCCGGGAC
This sequence comes from Streptomyces sp. NPDC006711, assembly GCF_042869775.1. NCBI lineage: Bacteria > Bacillati > Actinomycetota > Actinomycetes > Kitasatosporales > Streptomycetaceae > Streptomyces > Streptomyces sp. NPDC006711. Next base: position 246,946 of record NZ_JBIAGO010000008.1, read on the forward strand.
CTGGGTGGTGATCCAGTTCTCGGCGCGGTCAAGACGCGGGCGCACCTCGTCCAGCGAGGTCACCGGGTTGGCCGGGTCGAGTTCGCTGAGGATGCGCAGGGTCTGGTCCTCGTGGCCCGCCGTCACGTCCACCACGGAGGCCAGCGTGCGGTAGGGCAACGGGCGGGCGGTGCGCGGGAGTTCACCGGCGGCGGTGCGGGCGGCCCGGGAGTGGGCGGCGGCGTCGGCGGGCAGCGCCGTGCCGTCGGCGACCTTCGCCTCCAGCTTGTCCCACTCGTCGTAGAGCCGCTGGATCTCCTGGTCGAAGGCGATCTTGAAGGACTGGTTGGGCCTGCGGCGCGCGTACAGCCAGCGCAGGAGCTGCGGCTCCATGATCTTCAGCGCGTCGGCCGGCGTGGGGACCCCGCCCTTGGAGGAGGACATCTTGGCCATGCCGCTGATGCCCACGAACGCGTACATCGGGCCGATCGGCTGGACACCGCCGAAGATCGACACGATCTGGCCGCCGACCTGGAAGGAGGAGCCAGGCGAGGAGTGGTCCACGCCGGAGGGCTCGAAGACCACGCCCTCGTACGCCCAGCGCATCGGCCAGTCGACCTTCCAGACCAGCTTGCCCCGGTGGAACTCGCTGAGCAGGACGGTCTCCGAGAAGGCGCACGCGGAGCAGGTGTAGGTCAACTCCGTGGTGTCGTCGTCGTAGGCGGTGACGACCGTGAGGTCCTTGCCGCAGCCGCCGCAGTACGGCTTGTACGGGAAGTAGCCCGTGGAGCCGGTGCCGTCGTCCTCGGCCGCCGCGCCCGAGCCCTCGGCGGCCTCGAGCTCGGCCTCGTCGAGGGGCTTCTGCGACTTCTTGCCCGGGGCCTTCTTGGTCCGGTACTGCTCCAGGATCGCGTCGATGTCACCGCGGTGCCTCATCGCGTGCAGCACCTGGTCGCGGTAGACGCCCGAGGTGTACTGCTCGGTCTGGCTGATGCCGTCGTACTCGACGCCGAGCTCGGCGAGCGCCTGGCCCATCGCGGCCTTGAAGTGCTCCGCCCAGTTCGGGTACGCCGAGCCGACCGGCGCGGGGACCGAGGTCAGCGGGCGGCCGATGTGCTCGTTCCACGACTCGTCCACGCCGGGGACGCCGTTGGGCACCTTGCGGTAGCGGTCGTAGTCGTCCCAGGAGATGAGGTGGCGCACCCGGTAGCCGCGGCGGCGGATCTCGTCCGCGACCAGGTGCGGGGTCATGACCTCGCGCAGGTTGCCCAGGTGGATCGGGCCGGAGGGCGAGAGGCCGGACGCGACGACGATCACCGGGGCCTCGGCGGGCGATTTCGCGGCGTCAGGCGCACGTCGCTCCGACTCGGCGATGACATCGTCCGCGAAACGGGAGACCCAGTCGGTCTCGGTGCTGCTCTGAGCCACGGTCGGCACGTCCTTCTTTCTCGTAATGCCCTCGTCATGCCCTCGTCGGCCCGGCAGGACCGACCCTGCCATTCTCCCAGACGGAACGACCGCCTCCGGGGTTGCCCATAACGCGGGAGAAACGGCCCGGGGCCGCGTGGGAGAATCGGAGGGCAATCGTCCTCACTCCCGACAGGAACGGCACCTCATGGCCTCGGTCCATTCCCTCGCTTCCACTGTCCAGCAGCGCCTGGCGGACGCCCTCACGGCTGCCCTGCCGGAGGCCGGCTCCACCGACCCGCTGCTGCGCCGAAGCGACCGGGCCGACTTCCAGGCCAACGGGATCCTCGCCCTGGCCAAGAAGCTCAAGGGCAACCCGCGCGAGCTCGCGACCCAGGTCGTCGAGCGGGTCGAGGGCGACACGATCAAGGACATCGAGGTCTCGGGCCCCGGCTTCCTCAACATCACGCTGGCCGACCGGGCGATCATCGACACCCTCGCCGCGCGCGCCGCCGACGACCGGCTCGGCGTGCCGCTGAAGGAGAACCCGGGCGTCACCGTCATCGACTACGCCCAGCCCAACGTGGCCAAGGAGATGCACGTCGGCCACCTGCGCTCGGCGGTCATCGGCGACGCGCTGCGCGCCATGCTCGACTTCACCGGCGAGAAGACGATCGGCCGCCACCACATCGGCGACTGGGGCACCCAGTTCGGCATGCTCATCCAGTACCTCATCGAGAACCCGGGCCAGCTGGCCCCGGCCGGCGAGGTGGACGGCGAGCAGGCCATGTCGAACCTGAACCGGGTCTACAAGGCCTCGCGCGCGGTCTTCGACGCGGACGAGGAGTTCAAGGAGCGGGCCCGCAAGCGGGTCGTCGCGCTCCAGTCCGGCGACCGGGAGACCCTGGACCTGTGGCAGCAGTTCGTGGACGAGTCGAAGGTGTACTTCAACTCGGTCTTCGGCAAGCTCGACATGGAGGTCCGGGACGAGGAGATCGTCGGCGAGTCGGCGTACAACGACCTGATGCCGGAGACCGCCCGCCTCCTTGAGGAGTCCGGCGTCGCGGTGCGCTCCGAGGGCGCGCTCGTCGTGTTCTTCGACGACATCCGGGGCAAGGACGACCAGCCGGTCCCGCTGATCGTGCAGAAGGCCAACGGCGGCTTCGGCTACGCGGCCTCCGACCTCTCCGCTATCCGGAACCGCGTCGGCGAGCTGCACGCCACCTCGCTGATCTACGTCGTGGACGTGCGGCAGTCGCTGCACTTCAAGATGGTCTTCGAGACGGCGCGCAGGGCGGGCTGGCTCGGCGACGAGGTCACCGCGCACAACATGGGCTACGGCACGGTGCTCGGCGCCGACGGCAAGCCGTTCAAGACCCGTGAGGGCGAGACGGTCAAGCTGGAGGACCTGCTCGACGAGGCCGCCGAGCGGGCCACCGCCGTCGTGCGCGAGAAGGCCGAGAAGGTGGGCCTGAGCGAGGAGGAGATCGTCGAGAACGGCCGCTACGTCGGCATCGGCGCCGTGAAGTACGCGGACCTGTCGACCTCGGCGAACCGGGACTACAAGTTCGACCTGGACCAGATGGTGTCGCTCAACGGTGACACCTCGGTGTACCTCCAGTACGCCTACGCCCGGATCAAGTCGATCCTGCGCAAGGCCGGCACCACCGCGCCCGCCGCCCGCCCCGAGCTCGAACTCGCCCCGGCGGAGCGGGCGCTGGGCCTGCACCTCGACGCGTTCGGCGACACGGTCTTCGAGGCGTCGGCCGAGTACGCGCCGCACAAGGTGGCCGCGTACCTCTTCCAGCTGGCGTCGCTGTTCACGACGTTCTACGACCAGTGCCCGGTCCTCAAGGCCGACACCGAGGCGCAGGTCGAGAACCGGCTGTTCCTGTGCGACCTGACCGCCCGGACGCTGAACCGGGGCATGGCCCTGCTCGGCATCCGCACGCCCGAGCGCCTGTGACCCCGGCCCGGGCCTGACCCGGGGTCAACTCCCGCGTGGGGCAAGCCGGTTCACTCCTGAGTCAGCTTGTCCCACGCGTTGGTGTCCGTGTTGTACTCGAACGCCGGCCGGCCCTTGACCGCGCTGGTGCGGAACGGCTTGCCGCCGTCGTTCACGGTGACCTTGCCGGAGCGCTCGCCGCTGCTCCAGCCGACCTCCAGATACCAGCTGACGTCGTGCCCCTCGGTGTGCACGTCCAGGTCGAAGACCTCGGGGTCGTGCGTGGAGACCTTGAAGGGGAAGTCCTTCGCCGGCACCACCGCGTCGCCCTGGTGCCCGGCGACCGGCTTGCTGACGGGCTGCGGCGCGTCCAGGTCGATGTCGAAGGACTGCGGCACGACACCGCCGCCGCACCCCGAACCCATCGAGTACGCCGACCAGTTCAGCGGCGCCTCGCGCCCCACCACCCGCACGTTGATCCCGGTGATCACCACCGCGTCCTCGCCCTTGCCGGTCGCGGTCAGCTCCAGCTTGAGGTTGCCGCCGTCGATCCCGCCGAGCGCCCGCGACCAGGAGCGCCGGTCCTGCTCGTTGGGCGGGGGCGGCGGCACGGCGGTGGGCTTCTGGTCGAGCAGGTAGTACTTGCCGCACGGCGTGTCCCAGTCGTACGAGCTGACGCCCACGCTGACCGGGGTGCCCGCCGCCGGGGGTTGCTGGGACCGGCTCTTGGCGGACGGGGTCGCGGACGAGGACGAGGAGGGCGACGCGGAGGCGGAGGGTGAGCCGGACGGGCCCGCGCTCCTGCCCGCGCCCGGGCTCGCGGTCTCGGTCTCGGGCGTACGCGCGTCGCCGGTGGCCGGGGGCGCGGAGGTCCTGGCGTCGGCGACGGTCTCGCTCGCGTCGGGCCTGCCGGACAGCGCGGCGACCGCCGTGACCGGTACGGCGACGGCGACGACGGCCGCACCGATGAGTACGAGCCGGGTCCGCCGGGCCAGGGGCCGCCCGGGAACCAGCCGTCCCAGCCACCCGCCCCGCGCGTCGGCCGCCCCGGCGCGCTCCACGACGGGCAACTCGTCACCGGCGGCGTCGGCGTCGGCGTCCGCCCGGGCCGAGAAGGCGGAGGCGTTCGCGATCGCGGGGTTCACCGCGTTCGCCGCCTCCGCCGCGTCCGCACCCTGCGCCGCATTCACCGCGTCAGCCGCACCCGGCGCACTCGCCGCACCCGCCGGCTGGCCCGCGCCCCGTGCCCGGCGTCGCGCCTCGTCCGCGAGGATCCAGCGCCGGTGCAGTTCGACGGACTCCTCGGAGCTCGCCCCGCACAGCCGGGCGAGCCGGTCCACGGGCGCGTACTCGGTGGGGACCGCGTCCCCGTTGCAGTACCGGTGGAGCGTGGACGTACTCATGTGGAGTCTGCCCGCGAGGACTCCGTAGCTGCGCCCCGAGCGGTCCTTCAACTCCCGCAGCAGCGCCGCGAACTGCTCGGACTCGGTTGTCGCCATGCCCCGGTGCCCTCCCCATCCATCCCAGGAACGCATTCCAGGGACAGGTCGTTTCCCCAGGTCAGTGGGTGTTCCAGCGTTCCAGCTTCCCCCATTGTCCCTCGCTCGTTGCCGGGTCGTCGGACCGGCCCGCAAGGTAGGTGCAGCAAGCAGCCGAACCGCTCGCTCCGGGGAGCACCACATGCGATTGCGCATCCGGTTCAACGTGGCGGACTCGCTGGCCGTGGTCGTCCTGGCCGCGTCCATCGCCACCCTCATCACCCTGATCCACCACTACCACCGCTGACGCGATCACGCCGTCGAGCCGGTTCACTCACTCACACGGGGAGCACCAGTCATTATGCGTACCACCTTCCGTATGGCCGCCGCCGCGACCACCACCCTCGTCGCCGCCCTCGCCCTGACGGCCTGCGACGGCTCGGACGACGCGGCGGCGGGCGACAAGCCGGCGGCCGCCGCCTCCGTCCCGGCCACGGGCGCCCCTCAGACGCCGGCGCCGGGCGACGCGTCCGGCAGCACGGCGGGCAGCGGCAAGGGCACGGGCTCGGGTTCCGGTGGGGCGTCGGGCTCCGGCAAGGGGACGGGCCCCGGCTCCGCCAAGCACACCGGCACGGGCACCGGCACCGGCGGCAAGTCGGGCGGAAAGTCCGCCGACAAGCCCGCGTCCGGCGGCGGTTCCGCCGACGCGCCCTGCACCGGCGCCAACGTGAAGCTGACCGCGACCCCGGTGACCCGCCCCCTCAACCACGTCCTCCTGACGGTCACCAACACCGGCAAGACCCTGTGCAACGCCTACTACGCGCCGGCGGTCTCCTTCTCCGACGACCAGCAGTCCCCGATCGCGGTGGACAAGGACACCACCCCGCAGGCCGTGGTCTCGCTGTCGCCCGGCGCCTCGGCGTACGCGATGGTCCGCACCCTGGGCGAGGACGACGGCAGCGAGCCGCAGAAGTCCGCGCACATCACGGTGTACTTCACCGGAAAGGACGACAAGGGCTCCACGGGCCCCGCCGCGCACGCCTCGCTCGCCAAGCCCGTGGCCGTCGTGAACAGCCAGGCCAGGGTCACCTACTGGCAGTCGGACCTGTCGTCGATCGACGCGTGGTAATCACGGCGAACGGCAAGGAGCGTTGCCACTTCCGGGACGTTCGGGATGGAATGTCCGCATGGCGCGCATGGAACACCCCAGGCCCGAAGCTGCCCGTCCCAGCGACCCGTCGCCCGCCGGCACCGCACCCGCCGAGCCCTCGCCCCACCAGGCCGTACTGGACGAGGTCGGCCCCCGGCTCAGGCGGCTGCGGGCCCGGCGCGGGCTGAGCCTGTCCGGCCTCTCCGCCCGAACCGGCATCTCCAAGAGCACCCTGTCCCGCCTCGAATCGGGCCAGCGCCGCCCGAGCCTGGAACTCCTGCTCCCGCTCGCCACCGCGTACGGGGTGCCGCTGGACGACCTGGTGGGCGCGCCCGAGGTGGGCGACCCCCGGGTACGCATGAGCCCGCGCCCCGCGCGGGACGGCGGCACGTTCGTCCCGCTGACCAGGGCGCCGGGCCCCCTCCAGGCGTACAAGCTCCTCATCCCCGACCGGGGAAGCGAGCCGGACCTGCGCTCGCACGAGGGGTATGAGTGGCTGTACGTCCTGGACGGCAGGCTGCGGCTCGTCCTCGGGGAACACGACCTGATGCTCGGCCCCGGCGAGGTCGCGGAGTGGGACACCAAGGTGCCGCACTGGTTCAGCAGCGCGAACGGCCGCCCGGTGGAGGTGCTGAGCCTGTTCGGACGACAGGGCGAGCGCATGCACGTACGGGCGAAGCCGAGGGCCTGACGCACGGGCGATGGCGGGTTGCCGCGCTACGAGCGGGCGGGTGCATACGTCGCCTTGTGCCGCGTTCCTGGGGTCACTGTCCGATGATCCTGCCGTCCGGGGTCAGGGCGATGCGGGTCCCGTCCATCTCCGTCGTGACACTGGCGCGCGTGCCGTACGCCTTCAGGGTGAAGTCCTCCGCTTTGCCCATGTGCACATACGCTTCAGCGGCGTTGCCCCACGAGTTGACCCGCACCCGCACTCCCCATTGGTTCACTTGGGGCTTCTCCCGCCACGGCCCCCAGCTGCTCTGCGGAAGCAGCCCGGCGCCTCGGCCCGAGAACACGTACCAGCTCGCGAGGCCGAGCAGGAGCACAGCGACGGCGAGCGCGAACGCGCTCGGCCGGCGACCGATGCGCGAGGAGAGAGCCACGTGATGGGTTCCTTCATGGTTCGGGAAGGGCTTCGCGCACCCCAAGACGGTCCCCGGCCGGACCGCGTTCCCGACCGTCTCGGCGGGTTCCTCACCCCTTGAGGGCCTGGCCGAGCCGGGTGAGCCCTTCGCGGATCTCGTCCGGCGCCGAGGTGGCGAAACACAGGCGCAGGGCGGCGGGGTCGGGGGCCCCGGCGAAGAACGGCGCGCCCGGGACGTACGCGACGTCGTACTCAACCACCTTGCGCAGCAGGTCAGTCGCGTCGAGGCCGTCCGGGAGCTGGACCCACAGGAACATGCCGCCCTCGGGCCGGTTCCAGGTGGAGCCGTCGGGCAGGGCGTCGGGCAGGCCGGCGAGCATGGCGTCCCTGCGCTCACCGTAGGCGGTCCGCAGCCGGGCGAGATGTGCGTCGAGATCGCGGTCAGCGAGATAGCGGGCGGCGGCGAGCTGGTTGACGGTCGGGGTGTGCAGGTCGGAGGCCTGCTTGGCTATGACGCAGGCGCGCAGCAGGTCGTGCGGGGCGCGCATCCAGCCGATGCGCAGACCGGGCGCCATGATCTTGGAGTAGCTGCCGAGCAGGACGGTGCGGTCGGCGGCGGCCTCGCACGCGGAGATCCACGGCACGTGCGCGCCCTCGTACCGCAGTTCGCCGTACGGATCGTCCTCGACGATCCACAGCCCGCGCCGCGCGGCGACGTCGGCGACGGCCCGGCGCCGCTCGACGGTCATGGTGTGGCCGGTGGGGTTCTGGAAGGTGGGCACGGAGTAGAAGAGCTTGGGCCGCTCGCGCGCGACGAGGGCGTCGAGCGCGTCCGGGTCGGGCCCTTCCTCGTCGCAGGGCACGGCGACGACGCGAGCCCCGGCGAAGCCGAACACCTGCAACGCGGCGAGGTAGCAGGGGTTTTCGACCAGGACGACGTCACCGGGTTCGAGCAGGGCGGCGGCGAGGAGGGTCAGCCCCTGCTGCGAGCCGGACGTGATCAGCAGGTCGTCGGGTTCCGTGGCAAGCCCGCGCCCCGCGAGCCGCGCGGCGGTGGCGGCGCGCAGCGCGGGGCTTCCCTCGGTCGTGGAGTACTGGAGCGCGGTGGCCGCCTGCTCCTCCATGACCGCGTGAAACGCGGCGGCCAGGCCCGCGCCGTCGAACAGTTCGGGCGCGGGAAGCCCGCCGGCGAAGGAGATCACCTCGGGCCTTGCGGTCAGCGCCAGGATCTCCCGTACCGGGGAGGCCCCGACGGACGTGGCGCGGGCGGCGAGCGGGGGCACGGGGGCGGCGGGCATGGGGCGGGGCTCCTGTCGGTTGCTCGGACGTCCTACTACCCGGCACCCTACGCAGCGGCCCGCCGACGACATCCGGCCATTTCAGCATGCGGTCGTACGTCTCGGCGCGGGTCGCCCCCGCCGGCCTCAGCCCGGGCCGGGACACACGAACTCGCACCACACCGACTTGCCCGGGTCCCGCTCCCCCACACCCCACTTGTCGGCCAGCGCCTCGACGAGCAGCAGCCCGCGCCCGCCCTCGTCGGCCACGTCCGCGACCCGGGGCACCCCGCCCCCGCTGTCCTGCACCTCGACCCGCAGCACGGCCCCGTCGCACAACGCCACCCGCAGCAGAAAACCCCGCCCGGGCGGCACCCCGTGCAGCAACGCGTTGGTGGCCAGCTCACTGACACAGAGCAGCACGTCGTCGCGCCGGTGCGCGAACCCCCAGTCGGACACGGCCCACTCGGCGAACTCCCGCGCCCCGGGCACGGATTGGCGCCGCCGGGGGTAGAAGCGTTCGCGGATTTCGTTCTCGGTCATGGGGGGAGGGTTGCGGAGGGATGGCTGCCGGGGGCAGTGCGCCGACCCGTACAACTTTTTTGTACGGGTCGCAGGCGCGTAACGAATGTGCGGGGGTGGGGAGTTGACAGAACATGCGACACCCAAGGAAGCGGGCCGGGAAGAACACGTCGGCGATGAAGTTGGTGGGCGCCCTCGTGGCAAACTTCAGAGAAGCCGCTGGCATGACCCAACGCGAACTCGCCCATCGCGCTCTCCTGCACCAGGAGATGATCGCCTCGATCGAACAGGGCCGTCGCCTGTTGAAGATCGACCTGGCTCGCTCACTGGACCGCATCCTCGACACGAAGGGCGCTCTGGAAACGGCGGTGGACAACATGCCGGAGATCAACTCGATCCCGGTGTGGGCAGAGGAGTACATGGACCTGGAGCGGGAGGCCATCGCGCTGTCCTGGTTCGAGAACCAGGTACTGCCGGGTCTACTTCAGACGGAGAGCTACGCGCAGGCGGTGTTCCGCAGCAAGGTACCCGCGATGAGCGAGGACGAGATCTTCGCGCAGGTCGCGAAGCGCATGGAGCGGCAGGAGATACTGCACCAGAAGGAACCGCCGACAATCAGCTTCGTCATCTCCGAGGCGACCCTGCGGGACCGCTTGGGCAACGACAAAGTGCATGCGGAAACGCTGCGGCACCTGCGTGTCTGCGCCTCCCTGCCGGGCCTGACCCTTCAGGTCATGCCATTGGGGAGGCATACTCACGCGGGGCTCAACGGCCCCTTCATCCTCGTGGAGACGCCGGACCATCAGCACCTCGGTTACGCCGAGACGCAGCGGGGCAGCCAACTCGTCTCCGACCCGGACGAGGTCAGTCTCCTCGCGCAGAAATATGCGATGCTGCGAACGCAGGCCCTCAACTCCGAGCAAACTAAAGGCTTGTTGGACCAGCTACTAGGAGAGCAATGAACATCGCGCTTACGTGGTTCAAGTCCAGCTACAGCGGCGACGAGGGCGGAGCCTGCCTCGAAATGGCATGCGTGTGGCGCAAGTCGAGCTACAGCGGAAGCGACGCCGGCGAGTGCGTCGAGGTAGCGACCCACCCCTCCGCGATCCACATCCGGGACTCCAAGAACCCGGAGGGCCCGACCCTCACCCTGAACCCAACCGCATGGCAGGGCTTCCTGCACACCCTTTGACGCGGAAGCACGTATACCGGCTGCGAGGAGAGACATGAGCACCCAACGCACGTGGTTCAAGTCCAGCTACAGCAGCGAAGAGGGCGGCCAGTGCCTCGAAATCGCCTGCGAGTGGCGTAAATCGAGCTACAGCGGAAGCGACGGCGGCCAGTGCGTCGAGGTGGCGACCCACCCCTCGGCGATCCACATCCGGGACTCCAAGAACCCGGAGGGCCCGGCCCTCACCCTGAACCCAGCCGCATGGCAGGGCTTCGTAACCACCCTCTGACCAGAGCGACGACGGTCAGTTGGTGTTGTGCGTGGGGTAGACCTGCACGTCCGCGTACGAACCCTTGACCTGGCCCGCACCGGACGGCCAGTCCAGGGTGATGGTGTGGGTCTCGTTCGGCGGCGTCACCAGGATGTTGGTGGGGTGCGAGAGGCTGTTGCCGCTGGAGTCAATCGTGTACGCGAGGTCGAAGACGGCGGCGTCACCGGGCTTGAGCGTGGTGACGCGTGGCTGGGCCTGACCCCGGGCTATGGGGTTGGAGGTGTGGTCGGCGTCCTTGATGTCGACGCCGGCGAACCCGGTCGCGGAGCAGGTCGTGGAACCCCGGTTGATCATGGTGATGTTGACGCGGCCGGAGGTCTTGTCGGGCGCGGCGTTCTGCGCGTCGATGGCGAGGTCCGCCGTCTTGCAGAACGTGGTCTTGCCGTCGCCCTTCGCCGTACCGTTGACGGCACCGTTCGCGGCGCCCTTGCCGGAGCCCGACTTGCCCTTGCCCGCGGACGATCCGCCGCCCGAGGAGGCCGAGCCGCCGTTGGACGAGGCGGAGCCGCTGCCCGAGTCCTTCGCGCCGCCGTCCGGGGCGGCGGTGGAGGGGGCGGAGGGGGCCGAGGACGACGCGGAGCCGGTCGCGGCGGAGCCCGACGCGGAGTCGTCACCGTTGCAGGCGGTCAGGGAGAACGTGGCGGCGACACCGAGCGCGGCGACTGCGGCGATGCGGGTGAGCTTCATGGTCTTCCCCTTGGAGAGGCGTTCGTTCGTTCGGACAGAACTATTTGTAACTCGCAGCGAGTTACGAGCGGTCTCCCACGACGTCTTCGTTCTGTCACAGGCGTCTCATATGAACGGTGTTGAGGGGCAGTCATTTGCCGGGTCGGGCGGCCGCGCAACTGCCGTGCGCGCTAGGTCAGTTGAGGACGTCCTCCGCGCTGCCGTCCACGACAACGATCAGAAGGGCTGCCCCAACCGGGGTGACAAGTGATGCAACCGGGGCCGGAGCGCGGCCCATGCGCAGTGTTGCCCCCGCCTGTGATGATCACTAAAGTCGGCCGGGTGACTGCCGGGTCGGCCATGGGCCACGCACGAGTGAGGTTCCCGGCCTCGGCGTGAGCCCGAGGCGGGCAAGAGGCCCGCCCCCTTTCTTCGAGTCTCAGCTCCCGGCGCCCCGCATCCGGCGCGCCGTTCCAGCGGATCCCAAGACCGGAGATACCCCACCGATGTCCCATGACCAGCAGTACCCGCATGGCTCCGCCCTGCCGACGGCCGGCGTCCACTTGAACCACACGGCCATCTACGCGAGCGACCGATACCTGTCCGCCGAGTTCCTTGCCGTGGTCCTCGGTCTGAAGGTCGCCGCCCCGTTCGGGCCGTTCCTGCCCGTCGACCTGGGCAATGGCGTGACGCTCGACTACTACGAGAAGAGGGACGAGCCGATCCAGTCGCAGCACTACGCGTTCCTCGTCCCCGACGACCAGTTCGACGGCGTGATCGCCCGTCTGGAGGCGGTCGGGGTCACCTACTACGCCGACCCCAGTCACACCGAACCCGGGCGGATCAACCGCCTGTTCGGGGGTCGCGGCGCGTACTTCGACGACCCGGACGGCCACAACATGGAGGTCATGACCCGGCCTTACGCGCGCCCGTAGGGCATGCCAGGTCCGTAACCAGGACGCACCTCGGGCGAGGCGGCGGCCCGGGACCTTGTCGCACGGGTCCCGGGTCCGGCCGACGCCGAAGGCGAAGTGAGGGAGTCGACCGACCCCGGTCACCCCCTCACAGCTCGTACCAATCGGCACGCAAGTCGGCCACGTGCTCCGCGATGACATCCCGACGTGGATCGGCCGAAAGCAGAGCCAGCCGCGCGAGAAGCGAGTCCACCTCGCGTCTGCTACTCGCACCCGTCTCTTAAACCGGCCATAAATGGCATGTTCATGGCCTGGTGCTCCGAGTGGCCCGACACGATCCTGAGCCCAACACCCGAGTCGACCTCGCCCGGCGGTGTCGGCATCCGGTGCTCGGCTTCGATGTTGAGGAGGGGCCATGGTTTCGGGGGGTCGGGGTAGCACTGGGGTGCGTGCGCGGGGGTGGTCGCGTGCACGGGTGACCGCGGCGGCGTTGACGGTGGTGTTGGTGGCGTCGCTGACGCAGGCGGTGGCCTCACCACTGGTGGCGTCGGCGTCGGCGTCGGCGGTGGTGCGGCGGGATCTGCCGTTGATGACGTCGGCACCGGCGCCGGCGAGTGACCTGAAGCGTGCCGAGCCCCCGCAGCCGAAGGCCGATTTCGCGCCGCTGGCGGGCAAGCCCGCGTCGAAGGAGCAGGTGCGGGCGGGGGAGGCGGCGCCGGAGACCAGCCTGGTCGGTCCGGTCGATGAGAGTGTGGTGTCCACGGAGACGCCGACGTTGAAGGTTCGTGACCTCGGCCAGGGGGTGTTGTACTGCTTCAAGGTGTCGACCGGGTTCGACGGCCGGTCCGGCAGTGTCGCTGATTCGGGGTGCCTGTCCACGCCGGAGTGGACGGTGCCCCGGCATGTGCTGAACGACGGCGGCAGGTATACCTGGGCGGCCGCCACGACTTCGGCAGCGGACAAGCCGGTGACCTCGCCGTCGTGGGTCGGGCATTTCACGGTCAACCAGCGGGTGGGTGATCCGGGGCCGGCGCCGTCCGACACGTCGGGGCCGGTGGCCGTCAACCTGTTCAACGGCAATGCCCAGTACAAGAATGCCGGTCCAGCGTTCGAGGCGGTGGGTGGCTCGGCCGGGGTGACGTTCGGCTTCAACTCCCGGCAGGGCGGTGAGGCGCATGGGGTGCGGGCGTCGTACTTCAACGATTCGCGGCACAACGGCACCCCCGACGATGCTCCGGTTCTGGTGCGCAACGAGCCGGCGGTGAACCTGAACACGATCCGGGATTCGTTGCCGGACAATCCGTGGTTCGACCCGTTCCCGGCCGCGTTGGACGAGAAGAATTACGTCATCCGGTGGGAGGGGCAGTTCACGGCTCCGGTGAGCGGGGACTTCCAGTTCGCCGGCGTCCATGCCGATGGCGCGAAGATCTGGGTGAACGGCCGACTGGTCTATGACAACCCCAACCCCGCGGGCATCAGTTTCGAGTTCCTGAACGACGCAGGTCCCAAGACCGACCGGGACACGACGCTGACCGCCGGTCAGCGGGTGCCGATCAAGGTCGAGTTGTACCACCATTCGGATGAGAAGCCGCAGATGGTGTTGTGGGCCAAGGGCATTGGCGCCGACTATGCGGGCCGGCGCTTCCGCAACTGGATGCCGCAGTCCGTGTCGACCGAGCGGTTGTATGCCCAGGACCCGCCGCCGCTGCCGGCCGGCTGGACCCTCGGACTGGCGGGCAGCGCCTACACCAAGGCCGAGATGCTGGACGGGTCGGTGGTGCTCACCGACGGCTCCGGCCGCAAGCACACCTGGGGCAAGGCCTCCAACGGTGGCTACAGGCCGCCGCCCGACGAAGACGGCGTGCTCGCCTTCGACACCGGCGGCCGGATCTCGGTGACCCAGACCGACACGGTGTCGGTGTTCAACGTCGACGGCACCCTGGCCACGGTCGCGTCGGTGCTGGACAGCAAGAAACCGGCCGCGCTGCAGTATCACTACAGCGGCACGGTCCCGCGGTTGGCCGAGATCACCGATCCCGTGTCGGGCCGGTCGCACCAGCTGTTCTACAACACCGACAACAGTGACAGCTGCTATGGCGGGACGGCCAAGCCGCCGGGCGCTGATGCGGCACCGGCGAACATGCTGTGCCGCATCAGGTATTGGGACGGGACCGAGACCCGGCTGTGGTACCTGTTCGGCACCCTGGCCCGGATCGAGAACCCCGGCGCGTCGATCTCCGACTACGACTACCTGGACCGGTCGGCCAACCAAGCGGAGTACAACAAGTCCGGAACCAGCGAGCAGGACAAGGAGAGACTGAAGGAGAGCGTCGGGCCGATCACCGTGATCCGTGATCCGCTGGCCTATGACTGGCTGGTCCGGCAGACCTCGGGGGTCTTCGCCGAGCGCACCGTGATCCGCTACCAGGCTGGTTACGAACCCGAAGCCCGCCAGACACTGTTGCGGGCGGTCCAGGTGGCGCTGCCGTGGGCGGATGGCAGACCCGGGATCGGGTTCCCCGGCGGGCATTCCTACTCCTACGACCTGGCCGGCAAGAGCGCCTCTGTGGATGTGAGTGGGCTGAACGATCCCCTCCATCCAGGCCACAACCGCACCGTCACCTACGACGACGCCGGCCGCGCGTTGAGGTCGACCGACGCCGACGGGGTCACCACCGCGCAGGAATGGAACGCCAAGGACAAGCCCATCGCGAGCGTCGACGCGCGAGGGAAACGCAGCACCATCATCTACGACCACGCCGACCGTCCCACCGACGATTTCGGGCCCGCCCCGGCGTCGTGCTTCGACGGCCAGGCCCCGACCGCCGCGTGCGCGGGGACGATCCCGCACAGCCATGTCGGCTATGACGAGGGCATGACGGGGTTGCAGGCCGCGTTGTACGGCAACCCGGGCTTGTCGGGTGTGCCCGCGGTGTGGCAGACCGGGGTCGGCACCAGCGATGGTTCCCTGGCCGGCACCTGGGGCGGCAACCCGCCGGTGGCGAACACTGACGGCTGGTCGGGGCGGTTCACCGGCGAGATCCAGTTCCCCGCCGCCGGCGAGTACCAGCTCGGGTTCACCGTCGTCGACGGGGTCCGGCTGTGGATCGACGACGTGCTGACCGTGGACAGCTGGACCGACAAACCCAGCACCACCGCCCCCGGCATTTACAAGAACACCACCGCCGGCAGCTGGCACCGGGTCCGCGTCGACTACTACAACCGTGCCGGCACGACCGGTGCCCTGAACTTCACCTGGACACCTCCCGGCGCGGGTGCCGCCGTGACCGTGCCGGGGACGAACTTGGCGCCCCGCTACGGGAATCAGACCAGCAACGTCACCGACAGCACCTCCGGGGGCCAAGTCGAACGCGCGCCCTCGACGAGCGCCGCGACCGGCTACTCCGATCCCACGGCGGGGATTGATCCGGCGTTCGGGCTGGTGGTGTCCAAGACGGGCGACCCGGGCGGCCTCAACCTGACCCGGCGCAACAGTTTCGAGAAACCCGGTACCGGGTTCCTGCGTCAACTGGCCACAGCTTTGCCGGCCGGGGACATCACCGATCCGGGCAAGCGCGGCACCACCGCCTATTACGGCGACACCGAAACCCGCGCCAACCCCTGCGACCCACACGCGCAAGCGGTCCACCAAGGCGGCATGGCCAAAACCATCACGGCCGCCCGTAGCGCCGACGGGTCAGCCAACACAGCCGAACAGGTCTACGACGTCGCAGGCCGGGTCATCGCCTCCCGGATCAACACCCAGCCCTGGTCCTGTACCAGCTACGACACTCGCGGCCGGGTCACCCGGAAGTCGTTCCCGGCGATGGACGGCCAACCCGCCCGCACCATCAGCTACGACCACGCGGTCGGCGGCGACCCCCTCACCGGCAAGGTCAGCGACGAGTCCGGATCGACCACCACCGTGATCGACCTGCTCGGCCACGTGGTGTCCTACACCGACGCCAGCGGCGTGACCACCACCACCGCCTACGACGTCGCCGGCCGCAAGACCAGTGAGACCACAACGGTCAAGGGCGCCTCGACGACCCTGGCCTACCGGTGGACCAAAGCGTCCCGCCTGAGTGGCCTCGACCTGGACGGGACCACGGTGGCCACCCCTGCCTACGACGCGGGATTCCTGCGGGGCGTGGCCAACGGCAACCAATCGAACCTCGCGATCACCTACAACGACGCCGAAACACCGACCGCGCTGACCTGGCAGACCCCGGCCTCGACGGTCACCGACACCGTCACCCGCTCCCGTGACAACCGGGTCACCGACGACACCATCACCGACACCGCCACCCCCGACACCAAATACACCTCCGGCTACACCTACGACGGCGTCGGCCGGCTGGTCGCCGCCACCGTGCCACACCACCAGCTCACCTACGCCTACGCCGCGGACGGCGGCTGCGGCCCGAACACGAAAGCCGGGCAGAACAGCAACCGCACCACGTCCACCGACAGCCTCAACGGCGCGGCCCCGACCAGCACCCTCTACTGCTACGACCAGGCCGACCGGCTGACCTCCACCAGCGGCGGACTCGCGCTGTCGTTCGGTTACGACGCCTACGGCAACGCGACCAAGATCGGCACCGACACCCTCGGTTATGACTCCACCCGCCGACACATCACCACCAGCTCTGCCGGGCGCACCGTGCGATACACCCGCGACGTCACCGATCGCATCACCGCACGAACGGTCACCGAAGGCGGCAAACCCGCGCAGGTCACCCGCTACGGCTTCACCAGCGGCTCCGGCGGCCCGGACATCATTCTCGACAGCGGCGGAAACCTCCGGCAGCGCGTACTAGGGCTGCCCGGCGGGGTCGTGCTCACCAAGACCTACACCCAGAACCCGACCACCAACTGGGCCTGTCCCAACATCCACGGCGACATCCTGTTCACCACCGATGGCGCTGGCGCGCGCACCGGCGCCATCCATCTGTACGACCCGTTCGGGCAGGACATCGATCCCGCCACCGGCGCTATCGGTGACGTCCCCATCCCCGCCACCGCCGAGGGCGGCATGGACTTCGGGTACCTCGGCCAGCACACCGTCCCCATCGAACACGTCGCCAACCAGCAAGCACTCGAAATGGGAGCCCGTACCTACCTCCCCGCCCTCGGCCGCTTCCTGCAAACCGACCCCATCGCCGCAGGCTCCGCCAACGACTACGACTACACCAACGCCGACCCCGTCAACAACCACGACCTCACCGGCGAATACCCCAAACGTGCGGATCCGGATGCTTGGAATGTATACGATCCTAATGCTCCGCCGAGTCGTATCCCAGCCGGAGGCGCATACCTAAGTGTGCTAGTGCCTCTAGTTGTGGCCGGGTACATTATTCTCGATTCAGGCAGGATCGCGCATGAAAACGACGTGAAAAACGGTGTCCCGATAAAAACAACTCAAGCTGAAATTAACCGCGCCGGGCCCCCGCGCGATCCCGGTCGCCCTTGCGGAGAGGCATGTGTGAAGGTGTTCCCTGACCCCACACTGGACGCGCCAAGTGGTCAGGGCGAACCGGTGCCAGTAAGCAAACCAGAGCCAGTTCGCGAGCCCGACGGGCGAATCCACTGCGGCTGTCGGAATTCGACAGGAGGCCCAAGCTTCTGAGATTCCGACCCGGTGTCGGCGGATATCGAGAAGACGAGGACGACGCACTGCCGACCGGGGTTCCGGGGGTTCGTTTCCTTCCCCGGCCCCGGAACAGACTCAGCACAGACGCGTTCCTCGATCGCTTGCAGTCATACCCGGCCAAGTACCAGTGCCCAGCAGTTGTGGCAGGGGCCGCCGGTGGTTCTGCTCACCCCGATGGTCCGGTATCCGCAGTCGTGGTCGCCGTGCTGACGGCCGACCCCGGGTCCCCGGCGACGCGGGCCCGGCGGGGACCCGCACGCCCAGGGCGCCCCGCCCGCCCGGGGCAACCGACGCCGGGCCGACGGCAGACCCCGCTCAGAGACCCCGCGCGACCTCGGTCGCCCAGTACGTCAGGATCATGTTGGCGCCGGCCCGCTTGATGCCGGTCAGGGTTTCCAGGATGGCGCGGTCGCGGTCGATCCAGCCCTTTTCGGCGGCGGCCTCGATCATCGCGTACTCGCCGCTGATCTGGTACGCCGCGACCGGCACGTCCACCGACTCGGCGACCTTGGCCAGGATGTCGAGGTAGGGGCCGGCCGGCTTGACCATGACCATGTCCGCGCCCTCGGCCAGGTCCAGCGCCAACTCCCGCATGGATTCACGGGTGTTGGCGGGGTCCTGCTGGTACGTCTTGCGGTCGCCGCGCAGGGAGGAGCCGACAGCCTCGCGGAACGGGCCGTAGAAGGCGGAGGAGTACTTGGCGGTGTAGGCCAGGATCGACACGTCCTCGTGCCCGGTCTGGTCCAACGCGTCCCGGATGACGCCTACTTGGCCGTCCATCATGCCGGAGGGGCCCACGACGTGGACGCCCGCGTCGGCCTGGACCTGGGCCATCTCCGCGTAGCGCTCCAGGGTGGCGTCGTTGTCGACGCGGCCGTCCGCGTCGAGCACGCCGCAGTGGCCGTGGTCGGTGTACTCGTCCAGGCACAGGTCCGACATGATCACCAGGTCGTCGCCGACCTCTTCGCGCACGGCGCGGATGGCGACCTGGAGGATGCCGTCGGGGTCGGTGCCCGCGGTACCGGCCGCGTCCTTCTTCTCGTCCTGCGGCACGCCGAAGAGCATGATCCCGGCGACACCCGCGCCGACCGCCTCCACGGCGGCCTTCCGCAGGGTGTCCAGGGTGTGCTGGGCCACGCCCGGCATGGCCTGGATCGGAACGGGTTCGGTGATCCCTTCCCGTACGAAGGCGGGGAGGACGAGGTCGGCGGGGTGCAGCTGGGTCTCCGCGACCATGCGGCGCATGGCGGGGGTGGTGCGCAGCCGACGGGGCCGGGCCCCGGGGAAGGATCCGTACACAGTCATGCCGTACACGCTACGCCGCCGCGGAGGGGGTTTTCCCCCACCCCGCCCCTTCCCGAAACCCGCCGGGGGTGTGTGCCCTCGGCTGCGACCCGTGGGTGGCTGATCGCGCAGTTCCCCGCGCCCCTGACTACTCGATGCCGATCAGCTCGGACATCCTCAGCCCGTCATGGGGGTCCCCCTGGCCCTTAAGGCCTTGGGGGAGTTTGAGGACGAGCGGCGTTCAGGCGCGAACGGGGGTGCAGGCGGCGGAGCCCCCGCCCGGGGCCCGGGGCGGGGGCTCCGCCGCCCCGGGCCCCAGGGGGCCGGGGGCACCCGGGTTATGTCGTGCGGCGGCGCCTCGCGCCCGGGCGGCGTTCGCTGGGGCGGGTGACGTGCTCGCCCGCCGACATCGCCGCGTCCCGCCGAGCCGCCCCGAAGTCCGCCAGCGCCTGCGCGAGCTTGTGGACGGACGGCTCGGGAGCCATCACGTCCACCCGCAGCCCGTGCTCCTCGGCCGTCTTCGCCGTGGCCGGGCCGATGCACGCGATCACCGTGACGTTGTGCGGCTTGCCCGCGATGCCCACGAGGTTGCGCACCGTGGAGGACGACGTGAAGAGCACCGCGTCGAAGCCGCCGCCCTTGATCGCCTCACGCGTGTCGGCCGGCGGCGGCGAGGCCCGCACCGTCCGGTAGGCCGTGACGTCGTCGACCTCCCAGCCCAGCTCGATCAGACCCGCCACCAGCGTCTCGGTGGCGATGTCGGCGCGCGGCAGGAAGACGCGGTCGATCGGGTCGAAGACGGGGTCGTAGGGCGGCCAGTCCTCCAGGAGACCGGCGGCCGACTGCTCACCGCTGGGCACCAGGTCCGGCTTGACGCCGAACTCGATCAGCGAGGCAGCCGTCTGCTCGCCGACCGCGGCGACCTTGATACCGGCGAACGCGCGCGCGTCGAGCCCGTACTCCTCGAACTTCTCGCGCACCGCCTTCACCGCGTTGACGCTGGTGAACGCGATCCACTCGTAGCGGCCCGTCACCAGGCCCTTGACCGCGCGCTCCATCTGCTGGGGCGTGCGCGGCGGCTCGACGGCGATCGTCGGCACCTCGTGCGGCACGGCCCCGTACGACCTGAGCTGGTCGGAGAGCGAGGCGGACTGCTCCTTGGTACGCGGTACGAGCACGCGCCAGCCGAACAGCGGCTTGGACTCGAACCACGAGAGCTGATCACGCTGAGCGGGTGCGCTGCGCTCGCCGACCACGGCTATCACGGCCTGGTGCCCGTCCGGCGAGGGCAGCACCTTCGCCTGCTTGAGCACCTGGGCGACCGAGCCGAGCGTCGCCGACCAGGTCCGCTGGCGCGTGGTGGTGCCCGCGATCGTCACGGTCATCGGAGTGTCGGGCTTGCGGCCCGCCGAGACCAGCTCGCCGGCGGCGGCCGCGACGGTCTCCAGCGTGGTGGAGACCACCACCGTGCCGTCGCTCGCGCCGACCTCCGCCCAGCACCGCTCGGAGGCGGTACGGGCGTCGACGA
Organism: Streptomyces sp. NPDC006711; assembly: GCF_042869775.1. Lineage (NCBI taxonomy): Bacteria > Bacillati > Actinomycetota > Actinomycetes > Kitasatosporales > Streptomycetaceae > Streptomyces > Streptomyces sp. NPDC006711. Next base: position 267,335 of record NZ_JBIAGO010000008.1, read on the forward strand.
AGCGGACGTCGGCGCCGCTCGCGCCGCTCAGCGGGACACCGGCGTACGCGGGTACGCCGACCGCGGCGGCCACGCCGGGCACCACCTCGAAGGGGATGCCCGCCGAGGCGCAGGCCTGCATCTCCCCCGCGGCGTCGCCGTCGAGACCCGGGTCACCGGCGACGGCACGGACGACCCGCCTGCCGGAGCGCGCGGCCTCCATGACAAGATTGGCGGCATCCCGCAACACGGGGATCCCGGCGGTTGTTGACGCCTCGTCAATGACCGTCAGCTGGGGTGTGTCCACACCCGCCCGCGCATGCGCGCGAACAACGTCGAGCACAGCGGGCTCGGCGATCAGGACGTCCGCCGAAGCCAGCGCCTCAACGGCGCGCAGCGTCAGCAGCCCGGGGTCACCGGGACCGGCACCGAGGAAGGTGACGTTTCCGGCTGCGGTGGGGTGGGTCGTGGGGCTCAAAGTGCTCGCTCCCCCATAAGACCGGCCGCACCCTTGGCGAGCATCTCATCCGCGAGTTCGCGTCCGAGGGCCATCGCTTCGTCGTGCGACGTGGGTACGGGACCGGTGGTGGACAGCTGCACCAGCGAGGAACCGTCGGTGGTACCGACAACTCCGCGCAGGCGCATCTCATGAACAGCCTGCCCGTCGTCCAGGACGTCGGCCAGCGCACCCACAGGTGCGCTGCAACCGGCCTCCAGGGCGGCGAGCAGGGATCGCTCGGCGGTCACGGCGGCCCGCGTGAACGGGTCGTCGAGCTCGGCGAGCACGGCGGCGAGGTCGGCGTTGGCCGCCGCGCACTCGATCGCCAGGGCCCCCTGGCCGGGGGCGGGCAAAACGGTGTCGACCGACAGGATCTCGGTCACGACGTCGCCGCGTCCGATGCGGTTGAGCCCGGCGGCGGCCAGGACCACCGCGTCGAGCTCGCCCTTGGTGACGTAGCCGACGCGGGTGTCGATGTTGCCGCGGATCGGCACCGTCTCGATCGTCATCCCGTGACCGCGGGCGTACGCGTTGAGCTGCGCCATCCGCCGGGGCGAGCCGGTGCCCACGCGGGCGCCGGCGGGCAGCTCGGCGAAGGTCAGCCCGTCACGGGCGACCAGCACATCGCGCGGGTCCTCGCGGACCGGCACGGCGGCCAGCACGAGATCGGGGTGCTGGGCGGTGGGCAGGTCCTTGAGGGAGTGCACCGCGAAGTCGACCTCGCCGCGCAGCAGCGCCTCGCGCAGGGCCACGACGAACACACCGGTGCCGCCGATCTGCGCCAGGTGCTCGCGGGAGGTGTCCCCGTACGTGGTGATCTCCACAAGCTCGACCTGACGGCCCGTCAACTGCCGTACGGCGTCGGCCACCTGGCCCGACTGGGCCATGGCGAGCTTGCTGCGCCTGGTCCCGAGTCGGAGTGCTTTCTCGGTCATGACCGCCCTCGGTTCTTGACATCGGCGTCGTTCAGGTCGGCCCGGGAGACGGCGGCCACCGCGTCCGGGTCGAGGTCGAAGAGAGTGCGCAGCGCGTCCGCGTACCCGGCGCCGCCGGGCTCCGCCGCGAGCTGCTTGATCCGCACGGTCGGCGCGTGCAGAAGCTTGTCCACGACGCGGCGCACGGTCTGGGTGACCTCGGAGCGCTGCTTGTCGTCGAGGTCCGGCAGCCGGCCCTCAAGACGCGCGACCTCGCCGGCCACCACCTCGGCGGCCATGGCGCGCAGCGCGACCACGGTCGGCGTGATGTGCGCGGCCCGCTGGGCGGCGCCGAAGGCGGCCACCTCGTCCGAGACGATGGCGCGTACCTGGTCCACGTCGGCGGCCATCGGCGCGTCGGCGGACGCCTCGGCGAGCGATTCGATGTCCACCAGACGCACCCCGGGCACCCGGTGCACGGCGGCGTCGATGTCGCGCGGCATGGCGAGGTCGAGCAGCGCCAGCTTCACGGGCCCGGCCGGTACGGGGATGTCCTTGCGCTCCCGGGCGATCCTGCGCTCGGTGTTCTCGGCCCAACTCCCGTGCAGCTCAAGGGAGTCGGCGTCGGGGGCGACGGCGTCCGGGGCGGCGGCGGTCGCCCCGTCGGCCCGCAGCGCCTCGTCGACCAGACCGAACCCGGCCATCGCGGCGCCCGCGGCGGCGGTGGCGGTGGCGGTGGCGGTGGCGGGGAAGCCGACCGGGCAGCCCTCGGCGATGGCGGCATCGGCGGACGCGGCATCGGCGGGCGCGGCCGGGGCCGACAGGCTCTCGCCGACGGCCAGGGCGACGGCCTCGCCGGTCAGCACGAGGCCGGTGGCGCCGGTGCAGGAGACCGCGATGTCGACTCGTGTCAGTTCGCGCGCGACATCGGCCATCGCGATCGCCCGCGCGGCCGTGCCCGACTCGCCCAGGATCTCGGCAAGCCGCTCGGCGCGGGCGTGCGTGCGGTTGGCGACGACGATCTCGTCGATCCCGGTCCGGCCCAGCGTCGCGGCGGCGAGCGAGGACATCGAACCCGCGCCGATGACCAGCGCCCGCTTGCCCTTGGCCCAGTCCGCGACGGGCGCGCCCGCGGCCAGCTGCTCAAGACCGAAGGTGACGAGCGACTGCCCGGCCCGGTCGATCCCGGTCTCGCTGTGGGCGCGCTTGCCGACCCTGAGCGCCTGCTGGAACAAGTCGTTCAACAGCCGCCCGGCGGTGTGCAGTTCCTGCCCGAGCGCGAGGGTGTCCTTGATCTGGCCGAGGATCTGGCCCTCGCCGACCACCATCGAGTCCAGACCGCAGGCCACCGAGAAGAGGTGGTGGACGGCCCGGTCCTCGTAGTGCACGTACAGATAAGGGGTGAGCTCTTCGAGGCCCACGCCGCTGTGCTGGGCGAGCAGCGTGGACAGCTCGGCGACACCGGCGTGGAACTTGTCCACGTCCGCGTACAGCTCGATGCGGTTGCAGGTGGCCAGCACCGCGGCCTCGGCGGCGGGCTCGGCGGCGAGGGTGTCGTGGAGCAGCTTGGCCCGCGCGTCCGCGGACAGGGAGGCCCGCTCCAGGACGCTGACGGGGGCGCTGCGGTGGCTGAGGCCGACGACCAGGAGGCTCATGCCGGCATCACGGCGGGCAGATCCCCGTCCGGTCCCTTCCGGCCGGGGCCGGTGGCGCGCACCGGCGGCACCACGGCGGCGGCCGCGGCGCCCGCCTCGGCGACGGCGGCTTCCTCGCCGGCCTTGCGCTGCTCGTGGAAGGCGAGGATCTGGAGCTCGATGGAGAGGTCGACCTTGCGGACGTCGACGCCCTCGGGGACCGAGAGCACGGTCGGCGCGAAGTTGAGGATGGAGGTCACCCCGGCCGCGACCAGCCGGTCGCAGACCTGCTGAGCGGCGCCCGCCGGGGTCGCGATGACCCCGATCGAGACGCCGTTGTCGCTGATGATCTTCTCCAGGTCGTCGGTGTGCCGCACCGGCATCCCGGCGACCGGCTTCCCGGCCATGGCGGGGTCGGCGTCTATCAGGGCCGCGACCCGGAAGCCGCGCGAGGCGAAGCCGCCGTAGTTGGCGAGCGCGGCGCCGAGGTTGCCGATACCGACGATCACAACCGGCCAGTCCTGGGTCAGACCCAGCTCACGGGAGATCTGGTAGACGAGATACTCGACGTCGTAACCGACTCCGCGGGTGCCGTAGGAGCCCAGGTACGAGAAGTCCTTGCGCAGCTTCGCGGAGTTGACCCCGGCGGCGGCCGCCAGCTCCTCGGAGGAGACCGTGGGCACGGAGCGCTCCGAAAGGCCGGTGAGCGCACGCAGATACAGCGGAAGCCTGGCGACGGTGGCCTCGGGGATTCCTCGGCTTCGGGTCGCCGGTCGGTGAGTTCGGCCAGTTGCCACGGTGCTCCTGCGGGATGAGCGGGGCTGTAGGCGGCCACACGTTCCAGGGCCGCCCCGTCGGATGCAGGCTATGTCTTTGTGAACGCGTGCACAAAGATGGTGTCCGCTTTGTCCGAGCAAAGTGACCGGGCTCACGCGAGCCGGGGAGGAGATCGCGGAACCACCGAGGGGTTCAGTCCGTTCAGGACCCGAAGGGGGCAAAGCCGCACACTCTCCTCACAGCGATACCCCCGAATCACAGCAAAACGACCATGATGGTAACCGCAACCATCGCGATCGCCCTCATTTCGCTGTTCAACGGCCCCTGCCGGGAAGTGCCCAGGGGCGGGGCGCGCCGGACGCCGGCCGGCCCGGCGGCGGGGTGTGCCGGACGCCCAGCCGCCCAGGACGGGGCGCGCCGGACGCCGGCCGGCCCGGGGCGGCGGCGGACGCCGGCCGGCCCGGGGCGGCGGCGGGGTTCGCCGGACGCCGGCCGACCCGGCGGCGGGGTGCGCTGCCCCGGAGCTCACCCGGTCAGCGCGCTCCTGAGGCGTGCCGGGTCCACCCGCCAGAAGGTGTGCTGCGCACCGTCGATCAGGACCACCGGAATCTGCTCCCAGTACTCCTTGTGCAGCGCCTCGTCCCGCGTGATGTCCTTCTTCTCCCAGGCCGCACCCGTCTCCGCGCACACGGCCTCGATCACCTCCTGGGCGTCGTCGCACAGATGGCACCCGGGCTTCCCGATCAGCGTGACCACCCGCTCGGCGGGGTTGCCGCCCGGCTTCTTCGTACGTCGCAGCAAGGGACTCATGCCGTCCATTCTCCCGCTACGGGCCGCCCACGGGACCCATAAGTCCGGAACATCCGTTTAACGTGCCCGCCGCGCAGAGTTCACGTCATGGCACCCCGGCGCGTCCGGGCCCCTGGAAGGGACTGGCTATGCTCACGACATGGCCGTACTGGGATGGTTCACCCGTCGTGGGCGCTCGGCGACAGCACGCAGTGTGCTGGCCGGCGAGGCCGCAGCCGAGGCCGCCCGCAAGACCTCGCGTGAGCTGGCGGAACTGGCGGAACTGGCCGGGCAGGCTGGGGGGCGGGCCGAACAGGCCGGGACCGAGGCGGACGGGAAGCCGTCCGAGGCGGAGTTCCCCGTCGTCGGCGACAACCTGGCCGCCGCCTTCTTCGACCTCGACAACACCGTGATGCAGGGCGCCGCCCTCTTCCACTTCGGGCGCGGCCTGTACAAGCGGCAGTTCTTCCAGCGCCGCGAGCTGGCGCGCTTCGCCTGGCAGCAGGCCTGGTTCCGGCTGGCCGGGGTCGAGGACCCCGAGCACATGCAGGACGCCCGCGACAGCGCGCTGTCCATCGTCAAGGGCCACCGCGTCTCCGAGCTGATGTCGATCGGCGAGGAGATCTACGACGAGTACATGGCCGACCGCATCTGGCCCGGCACCCGCGCCCTCGCCCAGGCCCACCTCGACGCGGGCCAGAAGGTGTGGCTGGTGACGGCCGCCCCGGTCGAGACCGCCACGATCATCGCCCGCCGGCTCGGCCTGACCGGCGCGCTCGGCACGGTCGCCGAATCCGTGGACGGCGTCTATACGGGACGCCTGGTGGGCGAGCCGCTGCACGGGCCCGCCAAGGCGGAGGCGGTACGGGCGCTCGCCGCCGCCGAAGGGCTCGACCTGAACCGGTGTGCCGCGTACAGCGACTCGCACAACGACATCCCCATGCTCTCGCTGGTCGGCCACCCCTATGCGATCAACCCGGACGCGAAACTGCGCAGGCACGCGCGGGACCGGGAGTGGCGGCTGCGGGACTACCGGACCGGCCGCAAGGCCGCGAAGGTGGGCATCCCGGCGGCGGCCGGCGTCGGCGCCCTGGCCGGCGGCACGGCGGCCGCGGTCGCACTCCACCGCCGCCGCCGCTGAGACCCGGGCGGACGCGTCTTCCGCGGGCCGCGAGGCGCCGGTTCCCCTTCACGCCTGCGGGCCGTACGCGATCGCTCGGCACCGGATTCCGTCCTGACGCCTGCGGGGCCGCGCGTGGCTGATCGCGCGGTTCCCCGCGCCCCTGAGCATCCGGCGCCGGTCCGCACGGACATCTTCAGCCCGCCCCGGGGGGTCTCCCCTGGCCCTTGAGGCCTCGGGGGAGTCTGAGGACGAGCGCCTTGAGGCGCGAACGGGGTCTGGCGCCGCCGCCAGGTCCTTCATCCCCCGGAGGGTTTGGGGAAGGGGCGGGGAGGGGCCCACCCGGGTTCGGGGCGGAGCCCCCCGGGCCCGCGTCCGGCGCGGCGACCCGCCGCCACTGTCCGTCACGCGGGCCCGACCGGCGCCGGGATTTTCGATTGCGGAAGTTTCGCCCCGCTCCCCATGGCCCGCCAGCCCCGTTGCCCCTGCGCGGGCACAACAGATCCCTCGTGCGGGCAGATCCGAAAGCAACTCGATCAACTTCTGGTCACTTTGCGTGCCTTGAACAGCCGCATAGACGTAACAGAAGCGACGTAATCGACGATTTGAGCAACTGGGTGTAGCGCTCCCTGTACGAAGCGTTATTCTCCTCAGACGCAATCCGGAACCCGTACAACGCCACGATGGGTGAACGGTTCCGCACTGCACGTGATGGAAGCTCTGCCTCTGGGAGTCCCGTGTACCCACACGTCGGGGTTGACGCCTCGGGCCTGGCTACGCTGCGCGGGGCGGTCGTCGACCGCCTGCGCGTCTTCGTCCCCACCGCGTACGCCGGCGCCCCTGCCTTCGCCACCGCAACACCCGTCGGGCCCTGCTACGCCCTGGCCGACGGTGGTGCCGCAGTCGGTAGACGGAGCGGCGGCCGCAGCACGGGCACGTCCGCGACGCCCACCGCCCGCCGGCCCACCGCCGACAGCGACAGCGCCCGCATGATGGACCTCGTCGAGCGCGCGCAGGCCGGCGAGGCCGACGCCTTCGGCCGGCTCTACAACCAGTACAGCGACACGGTCTACCGCTACATCTACTACCGCGTCGGCGGCAAGGCGACGGCCGAGGACCTCACCAGCGAGACGTTCCTGCGCGCCCTGCGCCGGATCTCCACCTTCACCTGGCAGGGCCGCGACTTCGGCGCCTGGCTGGTCACGATCGCGCGCAACCTGGTCGCCGACCACTTCAAGTCGAGCCGGTTCCGGCTCGAAGTGACCACCGGCGAAATGCTCGACGCCAACGAGGTCGAGCGCTCACCCGAGGACTCCGTCCTGGAGTCGCTGTCCAACGCGGCCCTGCTCGAAGCCGTACGCAAGCTCAATCCGCAGCAGCAGGAGTGCGTGACCCTGCGCTTCCTCCAGGGCCTCTCGGTCGCCGAGACCGCCCGTGTCATGGGCAAGAACGAGGGCGCGATCAAGACCCTCCAGTACCGGGCCGTGCGCACGCTCGCGCGGCTCCTGCCGGAAGACGCCCGCTGACCGTCCGGCGCCGCCGGTCCACATGCGCCGACCCGCCGACCCGCTCACCCGCCCACCCGTCGAAGGCGGGTCCAACTCACCGTCCGCGAGCACTCCATGACGCTCTGGTCCGATCATCTTTCGTCTCATCTTTCGTCCGTAACCCAAGTGCCGCGTCCGTCGTTGTGCGGGATGAAGGCTCCCTGTGGTCACGCCATGCCCATGGCCACTCACTCGATCGTGTGGATGGGCTCAAGGCGTGCAACCTTCCAGGCCCCTAGGGGAGTCGACCGTGATGACGAGAGGAGGTGCCGCCAGTGATCGCGAACGTATCGGCGCACCGGCGGGCGAACGCCTTCGCCCAGGCCCTGGAAGAAGCCTCGGCGGCCGACCAGGAGACACCCGAGACCGGCGCGGCCGAACAGGCCGAGACCGGCAGGCTGTTGACCCTGGCGGGTGGGCTCGGCGAACTGCCGAAACCGGAGATGGACCCGCAGGTCAAGGTCGAGCAGCGGGCGCTGCTCATGGCCGAGATGGAGCGGATGTTCGCCGGCGGCGGTGCCGCCGACCCTCAGGTGCCCGAACAGCGGACCGGCCGCGGCGCCCACCGGGCGACGGCGCTCCGGAAATTGCGCCCCCGCTCCCGCTGGTCCAAGGGCATCGCGGCGGGCGGCCTGAGCATCGGTGTGGCCGCTGGAGCGTTCAGCGGCGTGGCCGCTGCCAGTTCCGACGCCCTGCCCGGTGATTCCCTGTACGGGCTCAAACGCGGCATGGAAGACCTCAAGCTCGGCATGGCCGACGACGACGCCGCCCGGGGCGAGATCTACCTCGACCAGGCATCGACCCGGCTCTCCGAGGCGCGCCGCCTCATGGAGCGGGTCCGGGCGGGCGACCTCGACCATGAACAGCTCGGCGAGGTCAGACGGGCGCTCAGCGGCATGGAGTACGACGCATCGGAGGCCCACCGCCTGCTGCACCTGGCCTATGCGAAGGACGGCTCGCTCGGCCCCATCGCCGCGCTGAACTCCTTCTCCCAGGCGCACCGCGAGAGCTGGAGCAAGCTGCGCGGCAAACTGCCCCCGCAGCTGACGGACGTCGGTGACAAGGTGAGTTCGGTCTTCGCCGCCATAGACCAAGAGGTCGGGCCGCTCCAGTCGCTGCTGCCCAAGTCGACGTCCACGACCCACACCCGGCAGGGGCAGAACACCTCGCACCCCGCCGGTACCCCGGGCGCGACCCGCCCGTCCACGCCGTTCGCGCCCTCATCGGGCTCCGCCTCCCGGCACGGCGCCCCCGCCACCAGCGGAAAGCCGCAGCAGCCCTCCGGCACGCCCTCCAACGAGGGTCTGCTCGGCGGCAACACGGGCGGCCTGTTCGAGCCGGGCACGGGCAGCACCACGCCCGCGCCCTCCGGCAAGACGGCCAAACCCCCGGTCCCGGACGTCACCCTGCCCCCGCTCCTGCCCGGTCTGCTCCCGGGCCTGGGCATCGACGCGGACAAGGCGGAGTAGCGGAGTAGCGCCAGGAGAGCACCCGTAACGCACACGGGAAGGGAGGGGCCGGGACAGTCCGGCCCCTCCCTTCCCGTACGCATCCCTTCGCGTACGAATCCCTTTCCGTACGAAGATGAACGATTCCGGCCGGCCCCGAAGAGAACCGCTCAGAAGAACACGGACCGCCGCTGCACAAGCAGCTTGTACAGCGTGTGCTGGATCTGCTCCCGCACCTGGTCGGTGAGGTTGAACATCAGCATCGGATCCTCCGCCGCCTCCGGCGGATACCCGTCCGTCGGGATCGGCTCGCCGAACTGGATGGTCCACTTCGTCGGCAGCGGCACCAGGCCCGCGGGCCCGAGCCAGGGGAACGTCGGCGTGATCGGGAAGTACGGGACGCCGAGCAGCCGGGCGAGCGTCCTGGAGTTCCCGATCATCGGGTAGATCTCCTCGGCCCCCACGATCGAACACGGCACGATGGGCGTGCCGGCCTTCAGCGCGGTCGACACGAAACCGCCCCGGCCGAACCGCTGGAGTTTGTAGCGCTCGCCGAACGGCTTGCCGATGCCCTTGAACCCCTCGGGCATCACCCCGACCACCTCGCCCCGCTCAAGGAGCGCCTGCGCGTCCTCGGAACAGGCCAGCGTGTGCCCGGCCTTGCGGGCCAGCTCGTTGACGACCGGCAGCATGAAGACCAGGTCGGCCGCGAGCAGCCGCAGGTGGCGCCCGGCGGGGTGGTGGTCGTGCACCGCCACCTGCATCATCAGACCGTCCAGCGGCAGCGTCCCCGAATGGTTGGCGACGACCAGCGCCCCGCCGTCGGCGGGGATGTTCTCGACGCCCTTGACCTCCACCCGGAAGTACTTGTCGAAGAACGGCCGCAGGATCGACATCAGGACCTGGTCGGTCAGTTCCGCGTCGTAGCCGAACTCGTCGACGTCGTACTCGCCGGTGATCCGCCGCCGCAGGAACGACAGGCCGCCCGCGATCCGCCGGTCCCAGTCGCCCCCGCGCCGCTCCTCCGGCGCCCCGGAGGCCTCGGCCGCCGCGTTCGCCCCGTCCCCGGGCCCCCGGCCGCCGGAAGGCCGCTCTCCGGGCCCCTGCGCGCCCGGCAGAGCGCTGACCGGCGCGGCGGGGGACGGGACCTGCGCGGCGCCGGGCTCGGCCGTGCGGCGGCCCGCGGGGCGCCTGCGGCCGGCGCGCTGCGCGCCCTGGCGCGAGCGGTCGTCGTCGAACGGGATGACCTTGGCGTCCGCCATCGTTGGTGCGCTCCTCATTCCGCGTGCGAAGGGGTGGTGGCTCCGGCGAGGTCCTTGCCGGGGAAAGGCGCGAACGGCAGCCCCGCCACCCGGTCGACCGCCCTGGCCAGCGCGTCCGGCGGCAGCAGCCCCGGTCCCCTGCTGCGGGCGAAGTCCGCGAACGCCTCGGCGGTCGTGTACGTGGGCTCGTAGCCCAGTGTCTCGCGCATCTCGGTGGTGCTGACCACCCTGCCGTGGGTGAGCAAACGAATCTGCTCGGGTGAGAAGTCCGTCACCCCGACCGTCCTGAGCGCGCTGCCCACCCAGCGGACCGCCGGAAGCAGCACCGGCACGGTGGGCCGCCCCAGCCGCCGCGAACACTGCGAAAGCAACAGCACGCCCTCCCCGGCGACGTTGAAGGTCCCGCTGTTGAGCGTGCCACGCCGGGGCTCACCCGAAGCGATCCGCAGGACGTCGATCACATCGTCCTCGTGCACGAACTGCAACCGGGGGTCATAGCCCAGCACCGTCGGAAGCACCGGCAGCGAGAAGTACTCCGCGAGCGGCGAGTCGGCGCTCGGCCCCAGGATGTTGGCGAAGCGCAGCACGCACACCGCGACGTCGGGCCGGCGCCGCGCGAAGCCGCGCACATAGCCCTCGACCTCGACGGCGTCCTTGGCGAAGCCGCCGCTGGGCAGCGACTTGGGCGGCGTGGTCTCGGTGAACACGGCGGGATCGCGCGGCGCGGACCCGTACACGCTCGTACTCGACTTCACGACGAGCCGCTTGACCGTCGGCGACTTCTGGCAGGCACCGAGCAGCTGCATGGTGCCGATGACGTTGGTCTCCTTGACCGCGGTGCGCCCGCCGCCGGAGCTCAGCGGCGTCCCGGTCACATCCATGTGCACGACGGTGTCCACGCCGTATTCCGCGAGCACCTTGGCGATCGCCGGATGGCGGATGTCGGCCGCCACGAAATCGGCGTCCCCCAACGAGTGCTCCGGCCGGACCACGTCGACCCCGATCACGCGGTCGACCTCGGGATCCCGCTGGATCCGCCGCACGAGACGGCCCCCCAGTTGCCGGGCCACTCCAGTGACGAGCACGACCTTCCCCAAGATCAGCGCCTTCCTTCGGCCTCGGTACGCCCCTGCGCCCTCTGCCCGCAACCGTAGCGGCTGGTGGCCGCGCGGCGGCGACCGGCGGCGCGTCCATGGCCGAGAAACCGCGTCCGGACACGCCACAGCCCTCCCGCCGATGATCCGGCGGGAGGGCTGTGTCTCACGAACCGCGTTCGCTTACTTCTTGTTGCGACGCTGAACGCGCGTGCGCTTGAGCAGCTTGCGGTGCTTCTTCTTGGCCATCCGCTTGCGCCGCTTCTTGATAACAGAGCCCACGACTACCCTCGCTCACTTCTTCTCACTCGGTGCGGGGCGTCTGGGCCCACACGACCTACGTCGGCCTAGCCTACCTGCCGCCGAGTGAGGGACGTAATCCGAGGGGAACGCGTGGCTCCCTCAGGCCGTCTCCACCCCCACGAAGGACTCGCGGAGATACTCGTGAACTGCTTGCTCCGGCACCCGGAAGGACCTGCCCACCCGGATCGCCGGCAGATGGCCGCTGTGCACCAAGCGGTACACGGTCATCTTGGACACTCGCATCACCGAGGCGACTTCCGCCACGGTCAGGAACTTGACCTCGTTGAGAGGCCTGTCACTCCCAGCAGTCATGACCCACCTGTACCTTCCGCACCGAACGCGCACCGGCTTCCCCTCCGGTGACTCAACGTCGCTGTGCGCTCACTCCCCAGACTAGGGGCGGGTGGTGCGAGTGGGGAAGAGGAGCCCCGACCGGCCGCCTACTGTGACAGACACGCTCGATTGAGTACATAGCGAGTAAGCGGCCGGTAGTAATCCGACCGCACGCCGTCATCAACCGGAACGGCCACCGCCACTCGCCCCTCGGCCTCGCCGACGAACAGCGCGGGGTCGTCGGTGTCGGCCAGGCCCACCGCCTCAATGCCCAGCTGACCTGCCCCGCAGACCCATCCGTGGTCCCCGATCACAAGATCGGGAACGCGCCCCGAAGCCCCCGCCGCGGCCCCCAGGGCCAGCCGAACCGGGAGCGGGGAATGGCTGTGTGCGCCGGTCTCGTTCCCGGCGACCCGTGCGCCGGGTTCCCGCACCAACGCGACTCCCCGTACGTAGTCAAGGTTGTACGTGCGTACGCCGAACCGGGTCGTTATGTCGACAGAGCTACCCTGCGCCGGGGTGAGGACAAGGCATCCCGCCGCCGACAAAGCGTCCGCGAGGGCGGCGTAGAAACCCAATAGGCGGTGCGGATGCCCCGTGCCGATGAGCACCGCGCCGCGCCGCGCGGCCACGGCGCCGAGCCGCGCCGCGAACGCGTCGAGCCCCGCCAGGGTGCGCTCGGGATCGATGACATCGGGCCCGCTCACATGCCCCGGGTCGTCGCTCACCCCGCACTTGTCCGCCATGAGCCGCAGCAAGTCCCGCTCGCCCCAGCCCCATTCGGGGTCGAGGCCCAGCGTGACGCGTGGGTCCCGCGCCGCGAACAGCCGGTAGCTGCGCAGGCTTTCCTCGCGCGGGGTGGCCACCGGCCCCGCCAGTCTGGCCGCCAGAAGGTGCGCCCGCAGCGCCCCGATGCTCACCACCCCACGATGCTCCCGCACCGCCCACCCGCTCGGGCCAATTCCCGCCCGCCACCCCACACTTGGCCTAACGCCCGACCCGGATGGGCCGGAACCCCGACCACTTGGCACCGACCCGCACAGGCAACCCCAGCCCCAAAGGCCCGGCTCCGCGACCCCTTGCGGCGCCAACCCCCTACGGCAGCAACCCCCGCAGAGGAAATGCCGCGCGCCGCGTCGCGAGCACCGCCTGGTCGAGCCGGTCCGCCGGGTCATACCCCTCGTCCCACCCCCGCCAGGACACCGCCCGCCCATCCGTCATCCGCCCCGGCCCCAACTCCCGCGTACGCGCGAACACTTCGTCCCGCCAGGACGAAGGAATCACCGACGCGGGATCGACGGGCGCATGCGCGGCGATCCCCACCAGATGCGTCCAGGACCGCGGCACCACGTCCACCACCGCGTACCCCCCGCCCCCGAGCGCGACCCACTTCGCCCCCTCGACGTACTCGTGCGCCAAGGAGTGGCAGGCCGCCTGGACCTCGCGCTGCGCGTCCAGCGAGACCGCCAGATGCGCCAACGGATCCTCGAAGTGCGTGTCGGCCCCGTGCTGGGTGACCAGCACCTGCGGCCGGAAGCCGGCGACGAGCTCCGGCACCACCGCGTGGAACGCCCGCAGCCACCCCGCGTCCCCCGTCCCGGCCGGCAGCGCGACATTGACCGCCGAGCCCTCGGCGGCCCCGTCCGCACCGGTCTCTTCCGGCCACCCCGTCCCGGGGAACAGCAGCCGGGGATGCTCGTGCAGCGAGACCGTCAGGACCCGGGGGTCCTCCCAGAACGCCGCCTGCACCCCGTCCCCGTGGTGCACGTCGACATCGACGTACGCGACCCGCTCGACGCCGAGCTCCAGCAGCCGCGCGATCGCGAGCGCCGCGTCGTTGTAGACGCAGAACCCGGCCGCCCCGCCCGGCATCGCGTGGTGCAGCCCGCCCGCGAAGTTGACCGCGTGGGATGCCTCACCCGCCCACACCGCCTCGGCCGCCGCGACCGACTGCCCCGCGATCAGCGCGGACGCCTCGTGCATCCCCGCGAACGCGGGATCGTCCACCGTCCCGAGCCCGTAGGAGGTGTCGGCGGCACGCGGGTCGGCCGAAGCGGCCCGTACCGCGTCGATGTAGTCCTGCCGGTGCACCAGCCGCAGCGTGGAGTCCCCCGCCGCCCGCGCGGCCACGACATCGACCTGCCGGTCGAGACCGTACGCCCGCACCAGACCCATGGTCAGCGCGAGCCGTACCGGATCCATCGGGTGGCTGGACCCGAAGTCGTAACGCGTGACAGCTTCATCCCACATCAACAGTGCGCGGCCGCTCATGCCCGCCACCGTATCGGGCGCCCGCCGAGCCGAACGAACGGGCGTACACGAGCGTGAGCAGCACCAACGCCATCGGCACGAGCATCGCCCCGCGGTAGCTCCAGGCGTCGCCCAGCGCCCCCACGAGCGGCGAGCCGACGAGGAACCCCACGTAGTTGAAGATGTTCAGCCGGGCGACCGCCGCGTCGCTGCTGTCCGGAAACAGCCGTCCCGCCGCGGCGAACGTCTGCGGCACGATCACACAGAGCCCGAACCCGAGCAGCGTGAACCCGGCCATGCCCACCCAGGGCCCGGGCGCCACCGCCACCACCCCGAACCCGGCCGCCGCCAGCACCGTCCCGAACCGCACCACGGCCGCCGCCCCGAACCGCCGCACCCCGAAGTCCCCCGCGGTGCGCCCGAGCAGCGTGGTCACCATGTAGACGTTGTACGGAACGGTCGACAGCTGCTCGGAACTGCCCAGGGTGTCCTGGAGGTACTTGGCACTCCAGTTGGAGACGGTCGAGTCCCCGATGTACGCGAAGCTCATCACCAGGCACAGCGGCAGCAACAACCGGAAGACGACCGGCTTGGCCCCGACCGCGCCCGGTCCCACCGCGCCGGCGGCCCGCTCCCCGTCCACGTACCACCGGCTGACCACCAGACACACCGGCACCAGCGCGGCCACGACCGGCAGATACGACGCGAGCAGCGACAGGTGCCAGTGCGCCCCCGCCCACGCCAGCGAGGCACCCCCGATCCCGCCGAGGCTGTACGAGGCGTGGAACCCGAGCATGATGCTGCGCCCGTACGTGCGCTGGAGGCTGACCCCCAGCATGTTCATGGACGCGTCGAGCGCCCCCACCGAGAGCCCGAACGCGCCGAGCGACAGCGCGGCCTGCCACATCCGCCCGCCCGCACCGGCCCCGAGCAGCGCCAGGAGCACGGCGGGCTGGGCGAACCGCAACACCACACTGGGCCGGACCCGCTTGACCAGCTGCTCGGTGCAGACGCTGCCGGCGCCGGCGAGGATGGGCACGGCCGCGAGGAAGACGGGCAGCAGCCCGTCGGACATCCCGTACTGGTCCTGGATCGCCGGTATCCGGGTCACCAGGAGGGCAAAGGCCATCCCCTGGGCGAAGAAGCTCACCGCCAGGGACGCCCTGCCGTGCCGCAGGCGCGCGTCTGTCATGGCCGCACAGCCTAGGGCCGTCACCTACCCCTGGGTAGATGGATCACCCGAGCAATCCGAGCAGCTGGCCCATGTCGTCGAAGTACCCGTTGGCCCCGGCAAGCCGCTCGGCCGGCGTCATCGCCGTGAACCCGTACACGTCCATCCCCGCCGCCCGCGCCGCCTCCACCCCGAGCCGGCTGTCCTCGATGACGGCACACCGCTCGGGCGCGACGCCCATGCGCGCGGCCGCGTGCAGGAACAGGTCCGGCGCCGGCTTGCCCCGGCCGACGTCCTCGGCGGAGAACACCCACTCGTCCTCGAACCACTCGTCCAGCCCGGTCCTGAGGTGCCCCACCCTGATCCGCTCATGCGTCCCGGACGAGGCGACGCAGTACGGCACCCCGTCCGCCACGAGCTTCCCGAGTACGTCCGTGACGCCCGCGACCGGCTGCAATTCCCGCTCGAACGCGGCGAAGATCCGGGCGTGCAGCGTCTCGTCGAAATCCGCCGGCAGGGAGCGACCGGTCCGCTCCTCGATGAGGTCGTGGACGCGGTGGACAGCGGCGCCCATGTAGTCGCGGAGGGAATCCTCGTACGAGGTCGCGTGGCCGAGCTCGGTCAGATAGCCGGAGAGGATGGTGTTGGAGATGGGCTCACTGTCGACGAGCACGCCGTCGTTGTCGAAGATGATGAGGTCGTAGCGCATGGTTCGACCTTAAACGCAGAAAAGCCCCGCACCGGGACCCTGAAGGGTCTGGTGCGGGGCTTTCCCCAAAATTTGTTCGGCGGCGTCCTACTCTCCCACAGGGTCCCCCCTGCAGTACCATCGGCGCTGAAAGGCTTAGCTTCCGGGTTCGGAATGTAACCGGG
>NZ_JBIAGO010000009.1:0-30613 GCF_042869775.1 Streptomyces sp. NPDC006711
AGCTCCGCTATCGAGACGCTCCGGCGCCTTGCGATGCACCGCACCAGACGCCGCGCCCTGACCGACCCTGATCCACCAGACACCCCCTAGCCCCGACCCCCCGGGAGGGACCACATGACGTCACGCAGGACCGTGCGGATCGCCATGAACGGCGTCACCGGACGCATGGGTTACCGCCAGCACCTCGTACGCTCCCTCCTCGCCCTGCGCGACCAGGGCGGCCTGGATCTCGGCGACGGCACCACGCTGTGGCCCGAACCGGTCCTGGTCGGCCGGCGCGACCACGCGCTCAAGGCGATGGCCGACCGGCACGGCCTGACCGAGTGGTCCACCGACCTCGACGCGGTCCTCGCCGACCCGGGCGTCGACATCTACTTCGACGCCCAGGTGACGTCCGCCCGCGAGGAGGCGATCGGCAAGGCCATCGCGGCGGGCAAGCACATCTACACCGAGAAGCCCACCGCGACGGGCCTCGCGGGCGCGCTGTACCTGGCCCGGCGGGCCCGCGCGGCCGGCGTCAAGCACGGCGTGGTGCAGGACAAGCTGTTCCTGCCGGGCCTGCTCAAGCTGAAGCGCCTGCTGGACGGCGGTTTCTTCGGCCAAGTGCTTTCCGTGCGGGGCGAGTTCGGCTACTGGGTCTTCGAGGGGGACTGGCAGAGCGCGCAGCGCCCGTCGTGGAACTACCGGCGCGACGACGGCGGCGGCATCGTCGTGGACATGTTCCCGCACTGGGAGTACGTCCTGCACGAGCTGTTCGGCCGGGTCACCTCCGTCACCGCGCAGACCGCCACCCACATCCCGAGGCGCTGGGACGAGCGGGGCGAGCCGTACGCGGCGACCGCCGACGACGCGGCGTACGGGATCTTCCAGCTGGAGGGCGGCGTGATCGCCCAGATCAACTCCTCGTGGGCGGTCCGCGTCCACCGCGACGAACTCGTGGAGTTCCAGGTGGACGGAACGGAGGGCTCGGCCGTCGCCGGGCTGCGCGACTGCCGTGTGCAGCACCGGAGTTCGACACCGAAACCGGTGTGGAACCCCGATCTGCCCGCCACCGAGCCGTTCCGCGCGCAGTGGCAGGAGGTGCCGGACAACGCCACGTTCGACAACGGGTTCAAGGCGCAGTGGGAGCTGTTCCTGCGCCACGTCGCGCTGGACGAGCCCTACCACTGGGACCTGCTGGCGGGCGCGCGCGGCGTGCAGCTCGCGGAGCTCGGCCTGCGCTCCTGCGCCGAGGGCCGCCGCCTCGACGTGCCAAAGATCGCGCTGTGAGCCTCCTGCTGCCGGGCCCCTCCGGCACGACCAGGCGTTACGAGCCCCGCGCCGACCCGCTCGCGCTCGCGCCGGGGCCGCCCGCCCGCTCCCGTACGGTCTTCGCGGCCGCGCACGTAGTGGCCGACCCCCGCGCGGACCTCTCGCCCGGCGCGCCCGCCGCCGTCGACTGGGACGCCACGCTCGCCTTCCGCCGCCATCTGTGGTCGCACGGCCTCGGCGTCGCTGAGGCCATGGACACCGCGCAGCGCGGCATGGGCCTGGACTGGCCGACGGCAGCCGAGCTGATCCGCCGAAGTGCGTTGGAAGCGGCGGCGGTTGGCGGACGCATCGCGTGCGGGGCCGGCACAGACCAGCTCGGCACCGATCAGCTCGGCTCCGGCGGGCTCGCCGAGGTGCGGGCGGCGTACGAGGACCAGCTCGCGCACGTCGAGGGCGCCGGGGCGCAGCCGATCCTGATGGCGTCGCGCGCCCTCGCGGCGGCGGCCCGTGACGCCGAGGACTACCTCGCGGTGTACGGGCACCTGCTGCGCCAGGCCTCCGCGCCCGTGATCCTGCACTGGCTCGGCCCGATGTTCGACCCGGCACTCGACGGCTACTGGGGCTCGTCCGACCTGGACGCCGCCACCGACACCTTCCTCGATGTCATCGCCGCCCACCCCGACAAGGTCGACGGCGTCAAGGTGTCCCTCCTGGACGCCCGTCGCGAGGTGGAGCTGCGGCGTCGCCTTCCTGAGGGCGTACGGTGCTACACGGGCGACGACTTCCACTATCCCGAGCTGATCGCGGGCGACGAACAGGGCTTCAGCCACGCCCTGTTGGGAGTTTTCGACCCGCTCGGACCGCTGGCGGCCGGGGCGGTACGCCTGCTCGACGAGGGCGACCCCGACGCCTTCCGCGCCGCCCTCGACCCGACGGTCGCGCTGGCCCGCCACCTCTTCGAGCCGCCGACCCGCTTCTACAAGACAGGCGTGGTGTTCCTCGCGTGGCTCGCGGGGCACCAGACGCACTTCACGATGGTCGGCGGCCTCCAGTCGGCCCGCTCGCTGCCGCATCTGGCGCGGGCGTACGAGCTGGCGGACGGCCTAGGCCTCTTCCCCGACCCCGGGCGGGCGGAGTCCCGCATGCGGTCCTTCCTCACGGTGTACGGAGTTGCCCAGTGACCATCTCGGCGCGGTTCAGCATCAACCAGATGACGGTGCGCCAGCTCTCGCTGCCGGATCTCGCCGAGGCGTGTGTACGGCTCGGGGTGCGCGGGGTTGGCCTGTGGCGCGAACCAGTCGCCTCCTACGGTCTCGACGCGGCGTCAAAACTGTTCCGCGACAAGGGACTTGAGGTGACCTCCCTGTGCCGGGGCGGCTTCCTCACGGCGATCGAACCGGGTGCGCGGGCGGCGGCGATCGACGACAACCGGGCCGCCATCGACGAGGCGGCGGCGCTCGGCACGGACACGCTGGTACTGGTGTCGGGCGGGCTGCCACCCGGGTCCAAGGACCTGGTGGGCGCGCGGGAGCGGGTCGCCGACGCGCTCTCCTCGCTCGCGCCGTACGCGGCGGCGCGGGGGGTGCGGCTCGCCATCGAGCCGCTGCATCCGATGTTCGCGTCGGACCGGTGCGTGGTGTCCACGCTCGGTCAGGCGCTGGGGATCGCGGAGCGGTTTCCGGCGGCGGAGGTGGGGGTGGTGGTCGACACGTACCACGTGTGGTGGGACGAGACGGCGCCGGCGGCGGTGGCCCGGGCGGGCTCGGCGGGGCGCATCCACGCCTTTCAGCTGGCGGACTGGGTCACGCCCCTGCCGGCGGGGGTCCTGAACGGGCGGGGACAGCTGGGAGAGGGCGCGGTGGATCTGGCCGGGTGGTGCGGGTTGCTGAAGGAGGCGGGGTACGCGGGCCCGGTGGAGGTGGAACTCTTCAACGAGACGCTGTGGACGGAAGACGGCGTGACCCTCCTGACCGACACGGCCCACCGCGCGACCCAGCTCTTGAGTCCTCGGGAATGAATCTCAGGACCTCGTGGCTGTCGATCAAGCCGGGATGATCACAGCTGCCCGGTTCCGCGTGTGCGATGTGAGGGAGTGCCACCAGTATGTCCGTTACCCAGCCTGCCACCGAGCGCGTGCGTGTCTCCGCAGAACCCGACTGGTACGAGTCGGCCGGCATATCGCTCGGCGTCCGGGTCGGGAACCTGGTCTTCACCTCGGGGCAGGCGCCGATTGACGCCCAGGGAGCCACGGTCGGCGCCGGGGACTTCGAGACGCAAGCCCGTCAGTCGCTCGCGAATCTGTCGACGGTCCTGACCAACGCGGGCTCCAGCCTCGCTGACGTAGTCAAGGCGACCGTGTTCGTCACCGACATCGGGCAGCAGGACATCTTCTCCAGGTTGCGCGCGGAACACTTCCCGCACAAGCCGCACCTCGCGGAGTCGTTCGTCGAGGTCTCCTCCCTCGCCAACCCTGAGTGGATGATCGAGATTGAGGCCATCGGACTCGTCCGGTGAGGCCGGGGAATTCCAGGCTCCTGGGCGGGTCCAGGAACCGGGCCGCAGGCGATTTGCTGTGACGGTCACGGTGCCGTGAAAGATGCGGCCCTCTTGCCGAAGCCGGCAGGCCGGCCGCCCTTGCGCCCGGGCGCCGGCGGTTGGCCCACTGGCTTCTTCGGTTTCGTGGATGGCGTGCGTGCGACGCGAGAAGTACGCCTTGTCGCCGCCGAGATGATCGGCCCACGTGCGCGGGTGTCCGCGAGCCGTGGCGGTTTCGCACGAGCCCCGGCGGCGTCCTGCCGAGCCCGACAGGAGCCCGAGCCGACGCTCACCATCACATAGAGCCGCGAGAAGCCCAACCCCCACAAGGGGCGCGAGGAACGGCGCGAAAAGCCCCCACAAACCCGCACCCGAAAACCGAACCCCTTAAGGGGCGCGAGGAACTGCGCGACCAGCCACCCACAAACCCGCACCCGAAAACCGAAGCCCTTAAGGGGCGCGGGGAACTGCGCGACCAGCCACCCACCAAACCCGCACCCGAAAACCAAACTCTGAAGGGGCGCGAGGAACTGCGCGAAAAGCCTCCACAACCCGCACCGGACAGCCGGACCCTTCAAGGGGCGCGGGGAACTGCGCAACCGACCACCCCCCGCGCCGCACGGCCCCCCGCACGGAGTGCTACGCTGCAAACAGCACGTATGCACGCCCCCTCTTCACGGCGTCCGTGCTGATTCCCTCCCGGCGCCCCCTCCAGCGCGGCGCCCCAGTTCCCCTCCCGGCCACGGCACGGCACGGCCCACCCGGATCCCTGCGGACACCTCCGGATTCCCATCCGGACGTCAACCCATCGGACCCGTCCCGGCATTCAACCGTGCTGTACGGCCCGGACTTCTCCTGCGCCCGTCGCGCGAAGGGACCCTCCTGTGCTGAGCACGCTCGAACACCCCACACCCACCACACCCACCACACCCACCCACTCCGACCGCACCGCCCAGACCCCGCTCGCCGGAGTCCTCGCCGGAGTCCTCGACCTCGCGGGCGGCCACGGCACGCTCCGGACCACCGGGTACGCCCCGGCCCCGAAGGACGCGAAGTTCCCGACGTCCCTCATCCGCCAACACGGCCTGCGCAAGGGCGACTTCGTAGAATGCGAGGGCCCCGCGCCGGAGCGGGTCGTGCGGGTCAACGGCCGCCCGGTCCAGGCCCTGCGCGGACGCCCGCACTTCGCCGACCTCACCCCGCTGCACCCACGCGAACGGCTGCGCCTGGAAACCCGCCCGGACCGGCTCACGGGCCGCGTCGTCGACCTCGTCGCCCCCGTCGGCAAGGGGCAGCGCGGCCTGATCGTCGCCCCGCCGAAGACCGGAAAGACCGCCCTGCTCAAGGAGTTGGCGCAGGCGGTCACCGAGAACCACCCCGAGTGCCATCTGATGGTGCTCCTCATCGACGAACGCCCCGAGGAAGTCACCGACATGCGACGCTCGGTCCACGGCGAGGTGCTGGCCTCGACGTTCGACCGGCCGCCGAAGGAGCACATCGCCCTCGCCGAACTCGCCCTCGAACGGGCCAAGCGCCTGGTCGAGCAGGGCCGTGACGTCGTCGTACTCATGGACTCGCTCACCCGTCTGTGCCGCGCGCACAACAACGCGGCCGGTCCCGGCGGGCGCACCCTCAGCGGTGGGGTCGACGCGGCCGCGCTGCTCGGCCCCAAGCGGATGTTCGGTGCCGCGCGGCTCACCGAGGAGGCCGGCTCGCTCACCATCCTCGCGACCGCCCTGGTCGACACCGGTTCACGCGCCGACGACTACTTCTTCGAAGAACTCAAGAGCACCGGCAACATGGAGCTGCGCCTGGCCCGCACCCTCGCGGACCGGCGCCTGTTCCCGGCGGTCGACATCACCCCGTCCGGCACCCGCCGGGAGGAACTGATCCTCGGGCAGGCCGAGTTGGGCGACACGCGAGCACTGCGCAGGGCGCTCCACCACCAGGACGCGTACGGCGCCCTGGACGCGCTGCTCACCAAGATGCGGCAGGCACCGGACAACGCGGCCTTCCTGCGACAGATCCGCCTGACCGCGTGACGCGCGCGGGCTTCCCCGCCCGGCCCCCGCACGCATCTCGCGCCCGGGCCGGACGGAGGAACCCGGGTTTAGGGGTGCGCGGAACTGCGCAAGCAGCCAACGCACGGCGTCAGCGTCGCCACCACCACCGATGACGACGCAGCCCACATCACCGCACCCCCCGACAGGAACCCGCATGAAGCTCGCCCTCTCCACCCTGGGCCTCCCCGGCATCCCCCTCCCCGCCGTCGTGGATCTGGCCGCCCAAGCCGGCTACCACGGCGTGGAACTCCGTACGCACCCCGAGGAGCCTGTCCACCCCGCCCTGGACGCCGCGCAGCGCAAGGCCGTGGCCCGCCAGTTCGAGGCGGCGGGCCTCGACATCCTCGCCCTAGCCACGTACGCCCGGGTCGCGGACCCCGACGACACCACGGATCTCACCCAACTCATCGAGCTGGCAAGCGATCTGGGCGCGCGGTACATCCGCGTCTTCCCCGGCGGCGCCGGAAAGAACACCCCGGCCGCGGACATCCGGGCCGAGGACGACATCGCCGTACGCCGCCTCTCGGAAGTCGCCCCCCTCGCCCACCACAACGGTGTCCGCGTCCTCCTGGAGACCCACGACTCCCACCGCACCGGCAGAGCCACCGCCCGCGTCCTGGACCGCGTGGACCACGACGGCGTGGGTGCGCTCTGGGACGTCATGCACACCTGGCTCGGCGGCGAGACCCCGGCGGAGTCCTTCACCCACCTCTCGCCCCACCTCGGCTACACCCAGGTCAAGGACATCGCCTCCGCCGAGGACACCACCCCGCTCCCCCTGGGCGCCGGCGTACTCCCCCTGGCCGCCTGCCTCGCCCCGCTCCCGCCGGACGGCTGGCTGTGCTGGGAGTACGAAAAGCGCTGGTACCCCCGAGCCGCCCCCCTCCCCGCCCTCCTCCAGCCGGCCCACACCTACCTGACCCGGCTGACCGCGACGGAAGCGTAAGACGAGCCCTTTCCCATGCCGCCCCGCCCGACAGGTCAGACGTCCAGGTCGTCCGAGGCGTCCGCGTCGTACAGTCTTGCGTCCAGATCACTGACCCAAGCGTTCGCCCAGCCACGCAGAACGGACAGTTGCTCGGGACCGAGACCGTAGTCGTAGTAGTCCTCGTCGTCCCACCATTCGGCACCGGACAAGCGGTCGCGGAGCTCTTGGAGACTGAACTCGAAGCGGGCGTGCCGTCGGCCAAGGCTTTCCAGTTCGGCGGTGGTGCGGTGACGCGAAGCGGCGTGGACGTCGATCAGGTCCCTGACCGCGCCCCGGTCCGCGAGCGCGCGGACCTTGGTACCGATCACATCGTCGAGGGCGAGAACCGGTCCGTGTTCGGTGACGACCGGGGGTGCCCAGAACGCCTCCTTGAGGATGTCCACCTCGCACTCCTCGCCCGTCAGGTGGTCGGTCGCGATGAGACGGCCGGACAGGGCTCCCGTCTCGTTCGGCGACAGGCGCGGGGTTCTCGGTCGCCACGTCGAAGTCCTGACTGAGCCGGTCGACCAGGCCGTGCGCCTGAACGGCATACCCGCCGGTGATGACCAGCGGGTAGGGACTGCCGATGGAGAGGACGTCGGCCAGAAGGCGGCGGTGCAGATCGCTCAGGTTCACGCGGCCCGCACACTCCGAGCGGCGGCGAGCTCAGGAAACGCGGCTTCCCAGGCGTGACGGACCGGTCGGCCGATGAGCGTCCGCAGGACGGGCCACTGCGCGATGAGCAGATCCCGGTGGAGAAAGTCGATCAGGTCCTGGCGCTGCCCCTCGGCGAGGACCGTGCGGTACAGGCTCATCCGGGACTTGGGTCCAGCCAGACTGTAGGTGCTGCGGCCCGACCAGACCACATGCAGCGGCAGCTCCACCACGCCGCTGCTCGGGCCCGCAAGGTCCTCCAGCCGGGCAGGCAGCCGCTCGGCGTACTGCGCGCACAACAACTCGAACGCGTTCGCCACCGGGAGACGGGAGGGCACCTCAGCCATGGGCCCAGTATGGACCGCCGCAGCGGGGCGGACACCACGACCCGTCCGTGCCGGTGCTCTCCTCCGGCCAGCCGGGAACAGCACCCAAGCAGGCCACACCTACCTGACCCGGCTGACCGCCTCCACGGGCTGAGCGCGTGGGCGTGGCGCCGCAGGCGCCGCCGATCGCCGGGGCAGGGACGTCAGGGCCACGCCGCCCACCAGGAGGGCCGCCGCGCACCAGCGCGGGGCCGTCACCGGTTCGCCCAGGAGCAGGGCCGCCGACGACATGCCGAAGACCGGCACCAGGAGGCTGAAGGGTGCCACCGACGACGCCGGGTAGCGGCGCAGCAGCATCCCCCACGCGCCGAACCCGAACACCGTGCTGATCCACGCCACGTACACCAGCGCCCCCGCCCCGCTCCAGTCGAACCCGGCCAGCGCGTCCGCGTCGCGTGCCGGGCCCTCGAAGAGGAGGGAGAGGCCGAGCAGCGGGAGTACGGGGACGACGGACACCCACACCATGAAGTTGAGGGCGTCCGGCGGGGCCGCCTTGCGGGTCAGGACGTTCGACACGCCCCAGCACGCCGCCGCGCCCACCGTCAGCGAGAACCCGAGCAGCGGCCCGCTCGTGCCCTCGTCCACGCCCGCCACCACGATCCCCGCGAGCGCCACGCCCATCCCCAACAGCCGTACGCCGACGATCCGTTCGCCCAGGACGGCCGTCGCCACCACCGCCGTGAACACCGCCTGCACCTGGAGGACCAGCGAGGACAGGCCCGCCGGCATCCCCTGGCTCATGCCGATGAACAGCAGCCCGAACTTCGCCACCCCGAGCACAAGACCCACCGCCACGATCCACTTCCAGGCGACCTTGGGCCGCCCCACGAAGAACACGGCGGGCAGCGCGGCGACCAGGAAGCGCAGGGCGGAGAAGAGCAGCGGCGGGAAATGGCCGAGCCCCACGTCGATGACGACGAAGTTCACCCCCCAGACGGCGGTGACGAGGACGGCGAGCAGGATGTGTACGGGACGCATGCGTCGAGGATCACCGGCGCCGACCCTTCAGCACCAGCGCGGTTTAATTGATGGTGGGATGAAGCATCCCTTAATCCGGGCCCCGGTAATCCAGGTCCCGGCCACCCGGACCCAGGAAATGCAGGCCCCGGCCACCCGGGCCCCGGCCCAACCCGCCCGCCCGTCCACCCCAGTGAGGCCCCGTGCTCGATCTCGCCCGGCTGCGCGCGCTGCACGCGGTCCACGTCCACGGTTCCGTCGCCGCCGCTGCCGCCGCGCTCGGCTACACCCCCTCCGCGATCTCCCAGCAGATCACCAAGCTGGAACGCGAGACCCGTACCACCCTGCTCGAACGCAAGGGCCGGGGCATCGCCCTCACCGAGGACGCCCTCCAACTGGCGTCGGCGGCGCAGGAGTTGCTGGCCATCGTCGAGCGTACGGAGACCACGCTCGAAGAGCGGCGCGGACAGCCCACCGGCGTCCTGAGTGTCGGCGCGTTCGCCACCGCCGCGCGCGGTCTGCTCCCCGCCGCGCTCGCCGCCCTCGCCCGCGAACACCCCGCCCTGCAAACCCGGTTGTCCGAAGTCGATCCGCACCTTTCCGTCGACCTCGTCGCCAAGGGTCTCATCGACCTGGCCGTCGCCCACGACTGGGACATCGCCCCGCTGCCCGCCCCCGACGGCGTCCAGCACGCGCCCATCGGCGACGACCACTGCGACATCCTGGTCCCGGCCGGCCATCCCCTCGCCGCCCGCCCCGTCATCCGCCGCGCCGACCTCGCCCACGAACCCTGGATCTGCCAGCCGCCCGGCTCGGTCTGTCACGACTGGCTCGTCCGCACCCTGCGTGCCGACGGCCACGAGCCCGATCTGCGTCACCAGGCGGTCGAGTACCACACCCAACTCGCCCTGGTGCAAGCCGGGTTGGGCGTGGCGCTCGTGCCGCGTCTGGGCCGGGGCCCGCTCCCCGAGGGCGTCGTCGCCCTGCCCCTCACCCCCGTACCGACCCGCCGCCTGTACGCCCTGTGGCGCACCGGCGCGGCCCGCCGCCCCGCGATCAAGGCGGCGGTCCAGGCGCTGCGCGACGCGTGGACCGCCCAGGCGGATGCATCCGGCCCGGCACCCGAGCCGGGTGCGCCCCGCCCGGCGCGCTGACCACCCGCCCCCGAACGGAACGCTCCCCCTCACCCCTCGGACGCCCCCGCCGCCCCCGCCTCCGTCTCCCTCGCCCATCGCCTGCTCCACGCGTCCAGCGGGCTCAGCGCCTCAACGAGGTCACGGCCGAGCCGGGTCAGGTGGTAGGCGGCGCCGTCCAGGGTGAGCAGTCCGGCCTCGGTCAGCTCGGTGATCCGGGTGCTCAGCACGCTGGAGGACATCTGCCCGCACCGCCGCTGCAACTCCCGGAATCCTGCCGGGCTTTGGCTCAGCTCCCACAGCACGCGCATCGCCCAGCGCCGGCCGAGCAGGTCGAGAGCGGCCATGATCGGACGCCCCGAGGCGGACCCCCGCACCGGCACACCGGGCCGAGGAGTTCTGGCTTCCATGCGTACTCCTTGCTGGAGGTGCTAGAGATCGCGCGGCTGGGCGGCGGGCGGGCTTACGGGGGCGGCCGCTCGCAGGGCGGCGGTCAGGTAGCGGTGAACGGTGTCCAGTTCACCGGGGGTGAAGTCCTCGGCCGCGTCGACCAGGTCGGTGATGAGCGCGCCGAAGAAGGACCAGCCCAGCTCCACGGCCGCCCGCTCAACCGACAGCAGGACGCGTCGCCGGTCGTTCTCATCGCGCCCGCGACGGACGAGCCCCAGGCGCTCCAGCCGGTCGAGCAGGGCGGTAGTGCCCGCCGAGTTGAGCCGCAGCGCCGCGCCGAGCCGGCCCGGCGTGACATCGGCGCCCGCCCGGTCGGCGTCGAGCAGGTGGATGAGGGCCCGCAGATCGGTGGGGTGCAGGCCGTTTCGCGCGGCGAACTCCGCGCCGCGCAGATCGAATTCCACGGTCACCGCGCGCAGCAGATGGACCAGCCGCATCGCGGGGTTGTCGGCATCACTCACCGGGCTAGTATCTCGCCGAGCGAGAGAATTGGCCAACGAGATCAACGAGATGGTTCCCCGGAGGGGTTCACCGTGTCCTCATCCCCAGAGTTCTTCGCGGCCTACGACGCGCTGCTCGCCCGGTGGCCCACGGGCACCACCGAGATCGACGTTCCCACCCCGTACGGCGCCACCCGCGTCCACGCCTACGGCCCGGCCGGGGCCACCCCCGTCCTCCTCCTGCACGGCGGCGGTTCCACCGGCGCGGTCTGGTTCGCGAATGCCTCAGCGCTCGGCGCGCACCACCGGGTGCTGGCCGTCGACATCCTCGGCGACGCCGGACGCAGCGTCCCCGGCGGGCGCCCGCTGCGCACCACCACCGACCTGATGGCCTGGCTGGACGCGCTGCTCGACGGTCTCGGCGTGTCCCGCACGCATCTGCTGGGCCATTCCTACGGCGGCTGGATGGCCCTCACCTACGCCCTGCACGCCCCAGAGCGGGTCGATCGGCTGGTCCTGCTCGACCCGACCCAGTGCTTCGCCAACTTCCGCCCGGGTTTCCTGCTGCGCTCGCTGCCGCTCCTGCTCCGCCCGACCCGGGCCCGCGCGGCCGCCTACCTGGACCGTGAGACGGCGGGCACGCACACCGACCCGGGCTGGAAGCGGCTCTACGCCCTGGCGGTCTCGGGCTTCGCGAACCGGAAACCGGTCATCGGCCGCCGCCCGGACCCCACGGCGCTGAGCGTCCCGCTCCTGGTCCTCCTCGCCGGCCGCAGCGACGCCCATGACGCCGCGAAAGTCGCGGTCCGCGCCCGCAGGGCCGTACCGGCCGCCCGGATCGACATCCTCCCCGACCTCACCCACTTCGCCATGCCCACGGCCGCGCCCGAGCAGACGAACCGCCGGATCACCGACTTCCTGGCGTACGACAACCCCGGCACGCAAACCGCCCCGGGCGCGGATTGAGGAGGAGCGTCCCTGCGCGCCTACACCCACGACCTCTTGCCACGCACTCCTTGCGCTTCGGCTTTCGAAGCGCCATAGTGATGCGAAAATCGAAGCAGGAGGCATCGTCTCGCATGTCGCGCATCGAACCGCTCCACCCGCCGTACGACCCCGCTGTCGACCAGGCGCTCCGCCGCTGGATGCCGCCCGGCGCCCCGTACGAGCCGATCACCCTGTTCCGGGTCCTGCACCGCAACCCCGAACTCGCTTCCCGCATGTTCGCCCTGGGCTCCGGCCTGCTGGGGCACGGGCTGCTCCCCGCCGCCGACCGCGAGATCGTCATCGCCCGGGCGACCGCGCGCGCCGGCTGCGGCTACGAATGGGGCGTCCACGCGGCGTCCCTCGCCCGGGAGGCCGGACTCACCCCGAGGCAGCTCAAGGCGACCACCGACCCCGACCCCGCGGCGGACGTCACCTGGCTGCCGCGCCACGTGGCCCTGCTCGGCGCGGTCGACGAACTGCACGAGACCGCGCGCCTCTCGCAACCCGCGTGGGACGCCCTGCGCGCCCACTACGAGGACGCGCAGCTGCTCGAACTCCTCGTGCTGGCCGGCTGGTACCGGACCATCAGCTACCTGGCCAACGGGCTCGACCTCCCGGCAGAGCCCTGGGGTACGCCGTTCCCGTCCCGGTGACCCCCCTGCGGGTCAGGCGCCCAACGCCTCCCCCTTGACCGCGTCCACGAACGACGTCCAAGCGCCGGTCCCGAACACGACGGCGGGCCCGGTCGGATTCTTACTGTCCCGCACGGGCACGCAGGCGGCGCAGGAGTCGCTGAACTCCAGGCACTCCCCGCTGCTACCGCCGCTATAGGACGACTTACGCCAGGTCGCGTACGCGTCGTTCACTTCGAGGCAACTGCCCTCATTCGCGCCGCTGTAGCTGGACTTGCGCCAGTTCGACAGTGCGGAGGCATCGGCGATGACGTACTTAGTGCGCTTCATGCTCGTAATCCTCTGCGACAGACCTTATTAGTGCCAGCGACTGCTGATGCGGCAGCGCGTCCCCCAGGGCAAGATCGTATGCCGAGAGGCACTGCTGCACCACAGATCGGAGCTCCCAGAGCTTGCCCGTTCGCCACCCCTCTACGTAGACGACTGGGGGCAACTCTTCGAACCACATCAACGAGACCATCCCCTCCATCATCGAGTGCGCCCCGGCCCCGAACGGGAGTACGTGCAGCCGGATACGCCGACGCTCACCCAGTTCTGCGAGGTGCCTCAACTGGTCCGCCATGATGGCCGGGCCGCCTACGCGACGCCGGAGCACGGCCTCATTGAGCATGGCCCACATGACAGGCAACTTGGCGTCGTCGAGGATGCGGGAACGATCAAGGCGCGTTACTAGTGCCTTGTCACATTCCTCGTCCGTCATAGGCGGGAAGCGAGTCTGGAACACGGCACGGGCGTAAGCCTCAGTCTGTAGAACTCCGGGCACCAACTCGGGAGCGTACTCACGGATGATCGTCGCCTGCCCCTCGAACATCTTGGCCGCCTCGAAGTGTTCCGCGACCTTGCGTCCATCGAGCGTCGGCAGGAAGCGCTCGAAGAACCCGTTCGCGCCCAGGACCTGGTCAAGGCGGCGCGCGTCCTCCGGGGAGGGTCGCCTCCGTCCAGCCTCAATATGCGCAATGTACGAGCGTGACATATGCGCCAGTGCGCCCAACTCCTCCTGGGTCAGGCCTGCTTCTTCGCGGCGGCGTCGCAGCTCCTCCCCGTAGCTCGTGCGGGATTCGGGATTGTCCTCGATCGCCACGCTCAACTCCCAGCCGTGTCAGCTGCATTGACACCACGTACCCCCTGGCCAGCGTAGCCAGGGCGACCCCACGCTGTGAGCGGAACACCACACACAGTGAGAGGCAGTCGCATGGCAGCGCACGGCGTGGGGGCGTACGTCGCCCACACAGGGACCGACGTGTACGGGCCCGGCAAGGTGATCGGCGTGGACGGCGAGTGGCGGCGGGTCCGGTTCGTCTACTTCGTCGCCTCCATCGCCGTACGGGACCTGCGGACCGCCTCCGCACAGGAGGAAGAGGAGGTGACCGCGTGGCTGATGGAGAAGGCCGTCCGGCATGGGGGCAACTGGTAGCCGGCTTCCCGCTGGCGCTGCGGGTGACGCACGACGGGGGCCGGACCTGGCAGCCGTACGTCATGCCCCGCCCGTCCGCGTGGGCCGGGCTGTCCCATCCGCGTACGCCCGAGGGCTCAGGGGGTGAGAGCGCGCGGGACCGCTGGGGGGACCCATGTCCGGGCTCGGAGCGCGACGCCCCGGATCCGGCTACGTGATCAGGTTCTCCAGGAACGCCGGGGCGGCGTCGGGCGGTTGAAACGGTCCGGGGCGCGGAGTGACCACTCGCGGTGGTCGTCGTTCACGGGCATGTGAAGACGACCAAGATGATCCGTGCGATCGCCGCCGTTTGCCTGACGGTGGCCGCCACGGCGGGCGCGGCTCCCTCGCACACCGGTTCCGTAGCGCCTGCCGTTCGGCGGGCCGCCGATGCGACCTGCACCCCGGAGACGGACAGCTACAGTTCCGACCGATGGACCTCGGCGCGTTGGAAGGCCTGTCTCAGCACCTACGGCGGGCCCCACGGTTCCTTCCAGGCGAAGTGCTGGGGAGGGCAGGCCATCGGCTGGAGCCAGAAGAACTGCCGTGTCTCCGGGCGGTTCGAGATTCGGGACGGGCAGAGAAAAGTGGTGAAGAGCGGTGGTTTCGGCCTGTCCTACAGCGGGCTGATCGACGAGCCCACTGTCACCACCAACGCGTTCCGCTTCACCTGTGAGGGGAGGGCTCACGGTCAGTTCACCTTCAAGACCTTCGGCACCAAGGCAAAATTGAGCGGGGACTACAGCCACTACGAGGCCGCCAAAATCCCCGACGCCACAGTCACCCACCCCATGTGCTGAACCAGCCACCGCGCACCCGGTCCAGGGGGATGTACTGACCGGCGCCTCCCCCCACCCCTCTCCTTCGCGAAACCCGC
Organism: Streptomyces sp. NPDC006711; assembly: GCF_042869775.1. NCBI lineage: Bacteria > Bacillati > Actinomycetota > Actinomycetes > Kitasatosporales > Streptomycetaceae > Streptomyces > Streptomyces sp. NPDC006711. Next base: position 14,825 of record NZ_JBIAGO010000009.1, read on the forward strand.
CGGGGGTGCACGGCTCCCGGTGCTGCGTGCGCGGGGAGCCGCGCGGGGTTGTGCGCGGTGGAGCCGGGTGGGGGGGCGTCCCAGGTCAGGGGCGCAGAGCGGGCTCCTTCGTCAGGGCCGGGGCGTCCAGCTTCGCGTCGAAGGGGGCCGGCTTCGACGCGTTCGCGTTCAGGCCCGCCCAGCGGAGAATGGCGGCCGTGGCCGAGGACTTCTGCGCCGACGGGAGCAGGGCGACCTTCGAGCCGTGGTTGCCGCCCGGCACGGTGTAGACGTAGGAGTCACGTGCCCCCGCCCCGAGGGAGAACCGCTCGGCGCCCCACGGGTCGTTCTGCCCGTACACGTACAGCATGTGGTCCGCGTGGTGCTTGACCCACGTGTCGACGTCCCGCATCGCCCACGGCTGGAACCGCATGGGGATGTCGCGCGGCACGAAGTTGCGCGGCGGCTGGTACCCGTACCGGCTCAGCTTGCCCAGCCACGGCTGCTTGATCGTGGGCGAGCCCAGCTGCGTACCGGCCTGGTAGTAGTACGCCGTGTAGGGCGCGAGACCCTGGTCGGTGTAGAAGGAGAACCCGGAGATCGTATCGATGGAGTCCCAGATCGCCTGGTCGCCCGCGTGCGCCGCGTCCGCCGGGATCGTGGCGCACTCGGCGAGCAGGTGGTACTGCCAGAAGCCCCATACGTAGTCGAGGACGACCGCCTCGTACGCCTTGTCGAGCGAGCCGATGGTCTTGAAGGTGTAGCCGTTCGCCGCCGCGTACGCCTGGTACTTCTTCTCCAGGGGCCCGCGTCGCACCAGTGCCTCGCGCTGGACGCCCGCGAGCTTGTCGCGGCATTCCTTGGTGCCGACGTTCGCGAGGAACCGGTCGTAGGCCGAATCCTCGTTGTTGACCACGTCGTCGGGCGCGACGTACGCGACGACGCCGTCCATGTCGCGGGGGTAGAACCGCTTGTAGTACGTGGCGGTCATGCCACCCTTGGACGCGCCGGTGGTCAGCCAGTTCTTGGCGTAGATCGGCTTGAGGGCCTTGAAGATGGCGTGCTGGTCGCTGGCCGCCTGCCAGATGTCGTCCTTGGACCAGTCGGCGGGCGTGGGCCGCGACTCGGGGAAGTAGCGGTACTCGACGGAGACCTGGTTGCCGTCGACGAGCTGCGTCGGCTCGCTGCGGCTGGGGGTGGTCGAGACGTCGTAGCCGCTGGTGTACATCACGGTGGGGCGGTCGGTGTCCTTGTGCAGCACGGTGATCCGCTGCTGGAACGTGGCGCGCCGGTACGGGTTGTGGTGGTCGACGGGCTGCGTGTAGTCCAGCACGAAGTAGCGGTAGCCGGCGTACGGCTTCTCCTGGATGAGGCTCATCCCGGGTATCGCCAGGATGCGGTCCTTGATGTCCGGCTCGGCGGCGGTGGCCGCCCCTGCCGTGGCCGCGGTCGCGGTCATCGTGCCTATCAGCACGACGAGCGACAGCAGCCATCTGAGCGCCTTGCGCATTCACACTCCCCTGTGGGGCCCCTGTGGGCTCAAAACGTGGCCCCGCGAACCTAACCGGGCCAACACCCGCCCCGCCAGACCCCGTTGACCTCGGAGTTCAGGTGCCCCTCGTGCCCTTCAGCAGACCCAGCCGGTCTGGGCGGAGCTGCCCGCTATCGCGCCGGTGGCGCGGACGCAGCGGCTGCCCACGTACACCGTGACCGGGCCGGCGCGCTGGGTGTAGAGGCCCGAGTCGCCGGCCGGGGCGCCGCCGCGTGCCTGGATCGTCACCGACATCTGGCGCCGGGCGCCCGCGCTGTCGGCGACGGTCACCGCGCAGGCGTACCCGTTGCCCTTGTACAGGCGCAGCTCCCCCGTGCTGAACCCGACCGTCTTCACGGGCCGGCCCGCGCAGGCGGCCGCCGCGTCCGCGCTGCCGCCGGGGCCGCACACGACCAGCCCGCCCGCCACCACGACCACGGCGGCCACGCCCCGGAGAAACCCCTTGCTCCCCGGCCCACTTCCTATCCCTCCGAACACGCTTGCATCCTTCCGTCGCTTGCGCGTATGTGGGGTGGGACGCGGGGGGGGTGGCTGGATGGTTCTCCGGGGGGGACGTGCGGTGGGGCTCGGCTCGGTTGTGCGGTCGCTCAGATGTGGAGCTCCTAGGGGAAGCCGGTCCAGCGCAGTTCGGCGGGGAGGTGACCGGTGTCGTTGAAGAGCAGGAGCGACGGGGGGCGGCCGGGGGCGTACCGGATGACGGTCAGGGCTGCGTTGGCGTGGTTGACGCCGATCCATCGCCAGTTGGGCGCGTCGAAGGCGGCGCGTATGAGCCAGCCGACGAGGAAGTTGTGGGTGACCAGGAGTTCGTGGCGCGGTTCGTCGCCGGGGACGGGGCCGGTGAGATCGGCGAGTGCGGTGGCGGCGAGGCGGGTGCCGTGTTCGCGTTCCTGTTCCGGGAATTGGTCCAGGAACGTCAGGAAGGCGTCGGCCATCTCCTGTGGCAGTTCCTCGCGGGTCGGGGGGTATGGGAGGTAGTCGCCGGCCGCCTCCGCGCGGCGCAGGGGGACGCCTTCGAGCTGGTCGGCGATCAGGTGGGCGGTCTGCTCTGCGCGGGCGAGAGGGCCGTGGTGGATCGCGGTGAGCGGGGCGGTGCGCAGGCGTTGGCCGAGGAGGGTGGCTTGCGTGCGGCCGGCGTCGGTGAGGGCGGATTCGTCCGGGGTCGCCTCTGCGTGGCGGGTCACGTAGAGGTAGCGGGGGGGCGGTGCGGGGGTTCATGGGGGTCCCTCCTCCGAAGTGGATCAAGCGGGCCCCGCGTGGGACGCGCCCGCTGGTTCCCCCGGTTCCACCCCGGCCGGCGTGCGGGTGCGGGTGCGGGTGCGGGCGGAGGGTGCCTGGTTGCGCAGTTCCCCGCGCCCCTGGCGGGTCGGTGCGGGCCTGCATGCGGGTACCTCAGCTGCGGACCGTGCTGGGCTGGTCGCGCAGTTCCCCGCGCCCCTGGCGGGGTTCGTGCTGGCCCACACTGGCAACCTCAGCCCGTGCCGTTGCGCATCTGGTGCGGGCCTGCATGGGCAACCTCAGCCCGTCATGGGGGTCCCCCCTGGCCCTTAAGGCCTTGGGGGAGTTTGAGGACGAGCGCCCTTTAGGCGCGAACGGGGTCTGGGGCGGAGCCCCAGGGGACCCGGGTGACGCTCAGTTCCCCGCGCCCCTGGCGGGGTCGGTGCGGGCCCGCATCGGCAACCTCAGCCCGTGCCGTTGAGCATCTGGTGCGGGCCTGCATGGGCGACCTCAGCCCGTCCGGCGTTTGAGGACGAGCGCGTTCAGCGCGAACGGGGTCCGGGGCGGAGCCCCGGGGAACCCGGGTGACGCGCAGTTCCCCGCGCCCCTGGGTATCCGATGCGGGCCCGCGTGGGGGGCCTTACGCCGTGGGGACCGGGGTCGCGGTGAACGTGCGCCACAGGTGGGCGTATTTGCCGTTTGCCGCTAGGAGCTCCTCGTGCGTGCCGTCCTCCGCCACCCGGCCCCCGTCCATCACGATCACCCGGTCCGCGCGGGCCGCCGTCGTGAGGCGGTGGGCGACCACCAGCGTGGTGCGGCGCCCGGTCAGGCGGTCCGTGGCCTGGTTGACCTGCGCCTCGGTGGCCAGATCCAGCGCCGCCGTCGCCTCGTCGAGGAGCAGCACGTCCGGGTCGACCAGTTCCGCGCGGGCCAGCGCGATCAGCTGGCGCTGCCCGGCGGAGAGGTTGCGGCCGCGCTCGGCGACCTCGTGGAGGTAGCCCCCGTCCAGCGTCGCGATCATGTCGTGCGCGCCGACCGCCCGCGCCGCCGCCTCCACCTGCGCGTCGCTCGCGTCGGGGCGCCCGTACGCGATGGCGTCACGGACCGTACCCGCGAAGAGGTACGCCTCCTGCGGGACCACCCCGAGCCGGTGCCGGTAGGCGGTGAGGTCGAGGTCGCGCAGGTCCGTGCCGTCGGCCGTCACCCGCCCGCCCGTCGGATCGTAGAAGCGCGCCACCAGCTTGACCAGGGTGGACTTGCCCGCGCCGGTCTCGCCGACGAAGGCAACGGTCTGCCCGGCCGGTATGCGCAGGTCGATCCCGCTGAGCGCGGCCTCGGACTCCTCGGCGCCATCGCCCGTATCGCCCGCGTCGGCGCCCCCGTACGCGAAGTCGACGTTCTCGAAGGCGATTTCCCCGCGCAGGGAGCGCACGTCAAGCGGCTTGGCCGCCGCCGACGTGGACGTCTTCTCCTGAAGGAGTTCCTGGATCCGCTTGAGCGAGACCGCCGCCTGCTGGTAGCCGTCGAAGACCTGCGAGAGCTGCTGGACGGGAGCGAAGAACAGGTCGATGTAGAGCAGGTACGCGACGAGCGCACCCGTGGTGAGGGTGCCGCCGTCCACCCGGTGCGCGCCCACGATCAGGACGGCGGCCGCCGCCACCGACGACAGGAGCTGCACGAAGGGGAAGTACACCGAGATCAGCCACTGCCCGCGCACCCGCGCCGCACGGTAGTGGTCGCTGCGCTTCGCGAACCGCTCGGCCCCGTCGTGCTCGCGCCGGAACGCCTGCACGATGCGCAGACCCGACACCGACTCCTGGAGGTCGGCGTTGACGACGCTGATCCGCTCGCGGGCCAGCTCGTACGCCTTCACGCTCTTCTTGCGGAAAACGTACGTGCCGACGACGAGCAGCGGGAGCGTCGCGAAGACGACGAGGGCGAGCTGGAGGTCGATGACGAGCAGCGCGACCATGATGCCGAAGAACGTGACGACGGAGACGAACGCGGTGACCAGCCCCGTCTGGAGGAACGTGGACAGCGCGTCGACGTCCGTCGTCATGCGGGTCATGATCCGGCCGGTCAACTCCCGCTCGTAGTAGTCGAGTCCGAGCCGCTGGAGCTGCGCGAAGATCTTCAGGCGCAGGGTGTAGAGGACGCGTTCGCCGGTGCGTCCGGTCATGCGGGTCTCGCCGGTCTGGGCGAGCCACTGCACGGCGACGGTGAGCAGGGCGAGCCCGGACGCCGCCCACACCGCTCCGATTGCGAGCTTGGTGACGCCCTGGTCGATGCCGTGCCGGATGAGGACCGGCAGGATCAGGGAGCCGCCCGCGTCGATCGCCACGAGGAGGAGCGAGACGAGCAGGGGCAGGCCGAAGCCCCGCAGCAGCCGGCGCAGGCCGTAGGACTCCTCGGGCTGAACCGCCTTCGCCTCGTCGATGCCCGGCACATCGGTCGCGGGTGGCAACGCCTCGACCTGGGCGAGCAGTTCGGGGGTGGCGGGCATGCCGCCGGGGGCGGCGGATTCGGCCTTGTCCTCGCGGATCCACAGCGGCGGCGTGATGCCGCGCTCGGCGTCGAACTCCGCGTCCAGCTCGTCCCGTACGGAGTGGTCCTCCTCCTCGGCGGCGGGCATGGCCGGGGTGTGTCCGGGCGACACCGCGCCCAGCTCGTCGGGGTCGGTGAGCAGGCGGCGGTAGAGGGCGCTGTCGCGCTGGAGCTCGTCGTGGGTGCCGATCGCGGCGAGGCGTCCACCGTCGAGGACGGCGATGCGGTCGGCGAGCGCGAGGGTGGAGCGGCGGTGCGCGATGAGCAGCGTGGTGCGGCCCGCCATGACCGACTTCAGGGCCTCGTGGATCTCGTGCTCGACGCGGGCGTCGACCGCCGATGTCGCGTCGTCCAGGACGAGCAGGCGGGGGTCGGTGAGGATGGCGCGGGCGAGCGCGATGCGCTGGCGCTGGCCGCCGGAGAGCGTCAGGCCGTGTTCGCCGACGGTGGTGTCGTACCCCTTGGGCAGTTCGGCGATGAACCCGTAGGCCTGGGCGGCGCGGGCCGCCCTGTCGATCTCCTCCTGCGTGGCGTCCGGCTTCCCGTACGCGATGTTGGCGCGCACGGTGTCGGAGAAGAGGAAGGAGTCCTCGGGGACGAGGCCGATGGCGGCGCGCAGCGAGGAGAGCGTCAGCTCACGCACGTCGTGGCCGCCGACGAGGACGGCGCCGTGCGCGACGTCGTAGAAGCGCGGCAGGAGCAGGGAGACGGTGGACTTGCCCGAGCCGGAGGCGCCGACCACGGCGACGGTCTCGCCGGGGCGGATGTCGAGCGAGAAGCCGTCAAGGACGGGCCGCTCGTCGTCGTAGCCGAAGCGCACGTCGTCGAATTCGACGGTGGCGGGAGCGTCGGCGGGCAGTTCCTTGGCGCCGTCCCGCATCGAGGGCTCGGTGTCGATCAGCTCAAGGACGCGTTCGACGCCGGCCCGGGCCTGCTGGCCCACGGTGAGCACCATCGCGAGCATGCGTACGGGCCCGACGAGCTGGGCGAGGTAGGTGGAGAACGCGACGAACGTACCGAGCGTGATCTGGCCCCGGGTCGCGAGCCAGCCGCCGAGGGCCAGCATGGCGACCTGGCCGAGCGCGGGGACGGCCTGGAGGGCGGGGGTGTAGCGGGCGTTCAGCTTGATCGTGCGCAGACGGCCCGCGAACAGTTTGCGCCCCACTTCGCGCAGCTTGCCGGTCTCCTGGTCCTCCTGGCCGAAGCCCTTGACGACCCGGACCCCGGACACCGCGCCGTCCACGACCCCGGCGACGGCGGCCGCCTGGCCCTGGGCGTACCAGGTGGCGGGGAAGAGGCGGGTGCGGCTGCGCTTGGCGATGAACCAGAGGGCGGGGGCCACGGCGAGGGCGACGAGGGTGAGCAGCGGCGAGAGCCACGCCATGATCACGACGGAGATGACGAAGAGCAGGATGTTGCCGATGGTCATCGGCAGCATGAACAGCAGACCCTGGATCAGCTGGAGGTCGCTGGTGGCCCGGCCGACGACCTGCCCCGTGGACAGCTCGTCCTGGCGCCGCCCGTCGAGCCGGGTGATCGTCGCGTACATCTCGGTGCGCAGGTCGTGCTGGACGTCGAGGGCGAGGCGCCCTCCGTAGTACCGCCGTATGTACGTCATCGCGTACACCACGACGGCGCAGGCTATGAGCAGCCCGGTCCAGACGGTGAGGGAGCGCGTGTGGTCACCGATGACGTCGTCGATGACGACCTTGGTGATCAGCGGAACGAGCGCCATGACGGCCATGCCGCCGAGCGACGAACCGAGCGCCAGCACCACATCGCGCCGGTACCGCCAGGCGTACCCGGTCAGTCTGCGCGCCCACCCCTGTCGCACACCCTCCGTCACGACGTTCCTCCCGTTGGTACGTGCCCTGCCGCAAGGCCCAACACGGCGGCCGGCGGATTTCATCCCGCCGCAATGAATACGGGCCGTAAGGACGCGAGGACCCCGGGCCTTCATCGCGTTCCGCAGGCGCCCTACCGGTGGGTCGGGGCGAACATCCTCAGGACGGCGGGCAGGACGACCACCGAGGGGCCGGGGGTGGCCAGGGCCTTGGACAGGTCGGCGGTCAGGGCCTCCGCGCCCGTGCGCAGGGCGGGCACGCCGAAGGACTCGGCCAGGGCGACGAAGTCGGGGCGGGCCAGTTCGGTCGCGCTGGTCGCACCGAACGTGTCCCTCTGATATTCGCGCAGGACGCCGTAGCCGCCGTCGTCGACGATCAGCCACGTCACCGGCAGGTCGTACTGCCTGGCCGTGGCGAGCTCGGCGATGGAGTACATCGCGCCGCCGTCGCCGGAGACCGCGAGGACCGGGGTGGCGGGGTCGGCGACGGCGGCGCCGAGCGCGGAGGGGAACGCGTAGCCCAGGCCCCCGGCGCCCTGGGCGGAGTGCATCGCACCGGGCCACGCCGACCACGCCCAGTAGGTGAGGATCGTCATGTCCCAGAAGCTGGGCGCCGAGGAGGGCGGCGCCGCGCGCACGGCGGCGAGGATTTCCTGCTCCTCGCCCAGGCCCTGGGCGTCGATACGGGCCCGTACCCGGTCCAGGACGGTCCGTACGCGCTCAGGCGCCCCCGGGTCCGTACGGGCGTCGACGGTTTCGAGCAAGGCCTGGAGCGCGATGCGGGCGTCCGCGTGGATGCCGAGCGCGGGGTGGTTGGACTCCAGTTTGCCGAGGTCGGCCTCGATCTGGATGATCCGGCCGCGCGGCGCGAAGGTGTGGTAGTTAGACGACAGCTCGCCGAGCCCGGAACCCACCACGAGCAGGACGTCGGCGTCTTCGAGGAAGTCGGTGGTGTGGCGGTCCTCAAGCCAGGACTGGAGCGAGAGCGGGTGCTCCCAGGGGAAGGCGCCCTTGCCGCCGAAGGTCGTGACGACGGGCGCGTCGAGGCGTTCGGCCAGCGCGCGGAGCTTGCCCGAGGCGTCGGAGCGTACGACCCCGCCGCCCGCGATGATCACGGGCCGGGCCGCGCGGGACAGCAGATCGGCGGCCGCGGCGGTCAGTTCGGGGCGCGGAAGGACGTCCTCGGGGAAGGCGTCCATCGCGGTGACGACGGGCAGCGCGGCCTCGGCGAGGAGCACGTCCTCGGGGATCTCCACCCAGACCGGCCCGTGCGGCGCGGTCAGCGCCGACTCCCAGGCGGCCGCGATCGCGGAGGGGATCGCCGACTGGCTCCGCACGGTGTGGACCGACTTCACGATGTCGCGGAAGGATGCCTGCTGGTCGCGCAGCTCGTGCAGGTGGCCGTGGCGTCCGCCGCCAAGTCCCTTGCGTGGGACCTGACTTGAGATCGCCACGACCGGCGATGAGGCGGCCGCCGCCTCCTGGAGCGCGGCGAGCGAGGTGAGCGCGCCGGGACCGGTCGAGAGCAGCAGCGGGGCCGCCTCTCCGGTGATCCGGCCGTACGCGTCGGCCGCGAAGCCCGCGTTGTTCTCGACCCGCAGCCCGACGTACGTGAGGTCCGAGCGGCGCAGGGCGTCGAAGATGCCGAGCGCGTGCTGGCCGGGCAGCCCGAACACGGTGGTCGCGCCGAGCCCGGCCAGCGTCTCCACGACCAGGTCACCGCCGATGCGGCCGGGCGGAGGGTTCAGGGCCGCCGCCGTCTGGCGCGGTGTGGGCCGCAACTCGACCTCGTGGTGGTCGTGGGTCATCGCGTCCTCTCGTGTGGCACTCGGCCCGGGCCCGGCTGTGACACTCGGCCCGGGCCCGGGCCGGCAACGGATCGCACCGCCGCCGGGTCCGGGTCGCGGACCGGGTCCTCCGCCGGCACCTGCCCCCGTCTCAGGCGCGGCCCGCCGCGATCTGGCGGGACATGATCGTGGTCAGCTCGTAGGCGGTGTGCGAGGCGGCCACGCTGGTGATCTCGGCGTGGTCGTAGGCGGGGGCGACCTCGACGACGTCGGCGGAGACCAGGTTGCAGGAGGCAAGGCCCCGCAGGATCTCCAGGAGCTCGCGCGAGGTCATGCCGCCGGCCTCGGGGGTGCCGGTGCCGGGCGCGTGGGCCGGGTCGAGGCAGTCGATGTCGATGGAGATGTACAGCGGGCGGTCGCCGATGCGCTGGCGGAGCTGGTCGGCGACCTCGTCCGCGCCGCGCCGGTAGACGTCGGCGGAGGTGACGATGCCGAAGCCCATCTTCTCGTCGTCCGTCAGGTCCTGCTTGCCGTACAGCGGGCCTCGGGTGCCGACGTGGGACAGCGCCTCGGTGTCGAGGATGCCCTCCTCGACGGCGCGCCGGAAGGGGGTGCCGTGGGTGTACTCGGCGCCGAAGTAGGTGTCCCAGGTGTCCAGGTGCGCGTCGAAGTGGAGCAGCGCGACCGGGCCGTGCTTCTTGGCGACCGAGCGCAGCAGCGGCAGCGCGATGGTGTGGTCGCCGCCGAGCGTCATGAGACGGGCGCCGGTGCCGAGCAGGTCGTCCGCGGCCGCCTCGATCGTGTCGACGGCCTCGTTGATGTTGAACGGGTTGGCCGCGATGTCACCGGCGTCGGCGACCTGGGCGAGCGCGAAGGGCGAGGCGTCCTGGGCGGGGTTGTAGGGGCGCAGCAGACGCGAGGCCTCGCGGATGGCGTTGCCGCCGAAGCGGGCGCCGGGGCGGTAGGAGACGCCGGAGTCGAAGGGCACGCCGACCACGGCGACGTCGGCGGTGCCGACCTCGTCCAGGCGGGGCAGCCGGGCGAAGGTCGCGGGACCGGCGTACCGCGGGATGCGGGACGAGTCGATCGGACCGCGCGGCGTTTCGTTGCTGCTCATGTGAAGTGCCCTTCTTTTTCAGCGTGTTGAGGCGGGCCGGGGCCGGGGGTGCGCCGGTGAGGTGCACCCGGGGAGTGCGCCGGTGGCGCGGGTCCGGCCGGGACCGGCGGCGCGCGGGGCCTGTCCGCGCCCCCGGGTGCGCCGCGTGGGCGGCGCTCGCCGCCTCCGCATGACCTTAGGTGGCCGGGCGGCCCCACTGAAGTGTACGTTTCCTCCACTTCTGACGCCGCCGATGGATGGATCGTCCACCATGCCGGAACCGACCACACCGTCCCCGCCGACCGCACCGACCGCACCGCCCACGCCGCCCATCGCTCTCGCCGCGCTGCTCGCCCGGGCCGATCTGGGTCTGCGGCAGCTCGCGGGGCCGCCGCACGCGTCCATCCGCTGGGTGCACGCCTCGGAGATGGCCGACCCCTACCCGTATCTGCTCGGCGGGGAGCTCCTGATGACGGCGGGCATCCAGCTCGGGGACCCCGAGGCGTACGTGTCCCGGGTCGTCGCGGCGGGGGCGGCGGCGCTCGGCTTCGGGGTGGCGCCGGTGCACGAGGAGGTGCCGCCCGCGCTGGTGGCGGCCTGTGCGCGGCACGGGCTTCCGCTGCTTGAGGTGCCGCCCCGTACGACGTTCTCCCGGGTGGCGCGGGCGGTGTGGCTCCTGATGGCCCGGGCCCGCGAGGACGAGCTGCGCCGCGTGAACGAGGCCCAGCGCGCGCTCGCGGCGGCGGCGTCGCGCTCCGCGCCGGTGGGGGCGGTGCTGCGGGTGCTCGCGGGGCGGCTCGGGGGGTGGGCGGCGCTGGTGACGGCGGAGGGGGTGGTCGTGGAGGCGGCGGGAGTGGAGCCGGGGTCCCTGGCGGGGGTGTGGGGGCTGGTGCGGGTGGTGTCGCCTTCGGCGGGTCTTCCCCACCCCGCCCCTTCCCGAAAGCCTCCGGCGGATGGGAGGGGTGGCGCGGAGGGTGCCACCGCGTGCACACGGGGCTCCGCCCCGGACCCCGCTCCTCAAACGCCGGAGGGGCTGATTTTCCCGCCGGAAGGACTGCCTTCCTCGCCGGAAGGGCTGCTTTCGCCGCCGGAGGGACTGCCTTCCTCGCCGGAGGGGCTGATTTCCCCGCCGGACGGGCTGCTTTCCCCGCCGGAGGGGCTGATTTCCCCGCCGGACGGGCTGCTTTCCCCGCCGGACGGGCTGCTTTCCCCGCCGGACGGGCTGAACCCCACCCCGGAGGAGCGGGTGGCCCGCTCAGCCTCTCCGGCGTTTGAGGAGCGGGGGTCCGGGGGCGGAGCCCCTGGTGGGGGTGCCGGGGCTCGGGCAACCGGCCATCCGCCGGAGGCTTTCGGGAAGGGGCGGGGTGGGGAGAACCCGCCGAAGTCGCACCCCCTCACCGCCAGCGCGAGCGCCAACGGCACCCACCTCTCCGCCTACGCCCTCACCGGCCCCCTCACCCTCGCCGTGGCGACCCCCCACCGCGCCCCCGGCGACCACACCATCGCCGGCGTCGCGACCGTCCTGCTCTCGCTGCTCACCGCCGGACGCCCCAGCACCGCCGAGGCCGCCCGCTCCGCCGCCCTGGTGCGGATGCTGCTCGGTGGCTCCCCCAGCGAGACGGCGGCGCTGCTCGGCGAAGGACCCTGGGTCGTCGTACGCGCCCGGGGCGCGGGCACCCCGCCCGACCTGGGGACGCCGCTGGTCGACGCCTCCGGCCCGGCCGTACGCGCCCTCGTCCCCGCCGACCGCGAGGTCACCCCGCACCCCGGCTGGACCCTGGGCGTCAGCGCACCGGCCGGGATCGAGGGGCTGGCCGTGGCCGACACCCAGGCCGCCCGCGCCCTGGCCCGCGCGGAGGCCACCCGCACCCCGCTGGCCCGCCACCGCCCGGCCGGCCTCGCCGGGCTGCTCGACCCCGCCGAGGCCACCGCGTACGCCCGCGAACTCCTCACCCCGCTCAGCGGGCCCCTGCGCACAACCCTGCGCAACTGGCTCGCCCTGCACGGCAGTTGGGACCGTACGGCCGCCGCCCTCGGCGTACACCGCAACACGGTCCGCCAGCGGATCGCCCGCTGCACCGCACTGCTCGGCGCCGATCTCGACGACATGGACGTACGCACAGAGCTGTGGCTCGCGCTGAGGCTGGACGAATGACGAATGACCCCGGTGCGCGTGGCCCGGGGCCTCACTTCTGGGCTCAGCGGTTGAAGACCGCCTCGATCTTGGCGGCCACGCGCTGGGCCTGGATGTCGCGGCCCTTCTCGTTGGGGTGGGCGTACCACGGGATCGACTGGCCGAGCAGTTCGACCTCGGAGTTCTCCAGCAGCCCGCCGATGCCCCGGTTGGCGCCGTCGCAGGCCGTGTTGTGCCCGGTGTGGTCGTAGAGGTCCACGAAGTCGGCGCCGTCGTCGGCGGCAACCTTCTTCATGACGTCGTCCAGCCGCTTCTGCGCCTGGTCCAGGACGGACAGCGCGTCCTCGGAGATGTCGACGAACGGCCGCTCCGTCTGGCCGGGGGCCGCCTTCAGGCACTTGGCCGTGTCCTGGGGCGCGAGCCGGGGGTAGCCGACCAGGACGCGCTCGGCGTCCGGGGCGCGGTGGCTCATGCGCTGGAACATCTCGTCCAGCTCGTGTCCGACCTGCTCGGCCTTGTAGTCCAGCCACGCCTTTCCGTCGCCCGAGGTGAAGAAGTCCGCGCACTCGTCGGCCGGGCTTTCCGCGTCCACCGGCGCTCCGGGCAGGATGGCCCCCTCGTCGCCCCGGAGCCTGGCGGAGCACTGCTTGAGGATGCTGGTGAACCCGTAGGTGTTGCCGCCCATGCTGCCCACGACCAGCCTTGTGTCCTCCTTGAGCGCGTCCTGCTGCGCCGGAACCGTCCCGGCACCGAAGGGAAGTTGCTGCTCACGCCAGAAGTCCTCGATGACCGCTCCCCCGCAGGAGACGTCCTCCTGGACGTCGAGGGTGATGTTCCGGTCCGCCAGGCGCCCGGTGGCGACGGCGGGATAGTTCTCCGTGGCCTGGAAGCACAAGCCCCTGGGCTGGTCCATGTTGTTCAAGGGGGCGATGCCGAAGTTGGCGGTGTAGGAGTCGCCGAAGAAGACGGTCGGCACCGGGTCGGCCGCGTGGGCGGTGCCCGCCGGGACGGCGAGCGCCAGGCAGCCGCTCAGCGCGACCGCCGCCGCGGCCCGCCGCCGTGGTCCTTGAGTTGACGTCGTCTTACGCATGGCCGGAGGCATGGCTGTGCCCTTTCGTCGGGACCCGCGGGGAGAGCGGACGAGACGGACGTCCACTACGCTCCGTATTCATGCATATGCGACCCGTGATATGCCAGCGGGCGCACCGCACGTCCACGGCGGGAGCGCGCGAAAGAGTGCGAGGGGCGCGCGGCGGCGAAGAGTGGGGCGCCTCACTCCGAGCCCCGACCCCTGGACAGTGCCGGTGACCGCCGGGTAACTTCGTTATTCAACCTGAGCAAGCGCTTAGCCGAATTGTGAGCCGAGGAGGGCGACCGTGCGCCGTACGGTATTCAACGAAGACCACGAGGCGTTCCGGGAGACCCTGCGCGCCTTCATCGAGGCCGAGGTCGTCCCGGTCTACGACGAGTGGTTCGCGCAGGGCATCGTGCCGCGCGAGTTCTACTACAAGCTCGCCGAGCTCGGCATCTTCGGCATCCGCGTGGACGAGGAGTTCGGCGGCGCCGGCATCGACTCGTACAAGTTCGAGGCCGTGATGTACGAGGAGACGGCCCGCGCGGGCGTCCAGTTCGGCGGCTCGGGCGTGCACGTGCTGCTCGGCCTGCCGTACATCAAGATGCTCGCCACCGACGAGCAGAAGAAGCGGTTCCTGCCGAAGTTCGTCTCCGGCGAGGAGATGTGGGCGCTCGCGATGACCGAGCCCGGCACCGGTTCCGACCTCGCGGGCATGAAGACCACCGCCAAGCTCTCCGAGGACGGCACGCACTACGTCCTCAACGGCGCCAAGACGTTCATCACTGGTGGCGTCCACGCCGACCGCGTGATCGTCTGCGCCCGTACCGCCGCGCCCTCCGCCGAGGACCGCCGCCACGGCATCTCGCTGTTCGCGGTGGACACCAAGTCCGACGGCTACTCGGTGGGCCGCAAGCTCGACAAGCTGGGCCTGAAGACCTCCGACACCGCCGAGCTGGCGTTCGTCGACGTGAAGGTGCCCGTCGAGGACCTGCTCGGCGAGGAGAACAAGGGCTTCTACTACCTCGGCCACAACCTCGCGTCCGAGCGCTGGGGCATCGCGTTCGGGGCGTACGCGCAGGCCAAGGCGGCCGTGCGGTTCGCCAAGGAGTACGTCCAGGACCGCACCGTGTTCGGCAAGACGGTGGCCTCGTTCCAGAACACCAAGTTCGAACTGGCCGCCTGCCAGGCCGAGGTGGATGCCGCCGAGGCCGTCGCCGACCGCGCGCTCGAAGCGCTGGACGCGGGCGAGCTGACGCCGGCCGAGGCCGCGTCCGCGAAGCTGTTCTGCACCGAGGTCGCGCACCGCGTCATCGACCGCTGCCTCCAGCTGCACGGCGGGTACGGGTTCATGAACGAGTACCCGATCGCCCGCCTGTACGCGGACAACCGGGTGAACCGGATCTACGGCGGCACCAGCGAGATCATGAAGTCCATCATCGCCAAGGACATGGGTCTGTAGCAGGGCTCGGGTACAACTACCTTCATGCATCAGGCACTTGAGAGCCTTCTCGATCTGCTCGACCTGGAGCGGATCGAGGAGGACATCTTCCGGGGGCACTCCCGCTCGGCGGTGGTCCCCCGCGTCTTCGGCGGGCAGGTGGCGGCGCAGGCGCTGGTCGCGGCCGGGCGTACCGTCCCGGCCGAGCGGCCGGCGCACTCGCTGCACGCGTACTTCCTGCGGGCGGGCGACCCGGGCGCGCCGATCGTCTACACCGTCGACCGGATCCGGGACGGGGCGTCCTTCACGACCCGGCGGGTCGTGGCCATCCAGCACGGGAAGCCGATCTTCCATCTCTCGGCGTCGTTCCAGACGTGCGAGGAGGGCATGGAGCACCAGGCTTCGATGCCGGCCGCGCCGGACCCGGAGTCGCTGGCGACGGCCGCCGAGATGCTGCCGCGGTACGCCTCCGCCTTCCGCGACCCGGGGGTGGTGGACCGGCTGCTCGAAGCGCGCGCGGCGGTCGATCTGCGGTACGTGGACGCGCCGCCGTGGGGCACGGTCGGCACGCCGCGTGAGCCGCGCTCGCAGGTGTGGTTCCGCACGAACGGGAAGCTGGCGGACGATCCGCTGCTGCACGTGTGCCTGGCCACGTACGTCTCCGACATGACCCTGCTCGACTCGGTGCTGCTCGCGCACGGGCGGGGTGGGTGGGCGGTGGGCGACGTGGTGGGTGCGTCGCTCGACCACGCGATGTGGTTCCACCGGCCGTTCCGGGCGGACGAATGGCTCCTGTACGACCAGGAGTCGCCTTCGGCGGCGGGTGGGCGGGGGTTGGGGCAGGCCCGCATCTACACGCAGGACGGCCGG
This sequence comes from Streptomyces sp. NPDC006711, assembly GCF_042869775.1. Classification (NCBI taxonomy): domain Bacteria; kingdom Bacillati; phylum Actinomycetota; class Actinomycetes; order Kitasatosporales; family Streptomycetaceae; genus Streptomyces; species Streptomyces sp. NPDC006711. The sequence goes on from NZ_JBIAGO010000009.1 coordinate 30,358, forward strand.
CTGGCGATCACGGTGATCCAGGAGGGCGTGGTCCGTGTACCACGCGCGTAAGCCCCGGCCATCTGCGGACCCTGGCCCCGTTTCGCGCAGTTCCCCGCGCCCCTGACAGGGCTGGTGCTGGCCCATGTGCACATACCCAGCCTGTCCGGCGTTTGAGGAACGGGGTCTGGGGCGGAGCCCCGGGGACCCCGGCTGCGGACCGTGCGGGGCCCCTGGCGGGGCTGGTGCCGGCCCGCATGGGGAATGTCAGCCCCTG
>NZ_JBIAGO010000009.1:30709-41048 GCF_042869775.1 Streptomyces sp. NPDC006711
CCTGGCAGGGCTCGTGCTGGCCAGAATGGGCATACCCAGCCCGTCCGGCGATTGAGGACGAGGCCCTTCAGGCCGAACGGGGTCTGGGGCGGAGCCCCAGGGAGCTCGGGTGCGGACCGTGCGTGGCTGAGCGCGCAGTTCCCCGCGCCCCTGGCGGGGCTGGTGCCGGCCCGCATGGGGAATGTCAGCCCCTGGCAGGGCTCGTGCTGGCCAGAATGGGCATACCCAGCCCGTCCGGCGATTGAGGACGAGGCCCTTCAGGCCGAACGGGGTCTGGGGCGGAGCCCCGGGGGTTAGGGCAGGAGGCCTGCTGCGTTCAATACGTATGCCGTCATGGGCTCGTAGAAGCGCGGGTCCAGGACGTGGTCGTCCAGGGGCACGGCAACCTGAAGCGTCCCCTCCGCCTCCGCCAGGAACAACGCGGGGTCGTTGCAGTCCGCGTACCCCACCGCGTCCACCCCGAGCTGCCCCGCACACCCCGCCCACCCGTGGTCGGCCACCACGAGATCCGGCGCCGTGTCGAGCGCGCTGAGGATCGCCCGCATGGGCTCGGGCGAGTGGGTGTGCCACAGCGACGCACCCCGCTCGAAGACGGCCACGTCGGCGAACTGCACGACGTACCCCTCGTCAGCCGTGAGCCCGCCAGGAATGCGTACGATCTCGCACCCCGCCGCCCGCAGCGCCGCCGCCGTCCGGCTGTGGACGTCCAGGAGCGCGCCCGGGTGACCGGTCGCGAACAGCACCCGCTCCCGCCCCGCCGCCGCCTTGCGCAGCCGCGCCGCCATCCGCTCCAGGGCGTCGACGGTCAGCTCGGGGTCGATGGTGTCCTGCCCCGTGCGGTGCCCGGGGTCGTCGACGACGCCGCAGCGCTCGGCCATGACGGCCAGCACGTCCTGCTCGTCGCGCCAGCGGTCTCCCAGCTCGAGGCCCAGCCAGTAGTGGCGGTCGCCGTTGGCGAGCTTGCGGTAGTGGGAGAGGTTGTTGTCGCGGGGCGTGGCGACGTCACCGGCGATACGGGTGCGGACGAGATGGTCGACGAGGGCGGCACGGCTGGGTATCGGCATGCGGCCATTCTGCCCCGCCCCGGCCGCCGCCCGCCGGGCCCACCCCCCGGGGCGCACCCCGCTCAGCGCCGTTCCAGCGAGGCGAACGCGCCGTGCGCCAGCCGGCGCAGCAGCGCCTCGGTGCCCGCGCGCCCCGGCAGCCCCGTGCCGTGCGCGCCGAGGTGCGGCGTGGAGTTGAGCAGCCCGAACACGGCGTGCACGGCGCCGCGCACCTCCGCCTCCGGCACCGGCGGATACAGCTCCCGTACGGCCCCGACCCACAGCTCGACGTACTGCCGCTGGAGCTGGCGCACGAGCTTGCGGTCACTGTCGCGCAACCGGTCGAGTTCGCGGTCGTGCAGGGTGATCAGGGCCCGGTCGTCGAGCGCGAAGTCGATGTGGCCGTCGATGAGCGAGCCGAGCAGCCGCTCGGGGTCGCCCGCCGCCTCGGCGACCCGCTTGCGCCCGCCGTCGTACAGGCGCCCGCTGATGCCGACGAGCAGTTCGGCCAGCATCGCGTCCTTGCCCGCGAAGTGCCGGTAGAGGCCGGGTCCGCTGATGCCGACGGCGGCCCCTATCTCATCGACGCCGACGCCGTGGAAGCCGCGCTCGGCGAAGAGGCGGGCGGCCTCGCGCAGGATCTGCTCGCGGCGGGTCGGGGCGTCGGTACGGGTGCTCATGAGAAGTCATTCTAGACAATGGGGTTAGCGCTCGTTAACCTGAAGGAAATGAGTTAACGGTTATTAACATTCGTTGACATCGCCGCGTACGGGCAAGGGGGCTCGACACGATGCAGCAGGCACCGGTCCTGAGGAGCGGGGAGGATCCCGCACCCGAGGCCTGGCGGGCCAACGAGGCGGCGCACCGCGCGCTCGGCGAGGAGCTGCGGGCCAAGCTCGCCGCGGCCCGGCTCGGCGGGGGTGAGCGGTCGCGCGCCCGGCATGTGGCGCGCGGCAAGCTGCTGCCCCGAGACCGCGTGGACACCCTCCTCGATGCCGGCTCGCCCTTCCTGGAGCTGGCCCCGCTGGCCGCCGACGGGCTGTACGACGGGCAGGCGCCCGCAGCCGGCGTGATCGCCGGGATCGGGCGGGTGAGCGGCCGCGAGTGCGTGATCGTCGCCAACGACGCCACGGTCAAGGGCGGCACGTACTACCCGATGACGGTCAAGAAGCACCTGCGCGCGCAGGAGGTGGCCCTGGAGAACCGGCTGCCGTGCCTCTACCTGGTCGACTCGGGCGGCGCGTTCCTGCCGATGCAGGACGAGGTGTTCCCCGACCGCGAGCACTTCGGCCGGATCTTCTACAACCAGGCCCGGATGTCGGGCGCGGGCATCCCGCAGATCGCGGCCGTGCTCGGCTCGTGCACGGCGGGCGGCGCGTATGTGCCCGCGATGAGCGACGAGGCCGTGATCGTCCGCAACCAGGGCACCATCTTCCTGGGCGGGCCCCCGCTGGTGAAGGCGGCGACCGGCGAGGTCGTCACCGCCGAGGAGCTGGGCGGCGGCGAGGTGCACTCGCGCGTCTCGGGCGTCACCGACCACCTGGCGGAGGACGACGCGCACGCGCTGCGGATCGTGCGCACCATCGTGGCCACCCTGCCCGCGCGCGGCCCGCTCCCCTGGCAGGTCGAGCCCGCCGAGGAGCCCAAGGCCGACCCGTTCGGCCTGTACGGCGCGGTGCCGGTCGACTCGCGCACGCCCTACGACGTACGGGAAGTGATCGCCCGGGTCGTCGACGGCTCGCGCTTCCAGGAGTTCAAGGCCGAGTTCGGGCAGACCCTGGTCACCGGGTTCGCGCGGATCCACGGCCACCCCGTCGGGATCGTCGCCAACAACGGCATCCTGTTCTCCGAATCCGCCCAGAAGGGCGCCCACTTCATCGAGCTGTGCGACCAGCGCGGCATCCCGCTGGTGTTCCTCCAGAACATCTCGGGCTTCATGGTCGGGCGTGACTACGAGGCGGGCGGCATCGCCAAGCACGGCGCGAAGATGGTGACGGCGGTCGCCTGCACACGCGTACCGAAGCTGACCGTCGTGATCGGCGGCTCCTACGGCGCGGGCAACTACTCGATGTGCGGCCGGGCCTACAGCCCCCGCTTCCTGTGGATGTGGCCCAACGCCAAGATCTCGGTGATGGGCGGCGAGCAGGCCGCCTCCGTCCTCGCGACCGTCAAGCGCGACCAGTTGGGCGACGACTGGAGCGCCGAGGACGAGGAGGCCTTCCGTGCCCCCATCCGCGAGCAGTACGAGACCCAGGGCAACGCCTACTACGCGACGGCCCGGCTCTGGGACGACGGGGTGATCGACCCGGTCGACACCCGCCAGGTGCTCGGCCTCGCCCTGACCGCGTGCGCCAACGCCCCGCTCGCCGAGCCCGCCTTCGGCGTCTTCCGGATGTGAGGGGCACACCGTCCATGACGCCATCCACGTCGATTTCAAGGGTGAGAGCTCCCATGTTCACGACAGTGCTCGTCGCCAACCGGGGCGAGATCGCGGTCCGCGTGATCCGCACCCTGCGCCGGCTCGGCATCCGCTCGGTCGCCGTCTTCAGCGACGCGGACGCCCAGGCGCGCCACGTCCAGGAGGCGGACACGGCGGTACGGATCGGTCCGGCCGCCGCATCCGAGAGCTATCTGCGTCCCGAGCGGCTGATCGAGGCCGCGCTGCGCACCGGCGCCCAGGCCGTCCACCCGGGCTACGGCTTCCTCGCGGAGAACGCGGGATTCGCCCAGGCCTGCGCCGACGCCGGCCTCGTCTTCATCGGCCCGCCCGCCGGCGCGATCTCCCTGATGGGCGACAAGATCCGCGCCAAGGAGACGGTGCAGAAGGCCGGCGTCCCGGTCGTGCCCGGCTCCTCGGGCAGCGGCTTGAGCGATGCCCAACTGGCCGACGCGGCACGGGAGATCGGCATGCCGGTGCTCCTCAAGCCCAGCGCGGGCGGCGGCGGCAAGGGCATGCGCCTGGTGCGCGACGAGGCACTGCTCGGCGAGGAGATCGCGGCGGCCCGCCGGGAGGCCCGTGCCTCCTTCGGCGACGACACGCTGCTCGTCGAGCGCTGGATCGACCGGCCCCGGCACATCGAGATCCAGGTCCTCGCCGACAACCACGGCAACGTGATCCACCTCGGCGAGCGCGAGTGCTCGCTCCAGCGCCGCCACCAGAAGATCATCGAGGAGGCGCCCAGCGTCCTGCTGGACGAGGCGACGCGCGCGGCGATGGGCGAGGCGGCCGTCCAGGCGGCCCGCTCGTGCGGCTACTCGGGCGCGGGCACGGTGGAGTTCATCGTGCCGGGCAGCGACCCCTCCTCGTACTACTTCATGGAGATGAACACCCGCCTCCAGGTCGAGCACCCGGTCACCGAGCTCGTCGTGTCCTTCGATCCGGCCGGCGCCGGGGGCGGTGTCGACCTGGTGGAGTGGCAGCTGCGCGTCGCGGCCGGCGAACACCTCCCGTACGAGCAGAAGGACATCACCCTCACCGGCCACGCCATCGAGGCCCGCCTGTGCGCGGAGGACCCCTCGCGCGGGTTCCTGCCGTCGGGCGGTACGGTCCTGGCGCTGCGCGAGCCGCAGGGGGGGTGGGGGTCCCCCCTGCTCGAACGGAGCCGAGAGCTCGGGGGAGTGCGCACCGACTCGGGCCTCAGCGAGGGCACCGAGGTCGGCAGCCTCTACGACCCGATGCTGTCCAAGGTCATCGCGTACGGGCCCGACCGGGCGACCGCGCTGCGCAAGCTGCGGGCCGCGCTCGCCGGCACGGTCACCCTCGGGGTGCCCACCAACGCCGGGTTCCTGCGCCGCCTGCTGGCCCATCCGGCCGTGGTGGCGGGCGAGTTGGACACCGGTCTCGTGGAGCGCGAGGCGGATTCACTCATCCCCGACGGGGTGCCCGAGGAGGTGTACGCGGCGGCGGCGGCCGTACGGCTCGACGCGCTGAAGCCCGCGCCCGTCGAGGGCTGGACCGACCCGTTCTCGGTGCCGAGCGGCTGGCGCATGGGCGGCGAGCCGAAAGCCCTGGCCTTTCCGCTGCGTGTCGCGGGACTCGAACCCGTCACGCGGCCGGCGCCCACCGGGGCGACCGTCACCGCCGACCACGTCACCGTAGAACTCGACGGCGTCACCCACACCTTCCACCGCGCCGGACACTGGCTCGGCAGGGACGGCGACAGCTGGCACGTGCAGGATCACGACCCCGTGGAGGCCGCCCTGTCCGGCCGGAGCCATGGCGGCGCCGACACGCTGGCCGCGCCCATGCCGGGCACGGTCACCGTCGTCAAGGTGTCCGTGGGCGACCAAGTGGACGCAGGACAGAGCCTGTTGGTGGTCGAGGCGATGAAGATGGAGCACGTCATCTCCGCGCCGCACGCCGGGACGGTCACCGAACTCGACGTGGTGCCCGGCTCGACCGTGGCCATGGACCAGGTCCTGGCCGTCGTCACGCCCGCCCAGGAGAGCCCCGAGGAGCCGTCATGACCGGCCTGCCCATGGTCGTACCGGCGCCGGAGCTCCCGGCCCGGGTCCGCATTCACGAGGTCGGCGCGCGCGACGGGCTCCAGAACGAGAAGTCGGTCGTGCCCACCGAGGTCAAGGCCGAGTTCGTGCACCGCCTGGCCGCCGCCGGACTGACCACCATCGAGGCGACGAGCTTCGTGCACCCCAAGTGGGTGCCCCAACTCGCCGACGCCGAAGCCCTGTTCCCGATGCTGGGCGACCTGGAGGGGGTGGCGCTGCCCGTCCTCGTCCCGAACGAGCGGGGCCTTGAGCGGGCGCTCGCGCTCGGCGTCCGTCGCGTCGCGGTGTTCGCCAGCGCCACCGAGTCCTTCGCCCAGGCCAATCTGAACCGCTCGGTCGACGCCTCCCTCACCATGTTCGAGCCGGTGGTGGCCCGCGCCCGGGCCGAGGGCGCACACGTGCGGGGCTATCTGTCGATGTGCTTCGGCGACCCGTGGGAAGAGGCGGTGCCCATCGCGCGGGTGGTGCGCGTCGCCAAGGCGCTCATCGACATGGGCTGCGACGAGCTGAGCCTCGGCGACACCATCGGCGTCGCCACCCCCGGGCATGTGCGGGCCCTGCTGGTCGCGCTCAACGAACAGGGCGTGCCGACCGACGCCATCGGAGTGCACTTCCACGACACCTACGGCCAGGCACTCGCCAACACCCTTGCCGCACTCCAGCACGGAGTGAGCACCGTGGACGCGTCGGCGGGCGGCCTCGGCGGCTGCCCCTACGCCAAGTCCGCGACCGGAAACCTCGCCACCGAAGACCTCGTGTGGATGCTCAAGGGCCTCGGTGTCGACACCGGGGTCGATCTCGGCCTGCTCAGCGCCACCAGCGCCTGGATGGCCGGACAGCTGGGCCGGCCCAGCCCCTCCCGCACCGTACGTGCCCTCTCCCACCAGGAGTCGTAGCCATGCCCCTCGACCACCGTCTCACCCCCGAGCACGAGGAACTTCGCCGCACCGTCGAGGAGTTCGCGCACGACGTCATCGCGCCCAAGATCGGTGACTTCTACGAGCGCCACGAGTTCCCCTACGAGATCGTCCGAGAGATGGGCCGCATGGGCCTGTTCGGGCTGCCCTTCCCCGAGGAGTACGGGGGCATGGGCGGCGACTATCTCGCGCTGGGCATCGCCCTTGAGGAGCTGGCCCGGGTCGACTCGTCGGTCGCCATCACCCTGGAGGCGGGTGTCTCGCTCGGCGCGATGCCCATTTTCCGGTTCGGCACCGAGGAGCAGAAGCGGCAGTGGCTGCCGAAGCTGTGCGCGGGCGAGGCACTTGGCGCGTTCGGTCTGACCGAGCCGGACTGCGGCTCGGACGCGGGCGGCACCCGGACGACGGCGGTGCGCGACGGCGACGAGTGGGTCATCAACGGCTCGAAGTGCTTCATCACCAACTCCGGCACGGACATCACGGGTCTGGTCACCGTCACGGCGGTCACCGGCCGCAAGGACGACGGCCGTCCGCTGATCTCCTCGATCATCGTGCCGTCCGGCACACCGGGCTTCACGGTCGCCGCGCCCTACTCGAAGGTCGGCTGGAACGCCTCCGACACGCGCGAGCTGTCGTTCGACGACGTCCGCGTGCCGGTGGCGAACCTGCTCGGTGAAGAGGGCCGTGGGTACGCCCAGTTCCTGCGCATCCTGGACGAGGGCCGCATCGCCATCTCCGCGCTCGCGACCGGCCTCGCGCAGGGCTGTGTGGACGAGTCGGTGAAGTACGCCAAGGAGCGGCACGCCTTCGGGCGTCCCATCGGCGAGAACCAGGCCATCCAGTTCAAGATCGCGGACATGGAGCTGCGGGCGCACATGGCGCGGGTGGGCTGGCGCGACGCGGCTTCGCGCCTGGTGCACGGCGAGCCGTTCAAGAAGGAGGCGGCGCTGGCGAAGCTGTACTCCTCGACGGTGGCGGTGGACAACGCCCGTGAGGGCACGCAGATCTTCGGCGGATACGGCTTCATGAACGAGTATCCGGTGGCCCGCATGTGGCGCGACTCCAAGATCCTGGAGATCGGCGAGGGTACGAGCGAGGTGCAGCGGATGCTGATCGCCCGTGAACTGGGGCTGCCCGCCTGAGGTCCGCGCCGGGTCTTCGCGCTGCCTGGGCCCCGGGTCCCCCGATGGAGTGGTGCCGCTCGCGTCGGCGCCTCGGTGGGGGCCCGGGGCCGCACCCTGTCAGGGTGAATCCCCCGACGTGCCCCAGTTGTGCGAACCGTCCACCTCTGTGGAAGGACACCTCGACCACGGCGCCGGGCGCCGCCGACCGCTGGCACTGGCACTGCGTGCTGTGTCTGCGCACGTACGAACCGAGCGCGTCGCACAAGGTGCGGTTCACGTACGCGCCGTTGCGCCGGCAGCTGCCGCTGCTCGGGTAGGGCGGAGCGGTGCGGGCGGGCGGCCACTGGACATCGACTGAGGTTAGGCTAACCTTTGTTCGCGTCAGTCAGTGGCCGATCCCCGGCTCGTCGTACGTACGAAAGCGGACACCGTCATGCCCCACGCCCGAGCGTCCCTGCCCACCCGTCGCGGCCTGTTGGCCATGGGCGGAGCGATCGGCATCGGTGCCGCGCTGACCGCCTGCGGCGGCGGCAAGAAGAGCGGGTCGGCCACCGGCGACACGGGCGCGGGACCGTCCGGCCCCTGGTCCTTCAAGGACGACCGGGGCCAGACGGCCGAGACGAAGTCGCTGCCGAAGAACATCGTCGCCTACACCGGCACCGCCGCCGCGCTCTTCGACTACGGCGTCAAGGTCAAGGGCGTCTTCGGGCCCACCAGGACCAAGGACGGCAAGGCCGATGTGCAGGCCGGAGGGCTCGACATCAGCAAGGTCGAGATCATCGGCAATGTCTACGGCGAGTTCAACGTCGAGAAGTACGCCGCGCTCCAGCCCGACGTGCTGATCACGGACATGTGGCAGAAGGACGTCCTCTGGTACGTGCCGGACAACAGCAAGGACAAGATCCTCAAGCTGGCGCCGAGCGTGGCGCTGTGGGCCGCCGACCAGAGCATGCCCGCGGCCCTCCAGCGCCGCGCCGACCTCGCCAAGTCCCTGGGCGCGGACCTGAACGCGAGGCAGGTCACCGACGCCAAGGCCGCCTTCGAGAAGGCCTCCGCGCGGCTGCGCGCCGCCACCAAGGCCAACCCCGGCATCAAGGTCCTGCTCGGCTCCGCGAGCCCCGACCTCTTCTACGTCTCCGAGGCCAAGCGGAGCTGCGACACCCGCTACTTCCAGGAGCTCGGCGTCCAGTTCGTCACCCCGAAGGTCGACTCGCAGGGCTTCTTCGAGTCGCTGAGCTGGGAGAACGTCGGCAAGTACCCGGCGGACCTGATCCTCATGGACAACCGCACCGGCACGCTCCAGCCTTCCGACCTCGGCTCCAAGCCGACCTGGGCGCGGCTGCCCGCCGTCAAGGCCCAGCAGGTCGTGCCGCGCCTGACCGAACCGATCTACTCCTACGCGCGCGTCGCCCCCATCGTCGACGCGCTCGCCCGGGCCATCGAGAACGCGAAGAAGGTCGCCTGACGATGACCGCGCCGGCCGAGACCGCCACCGCTCCCTTCCGCCTCTTCGATCTGCGCGTGGTACGGGCCCGGCGGCTCGGCCGCTCGCTCGCGCGGGTCACCTTCGGCGGCTTTGGCGACGAGGACCTTTCGTCGTTCGCCGCCGGGGGCCGCGACCAGAGCCTTTCCCTCTTCCTTCCGCATCCTGGCCAGGACGCGCCCGTCCTGCCGGCCGCCGACGACGCGGGCGGCTGGTGGGGGGCGTATCGGGCGCTGCCCGAGGACGTACGGGCCGTGATGCGTTCCTACACGGTGCGCGCGCAGCGCCGCGAGCCCGACGGATCGCACGTCCTCGACATCGACTTCGCGCTGCACGACGACGGCGGGCCCGCCTCGCGCTGGGCCGGTTCGGCGCGGCCGGGTGACCGGGTCGCGGTGTTCGGGCCGGCCGTCGCGGACAACACGGCGGTACGTTTCCGGCCGCCGGGCGGGACGGACTCCGTGGTCATCTGGGCCGACGAGACGGCGCTGCCCGCCGCCGCGGCCATCCTGGAATGGCTTCCGGCGGGGACCCCCGCGCGGGTCTTTCTGTCCGTCCCGCACGACGAGGACCGGCTTCCGCTCGCCACGGAGGCGGCGGCGGAGGTGACGTGGCTGCGGGGCGAATCGGCGCTCGACCGCGTGCGGGCGGGGGCGCTGCCCGGGGCCTGCCCCTACGTGTGGATCGCCGGGGAGGCGGGTCAAGTGCGGGCTTTGCGGCGGCACTTCGTGGGGGAGCGGGGGGTTGAGCGGGCGCGGGTCACGTTTGTGGGCTACTGGCGCCGGGGGCGCACGGAGGACGAACTCCGCGCGGCAGCGTAGCCCCCGGCCGGGTCGAGGTGACGCCCCCGGGCCAGCCCCGACCCGCCGAGCACCACGTGGTCAGGGTGCGCCGACCGGGCCGAAGTCCTTGTGCGGGTTCAGCACCAACTCCCCCAGGGACGCGGGGAACTGCGCCGGCCGGGCCGAGGCTCCCATGCGGGCCAGCACGGACCCCGCCAGGGGCCCCGGCTGCGCGCCCAGCCACGCACGGCCCGCAGCCGGGGCCCCTGGGGCTCCGCCCCAGACCCCGGGATGCCCCTCCCCGCCCCTTCCCTAAACCCTCCGGGGGTGAAAGGAAAACCCCTGGGGCTCCGCCCCAGACCCCGTTCGCGCCTAAAGGGCGCTCGTCCTCAAACGCCGGACAGGCTGGGTATGCGGATGCGGGCCAGCACCAACCCCTCCAGGGGCGCGGGGAACTGCGCCAACCGAGCTGAAGCCCCCGTGC
>NZ_JBIAGO010000009.1:41145-280894 GCF_042869775.1 Streptomyces sp. NPDC006711
TGCGGGCCAGCACCACGTGGTCAGGGGCGCGGGGAACTGCGCGAGGAGCGCCCACGACCGGCACTCGACCGCCAAGCTCTCAAGGGGCGCGGGGAACCGCGCCAACCGAGCTGAAGCCCCCGTGCGGGCCAGCACCACGTGGTCAGGGGCGCGGGGAACTGCGCGAGGAGCGCCCACGACCGGCACTCGACCGCCAAGCTCTCAAGGGGCGCGGGGAACTGCGCCAACCGGGCCGGAGCCCCCGTGCGGGCCAGCACCACGTGCGAGGGGAACTGCGCGAGCGCCCAGCCGCAGGGGCGCACCCGAAAGCGAGCCCCACCCGGCGGACCCCGTTGAACCACTACTTAGGTTAGGCTAACCTAAGTTCGAGTTCACGCCCCCAGGAGGCCCCGCATGCGTTCCCATCTGCTCAACGACACGACCGCGGAGCACTACCGCCGCTCCGTGACCGAGGGAGTCGAGCGGGTGGCCCGCAAACTCGCCGCGACGCGGCGGCCGTTCACCGGCGTCGGCGTCGACGACCTCGCCCCGCTCATCGACGGCATCGACCTCGACCGCCCCCTCGGTGACGCCTCCGCCGTGCTCGACGAACTCGAAGACGTCTACCTCCGCGACGCCGTCTACTTCCACCACCCCCGCTACCTCGCCCACCTCAACTGCCCCGTCGTCATCCCGGCCGTACTGGGCGAGGCGGTGCTCTCCGCCGTCAACTCCTCCCTCGACACCTGGGACCAGAGCGCGGGCGGCACCCTCATCGAGCGCCGCCTCATCGACTGGACCGCGTCCCGGATCGGGCTCGGGCCCGCCGCCGACGGCGTGTTCACCAGCGGTGGCACCCAGTCCAACCTCCAGTCGCTGCTGCTGGCCCGCGAGGAGGCCAAGACCACCGACCTCGCCCGGCTGCGCGTCTTCGCGTCCGAGTGCAGCCACTTCAGCGTGCAGAAGTCCGCCCAACTGCTCGGCATGGGACGGGACGCGGTCGTCCCCGTCCCCACCGACCACACCAAGCGCATGCAGACCGTCGCGCTGGCCCGCGCCCTTGAGCACTGCGTCGAGGAGGGCAACGTCCCCATGGCGGTCGTCGCCACCGCCGGCACCACCGACTTCGGCTCCATCGACCCGCTGCCGGGCATCGCCGAGCTCTGCGCCCAGTACGGCGCCTGGATGCATGTCGACGCCGCCTACGGGTGCGGCCTGCTCGCCTCGCCCACCCCGGCCCGCCGCGCCCTGCTCGACGGCATCGAGCGCGCCGACTCGGTCACCGTCGACTACCACAAGTCCTTCTTCCAGCCGGTGAGTTCGAGCGCCGTCCTGGTCCGCGACGGCGCAACCCTGCGCCACGCCACGTACCACGCCGACTACCTCAACCCGCGCCGGGCCGCCGAGGAGCGCATCCCCAACCAGGTGGACAAGTCGCTCCAGACCACCCGCCGCTTCGACGCCCTCAAACTGTGGATGACCCTGCGCACCATGGGCGCCGACGGCATCGGCTCGCTCTTCGACGAGGTGTGCGAACTCGCCGACGAGGGCTGGCGGTTGCTCACCGCCGATCCGCGTTACGACGTGGTCGTGCGGCCCTCGCTCTCCACCCTCGTCTTCCGCTACATCCCCGCCGCCGTCACCTCGCCCGCCGAGATCGACCGCGCCAACCTCTACGCCCGCAAGGCGCTCTTCGCGTCCGGCGAGGCCGTCGTCGCCGGGACCAAGTCCGGCGGCCGCCAGTACCTGAAGTTCACCCTGCTCAACCCCGAGACGAGCGTCGAGGACATCGCCGCCGTACTCGATCTGATCGCCGGCCACGCCGAGCAGTACCTGGGAGAGAACCTTGTCCACGCGTCCTGAAACCCCCGGCACGTCCGAGGCGTACGACTTCATCGGGATCGGGCTCGGCCCCTTCAACCTCGGCCTCGCCTGCCTGGCCGAACCCATCGAGGAGCTGAACGGGCTCTTCCTCGAAACCAAGCCGGACTTCGAGTGGCACTCGGGGATGTTCCTCGAGGGCGCCCACCTCCAGACGCCCTTCCTGTCCGACCTGGTCACCCTCGCCGACCCGACCTCGCCCTACTCCTTCCTCAACTACCTGAAGGAATCAGGGCGGTTGTACTCGTTCTACATCCGCGAGAACTTCTATCCGCTGCGTACCGAGTACAACGACTACTGCCGCTGGGCCGCCGCGAAACTGAGCTCCGTCCGGTTCAACCAGACCGTCGCCTCCGTGACGTACGAGGAGACCAGCGAGACGTATCTGGTCACGACCACCACCGGCGAGGTCTTCCGCGCCCGCCGGCTCGTGCTGGGCACCGGCACCCCGCCGCACCTTCCCGAGCCCTGCCGAGGCCTGGGCGGCGACCTCCTGCACAACTCCCGTTACTTGGAGCACAAGGAGAGCCTGCTGAAGAAGAGGTCGATCACCCTGGTCGGCTCGGGGCAGTCCGCCGCCGAGATCTACTACGACCTGCTGAGCGAGATCGACGTCCACGGCTACCAGCTGAACTGGGTGACGCGCTCCCCGCGCTTCTTCCCGCTCGAATACACCAAGCTCACTCTGGAGATGACCTCCCCGGAGTACATCGACTACTTCCACGCCCTGCCCGAAGCCACCCGCTACCGTCTGGAGACGGCGCAGAAGGGGCTGTTCAAGGGCATCGACTCGGAGCTGATCGACGCCATCTTCGATCTGCTCTACCAGAAGAACCTCAAGGGTCCGGTGCCGACCCGACTGCTCACCAACTCCGCTCTGAACACGGCCAGTTACGACTCCGCCACGGGTACGTACACGCTCGGTCTGCGCCAGGAGGAGCAGGAGAAGGACTACACGCTCAGCACCGAGGGCCTGGTGCTCGCCACGGGCTACCAGTACGCCGAGCCGGAGTTCCTTGCCCCCATCGCGGGCCGGCTGCGGCGCGACGGGCGCGGCCGCTTCGACGTGGCCCGCAACTACTCCATCGACACCACCGGGCGCGGCGTCTTCCTCCAGAACGCCGGCGTGCACACCCACTCGATCACCTCGCCCGACCTCGGCATGGGCGCCTACCGCAACGCGTACATCATCGGCGAACTGCTCGGCCGCGCCCACTACCCGGTCGAGAAGTCCATCGCCTTCCAGGAGTTCGCCATATGAGCACCCCCGCCTCCGGCACCCCCGCCCCCGGCACCCACAGCGCCGACGCCCCCGCCATCGGCCCCTTCGCCTTCCGGCCGCTCGACCCCGCCGCCGACGCCGAGCTGGTGCACGCCTGGGTGACGCACCCCAAGTCGGCGTTCTGGCTGATGCAGGACGCAAGGCTCCAGGACGTCGAGCGCGAGTACAGGGCGATCGCGGCCCACCCCCACCACCACGCCCTGATCGGGCTGCACCGGGGCGAGCCCGCGTTCCTCATGGAGCACTACGACCCCTCGCGCGTCGAGCTCGTCGGCCTGTACGAACCCCGGCCGGGCGATGTCGGCATGCACTTCCTCGTCGCCCCCACCGACACCCCGGTGCACGGCTTCACGCGGGCCGTCATCACCGCCGTGATGGAGCACCTGTTCGCCGACCCGGCCACCGAGCGTGTCGTGGTCGAACCCGATGTGCGCAACACGGCGGTGCACGCGCTGAACGCGGCCGTCGGCTTCGAGGCCGCCGGGCGGATCACCAAGCCCGAGAAGGACGCCCTGTTGTCCTTCTGCACCCGAGAGCAGTTCCGTACGGCCCGAGCCGGAGAGGCCCCAGCACGATGACCACCGATACCGACACCGACACTGCCCCCGCCGGCCTCACGGTCCCCCACCTCACCCCCGCCCGGTGGGCCGAGGCGGGCCGGCAGCTGATCCGCAAGGCGCTCGCCGAGTTCGCGCACGAGCGCCTGCTCACCCCCGAGCCGCTGGGCGACCACCCGCCCGTTGCCGGCCCCGCCCGGCCGGGTGAGACCTCCTACCGCGTGCGCGCCGATGCGGGAACCGTCGAGTACCGCTTCACCGCCTCCCGGCTCGCCCTCGACCACTGGCACATCCGGCCCGAGTCGATCTCGCGGCACGACGCGAGCGGCCAACTCCCCCTGGACGCCCTGGACTTCTTTCTCGACCTGCGCTCCTCGCTCGGCCTGAGCGAGGACATCCTGCCGGTGTACCTGGAGGAGATCTCCTCCACGCTCGCGGGCACGGCGTACAAACTCACCAAGGAGCCGGTCACCTCCGCCGAGCTGGCCCGCGCCGGTTTCCAGGCCATCGAGACCGGCATGACCGAGGGCCACCCCTGCTTCGTCGCCAACAACGGCCGGCTCGGTTTCGGCGCCCACGAGTACCTGGCGTACGCCCCCGAGACCGCGAGCCCGGTCCGGCTGATCTGGCTCGCCGCCCGCCGCGACCGCGCCACCTTCACCGCGGGCGCCGGCCTGGACCACGAGAGCCTGATGCGCGCCGAACTCGGCCCCGCGACGCTCGACCGGTTCGCCGCCCAACTGGAGGCACGCGGGCTGGCGTCGGACGACTACCTGCTGCTGCCCGTGCATCCCTGGCAGTGGCGGAACAAGCTGTCGGTCACCTTCGCCGCCGAGGTCGCCCAGGAGCGCCTTGTGCTGCTCGGCGAGGGCGACGACGACTACCTGGCCCAGCAGTCCATCCGTACCTTCTTCAACACCAGCGACCCGGCCAAGCACTACGTCAAGACCGCGCTCTCGGTGCTCAACATGGGCTTCATGCGCGGGCTCTCGGCCGCGTACATGGAGGCGACGCCCGCGATCAACGACTGGCTCGCGGGGGTGATCGCCGCCGACGAGACGTTCCGCGCCGCTCGGTTCTCGATCATCCGTGAGCGCGCCGCGATCGGCTACCGCCACGAGCAGTACGAGCGGGCCACCGACCGCTACTCGCCCTACCGCAAGATGCTGGCCGCGCTGTGGCGCGAGAGCCCGGTGCCCTCGCTCGCGCCCGGCGAGCGCCTGGCCACGATGGCCTCGCTGCTGCACACCGATCACGAGGGCGCCTCGTTCGCCGGGGCCCTGATCGCCGAGTCCGCGCTGTCCCCCGCGCAGTGGCTGCGCCGCTATCTGGACGCCTACCTCGTGCCGGTCCTGCACTCCTTCTACGCCTACGACCTGGTCTTCATGCCGCACGGCGAGAACGTGATCCTGGTGCTCGGCGAGGACGGCACGGTCACGCGGGCGGTCTTCAAGGACATCGCCGAGGAGATCGCGGTGATGGACCCGCACGCCGTGCTGCCCCCCGAGGTGGAGCGGATCCGGGCCGACGTGCCCGACGACCTGAAGCTGCTCTCCGTCTTCACGGACGTCTTCGACTGCTTCCTGCGGTTCTTGAACGCGGCGCTCGTCACCGAGGGCGTCCTGGAGGAGACGGAGTTCTGGGGGACGGTCGCCGACTGCGTGCGCGCCTACCAGGACTCCAAGCCCGAGCTGGCCGACCGCTTCGAGCGGTACGACCTGTTCACGCCGGACTTCGCGCTGTCCTGCCTGAACCGCCTCCAGCTGCGCGACAACAAGCAGATGGTCGACCTCGCCGACCCGGCGGGCGCCCTCCAGCTGGTGGGGACCCTGCGCAACCCCATCGCCGCCTGACACGGCGGTGGGGGGGGCGGGCCAGGCCGCCCCCCGCACCGCGCGGGTGCAACGGACCTCAGACCCAGGGCACCAGCGGCGAGCGGTAGAAGCCGATGCCGAGCGCCGACATCCTGGGGCCCTGCTGCGCCAGGCGCACCTTGTAGGACGCCCAGTCGTGCGTGGCCGCGGGCGACCAGCCGATCTCGGCGATCGACTGGAGCCGGGGGAAGGCCATGTACTCGATCTGGGCGCTGGTGCTCAGCGTCTCCGACCAGACCGGCGCCTCCACGCCGAGCACGGCGCCGGCGGGCACGCCGCGCACGAAGGTGTCCGGGTCCCAGGCGTAGGACTTGTCGACGTCGACGTAGCCGGCCCAGTTGGTGCCCAGCTTCGTCTTCGCGTCGTACTTCATGTCGAGATAGGCGCGGTTGGCCGGCGACATCACCAGGCGGGTGCCGGCTCGCGCGGCCGCCGCCACGTCCGCCTCGTCACCGGTGGTGCCCCAGTACTGGGCGACCGCCCCCGGCGCCGGTGTGGCGTCGACGATCTGGTGCCAGGCCATCACCGTCTTGCCGTACGTGCGCACGACGGGCTGGGCCCGGTCCATGAAGGTGGCGTAGTCCTCCTTGGAGGTGGACTGCGCCTCGTCGCCGCCGATGTGGACATAGCGTCCCGGCGTCATGGCGGCGATCTCGCGCACCACGTCGTCGTAGAAGGCGTACGTCACGTCCTTGGGCACGCACAGCGAGCTGAAGCCGACGTGGGTGCCGGTGTAGAGCGGGGGCGCGACGCCGTCGCAGTTGAGCTCGGCATAGGAGGCTAGCGCCGCGTTGATGTGTCCGGGGGCGTCGATCTCGGGCACGACCTCCATGTAGCGCGAGGCGGCGTGGTCGAGGATCGCCCGGTAGTCGGCCTTGGTGTAGTAGCCGCCCTTGCCGCCGCCGACCTGGGTCTGGCCGCCGTAGGTGGCGAGCCTGGGCCAGGAGTCGATGGCGATGCGCCAGCCCTGGTCGTCGCTGAGGTGCAGATGCAGTTCGTTGATCTTGTATAGGGCGAGCTGGTCGATGTACCGCTCGACCTGGGCGACGGTGAAGAAGTGCCGCGAGACGTCGATCATCGCGCCCCGGTAGGCATAGCGCGGCGCGTCGGTGATCGAGCCGCCGGCGATCTGCCAGGGCCCGGCCTGCCTGGACTTCTTCTCCACGTTGGCGGGCAGCAGCTGGCGCAGGGTCTGTACGCCGTGGAAGAGCCCGGCCGGGGTGTTGGCCGCGATGGTGACGGAGGCCTGGGTGGAGGTGAGGCGGTAGCCCTCGTCGCCCAGGGTCCCCTCGTCGGCGTCGCCGGCGTCGAGCAGCAGACGGATGCCGGTGTTGCCGCGGGCGGTGGTGACGGGCAGGGCGTACCCGGTCGAGGGACGCAGGATGTCCGCCAGGTAGGCGCCGATCCGCTGGGCCTCGGGTGAGCCGGGGGTGACGCCGATCCGGGTGGCGGAGCCGATGGTGTAGGGGGAGCCGCCGGGCGAGGTGTCGGCGGGGGCGGGCACGATCTGGCCCAGCGGGCGGGGCGCGGCCGCCGAGGCGGGGGCCGCCGATGATCCGATGCTGGTGAGCCCGGCGGCCGACACCAGGACCAGCGAGCCGAGGAGCCGGGCGAATGTCCTGCGCTGTCTCTGTCTCACAAGCGGTTCCCTTCCAAGGGCGCACGCAGCTGTGGGGGCCGAGCAACCGAACCCTTCCCATGGGACCCGGCGATCCCGGCCGGGTCAAGGTGCCAACCGGCCGGTGGGCAGGGCGGGGCGGGGCGCACCGGGGACGTCCGTAAGTCGATCATCACCCGGTCGCTCGGTGGAAGAATCCTGTCATGGCGGAAATCATCCAGAAGGACGGCACGTGGACGTTCGACGGCTCCACGCTGCGGATCGTGCCGGGCAGCGACAAGTCGGTCGGCCTGCTGCGCAGGACGCTCGGGGAGATAGCCCTGCCCCTGACGGCGCTCGCGGGCATCGCGTACGAGCCGGGGCGCAAGAGCGGGCGGCTCAGGCTGCGCCTGCGGGACGGCGCGTGTCC
Organism: Streptomyces sp. NPDC006711; assembly: GCF_042869775.1. Lineage (NCBI taxonomy): Bacteria > Bacillati > Actinomycetota > Actinomycetes > Kitasatosporales > Streptomycetaceae > Streptomyces > Streptomyces sp. NPDC006711. Next base: position 48,746 of record NZ_JBIAGO010000009.1, read on the forward strand.
ATTGACGCAGGTCACCGCGGGCAAGCTGCCCGAAGGCTCGGACCCGTACGTCCTGGCGGTGGAGCCGCGGTCGGCGGGGGTGGCCGAATACATGGTGGACGAGGTGCGCAACGCGCTGCTGCTCGACGAGGTGCCGGACGGCCCGGTCGACGCCTATCTCCTGCCGGGGCCCGCGCTGCCGATGACGGTGGGCGCGGGGGATGGCACGGTCAGCTTCGACGGGCGCACGGTGCGGCTGGAGTGGACCTGGCACACCGATGACAAGAAGACGGCGGCCGGGCCGGTCAGTCTGGACCTGGACGACCTCACGGCGGTGCACTGGCAGCCCGCGCGGGGTCTGGCCGACGGCCATCTGCGCTTCGTGACCACGCCGAACGCGCCGCGCCTCGCCCCTGGCAGCGACCCGCTCGCGGTCGAGTTGAACGGCTTCAAGAAGGACCCGCTGATGGCGCTGCTCGCCTCGGCCGTGGTGGTCCGGATGCCTCATCCGGGCGCCCCGCAACGGCAGTTGGAGGCCGCCGCACCGGCCAAGGCGCTGGAGGCGCCGCCCGCCGCGCCCGCCGAGGACCACGACGCCCTGCTGCGCCGGCTGCGGGAGCTGGGCGAGCTGCGGCAGAGCGGGGTCCTGACGGAGGAGGAGTTCACGCTGGCCAAGCAGGCGGTCCTGAAGCGGCTGTGAGACGGCCGGCCAGGGGACTGCGGGACGTCGCGCCGCGGGACCGGGGGCGGCAGCCCGACGCAGGACCACGGGGCGGCCGGCCGCAGGACCGTCGGGCGTCCGGGCCGACCGTGCCCCGGGATCGCTCCTGGTCCAGACCAGGGGCGTGATCATGGAGATCCTGCCCGGAATCGGGCAGGATTCTTGCGTATGGCCTCGCCAGCCCGCAATATCGACGGGTGCTCGAACGCCGCAACCCGTCGTCCCATGACGACCTCGTAGATCATCTGGTGCGCAGCACCGCGCTCCAGCGCGGTGAGGCGGCCCGGGTGATTCTCGAAGTGCTGGCGTACTTCGACGAGACGTGCGAGGAATTCGTGCGCCGGCGCCACCGGGAACTTCAGTCCGGCGGCGCGGTCAACGCGGAGATCTTCGAGCGGATCGCGGCCGAGCTGCCGCACCGCGCCGTGGCGCCACCGGAGCTCTCGCTCCGGCAGCTGCGCCGCATCGTCTACGGCTGACACGCCAACGGGCGCGGCCGGGCACACAGGAACGTTGTACGTTGATGGAGGGGCAGAGACTTTATGTGCGGAATCGTCGGTTATATCGGTAAGCGTGATGTGGCTCCGCTGCTGCTGGAAGGCCTGGCGCGGCTGGAGTACCGGGGTTACGACTCCGCGGGCATGGTCGTCAACACCCCCAAGTCCGGGGCCCTGAAGATGGTCAAGGCCAAGGGCCGCGTCCGTGACCTGGAGGCCCGCGTCCCCAAGCGCTTCGCCGGCACCACGGGCATCGCCCACACCCGCTGGGCCACCCACGGCGCCCCCTCCGACGTGAACTCGCACCCGCACCTCGACCCCGAGAACAAGGTCGCCGTCGTCCACAACGGCATCGTGGACAACGCCGCCGACCTGCGCGGCAAGCTGGAGGCCGAGGGCGTCGTCTTCGCCTCGGAGACCGACACCGAGGTCATCACCCACCTCATCGCCCGCTCCCCGGCCGACTCCCTCGAGGAGAAGGTCCGCGAGGCGCTGAAGGTCATCGAGGGCACCTACGGCATCGCCGTGATGCACGCCGACTTCGCCGACCGCATCGTGGTGGCCCGCAACGGCTCCCCGGTCATCCTCGGCATCGGCGAGAAGGAGATGCTGGTCGCCTCCGACGTGGCCGCGCTCATCGCCCACACCCGCCAGGTCGTCACCCTCAACGACGGCGAGATGGCGACCCTGAAGGCCGACGACTTCCGGACGTACACCACCTCGGGCACGGTCACCAACGCCACCCCCGAGACCGTCGAGTGGGAGGCCGCCTCCTTCGACATGGGCGGCCACGACACGTACATGCACAAGGAGATGAGCGAGCAGGCCGAGGCCGTCGACCGGGTCCTGCGCGGCCGCATCGACGACCGGTTCTCCACCGTGCACCTCGGCGGCCTGAACCTGGACGCCCGCGAGGCGCGCGGGGTGCGCCGGATCAAGATCCTCGGCTGCGGCACCTCCTACCACGCGGGTCTGATCGGCGCCGGCCTCATCGAGGAGCTGGCCCGCATCCCCGCCGACGCCGAGCCGGCCTCGGAGTTCCGCTACCGCAACCCGGTCGTGGACCCCGACACCCTCTACATCGCGGTCTCGCAGTCGGGTGAGACCTACGACGTGCTTGCGGCGGTGCAGGAGCTCAAGCGCAAGGGCGCCCGCGTCCTCGGCGTCGTGAACGTGGTCGGCTCCGCGATCGCCCGCGAGGCCGACGGCGGCACCTACGTGCACGCGGGCCCCGAGGTCTGCGTCGTCTCGACCAAGTGCTTCACCAACACCGTCGTCGCCTTCGCGCTGCTCGCCCTGCACCTCGGCCGCATCCGCGACCTGTCGGTCGCCGACGGCAAGCGGATCATCGAGGGCCTGCGCAAGCTGCCCGGCCAGATCGAGGAGATCCTGGCCATGGAGCCGGAGATCGAGAAGCTGGCCCAGGAGTACGCCGGCGCCCAGTCGATGATGTTCATCGGACGTGTGCGCGGCTACCCGGTCGCCCTGGAGGCCTCCCTGAAGCTCAAGGAGATCTCCTACATCCACGCCGAGGCCTACCCCGCCTCCGAGCTCAAGCACGGCCCGCTCGCGCTCATCGAGCCCGCGCTGCCGACGGTCGCGATCGTCCCCGACGACGACCTCCTGGAGAAGAACCGCGCCGCCCTCGAGGAGATCAAGGCCCGCAGCGGCCGCATCCTCGCGGTCGCGCACCAGAACCAGGAGAAGGCCGACCACACCATCGTCGTGCCGAAGAACGAGGACGAGCTCGACCCGATCCTCATGGGCATCCCGCTCCAGCTCTTCGCGTACCACACGGCGCTCGCGATGGGCCGCGACATCGACAAGCCGCGCAACCTGGCGAAGTCCGTCACGGTCGAGTAGCCGAGGCACAGGTCGTACGCACCGTACGCACCGCACACTCCATGAGGGCGGCCCCCGCGCATGAGCGGGGGCCGCCCTCGCGCGTGCCGGTGCCACGTGGATTCACTTGCGGGGCAAGGAGCTTGACACCCCGTCAGCCAATACGCCGGTTCACGGAATGACGACGACGGGGCGCTGGGCGCGCCGGGCGAGGCGCCCCGCGACCGAGCCGAAGATCCGTCCGACCAGGCCGTGCGTGGAGCCGACTACGATCGCGTCCGCCGCGTACTCGCGACCGACTTCTTCCAGTTCGTGGCAGATGTCCCCGCCGCGCTCCACCAGGATCCAGGGGACCTCGGCGAGGTAGTCGGCGCAGGCCAGTTCGAGGCCGAGCACTTCCGTGCGGTGGTCGGGGACGTCCACGAAGACCGGTGGCTCGCAGCCCGCCCACACGGTGGTGGGCAGCCGGTTGGCCACATGGACGATGATCAGCCCGGAGCCCGAGCGCCTGGCCATGCCGATGGCGTACGCGAGAGCCCGTTCACTGGAGGTCGAGCCGTCGAAGCCGACGACGACGCCGTGACGGAACGCGGGATCGCAGGAATGACGTGGTTCTGTCGCCGCTTGGAGGTCCGACGTGGGGTCGGCTACCTGCTTGCGGTCCGCTGGTTCGGAGAATTCGTGACCGGCCATGGGTGTCTCGGCGAAAGAGGTCCTCAGTCGAGGGACAAGGGGGAAGCAGGGGACTGACGTGCAACAACGAGTCGGCGGCGTAGCGGTGTCCCGGGGGGAGCCGTGTCCGGGAATCATCTTCCCAACCCCATACCCCCAAGGGTACGGCGACACTCCTTCCCGGCCCGAAGACGCCGAACCTTCTCGGCGTTCCCCGGAGCATGCACGAGCCCGCCCCGGATGGCAATGCCCGGTGCCCTTTACAGCCGTCCCCGGCGCCCCACCGCCCGCACCGGCGGCCGGCCCCCCGCGGATGATCTTCCAGTGACCGGAGCAGCCGCTTCCGCGTTAGGCAGGCGATCACCCCGACCCCGATCAGGAAGCACCTCCCGTGCCCCCTCCCCCGGTCGTCCGCCCCTCCGCCCCCGCCGCGCCGACCCGGACCGGGCGTCATGCGCGTGGACCCTCGCGCGCGGCTGAAACCGTACGTACCAACCGGTCCGTGAACGCCAAACTACTCTGGTCCCCTGTCGAGGGTTCCGCGTCGGATCCGGCGGGCGATGTCGTGCGCTGGGCGGCGTTCAGCTGTCTGCTCGTACCCGTGGTTCTCGTCGTCTACGGGTCCTCGTTCGCGGGCGCGGCAGGCTCCGCGATCGGCCTGATGGCCGTGACAGCGGTGTGCCGGCTGCTGTTGCGCCGGTCCGAGCGCGCGGCCGCCGACGGGCGGGGCGAGGTGCCGCCCGCGACGTCAGGGCGAGCCGGCCGGGCGTCGGCGGGAGGGCGTCGAGGAGGGCGTCACGGGGGAGGCTGTACACCCGGAAGGTAGCTCGATCGCACACCTGGACCCGTATGTTTTCGGCCAACTTCCCGGGGTGGCGTATTCCTTGGCGATATGGCCTGCCAACCCCCTTGTCACCAGGGAGGAAAGGACTATTGCGGCCTCTGGCACCATACGGGTACGGGCCATCCCCCGGAGGCGCACTTCCCCTGCACGGCCCACGAGTGAAACGCTCGTGATCGAAAGCTTCGCGCCAAGTTGCCTTGTCGACATAGCGCTGGGTGCCGGACTTGTCACGCCGGCGCCACGGGACGCAGTAGATTCGATCATGCGTATCGAAGGCTGGGGACTCGTGCAAAACCGAGGGGAAAAGTGCAGGAGCGACAGGCCCGACAAGAACGGGGAGCCGCGAACACCGAGGGGGGCTTAGCGCCATGAGCCAGGACTCCGCTGCCGCATCACCGGAGACCGCAAGGAAGCTGGCCGGCCGCCGACGCCGGGAGGTTGTCGCCGTACTGCTGTTCAGCGGCGGCCCTATCTTCGAAAGTTCCATTCCGCTCTCCGTATTCGGGATCGACCGACAGGACGCGGGAGTACCGCGTTACAGGCTGCTGGTGTGTGCCGGTGAGGAAGGACCCCTGCGGACCACAGGGGGACTCGAACTCACCGCGCCCTACGGCCTGGAAGCCATCAGCAGGGCGGGAACGGTGGTGGTGCCCGCGTGGCGCTCCATCACCTCGCCGCCCCCCGCCGCCGCGCTCGAAGCGCTGCGCCGGGCACACGAGGAAGGGGCAAGGATCGTCGGGCTGTGCACCGGCGCGTTCGTGCTCGCCGCGGCCGGTCTGCTCGACGGCCGCCCGGCGACGACGCACTGGATGTACGCGCCGACACTGGCCAAGCGGTATCCATCGGTCCATGTGGACCCGAGGGAGCTCTTCGTCGACGACGGGGACGTGCTCACCTCGGCCGGGACCGCGGCCGGAATCGACCTCTGCCTGCACATCGTGCGGACGGACCACGGCAGTGAGGCGGCCGGAGCACTGGCCCGCCGGCTCGTCGTGCCGCCGCGCCGCAGTGGCGGGCAGGAGCGCTATCTGGACAGGTCTTTACCAGAGGAGATCGGCTCCGACCCGCTGGCCGAGGTCGTCGCCTGGGCGCTGGAACACCTCCACGAGCAGTTCGACGTGGAGACCCTGGCCGCGCGGGCGTACATGAGCCGCCGCACCTTCGACCGCCGGTTCCGCTCGCTGACCGGGTCGGCCCCGCTCCAGTGGCTGATCACTCAGCGGGTGCTCCAGGCCCAGCGTCTCCTGGAGACGTCGGACTACTCGGTGGACGAGGTCGCGGGCCGCTGCGGCTTCCGTTCGCCGGTCGCGCTGCGCGGGCACTTCCGCCGCCAGCTCGGCTCGTCCCCGGCCTCCTACCGGGCGGCCTACCGGGCGAGGCGTCCCCAGCCGGAACCGAACGGAGGTCCCGTCGCGGTGGCCCTGCCGGCCCCCGTGCCGGAGACCGTGCCGCCCCAGGCGCTTCCCCAGGTCCGGCGGACGGCGGCGGCCAGCGCGGTGATGGGTCCTTCCGCCACCTCGCACACCGGGCCGGAGCCGGGAAAACCCAGCTCCGATCTGTACGCCTCCGGGTACGCCGGTGGCCGTCCGAGTCTGCCCGGCCAGCGGAGCGCCCCGTAGGGTAAGACACATGAACGACCGCATGGTGTGGATCGACTGCGAGATGACCGGGCTCTCGCTGGCGGACGACGCACTCATCGAGGTGGCCGCGCTGGTCACCGACTCGGAGCTGAACGTACTGGGCGAAGGGGTGGACATCGTGATCCGTCCCCCCGACGCCGCGCTGGAGACCATGCCGGAGGTGGTGCGCACCATGCACACCGCCTCCGGGCTCCTCGACGAGCTGGCCGGCGGCACCACGCTGGCCGACGCCGAGGAGCAGGTCCTGGCGTACGTACGTGAACACGTCAAGGAGCCGGGCAGGGCGCCGCTCTGCGGGAACTCGGTCGGCACCGACCGGGGCTTTTTGCTGCGGGACATGCCGAGCCTGGAGTCCCACCTCCACTACCGGATCGTGGACGTCTCCTCCGTGAAGGAGCTCGCCCGCCGCTGGTATCCGCGGGCGTACTTCAACAGCCCGGACAAGAACGGCAACCACCGGGCGCTCGCGGACATCCGCGAATCCATCGCGGAGCTCCGCTACTACCGGGAGGCGGTCTTCGTCCCGCAGCCCGGCCCGGATTCCGACACCGCGAAGGCCATCGCGGCGAAGTACGTCCTGCCTGCGCAGTAGCCCCGCGCGGGGGGTCGGGGAGGGTGCCTCGAAACATGTGCGCGAGCACCCTCCCAGACCCTGTACACTTTTTCTCGGCCGGTAGGGAAGCCCCCAGGGACTTCCCAAGACCACAACAGTCCGGTCACGCATGGTGGGTATAGCTCAGCTGGTAGAGCACCTGGTTGTGGTCCAGGATGTCGCGGGTTCGAGTCCCGTTACTCACCCTGAACGAAGAGGGCCCGGATCGTGAAAACGATCCGGGCCCTCTTCGCGTTCCGAGGGGCGGGGTGCCCGGGGAGCGCCCGGCGGGGTGCGGGCCTTCGCTATGACGACGCCCGCACCACCAGTTCCGTGGGCAGGACCAGGCCGCGGCGGGTGGGTTCGGTGGCGGTGATCTCGGTGAGGAGGAGTTCGGCCATCGCGCGGCCCATGTCCTCGATCGGCTGGCGCACGCTCGTCAGGGGCGGGTCCATGTGGCGGGCGATCGCGGAGTCGTCGAAGCCGACCAGGGCCGTGTCCTCGGGGACGCGGCGGCCGTGGTCGCGCAGGACCTGGCGGGCGCCGGAGGCCATGACGTCGGACGCGGCGAACACGGCGTCCAGGTCCGGGGAGCGGGTCAGGAGTTCGGCCATCGCGCGGCGCCCGCCCTCCTCGGTGAAGTCGGCGTGGGCGACGCACTCGCGCAGGCCCGCGTCCGCGAGCGCGGCCCGGTAGCCGTCGAGGCGGCGGCGGGCCCCGTACACGTCCTGCGGGCCCGCGATCGTGGCTATGCCGCGCCGGCCCCGCGCGAGGAGGTGGGCGACCGCGCCGCGCGCCCCCTCGAAGTTGTCGGAGTCGACCGAGGCGAGGGGTTCGTCCTCGCGGCGGCGGCCGCTGATGACCACGGGGATGCCCAGCTGCCGCAAGAGTTCGGGCAGCGGGTCGTCGGCGTGGACGGAGACGAGCAACACCCCGTCCACCCGGTGGGCGCCCAGGTACTGGGCCAGGCGGCGGCGCTCGCGGTCGTCGCCGACCAGGGTCAGCAGCAGCTGCATCTCGGTGCCGGCGAGCGCCGCGCCCACTCCGCGCACGATGTCGGAGAAGTACGGCTCGGCGAAGAAGCGGGCCTCGGGCTCGGGAACGACCAGGGCGATCGCGTCGGCGCGGTTGGCGGCGAGCGCGCGGGCCGCCCGGTTGGGTACGTAACCAAGCTCGGCGACGGCGGCCTCCACGGCGGCGCGGGTCTCCTCGCTGACCCGGGGCGAACCGTTGATCACCCGGGACACCGTGCCCCGGCCGACCCCGGCCCTTGCCGCCACTTCTTCGAGCGTGGGCCGCCCCGCGCCCCGGCCCCTGACCGTACGAGCTGTCGCCACGTCTGCCTCCCCCACTCGCGCAACTCCGGTGAAAGTAACAGCCCCGGCCGCGCGGGGAACCCCATGAGCCGCCCTCGCGCGGTCCCTTGACAGCCCAACAGCGAGCCGCGACCCTTCAACACATCACGGCTGGGAGCGCTCCCACAGTAGTAGGCCAGTACACCTTTCGCATCCCTTCCGCCCGCGCCGACCGCCCCAAGGGGCTTGGCCCGGACGACAGTTGGAGGAAGCACATGCGCACGCGTACACGTATGTCCAGACGCCTCGCCGCGCTCGCGGCCGTGGCCGCCCTCGGCACCGGGCTGCTCACCGGGTGCGCCGACGACGGCGCGGGGGCGGGCGGTGAGGGCCCGACGGCGGGCGGCGGGGGCGGGGGCGGCGCGAAGACCACCCTCACCGTCGGCGTCTTCGGCGCGTTCGGCCTGAAGGAGGCCGGCCTCTACGACGCGTACATGAAGCTCCACCCCGACATCGAGATCAAGCAGACCTCGATCGAGCGGAACGAGAACTACTACCCCCAGCTGCTCACCCACCTAGGCTCCGGCAGCGGCCTCGCCGACATCCAGGCCGTCGAGGTCAGCAACATCGCCGAGATCACCGCCACCCAGAGCGGCAAGCTGGAGGACCTGTCCAAGGCGCCCGGCGTGAACAAGGGCGACTTCCTGCCGTGGAAGTGGTCCGAGGCCACCGCCAAGGACAACAGGACGGTGGGGCTCGGCACCGACACCGGCCCCACCGGCATCTGCTACCGCAAGGACCTGTTCGCCAAGGCCGGGCTGCCCACCGACCGCGACGCCGTGGGCAAGCTGTGGGCGGGCGACTGGAACAAGTACCTGGAGGTGGGGCGCCAGTTCAAGGCGAAGGTCCCCTCGGGCCCCGCCTTCGTGGACTCCGCGTCGGGCGTACTGAACTCGATCACCGGGTCCAGCGCCACCCGCTACTACGACGCCGACGGCAAAGTCGTCTACAAGTCGAACCCGGCCATCAAGGAGGCCTGGACCACCGCGACCGCGTTCGCCACCGACGGGCTCACCGCCAGACTCCAGCAGTTCCAGCCGACCTGGGACCAGGGCTTCGCCAACGCCGCCTTCGCCACCGTCTCCTGCCCGGCGTGGATGCTCGGCTACATCCAGGACAAGGCGGGCGCCCCGGGCAAGGACCAGTGGGACGTGGCCGCCGCCCCCAAGCCGTCCAACTGGGGCGGCTCCTTCCTGACCGTGCCCTCGGCCGGCCGGCACAAGGCCGAGGCCGCCAAACTCGCCGCGTGGCTGACCGCCCCCGCCCAGCAGGCCACCCTGTTCGAAAAGCGCGGCAGCTTCCCGAGCGCCAAGGCCGCCTACGCGCTGCCCGCCGTCGCCGACGCCAAGCACGCCTACTTCGGCGGCGCGCCCATCGGCCAGATCTTCGCGAAGGCCGCCGAGGGCACCCCGGTGCAGATCCTCGGCCCGAAGGACCAGATCATCCAGCAGAACCTCACCGACATCGGCATGCTCCAGGTCGAGCAGAAGGGCAAGACGCCGCAGCAGGGCTGGGACGCCGCCGTCAAGGCGATCGACAACGCCCTGGACCAGTGACGATGGCGAGCGACACCACGGCCGCCGTGCCCTCCCCCACTCCCGGGCAGGAGGGCACGGCCCCCGGCCGGGCCGACGCCGACGAGCGCCGCAGCCGCCGCTACCGGCGCGACACGCGCTGGAGTCCCTACGCGTTCATCGCGCCCTTCTTCGTCTTCTTCGCCGCCTTCGGCCTCTTCCCGCTCCTCTACACGGGCTGGGCCTCGCTGCACCAGGTCGAGCTGACCGCCCCCGACACCATGACGTGGGTGGGCCTGCGCAACTTCTCACGGCTGCTGTCCGACGACTTCTTCTGGAACGCGCTGCGCAACACCTTCACCATCGGCCTGCTGTCCACCGTGCCGCAGCTGCTCATCGCGCTGGGCGTCGCGCATCTGCTCAACTACAAGCTGCGCGGCTCGATGTTCTTCCGGGTCGCCGTCCTCACCCCGTACGCCACCAGCGTGGCGGCGGCGACCCTGGTGTTCGTGCTGCTCTTCGGACGCGACTACGGGATGGTCAACTGGGCGCTCGGGCTCGTCGGGTTCGGCCATGTGGACTGGCAGAACGGCACCTGGACCTCCCAGCTCGCCGTCTCCACCATCGTCGTCTGGCGCTGGACCGGCTACAACGCGCTGATCTACCTCGCCGCGATGCAGGCCGTGCCCGCCGACCTGTACGAGTCCGCCGCCCTCGACGGCGCCTCGCGCTGGCAGCAGTTCCGCCATGTGACGATCCCGTCCCTGCGCCCGACGATCCTGTTCACCGCGGTCGTCTCCACCATCGGCGCCACCCAGCTGTTCGGCGAGCCGCTGCTCTTCAACGGGGCGGCGGGCGCCACCGGCGGCTCGGACCACCAGTTCCAGACGCTCGGCCTGTATCTGTACGAACAGGGCTGGGTGAACCTGCACCTCGGGCGGGCCTCGGCGATCGCCTGGGCGATGTTCCTGATCCTGCTCCTCATCGGCGCGGTGAACTGGCTCGTCTCCCGCAAACTGCGTAAGGGGATGACCAGTTGAGGGCCCAGCGCGCCGGCCGCCAGCTCCACGGCGGCCGCCTCACCTACGCCGTACTGACCGTGTTCACCGCCGGATCCCTCTTCCCGCTGATCTGGACGGCGGTGGCCGCCTCCCGCACCAACACCCGGCTCGCCCAGACACCACCGCCGTTCTGGTTCGGCGGGAACCTGTTCCGGAACCTCAAGATCGCCTGGACCGACGCCAACATGGGCACGGCCCTGCTCAACACGACGATCGTGGCGGGGTGTGTCGCGGCCGGCACGGTGTTCTTCTCCACGCTGGCCGGCTTCGCCTTCGCCAAGCTGCGTTTCCGCTTCAAGAACCTGCTGCTGACCCTGGTGGTCTCCACGATGATGGTGCCGCCGCAGCTCAGCGTCGTACCGCTGTACATGATGGTGGCCAAGCTGTCCTGGACCGACCAGCTCCAGGCGGTCATCCTGCCCACCCTGGTCAGCGCGTTCGGGGTGTTCTTCATGCGGCAGTACCTCGTGGGGGCGCTGCCCACCGAGCTGATCGAGGCGGCCCGGGTGGACGGGGCGAGCAGCTGGCGGGTGGTGTGGCACATCGTGTTCCCCGTCGCCCGGCCCGCGATGGCGGTGCTCGGGATGCTGACGTTCGTCATGGCGTGGAACGACTTCTTCTGGCCGGTCATCGCGCTGACCCAGAACGGCAGCCCCACCGTCCAGGTGGCCCTGACGGGGCTCGGCCGGGGTTACATCCCGGACCAGTCGGTCATCATGGCCGGCGCCCTGCTCGGCACGCTGCCGCTGCTTGTCGCGTTCGTGGTGTTCGGGCGGCAGATCGTGGGCGGGATCATGCAGGGCGCGGTCAAGGGGTAGCCCCGGGGCTCTGATCTTCTGAGCCACCTGAGCCACCTGGGCCTCCTGGGCCACCTGGGCCACCTGGGCCACCTGGGCCTCCTGGGCCTCCTGGGCCACCTGGGCCACCTGGGCCACCTGGGCCACCTGGGCCTCCTGGCCCCGGCCCCTCAGCCCCCCCTGGCCCCCTGAGCCCTCCGGGCCCTCTGATCCCCCTCAACCTCTCCACCTCTCCACCTCTCCACCTCTCCGCCCCTTCGCCCCTCCGCCCCTTCGCCCCAAGTCCCCTCGCCCCTCCGCTCGTTGGGAGTACCGCATGTCCGACCGCTTTCCGCCCGGGTTCCTCTGGGGCGCCGCCACCTCCGCCTACCAGATCGAGGGGGCGGTACGGAAGGACGGCCGCACCCCCTCCATCTGGGACACCTTCAGCCACACCCCGGGCCGGACCGCCGGCGGCGACACCGGGGACGTGGCCGTGGACCACTACCACCGGATGCGCGAGGACGTCGCCCTCATGGCGGACCTCGGCCTCACCTCCTACCGCTTCTCCGTCTCCTGGTCCCGGGTGCAGCCCACCGGGCGCGGTCCCGCCGCCCAGGCCGGCCTCGACTTCTACCGGCGCCTGGTCGACGAACTGCTCGACCACGGCATCGCGCCCGCGCTCACCCTCTACCACTGGGACCTGCCGCAGGAGCTGGAGACCGGGTCCTCCAGCGGCTCCGCCGCGGGCGGCGGCTGGCCCGCCCGCGACACGGCGGCCCGTTTCGCCGAGTACGCGGCGCTCGTCGGGGCCGCGCTCGGCGACCGGGTCGAGCGGTGGATCACCCTCAACGAGCCCTGGTGCAGCGCCTTTTTGGGGTACGCGTCCGGCGTGCACGCCCCCGGACGCACGGACCCGGTCGCAGCCCTGCGCGCCGCCCACCACCTCAACCTGGCCCATGGGCAGGCGACTTCGGCCCTGCGCGCGGTGATGCCGGCCCGCAACCAGATCGCGGTGAGCCTCAACTCGGCCGTCGTCAGGCCGCTTTCGCGGGACCCGGAGGACCTGGAGGCGGCACGCAGGATCGACGACCTGGCCAACGGGATCTTCCACGGCCCGATGCTGCACGGCGCCTACCCGAGCCGGCTGTTCGCCGACACGGCGTCCGTCACCGACTGGTCCTTCGTGCACGACGGCGACGTACGCGCCATCCACCAGCCGCTCGACGCGCTCGGACTCAACTACTACACGACGTCCCTGGTGTCGGCGGCCGCACCCGGCCACGCGGGCGCCCGGGCCGACGGCCACGGCGCCAGCGCCCATTCGTGCTGGCCCGGCGCCGACTCCGTCGCCTTCCACCAGCCGCCGGGCGAGCGGACGGCGATGGGCTGGAGCATCGACCCGACGGGCCTGTACGACCTGCTGCTGCGCTACACCCAGGAGGCCCCGGGGCTCCCGCTCCTGGTCACCGAGAACGGCGCGGCCTGCGAGGACAAGCCGGGCCCCGACGGCACCGTGCACGACCCGGACCGCATTCACTACCTGCGCGGACACCTCGCGGCGGTGCGCCGGGCGATGGAGGCGGGCGCGGACGTACGGGGTTACTACCTGTGGTCCCTGATGGACAACTTCGAGTGGTCGTACGGGTACGGCAAGCGGTTCGGCGCGGTGTACGTGGACTACGAGACCCTGACCCGCACCCCGAAGTCGAGCGCCCACTGGTACGCACGGGTGGCCCGGACCGGGGAGCTGCCCGAGGTGCCCGGGGGGTCCGAGGTGTGAGGGGCGGCGCACCGCGTGGGGCTTGAACCTCACGTGGCGTGAGGACGCACAGTGGGGGCATGACCGCTTCCACCTGGAAGGTGGGTCCGCTGGCCGAGACCGGCGGGCTCACCGTTCGTACCCTGCACCACTGGGACAGCATCGGGCTGCTGTCGCCGTCGCGGCGCACGCCGGCCGGGCACCGCGAGTACACCGAGGACGACGTCGCCCGGCTCTACCAGATCCTCGCCCTGCGCGGCCTCGGGCTCGGACTCGACACCATCGCCGTCTGCCTGGACGCCGGGGTCGATCCCACCCGGATCCTGCGCGACCACCGCGCGAGCGTCGAGGCCCACATCGCCGCGCTCACCGTCCTGCGGGACCGGCTCGCGCGCATCGAGCGGGAGGTCGCGGACGGCGGGGCGCCGACCACGGACGCGGTCCTGGCCGCTGTGCGCGCCACCGGCGTCGCGGGCCCCGGCGCCGACGAGGCGGTACGCCGCCATCTGGACGACGACCAGCTGCGGGCGCTCGGCGTCCACGGCGCGGCAGCGGGGCCTGCCGCGCATTATCTCCTGGAGGTCGAGTGGCCCGAACTGTACCGGCGGGCCGAGGAGTTGAGGACGTCGGGCGCCCCGCCGGCCGATCCCCGCGTACGCGCCCTGGCGGCCCGGATGGACGAGCTGAGCGCGCTGTTCGGCGGCGGCGACACGGCGATCGCGTCGGGCGTGCGGGCCGCGTGGCGCGAGGACCCGGCGGCCCTGTCCGGTGACGCCTCGGCCCGGCCCGGTCAGTGGGACGGCCTCACGGCGTACCTGGACGCGGCGAGAGAGGGGGCCGGACAGTGAGGGGGGCGTGGGCGTGGAGGGAGCGCGGGCGCCGCGTGGGGCGGGCGCCCGCGTTGAACGCGTACTCACTGGTGCCGTTCCTGCTGATCACCGTGCCGCTGGTGTGCGTGCTCGCGGGGTTCGGGGTGATCGGGTGGGATGTGGTCCTGGGGGTGGCGGGCGCGGTGGGTGTGCTCGCGGTGGTGGTGCGGGCGGGATCGAAGGCGCGCCCGCGTTGAGGGCGCCCCGGCCGGCGTGGAGGATGGCGTCGGCCGCGTCGGGCCGGCTCCCGGACAGGGAGACCACCTCGGTGCACTGCCGGTGCGCGCACCCTGACGGGCGTTCGGGCGCAAGGAGGAACGCCAACGAATGCCCGGATAAGAATCTTGTAAACAATCGCGCTGGGGGCGTGTCGGCGGAGAAAGCGGGGGCATTCGCTGGCTCGGAGGTTGATAACCATGGTTCCCCTGCTTCTCGTTCTTCTGCTGGCTCTGATCCTGTTCGGCGCGGGCTTCGCACTCAAGGCCCTGTGGTGGATCGCGATCATCGTGCTCGTCGTCTGGCTCGTCGGCTTCGTCGCCCGCCCCAAGGGAGGAAGCGGCCGCTGGTACCGCTGGTAGGCCGGCCTCAATCGATCATCAGGTGGGTGCCCCGCGCTTCGGCGCGGGGCACCCACCTGTTTGCCACGTCCCGTTACGCAGAGGGCGGGAGTCATCACGTTCCGAATCGCGGGTACGGGCATCTCATGGCCGCGGCGCGGGATCCGCGCACGGGAACCGCGCCTCCAGGACACCGCGCTGCGGCCACCCGAACTCTCAGCGAAGTTCCGAGACGCCCGTCGCTTCGGGGCAGTTGGTGGCGATGGTCATGCGTCGAGACCGGGCGCGGCGGCCATCGCGGCCCGGAAGGCGCTGGACCGCTCATCGATTCCGGTCAGCAGACCTTGTAAACAAAATCCAGCATCGCGATTTGACCGGCAGACAGGTCCAGATTGTCTCCGGGGTTCAGGGTGGCAATATTCGTTACGGTGCCATCGGGGTTCTGGTGTTCAAGAACAACGCCAAATCTCTCCGCCCTGCTCGCAATGCTCTGGATCTTTCCGTGCCAGGCGGACGGGATGTCAATAACTCCGCACTTCCTGCTGGCCACCACCCCTCCGTTGCCTCCGTGTTCCGCGTACATGCACACCCAGCCAGCGGTGCAGTCCCAGCTCAGAGGGCGGTTGGCTACGGCGTGCGAACCCGTGGCTGTCACGAGGGAGGCGGCGCCGACCAGGAACGTGGCAGCCAGCACGGAAGCTTTCTTCATCAATTCACCCTCATCCCATTACGTTGCCTGCGCAGGGAATTGCGGTCCCCTCGCCAGAGTCCCACCCGGGCATGCGGGACGAGTAGGGCCCTTCGGGAAAGTTCACCCGATAGATGCAGACAGGAGAGCGTGGGAATGACCGCGGGCCGGAGTTCCAGAGGTACGCCGCGCCGGCCGTGGCGGTCTGAGCGGTGCCGGGTGGACGATCCAGCGGTTCGCGGTCTCCCGCCGCCGCTTCCCGGTATCCCGTTGCGGCGGGACAGGCCCGCGAATCACCATGGCCGCCATGGACCGACCGAGACAGATCATCGCGTGCGAAGGCTTCGTCCTGCGGCGCTGGCGGGGACAGGACGACTTCGCTCCGGCGCACCAGTTGATCGAGGAGTCGCTGGAGCACCTGCGCCCCTGGGAGCCGTGGGTGGCCGGGCACAGTGCGCGAGGCACCCGGGACTTCCTCGCGTCGTGCGAGTCGAAGTGGGCGAGCGGTGACGTGTACAACTACGCCATCGTCAAGGACGGAACTCCCCTCGGCATGTGCCAGGCCTACCGCGTCGCGGGCGCACCGCACGGGCGGCGCATGGGGTACTGGCTGCACCCCGCCGCCACCGGCCGGGGCATCGCCACCAGGGCGACGGCGGCCGTGGTCGAGGAGATGTTCTCCCTGCCGGACGTGGCGTACCTGGAAGTCGCGCACGACCTGTCCAACGCCGCCAGCGCCGCGATACCACGCCGACTGGGCTTCACCGAGGTCCTGCGGGAACAGGGAACGCCGCCCGTGGCCCCCTCGGGCAGCGGGATCGACGTGATCTGGCGCCTGAACCGTCCCACGCCGCCCGCCAAGAGCGCTCCCCGCCCCTGAAAAGGGCGACGCTACACGCGGGTTCCCCTGCGGCGCAGGCGGTGGTTGCGGTGGGGGCGGGCGCCGGGCCGGGCCCGGGTCAGCCAGAGGCGGACTTCCGTGCCGCCCAGGACGGACCGGCCGATCCGCACGTCGCCGCCCGTCGATTCGGCCACCCGGCGGACGATGTCGAGCCCGAGCCCGGTCGACCCGGGCCGGCCCCCGCTGTTGCCCCGCGCGAGCGCCGCCCGGGGATCGGCGATGCCCGCCCCCGCGTCGGAGACCAGCACGATCACCGCGTCCTCGCCGTTGTGGACGTCCACCGAGAACGCCGTCCCCTCCGGGGTGTGCCGGAACACGTTGCCGAGCAGCGCGTCGAGGACCGCGACGAGGTCGGCCCGGGCGACCGGGACGCGGACGGGCCGCTCCACCCCCGCAAGCCGCACCTCGCGGCCCTCGTCCTCCGCCAGCGCCGACCAGAACGCCATCCGCTCCCGGATCACCTCGCAGGCGTCGCACCCCGCCCCCGGCCCGGCCGGCTGCGTCCTCGGCCTGGCGTCGCGCGCCGTGCGGATGATGGTGTCGACCTCACGCTCCAGCTGCTCGACCGCCGCCCGGGTCTGCTCGGCCGCCGGCCCCTCGCCCAGGCAGGCCGCGTTCAGCCGGAGCACGGTCAGCGGCGTACGCAGCCGGTGCGAGAGGTCGGCCGCCAACTCCCGCTCTTTGGACAGGAGTTGAACGACCTGGTCGGCCATGGAGTTGAAGGCGACGGCGGCGGAGCGCAGTTCGGTGGGGCCCTCCTCCGGGACCCGCGCCCCGAGCCTGCCCTCCCCGAGGTCCTGCGCCGCGCCCGCGAGCCGCTGCGCCGGGCGGACCATGCGTACCCCGAGCCGGTCGGCGACGGCCACGGACCCGATGATCAGGGCGATGCCCACGCCCGCAAGCACCAGCCAGGCCGTCGTGACGCCGTGGGTGACCTCGGCCTGCGGCACGAAGACCTCGACGATGGCGATCTGGCCGGAGCTGAGGGCGGTCGGCTGGAGAAGCGCGGAGCCGCCCGGGACATCGGCGACCGAGGCCTTGATGACCTCGCGGGTGGCTTCGAGGTCCTTGACCGGCGCCCGCCGCGTGCCGATGTCGAGGGGCGCGCTCCCGGGCACGGCCGGGTCGGCCGGCACATGCACGGCCATCCGGTCCTCTGCGCCGGACTGCGTGGAGGCGACGGCCCGCTCCAGCGCGTCGCGGTCGGTGGTGATGGACAGGGTGGGCCCGATCGCCGCGGCCTGCCGTTCGGCGTTGGAGAACGCCCGGTCGCGGGCCATCTCCTTGATGACCATGCCGAGCGGCACCGCGAAGGCGACGACGACCATCACCGTGACGGCGAGACAGACCTTGACCAGCGCCCATCTCATCGCGGCGGCTCCAGTTTCACGCCGACCCCGCGCAGGGTGTGCAGATAGCGGGGCCGCGCGGCCGTCTCGCCCAACTTCCGCCGCAGCCACGACAGATGGACGTCGATGGTCTGGTCGTCGCCGTAGGACTGCTGCCACACCTCGGCAAGGAGCTCCTTGCGCGCCACGACCACGCCGGGCCGCCCGGCGAGGAAGGCCAGCAGGTCGAACTCCCGCCGGGTCAGATCGAGTTGGACGCCGTCGAGTTCGGCCTTGCGGCGCAGCGGATCGACCCGGAGCCCGCCGACCTTGAGCACCCGCGAGGGCGGCTCGGCCCCGGCCGCGGCGCGCGCCCTGCGCAGCACGGCGGCCATCCGCGCGGACAGGTGCTCCACGGAGAACGGCTTGGTGAGGTAGTCGTCGGCGCCGTCGTTGAGCAGCCGTACGATCTCCGACTCGTCGTCCCGCGCGGTCGCGATGATCACCGGTACGTCGGTGATGCCACGCAGCATCTTCAGCGCCTCGGCCCCGTCCAGATCGGGCAGGCCGAGGTCCAGGATGACCACGTCGAACCGGACATGGGCCACTTCGCGCAGCGCCTCGAGCGCCGTGCCGACGCTCCGTACCGTGTGGGAGGCCTCGGTGAGGTGGCGGATGAGTGCGGATCGGACAAACTGGTCGTCCTCGACCACGAGCACACGTGCCATGGGCCGCACCGTACGCCATACGGAGGGACCGGGTCCCCCGTGGGAGGGGAGTCGGCGGAGGTGGGACACGGGTGTGGGCCGTGGTGCAGTATGGCCCGGATGCTCAGAGGACTCGTACACGTATCGGCGTGGGCGCTCGCCACGGGGGCGGCGGTGACGCTCTCGTGGTGGGGGGTGCACTCGGTGATGGCCGGCACCGCGTACGGCCCGCCGCGCGCCCTGCCGATCGGCGGCGGTGCGCGCCTGTCGCCGAGCGCGACCCCGGGCGCCTCCACCGGTTCGGGCACCTCCACCGGCCCGGGCCCTTCGCGGAGCCCGTCCGCGTCGGCGGCGTCCGCCTCGTCCGGTGCCGCCAAGGACCCGGGGGCCGGGCAGCCGCCTGGCGGGCACTCCCCCTCGACGACTGCCAAGTCGCCCACCCCGCCCGGCAGTTCGGACGATCCCGCCCACTCGGGCGCGGTGCGGGGCTACAACGTCTCGGGCGGCCGGGTCGTCTTCGACCTGGGCGCCGGCTCGGCCCAACTGGTCTCCGCCACACCCGCGTCCGGGTGGCGGATGGAACGCTGGATCCAGACGGAGTGGATACGGGTCACCTTCACGCGCGGCAGCGACTCCGTCTCGGTGTTCTGCACCTGGAACGGCCATCCGCCCGCCGTGGAGATCAACGACACCTGAGGGCCGGGCACTTCACCGGAAGGCCGACGCGGGCGGCGCGGGCGAGGGCTTGGCGCTCGCGTCGCGCACCACCGCCGCGCCGCCCGTGAAGTCGGCGAGCTCACGCCCGTGCTGGACGCGCCCGGGGTGCGGGTCGCCCGCGATGCGCCGGGTCAGCTCCGCCACGGGCAGGGGCACGGCCGAGCCGACGAGCACCGCGTTGCCGAACCGCTTGCCGCGTAGCACGGTCGGGTCGGCGGCGAGCGCGAGCTCGGGGAAGACGGTGGCGGCGGTGGCGATCTGGCCCCGCAGATGCGCAAGCGGCGGCCCGTCGGCGAGGTTCGCGGCGTACGTACCGCCCGGTTTGAGTACCCGGCGTACGTCGTCGAGGAATTCGGCGCTGGTCAGATGGGCGGGGGTGCGGGCCCCGCTGAACACGTCCGCGATGACCAGATCGGCCAGGGCGTCGGGGAGCTTGGCGAGCCCGGCCCGCGCGTCGCCGCCGCGCACCCGGATCCGGGCCCCGGGATCGAGCGGCAGCTCCCGGCGTACGAGCTGGACGAGCGCGGCGTCGACTTCGACTATCTGCTGGGTCGAGCGGGGCCGGGTCGCCGCTGTGTAGCGGGCCAGGGTGAAGGCGCCGCCGCCGAGGTGCAGGACGTTCAGGGGCTGTCCCGGCGCGGCGGCGAGGTCGATGACGTGGCCGAGGCGGCGCTGGTACTCGAAGGTCAGCCGCTCCGGGGCGTCGAGATCCACATGCGACTGGGGCGCGCCGTCGAGCAGCAGGGTCCAGCCGCCCGAGCGGTCGCGGTCCGGTATGAGCTCGGCGAGGCCGCCGTCCACGGCCTCCACGACGGGTTCCGGGCCCGCCCCCCGCCGCCTGCTGCTCTTCGCCATCCGGCCATTATCGACCGGCCGCGAGGGCGCCGCCCGCCCGGGGCGTGGCGGCGCGTGGCAGGTCAGCGGCGCTCGGGCCCGCCGGCGCGGGGGGTGGCCTCACAGATGCCGTCGGCCGCCTTGATCATCCGGGCCGCCTCGCCGAGGGCGGCCCGCAGCAGGCCCGGGTCGGTGACCTCGGTGGCGTCCGGCGGAAGCAGCCAGCCCGAGCCGGTGACGGGCGGCTGGACGGGCAGGCCCGCGAGACGCAGCCCGCGCCCGTTGGTCTCCGTACAGGCGCTGCCCGGTACGTCCCAGGCGGCGGCGGTGCCGGGGGGCACGAGGAAGCCGACGGTGTCGCAGGCCCCGTCGTGCAGGACCGGTCCGACGGCGGCCGGGGCGGCGCCCCGGCGGATGATGTCGACGGCCTCGATGCCCTGCCGGGCGGGCACGGTCACCAGATCACAGGGTTCCTCGGCGCCCCGCGCGAACACCGGCGGGGCGCTGGCCCGCGGATGCTGGACGGCGGCCGTCGCCCGCGGAGCGCGGACGGCGGAAGCGGCGGAAACAGCGGAAACGGTGAAGTCGATGTGGGCGTCGGTGTTCACGCAGTCCTCCAACAAGGCAAGCCCTCCGCGTCTTGGCGGCGTCTGGCGCTCTCCACATGGTTCAACGCCCGTGCGCGTCAAGAGGAACGGCGGCACGCCGCCGCAAAGGATGGCAGTTCATGGCGGATCGCGGGTGAGATATCCCTTTTGTAGCCAAACACTGTGTGAACACCCCGTCACAGACGGTACGTTCTTGCTCCGCACCACCCCGCCAGAGAGAGCTGTCGTGCCATGGCGCCGTCACCAGATCCCCAGGCAGACCCCCGGGTGAACGCGCGGCCCCCGGCGATGCCGCATCGGCCTCCCCCGGAACCCAACGTGGCGTTCCGGCAGTTGAGGGGCGCGCGCTCGCCCGGCGAGTTCGCGGCGGTGGTCCGGCGCGCGGCCCGCGAGATCGGCGAGCAGGTCGCCTGCGACGCCCGCTACATCGGACGCGTGGAGAACGGCGAGATCCGCTGCCCCAACTATGCGTACGAAAGGGTCTTCCGGCAC
Source organism: Streptomyces sp. NPDC006711 (assembly GCF_042869775.1). Classification (NCBI taxonomy): domain Bacteria; kingdom Bacillati; phylum Actinomycetota; class Actinomycetes; order Kitasatosporales; family Streptomycetaceae; genus Streptomyces; species Streptomyces sp. NPDC006711. The sequence goes on from NZ_JBIAGO010000009.1 coordinate 69,702, forward strand.
ATGTTCCCGGGTTTGAGCCTGGCGGACTTGGGGTTCTCGGCACGGGAGACGGTACGAGGCCGGGGGGCACGCCCCGTCGTCGCCACCCCGCTGATCCGTCTGGCACCCCGCCCCGAGCGCGAGGGGTACGCGGAGTACGAAGCACACGAAGCGCACGGAGCACACGGAGCACACGGCGATCAACGTGACCACGTCGATCAACGTGACCGCAGCGGTCAACGCGGCCGCAGCGGTCGCAGTGCCGACAGCACCGATCGGACTCACCGCGCTGACCAAGACCACCAAGACCACCAAGACCCCCACAACCACCAGAACCACGAGGAGAGCGACGTGCTGCGTCGCGCATTCATGACGGGCTCCACCGCCACCGTGGCGGCCGTCTCGCTCGGTCTCGGCCCGGCGTCCGCACGTTCCGTCCAGCGCGTCGGCGAGGCCGAGGTGAGCGCGGTCGAGGAGGCGGTGCGCCGGATCAGACTCCTGGACGACCGGCACGGCGCGGACGGGCTCTACCAGCGTGCCGAGCAGCCGCTGCGTACCGCCTACGCGCTGCTCGACGCGAGCGCGGCCCGCCGTTCCACCCAGGAGCGGCTGCATTCCGGCGCGGGTGAACTGGCCATCTCCGTGGGCTGGCTCGCGCACGACTCGGGCCGCTTCGGCGAGGCCCGCTCGCACTACGCGGAAGCGCTCGCGACGGCCCGGCTCGCGGGGGACGGCGCGCTGGAGGCGCACGCGTTCTGCAACATGTCGTTCCTGGCCAGGGACATGGGCCGGCCGCGCGAGGCGATGCGGGCGGCGCAGGCGGGCGAACGGGCCGCGCGGCCGCTCGGCTCGGCCCGGCTGCTCTCGCTGCTCGCGCTGCGGGAGGCGGGCGGCTGGGCCGGGCTCGGTGACCGTTCGGCGTGCGAGGAGGCGCTGGGGCGGGCGCGGGACTTGTTCGGGCGGGGCGTCTCGGACCTCGATCCGGAGTGGATGAGCTTCTTCGTCGAGGCCGAGCTGGAGATGCTGCGGGCGCAGTGCTACTCGGCGCTGGGCGAGTGGGGGCGGGCGGCGCGGCACGCCCGGCGGGCGGCGGGGCTTCAGGATCCGTACTTCACGCGGAACCTCGCGCTGTACCGGGCGGAGCTGGCCGAGGATCTGGCGCGGGCGGGGGCTCCGGCCGAGTCCGCCGCGGCGGGCCACCAGGTCCTCGACCTGTTGAACCAGGTCCAGTCCACGCGCGTCCAGGCCATGCTGACGGATACGTCCCACACGCTGACCCCTCACCGCTCCTGCCCGGAGGTGGCCTCCTTCCTGGAACGCCGCACAGCCACGGCGGTCTGACGCCCCGGCCCCCTTTCCCGCTCCCTGCGCCTCGTACGTGGCTGGTCGCGCAGTTCCTCGCGCCCCTAACTACTCGGCGCTGGCCAGCACACGCATACCCAGCCCGTCCGGCGCTTGAGGACGAAGCCCTTCAGGCCGAACGAGGTCTGGGGCAGAGCCCCAGGGACCCGGGCTGCGCGCAGTTCCCCGCGCCCCTGACGGGGTCGGCGCTGGCCAGCATGGACATAGTCAGCCCGTCCGGCGATTGAGGACGAGGCCCTTCAGGCCGAACGGGGTCTGGGGCGGAGCCCCAGGGACCCGCGCTGCGCGCAGTTCCCCGCGCCCCTGACGGGGTCGGTGCCGGCCCGCATGGACATAGTCAGCCCGTCCGGCGATTGAGGACGAGGCCCTTCAGGCCGAACGGGGTCTGGGGCGGAGCCCCAGGGACCCGGGCTGCGCGCAGTTCCCCGCGCCCCTGGCAGGGTCGTGCCGGCCCACCTGGACCCGGCCAACGGAGCTGGGGCGGAGCCACAGGGGCCTACTGCTCGAGGTGACCCGTGTCGTTCCACCGCTCAACCGCCGGCGCCCCATACGCCCACCCCAGCACCGAAAGCGACGTCGGATCCAGCCGCACCCGCGCCGCGAAGGAGATGTCCTCGCCCAGCCACCGCGCCGCGATGGACCGCAGAATGTGCCCATGGGCGAAGACCAGCACGTCCCGCCCGGCCGACCGCGCCCACGCCACCACCTCGTCCGCCCGCGCGGAGACCTGCGCCAGGCTCTCGCCGTCCGGCACCCCGTCCCGCCAGATGAACCAGCCCGGCCGCACGGCCTGGATCTCGGGCGGCGCCATCCCCTCGTACGCCCCGTAGTCGTACTCCATCAGCGCGTCCCACGGCTCGGCCCGCTCCCCGAACCCCGCGAGCTGACACGTCTCGGCGGCCCGCACCAGCGGACTCGTACGCACCTCGACGCCGGGCAGCCCGTCCCAGGGCGCGCGGTGCAGCCGCTCACCGAGCAGCTTGGCTCCGCGCCGGCCCTCCTCCAGGAGAGGAATGTCGGTCCTGCCGGTGTGCTTGCCCGCGAGCGACCACTCGGTCTGCCCGTGCCGGGCCAGCAGGATGCGCGGTGCGGCGGCTGCCATGGGTGTTCTCTCCCCGATGCCGTACGAGATCTGACAAATGACGGATAACACATGACGGATACTGAAATCTGTCCGCCGTTCGACGGCGTTCAACAAGCAAGGGCGAGCAACGCGTCACACCTCACACCCGACGCACAACCCGTGCCGAAATACTGCCAAATGTGCCGCCACCCATCATCGCGCACCCCCCGAAGCAACCCCGAGCCGGATCCCGGCGTCTGATCCGAACACCGGGGTGCTGTGCGGAGACGACCGCTTACACCGTACGGTTGAACGCACGTCGAAAACCCGGAGGCCCCCAGCGGGCAGCCCGAGGACCAAGTGGGGGGAACCTTCCGGATGCAGTTGCCGCAGCATGCCACGCGACCGCGCTGGTGGACCGAACTCCCCTTGATCGCGCTCATCTACGGGGCGTACTCCGCGGGCCGGCTGATCGTACGCGGTGACGAGGCGCGGGCCGTCGAGCACGGCCTGTCCATCCTGCGCCTGGAGAAGACGCTCCACCTCAACGCCGAGCACCCGCTGAACCGGCTGTTCACGCACACCCCGGCCGTCGGCATACCCGCCGACTTCCTCTACGCCTCACTGCACTATCTGATCACCCCGGCCGTCCTGATCTGGCTGTTCCGCCGCCGCCCCGCCCAGTACCGGGCGGCCCGCGGCTGGCTGATGACGTCCACGATGCTCGGTCTGATCGGCTTCACGTTCCTCCCGACCTGCCCGCCCCGTCTGCTCCCGGCGGTGCACGGCTTCACGGACACGATGGCCCAGTACGGCTCGTACGGCTGGTGGGGCGGTGAGGCGAGCGCGCCGCGCGGCCTGGGCGGGATGACCAACCAGTTCGCGGCGATGCCCAGTCTGCACGTCGGGTGGGCGCTGTGGTGCGGGGTGATGCTGTGGCGCTTCGGCGGCAGCAAGATCGCCCGGGTCGCGGCCGTCGCGTACCCGCTGACCATCACGTTCGTGGTGATGGGCACGGCGAACCACTATCTGCTCGACGCGGTCGCGGGCGTCGCGGTCATGGGCGTCGGCCTGCTGCTCTCCAAGCCCCTGCTGCGGCTCGCGGCGCGCGTGCGTGCCCGCTTCACAGCCGCCCCTTCGGTCACCGGCGCCCCGATTGTCAGTCCTGGATGCCAGACTTCCCAGGGTGAGCCATTCCCTGGGCAGCGGACCTCCTCCGACACCCCCGCAGAAGCCGTCGACGTCACTGCGTCGAAGGCTCGCTGAGCTACGCGGCCCGGCGGCACCCGCCCGGCCGCTGGACGCGCGGGCGCTCGCGGCCCTCGCCGCCAACCCGGGCTGCCGCAGACGCGCCCTGCTGGACGGCGCCGGGGTGGACAAGGGCGCGCTCGCGGAGGCGATCGGGTCGCCGTCGGCGGCGTTCGGCCAGTCCCAGTTCGCGTTCATGCGGGGCAACGCCTTCGAGGCGAAGGTCAAGGGCGACGGCGGCACCGAGCTGCTGCGCCTGCTGTACGAGCGGATGGGCAGCGGCGCCGAGCCGCCGGGCGCCGCCGCCTCACCCGACCTCGCGGCGGCCGGCCCCGAGGGCCGCGCGGCCCGCACCGCGCTCGCCCTGCGCGAGGCCACGACGGCCGGGGAATGGGCGCTGCTCGACCACCCGATGCTGGCCCTGGACGTGGCGGGCTCCCCCGCCTACCTGGAGCCGGACGCGGTGGTGGTCCATCCGGACGGCCGCTGGACCGTGGTGGAGATCAAGTCCTTCCCGATGATCGACGCCGCCGCGGACCCGTCGAAGGTCGGCGCGGCCGCCCGCCAGTCCGCCGTGTACGTCCTGGCCCTCGAACGGGTCGCGGAGCGCACCGAGGGCGCGTCGGTGGACCACTCGGTGCTGCTCGTCTGCCCGAAGGACTTCTCCAATCTGCCGACCGCGTCGGTGATCGACGTACGCAAGCAACTGTCGGTCACGCGGCGCCAGTTGACGCGGCTGGCCCGGATCGAGGACATCGCCGACGCGCTGCCGCCGGGCACCACCTTCGATCTCGACGGCCAGTCGGGGGCCGCCCTGGCCTCGGCGGTCGAGGCGGTTCCCGCGGTGTACGCGCCGGAGTGCCTGTCCGCCTGTGAGCTGGCCTTCCACTGCCGCGCCCGGGCCCGGCAGCAGGACCTGGTGACGGCGCTCGGCCGCCCGTTGCGCGGCGAGCTCGGCGCCCTGACGACCATCGGCGACGTCCTGGCGGCGGCGCGCGGCGAGGCGGGCGACCCGGCCGATCCGACGGTGGCCGCGGTACGGCGCGCGGCCGCCCTGCGCGCGGAGGCGACCGGAGCGGGCACGGGCGCGCGCCCCACCGTGGCCGCCCCGCGCACGGCCGCGCGGGCCGTCCCGGGCGAGGCTGCGGACGAAGCGACGGGCGAGACCCCAGGGCCGGCCGCCCCCGCCGCGAGCCCCGTCTCGCAACCCGCCGACGCCGACGCGAGCGCCACCTCACACCCCGCCGCCGACGCGACCGCCCCGGAGGGAGCACCGTGTCGCTGATCTCCACCCTGGCCCGTCTGGAGGCCGTCGAGTCCGGCCGTGCCCAGCCGCTCGCCACCGTTCGCCACCGCCATCTGTCCGAGCGGCCGCTCGTCTTCGTGCCGCTGACCACGGCGGGCGAGGCGGGCGCGCCGCTCGGCGCCCTGGTCGGCACCGACCGCGAGGCGCCGACGCTGCTCGTGGTCCCCCAGCCCCGCGACCGCGACCTGCGTTTCGCCTTCCTCGCCGACCTCGCCGAGGCCGTCCTGCCGTACCTGGAGGCGTACGCGGGCGACGTCGAGCTCACCGAGCGCTCCGAGACGGATCCGGAGACGGGCAAGAAGACCAAGGTCGAGGTCGAACTGTGCGCGGACGCGCCGCAGTTGATCGTCCCCGGCCCGGGCGGCATCGACTTCGTGCGGCTGCTCGGCCGTTCGATGCGTTTTCGCCGGACCGCCGAGCAGGATCCGGACGCGCCGTACCCCGCGCCGCCCCGGGTTCCGCTGCTGGGCCGCTGGTTCACGCATTACGCCGAGCGGGCCCGCACCCCCGGCGCGGCGCTGCTGCTGGCCGCCACCGACCTGTTGAACCGGCACTGGGCGACGGGCCAGTCCAGCCTGGAGGACCAGCACCTGGGCGCCCTGCTCGCCTGGATCGACCCGCCCGCCGGGGAGTCGGGGGCGGAGGCGGCGCTGCGGGCGGAGCTCGCGCGGGGCGCCGACGGCCAGCTTCTGTGTCCGCCGGCCGGCCCGGCCACCGACCCGGCGTTCGACAACCGGCTGCTGGCTCCGGCGGTGGAGCGCTACGACCGGGCCCGCCAAGCGCTCCAGGCGGCCGAGGACGGTGCGGCCGCCGATGAACGCCTGGGCCAACTCACCGCCGCCGAGCGGGAGATCCGTCGTCTGGTGGCGGCGCAGCTCAGGCCCACTTGGTCGGCGGTGTGGCGCGCCCTGGATCTGCTGCGGGAGCTGCCCGAGGGTGAGCGGGCGGCGGCGCGCTGGACGAGCGAACGCTGGTCGTTCACGGGCCACCGCGACCGGATCAGCGCGGGCGAGCCGCCCCAGCCGCGCCGTGACGACGCGGTGACCGCCGCCACCAAGCTGCTGCGCCGCGAGCGCGCGCAGGCCGAGCTGGAGGCGGGCGAGGCGCTGGACGATCCGCTGGTGATGGCGGGCCGCAGGCTCGCGGGTGAGGCGTTTTCGGGTGAGGTGGTGGAGGTGACGCCGGCGTGGTCGGAGTCCAAGCGCCCCAGCCCCCGCCCGCTGATCACGCTGCGCACGCGGGACGCCCCGCACCTCGCGGAGGGCGCGAAGGTCTACCGCGCTCTGGACGGCAAGCCGCAGAAGGCCGAGTTCGTGGCGTACGAACCGGAGGGCGCCGTGGTTGTGCGCGTCCTGGACAAGATGGGGCGCGGCAAGGACCCGGCGCCGGGTTCGGTGCCCGACAAGGGCGACCGGATGTGCTGGACGCTGTTCGAGCACGATCAGCGCGGCGCCCCCAAGCTGCCGGATCCCGACGCCACGCCGTGGACGCACGGCGGGCCGCCCGCGAGCGCCGCCGAGGCGCCCGACCCGCTCACCCCCGAGGACCTGCTGTGACCGCCTTCGATCCGGGTACGGCCGCGGCCGAGGCCACCGACGCGATCCTCGCCGACACCCTGAACGGCTCCTCCCGTGGCGTCGTGGTGGACTCGCCGCCGGGCGCGGGGAAGTCGACGCTGGTGGTGCGCGCGGCGCTCGAACTGGCAGCGGCGGGGCGCCCGTTGATGGTGGTCGCGCAGACCAACTCCCAGGTCGACGACCTCGTCGTACGTCTCGCCGAGAAGGCTCCGGACCTGCCGGTGGGGCGGCTGCACAGCAGCGAGAGCGACCCGTACGACAAGGTCCTCGACGATTTGGAGAACGTACGGAAGTCGTCGAAGGCGGGCGATCTGGCGGGGCTCGACGTGGTGATCTCGACGTCCGCGAAGTGGGCGCACGTCAAGGACGTCGAGCCGTGGGGGCACGCGATCGTGGACGAGGCGTACCAGATGCGTTCGGACGCGCTGCTCGCGGTGGCCGGTCTGTTCGAGCGGGCGCTGTTCGTGGGCGACCCGGGTCAGCTCGACCCGTTCGCGATCGCCGACGCCGGGCAGTGGGCGGGTCTTTCCTACGATCCGTCGGCGAGCGCGGTCTCCACGCTGCTGGCGCACAACCCGGAGCTGCCGCAGCACCGGCTGCCGGTGTCGTGGCGTCTGCCGGCGTCGGCGGCGCCTTTGGTCTCGGACGCCTTCTATCCGTTCACGCCGTTTCGCAGCGGCACGGGTCACGGCGACCGGCGGCTGGCTTTCGCTGTCGCGTCGGACGGTTCGGCGGCGGACCGGGCCGTGGACGAGGCGGCGGCGGCGGGCTGGGCCCTTCTTGAGCTGCCGGCCCGGCACACCCCGCGCACCGACCCGGAGGCGGTGCACGCGGTCGCCCTGGTCGTACGCCGTCTCCTCGACCGGGGCGGCGCGGCGACCAGCGAGCGCTCGCCGGACCCGGTCCCGCTGACCGCGGACCGGATCGCGGTCGGCACCGCGCACCGCGACCAGGCCGCGGCGGTCCGGTCGGCCCTGGCGGAGCTCGGCGTCGGCGGGGTGACGGTGGACACCGCGAACCGTTTGCAGGGGCGGGAGTTCGACGTGACGGTCGTCCTGCACCCGCTCTCGGGCCGCCCCGACGCGACGGCCTTCCACCTGGAGACGGGCCGCCTGTGCGTCCTGGCCTCCCGGCACCGGCACGCCTGCGTGGTGGTGTGCCGCGAGGGCGTGACGACCCTCCTGGACGACCACCCCTCGACGGAGCCGGTCCAGCTGGGCGTGACGATGAAGTTCCCCGACGGCTGGGAGGCGAACCACGCGGTCTTGTCCCACCTAGAGGAACACCGGGTGCCCTGGCGGCCCTGACGTTCCCCGCCGCTCGGCCGACCGTGCGGGGTGGTTACGTCGCGGGGTGCCCACCTGACTCCTCGGCCGGCCGGAACCGTCCGCTCCTCTTGACCCCGGCCACCTCGGAGGGTGAGGGTTGCGTAACAGTGCGCGACTCGCTCGACACAGGAGAGGTAGCCATGTCACTAAGGTTCTTTGGCAAAGACCCTCAGTCGGAGGAAGACGAGTGTCCGTCAGTGTTCGTGGATGACACCAACGCCGATCTCGTGTTCCAGGGCTGGAACGGCGACGAAGCCACCCAGGACCAGTGCCGGGCACACGGCCCCATCGCCGACAACGAAGGAGTCGTCCGTATCCCGGCACGCATGGTGTCGATGATCAGGAAGGCGTGCGATGACGCTGAGCGGCGAGCCGCAGCCCAGCTTCCTTGAGATGCTCGCCGATGCTCGTGTGTCGGCTGTGCATCTTGAGATGCGGGACGCGTATGGCGTCGCGAGAGAATCCGCCGACTTCCAAGCTTGGCTAGCTGGGGACACGAGCGGACAGAGGCAGGCCAGGCAAAGCCCGTTCTTCGAAGCGATCACGACCGCCGTCGAGCGGGGCGTAGCCGTCCGCAGGGCCCGGATCATCTCCATGCCCCCATCGGACTACATCCGGTTCGAGCACGCGGGGACACACCGGAACATCAAGGCCGGGGAGGAGGTCCGTTGGCTGCCGCGCAGAGACACCTCCGACTTGGCGTTGCCCGGTAATGATTACTGGCTCTTCGATGACCGGCTTGTGCGGTTCAACCACTTCAGAGGCGATGGAGGCTCTGCCGGGCCCGAAGTGACCGACGACCCCGCCACCGCCGCCACATGCTCCTCCGCTTTCAAAGCCGTGTGGGACAGGGCCGTCCCGCACGCGGAGTTCGACATCAACTAGCACGTACGGACGCAGCCAGCCCTCATGCCATCGTCGCCTCTGTCGAGCGTTGAAGCCGCTCGGAAGTCAGTCGCCATCCGGCTCCGAGGCCTACGCCTGGACGCAGATCTGACGATGCAGGGGCTGGCTGATCTGTGCCAGTGGAGTAAATCCAAGGTCTCCCGCATCGAAGCCCTGAAGACCGTGCCGGCCGATGCCGACATCCGAGCATGGTGTACCGGCTGCGGCACCCCGGAGGAAGCAACCGACCTCATCGCCGCGTCACGCGGCGCGGAGACCATGTATGTCGAATGGCGCCGCCTCCAGCGCTCTGGCCTGCGCCGCCGACAAGAAGCGATTGTTCCTCTCTTCGAACGCACGCGACGTTTCCGCGTGTACTGCTCCCGTGTCATCCCCGGGACGCTCCAGACCGAGGCATACGCGCGTGCGCTGCTGTCCACGATCGCAAGGTTCCGAGGCATCCCCGATGACTCCGCGCAAGCGGCGACGGCTCGCTTCGAACGCTCGCACAGCATCCTGTACCAAGGCGATCGGAGGTTCGCCATGATCGTGGAAGAGGATGTTCTCCACTACCAGCACGGCGACGCCGCAACGATGGCCGGACAGCTCCACCACCTGTTGCACGTGATGGGCCTACCGAACGTGTCCCTCGGGGTCATCCCCCGTACAACTCCCCGAGACATGTGGGGGCAGGAGACATTTTCGATATACGACGAGGACCGGGTGCACATCGAGCTGCTGTCAGCGAAGGTGACGGTCACGCAGCCGAGCGACATCGCGCTATACGCCCAGGCGTTCGCTGAACTCTCGAAGATGGCCATTCACGGCAACCCGGCGCGGGCCTTGATCCGTGACGCGTTGGAGTTCTTCGGGTAAGTCGTCTGCAACAAACTGCAACCGAGTGAGCACACGAAGCCGGGGCCGGGCAGAGTCGTGTATCCGCAGCAGACGCAGCGAGGGGACACCAAATGACTACTCCGCCCAAGTACCCGCGCCCCCCGGTCGAACTGGCCGGCGCGGTGGAGGCATACCTGTACGACTGCGCGCCGGCCGATGGGTGCGGGGTGTGCGCCGCGCTCGTGAGGGAGTTGGAAAAGGCCAAGGCGGCCAAGAAGTGGGGCGCGGCGTACGACGCGGCGGCGGAGGTCCGCAACCACCCTCACCCGGATCGGACGAGGTAGTGGAGATGCGGGAATGGCGCGACGCCTGGACCCGCGCCCAGCACGCCACCGACGCGCTCAGAGAAGCCCTGAACGGCATGGGAGCCGGGGTCACACAGACATCGCACTTGCGGCCCACGGTGAGCCGTAAGGGAACTGCGTGGGTGGACGTGGGCCAGCTCCCCGCGCACCTGGCCGAGCAGGTCGCAGAGGTGATCCGGGCCGGGAGCCTCGACCACGCGGGCCCGTCGTGAGCGAGCCTTCGGCGTACACGCCCGAGGAGTTGAGCCCGGACGAATCGCTTGCGGTGCTGTACCGGCTCGCCCTGAGCATCGCCGCAGAAAATGGCTCCGTCATCACGACCGGCGCCCGAGGTCTTGGGCCATACGCCTTCATGGCCGAGGTGCGTCGACTGGGCACGATTCGCCTGCCGCCCCTGACCTGACGAGCGCCTGATACTCCCGCTCTTTCCATGGTCGCGGCGGCGCGATGTGGCAGGAGCGGGCTTTGGCCCCCCGGTGAGGGCAGACCGCTTCAGACCCAGGGTTCACCGCCATCGAGTGGGCGGGCTTCCTTCCCGGTGCCAAGCTGGGCGAGTTCGACGTCACGGCGTAGGTAGTCGTCAAAAGAACGCCCCTGCCACTCCGGCTCGGGTACCCGCCCCGGGGCCTGCTGGAGAAACACCGGTCGGCGGCGACGCGGTCGATGGGCAGAGGGTCCCGTCCAGGACCAGGCATGCCTTCATCGACGCGGCCCGTTACCTGCCCAGCCGCTCGTTGGCCACAGGCACCGGGCCCTTCGAAGCCGGTTTCCCGACGGGCCCGTCCCGGGGGCGACGAACATGCGGCCGTCTGCGGCTACCGCACGCCTCTTGCGGACCCCGCCCCGTATACCCGTTATACCCGTTGGCCCCTGGCAGACGGTCACGGAGCCCGTCAGCTCCGGTCCGGTCCCGGGAACGGGGTGGTGGACCGCAGGCGTTGCATCCACAGGGAGCTCAGGTACTGGCCGTTCTTCACGGCGTACTCATGGAAGGTTCCGATTTCGGCGAAGCCGAACTTGCGGTGCAGGGCCACCGACACGTCGTTCGGCAGGGCGATGCCGGCGAGGGCGACATGCACCGGTTCGTCGGCCAGGAGACCGAAGAGCGCACGGTAGAGGGCGGTTCCCAGCCCCCGTCCTCTGCTGTCCTCGCCGAGTCCGATGCTCACCTCGACCGTTTCCCGGAAAGCGTCCTGATCGCGGTAGCACTGGCTACAGGCATAACCGAGCACCTGGTTGCCGCGCCGGGCGACGAGCATCCGGTACGGACCCGTCTCCGCGAACTGAGCGAACCAGTCCCGCCGTTCCTCCACGCGATGCGGTCTGGTGGCGAACCGGGCGTGCGAGGTCGCGGCCATGTGGTTCTGGATGGCGACGATCCCGGGCAGATCATCCGTAGTCGCAGGGACGAGTTCGACAGCGGTCTCGTAAGTCTCTTGCACCAGAGGCTCCTCACCTCAACGGGGATGTCATACCGGCACGCTATGGGCGCCTTCGGCCCCACAGAACCCCGTGATCCGAAGGCGCTGGCCATAGGCTGCACCTATGGCCCTGGAACTCGCGGACCTGCGTGTCTTCGTCACCGCCGCATCCGTCGGCTCGCTGTCCGCCGCAGCACGTGAGCTGCGCGTCGCGCAACCGTCCGTCAGCGAGCGGCTGCGCCGACTGGAACGGCTCGTCGGTCAGCCACTGCTCGACCGCTCCAGCCGAGGAGTGTCGCTGACGCCCGCAGGGGAACGGCTGCTGCCCCACGCGGAGCGGTGTCTGGATCTGGCGGCCCGGGCCCTGGACATCGCACGGGAGGACGGCACCCAAGGCACCCTGCACATGACCACCCACGCCAGCTACGCGCCGCTGGCCGTCCCCTTCGTCATCGGTGCGCTGCAACCGCTCAGATACGCCGTCGTGGTCGACGACCAGCACAGTCAGGACGCACTCCAACGGGTGGCCGCGGGCGCGACCGACATCGCCATCACCCTGCCGATGCCGCACGCTCAAGAGGTACGGCTGCACCCGTTCCGCAGTGAGCCGGTCATCGCGGTCTGTCACCCGGACCACCCGCTCGCGGCGGGCCCCTGCGACATCGCGGGGCTGAGCGGCCACCCCCTCGCCGTGAACCTCTGGGGCAGCGGTGCGCAGCTCTTTCACGAACTGCTCCTGGACGCCCCCGCCCGCGCGCATCAGCTCTACCGCGTCAGTTCCGCCGAGACGGCAGCCGATCTCGCGCACTCCGGGCAGGCCGTCGCCGTCCTCACCCGCGCCACGGTCGAACGCGACCTCGCCGCCCGCACCCTGGTCGAACTCGACGTGTGCGACATGCCCGAATGGCACGTCCACCTCATGGCAGCCCACCACCGCGAACGCGCCGCCGAGCCCGCCATCGCTGCCGTGATCAACGCCCTGGGGCACCTCAAGTCCTGACCCACCGCGCCCTCGGACACCATCACGCGGGAAACGCCCCGCCCTCACGCATCACCAGCCTCGTCCGAGCCGGCCTCACTCTGCGCCCGCACCGCGGGCCACCCGGCGCACGCCCCGCGTGCGGCTGCCCGTGCCCGCCCCCGCCGGGCCCCCTTGCGCGCACGCGGGAGAATGGACGGTGGCCCGGGGCGCCCGGACCCTGAGCGTCGACCTGCCCTGGGAGGACAGACATGCCGGAGCACGAGCGGAACGAGGAGCGGCAGCGGCTGAGGCCCGCGCCGCTGCTCTTCGAGCCTTCCGAGGCGACCGCCGACCCGGAGCACTTCTTCGATCTGGAGTCCATGGACGACCCCCGGGCGCTCCTGTCGCGCGCGACCGAGCTCGCGCTCGCCTTCCGGGCGGCCGCCGACCGCGCGGTGGAGTTCCAGGCGGTCGCGGCGGCCCAGCTCGCCGACCCGCGCCGCTTCGATCGCCTCACCCCCGCCGACGTGGCGGAACGGGCACAGTGGACCGAGGACTACGCGAAGAAGATGATCGAGTTCGGCCGGGATCTGATGCGGGGCAGCGACCTGGCGTAGCGCCGGGAGGCCCGCCCCTGAAACCCGGGCCGCACGACGGGCGAGCCCCGAGGCCGTGGCCCCGGCATCCCCGTACGACCACCCCGTACGGCTCCCCCCTCCCCAGCCCGCCCAGGCCCGCCCCCGTCCAACCGGTCCCGCCGACCACGCGCCCCGGGCATATGCCGGGCCGCAAGATACGCCCTCCCGCCCCGCCCTGTCCCGGTTTCCGCCAAGCCGCCGGGGCCGGGCCGGCGCGGCCGGTAGACGTAGAGCATGAGCAGCGGCAACGGCAACGGCGGGAGCAGCGGCGTGCGGCAGACGGAGACGGGTGGCGGCCACCTCACGGCGGTGGGCCCGCGCGGCGGTGGCCCCGCCGGCCACGACGACACCCTCGACGTCTTCCGTCTGCTGCGGGGCGAGGGGTGTCACCAGGCCGGGGAGGTGACCTCGGCGGGTGCGGCCTGGCTGGCGTCCGCCTGTGGGCATCCGCGCAGCACGCTCGCACTGTGGGAGGCCCGGCCCACCGCGCCCGGCGTGGTGTCCTGCGGCTCGGTCTTCGACGTGGTCAACGTGCCGTCGATCTTCGGACGCCGCATGCTCGACCGGCTGTGGGCGGAGGGGCCCGGCTCGGGCCCCGTCGCGGTCCACCGGGGCCGCATGCTCCTGTTCGCCGCCCCCGGCACCGCGCAGCGCCTGCCCTCGCTCCTGGAGTGGGAGGAGTGGTACGGGCCCGACGCCACCGTGCCCCCGCTGCTGTGCCACGGCGCCGGTGACGCCGTCACCGTCCCGGCGCTGGTACCCCCCGGGCGGGAGAGCTCCGGCGCGGCCCGCTGGCTGGTCGCGCCCGACACCCGCCGCCCCTGGCTGCCGGGGCCTGACGTCCTGCTGTGGGCGTGCGTGCGGGCCGCCAGGAACGAGGCCGTGGACGCGTCCTCGTTATCGATTTTTCCTCGCGCGGATCAGGATGCTAATGTCTACGACGTCAGCAGGCGCCGCTAGCTCAGTTGGTTAGAGCAGCTGACTCTTAATCAGCGGGTCCGGGGTTCGAGTCCCTGGCGGCGCACCGACGGAAGAAGCCCCCCGCGCGAGCGGGGGGCTTCTTCGTGCCCTGAGCGGGACCCTTGGAGCCCCGCTGGGGGCGGCCGAGGGAGCCAGGTGAGGCGGGCCCAGCGGGACGGCCCGGTGAGGCACCCCGGCGAGACGGGCCCAGCGCGACGGGCCCGATGACGCAACCCCGCGAGGCAGGCCCAGCGAAACAGGCCCCGCGAGGCAGCCCGGCGACAACATCCCCAGGCGGCCGACCCGGGCCGTGCGTCCCTGGCACGCCGGCCGCCCCCGGCACTCGTGCGCCCCCGGCACGCGACCGAGCCCCGCACGCTGCCGACCCCGCACGCGGTCGCCCCCGGGCCAGGCCGGGCCAGGGCAGCCGGGCCAGGGTCAGTGGGAGGTCTCCGCGTCAGTGGGAGATCTTCACCGTCCACGCGCCCGATTTCGTCCGCCCCTCCGCCTCGATCTTGATCCCCTCGCCCGGCACGGTGAACGTCTCGCCCACGCCCACCGGCGCGTCCGCGAGTGCCGGGTAGACCGACTTCTCCCAGCACGCCTCCGTGTCGGGATGTGCGTCCAGCACCTCCACCGGGCCGCCGCCGGACCCGGATCCGCTGCGCACCCGGTAGACCAGGAGCCCCGACGCGCAGCTCGCCCGGTCCAGGCCCGCCGGTTCGCGCGCCTCGATGGCGATGGCGTGGTCCTCGCCGGTGCGGACCACCGCGAGCCGCTTGCCGGCGCCCGCCTTCGCGGGGGACGCGGACAGTGGCTCCAGGGTGATGCGGCTCGTGCCGTCGCCGCTCACGCAGCCGACCTCGCGCCGGTCGATCCAGCCGAGCTTCCACTTCTGCCACGCGAACAGGTCGGGCGCCGTACCGAACTGACTGCCCATCACATCCCAGTCGCCGACATAGGTGTCCCAGTCGCCGCTCTTGCCGTCCTGCGGCCGGTGGTAGAGGTCGGGCAGGTCGAAGACGTGCCCGGTCTCGTGGGCCAGCACGTTGCGGTCCGGCGGGTGGTGCTCGAAGACCGTCACGACCCGGTTGATGTCGCGGCCGTCGGCGCGCACGGGCCGGTCGAAGTTGACCACCTTGGTGGCGTCCGAGTCGACGCCGGGCGCGTCCGGATCGGCGACCAGGTAGACGATGTCGTACCGCGAGAAGTCCGTCGTGGGGTCGGCCGCCCGGATCGCGTCCGTGAGGTACCGGGTGCGCTGGGCGGGGTCCCAGTCCCGCTCCATGCGGTACGAGGTCGACGCGGCCGGCATCCGCACCCAGCGCCGCTGCGGCTCGGCGTCGAGCCGGAACTTCCCGTACGAGGCCTGCTCGAAGAAGCGGCTGGTGGCGGGGAAGTAGTCGGCGGCCAGGTCCTTGGGGTCGGCGACGGGCCGGGAGTCGGGGAAGGACAGGAACACCATGACCGCCTTGAGGGCGCGCACCGGGCGCGGGTAGGCGGAGTTCCAGGTGTCGACGCCGAGCGAGTGGTGGGCGTCGGTCCTCGGCAGGGCGCACGGCAGCACCGGGGAGTCCGCCGCCACGGCGGGACCGGACACCAGGGAGATGGCGGCGAGCGCCATGAAGGAGGTGAGCGCGGCGGCCGCGCTGCGCAGCCGGACACGCTCCACTCCCCCGGGTGTCTGCTGACCCTGCACGGCGACCTCCGGAAGCGGGATGCGGGACATCCCGCCCACTTTGTGCAGATTTACAGAGTTATGCCATGTTTTGCTGGCCCGGAAGGGTGAGGGGCGCGACACCCCGGCTGATATACAGAAAGTCACGAGTGGTCACCGACGGACGGAGCCCGGCCACACCCGCGCAGAAACGATCGGTCAACGATCGACGGAGGACTCCGGGTGCTCTTGATCACGACGGTGACGCTGGATCGCGCCGGGCGCCAGCCTCTATGATCGGCACACTTTCCTGCGTGGATCCGGCCTCTTGGGGCCGTCGTCCACCCCGGCCGAAGACCCCGGCCATCTCCGTACTACCTCTGCACAACTCGAATGCACTGCGGGAGCCAGCGGTGAGCGGAACCTCCGAAGGACCGGGTCGCGCACCCGGGACCATCCGGCCGCCCGTCACAGAGCGTCATACGGACCGGATCGCGGGCGCCGTGGCGGAGCGCCCCCCGGAAAGCCCCGGATGCCCCCTGTCCGAGCATCCCCCCGACCCCTCCCCCTCCACCCCGGCCGGCCCCGCCCGCGCCCCCGGCGCGCACGCCCCCTCCGCCCCGCGCGACTACCAGGCCGCCTTCAACGCCGCCCACCTCGCGATGGCCGTCGTCGACCGGGAGGGAAGCGTCGTCGCCGCCAACGACGCCCTCGCCGAACTCCTCGGCACCGACCCGGCCTCCCTGCGCGAGCAGGACGCCGCCGACCTCGTCGACCTCGCCGCCGACCACCGCACCTGGCACGCCTACCGCGAGGTGCTGCGCGGCGCCCGCAACCGCTTCCGCTGCACCCGCCGCCTCAAGCACCCCGACGGGCACTCGCTGTGGGCCGAGGTCACCGTCGCCCCCGTACCCGACAGCGCCAGCGTGCTGCTGTCCATCGCCGACATCAGCGACCGGCGCGAACTCCAGGCCCGCCTGCGCCACCTCCAGATGCACGACCCGGTGACCCGCCTGCCCAACCGCACCCTCTTCTTCGAGCGGCTGACCTCCGCACTTGAGGCGTCCGCGTACGACAACGGCGGCACCGGCCGGATCGGGATCTGCTACCTCGACCTCGACGGGTTCAAGGCGGTCAACGACACGCTCGGGCACCGCGTCGGGGACCGGCTGCTCAGCGCGGTCGCGGCGCGCCTGATGGAGTGCGCCGACCAGTCCGGCTACGCGCGCGGCGGCGGGCACCTGGTGGCGCGGCTCGGCGGCGACGAGTTCGCGGTCCTGGTCGAGGATTCCACGGGGACCGAGCAGCTGGCCGAGCTCGCCCGTTCCGTACTGAACGCGTTGCAGCGGCCCTTCGACCTCGCGGGCCAGCGCCTGTCGGTGTCGGCCTCGATCGGGGTGGTGGAGCGGGCCGGCGCCGGCACCACGGCGACCGGTCTCATGCAGGCCGCCGACACCACGCTGTACTGGGCGAAGGCCGACGGCAAGGCCCGCTGGACGCTCTTCGACCCCGAGCGCAACGCCCACCGCATGACCCGCCAGGCCCTGTCCTCCACGCTCCGGCCGGCCGTGGAGCGCGGCGAGTTCACCCTGGAGTACCAGCCGCTGGTGGGCATGGCCGACGGGGTCGTGCACGGCGTGGAGGCGCTGGTCCGCTGGAACCACCCGCAATTCGGGCTGCTTCCGCCGAATCGGTTCATCCAGATCGCCGAGGAGGACGGCTCGGTGGTGCAGCTCGGGCGCTGGGTGCTGCGCACCGCGTGCTGGCAGGCCAGGCGCTGGCAGATCGAGCATCCGCACGTGCCGCCGGTCTTCGTGAGCGTCAATGTCGCGGTGCGCCAGGTGTGGGACTCCGACCTGGTGGCGGACGTCGCGGAAATCCTGGAAGAGACCCAACTGAGCCCGGATCTGCTCCAGTTGGAGCTGACCGAGTCCGCGGTGATGGGCTCGGCCGGCCGGCCGCTCCAGGCCCTTCAGGCGCTGTCCCTCATGGGCGTGAACATCGCGATCGACGACTTCGGGACCGGGTACTCCAACCTCGCCTATCTGAGCCGGCTGCCCGTCTCCGTCCTCAAACTGGACGGCTCCTTCGTACGCGGCTTCCAGTACGACGAGGGCGGCGCGCACCCGAGCCCCGCCGACGAGACCATCGTCGAGGCCATGGTCCAGCTCGCCCACCGGCTCGGGCTCACCGTCACCGCCGAGTGCGTGGAGACCGCCGAGCAGGCCACCCGGCTCGCCCGGATCGGCTGCGACACCGGCCAGGGCTGGCACTACTCACGGGCCGTCGCGCCGGACCGCATCGCCATGATGATCGGCCTCAGCCCGCAGGAGGTCTGAGGCGGCGGCAGGTCTGGCTTGCGTGAGCCCTGAGCTTGCGGAGGCCCGTACGCCCATACGCCTGTACGCCCGCGCGCCCGCCCCGCCCCCGGGGAGGAGGGCGGAGCGGGCACGGGGCAGGGTGGCGGTGCGAATTCGGGCGGACTCAGCAGGCGCCGAGGTCCTGCCAGACGCCCCACTGTCCGGTGGTGCCGGGCTGCTCGCCCTTCGTCCACCACTGGGCCTTCCAGGTGTGACCGCCGTAGGAGACCTGGCTGCCGCCGGTGTACGTGGCGCCGCTGTCCCACGCGGTGGCGGTGCAGCCGCCGGGCGTCGGGGAGGGGCTGGTGGTGGCGGTCGGAGTCGGCTTCGGCGAGGGGGAGTTGGTGGCCGTGGGCGTCGGGTCCGGGGTCGAGGAGGGCGAGGAGCCGACCGCGTCCACGATCTGGTTGAGCAGGGTCGTCTTGTCGTCGAGCCCGAGCAGGCTGTACATCATGGCGCCGGCCAGACCGCGCTGGTGGGCGTAGTCGGCGCGGGCCTGGATGGACTGCTTGTCGAGGCCGGTGAAGAACTCGCCGTCCTTGTAGAAGTACGAGGCCTTCGCGTCGGCGTCCCAGAAGGTGGTCGCCGGGTTGTCGACGATGCCGCCGAGCTCCTTGTAGAGCGCGGTGCCCGCGACCTGGCTGGTGGGCCGGGCATTGGAGGGTCCGGTCGCGCTCTGGCCGAGGCCGTTGTTGGTGGCGGGGACGCCCTTCCAGCCCCGGTAGTAGAACTCGTACCCGAGCGTGATCTTGTTGGCGGGGAAGCCGCCGGCTATGCCGTAGGCGGGGTTGCCGTCGATCCAGGAGTCGATCGCGTTGGAGATCGAGTACTTCTGGGTGCCGGGCTTGATGACGTCCGTGGGGTCGTTGGGCGGCGAGACCAGCGGGGACTGGTGGTAGGCCGGGCCCGTCGCGTTCCAGGCGCCGTGCATGTCGTACGTCATGATGTTGGCGTAGTCGAGGGACGCGCCGATCTTGTCCGTCTCGATGTTCTTGATCTTGTCCTGGCCGGCCGGGAGCGCCGCCGTCAGGAGGTAGTGCTTGCCGCCGTGCGCGGAGCCGTACGCGTCGAGCTGCTTGCGGAACTCGGCGAGCAGGGCGGTGTAGTTGGCCTTGTCCTCGGCGCCGTAGTGGTTGCCGAGGTGGCCGTCGGGCGAGCCCGGATACTCCCAGTCGATGTCGACGCCGTCGAAGATCCCGGCCGCCGCGCCGGCGCCGCCGTAGCCGCCCTCGGTGGGCAGGTTGCCTGCGATGTACTGGTCGATGCAGGACGACACGAACTTCTTGCGGCTGGCGTCGGTGAGGGCCGCGTCGTGGAAGTACTTGGAGTACGTCCAGCCGCCGATCGAGATGTTGATCTTCAGCTTGGGGTACTTCGCCTTCAGCTCCTTGAACTGGTTGAAGACGCCCACGATCGGCTGGTTCCAGGTGTCGGCGACGCCGCTCACGCTGTCGGCGGCCGAGAACGACTTCTGGTAGTCGGCGAACGAATCGCCCGCGCCGTCACCGGCGTTGGGGTTGTTGTCGTCGCCCGCCGCCTTGTTCGCCTCGAAGCAGGTGAGGTTGGTGGGGTCGATGTTGCCGAACGAGTAGTTCAGGACGTCGAGTTTGCCGGCGATGCCGCGGGTGTCGAGGTGCTTGGGGTAGAAGGCGTTCCCGTACACGCTCCACTGGTCGTAGTACGCGATCTTCACGCCACCGGTGGAGGGCGCGGCGGCGGCGCCCCGGGTGGAACTCTGGGCGGAGTCGGCGGCGGACGCGGTACCGAGGCCCGCGAAGGCGGCCAGGGCGCCGGCGGTGAGCACGGCGGTGCTCAGGGCGGCGACGAGGGGGGTGCGGCGGGGCAAGTCGGCCTCCGGGGGGGGTGGGGCGTGGGGTGCGGAATGGGTGGGTGAGGAATTGATAGCGATCCTGTCGGGGTCGCGTCAATGGTCTGAACCAAATAAGGACTAGACCAATCCCTCCACGACTCCCCGGCGCCAGCCCCCAGTTGCCCCGGTCTGCCCCACCCTGGCCCCGCACTCGCGCAGTTCCCCGCGCCCCTAACTACTCGGCGCCGGCCCGCATGCGCATACCCAGCCCGTCCGGCGATTGAGGACGAGCGCGTTCAGCGCGAATGGGGTCTGGGGCGGAGCCCCAGGGGCCCCGGCTGCGGGCCGTGGTCGCTCCTCGCGCAGTTCCCCGCGCCCCTGGCGGGGCTGGCGCCGGCCCGCATGCGCATCCTCAGCCCCGCTCCCGGCAGGGACCGGCACGGGATGCCCGACCCCGCCCGGGTCAGGAGGGCAGGGTGGGGAGGTCGTACGCGTCGGCGATCAGGGCGTACGAGCGGACCCGCACATCCGGCCCGTGCGCGTTCGCCGTGATCATCAGCTCGTCCGCCCCCGTCCGCTTCTGGAGGTCGTCGAGCCCCGCCCGCACCTCCTCCCCCGTACCGGAGATGACGTTCGCGAGCCAGCCGTCCACGAACTCCCGCTCCAGCGCGCTGAATTGGTACGCCTCGGCCTCCTCGGGCGTCGGCACGAGGCCCGGGCGCCCGGTGCGCAGCCGGACCATCGACAGCGCGTTGGTCAGCGTCTGGCGCCGCGCCTCGCGCTCGTCGTCCGCCGCCAGCGCGGAGACGCCGATCAGGGCGTACGGCTCGGCCAGGAACGCCGAAGGCCGGAAGGAGTCGCGGTAGAGGTCGAGCGCCGGGACCGTGTTGGCCGCCGAGAAGTGGTGGGCGAAGGCGAAGGGCAGGCCGAGCGCCCCGGCCAGGCGAGCGCTGAAGCCGGAGGAGCCGAGCAGCCAGATGGGCGGCCGGGCCGAGGGACCCTGCACGGGTCCCGGGACCGCGTGGATGCGGGCATAGGGGTGCCCGTCGGGGAAGTCGTCGTCGAGGAAACGGATCAGCTCGGCCAGCTGCTGGGGGAAGTCCTCGGCGCCCTCGTTCAGCCTGTCCGTGCGGCGCAGCGCCGCCGCCGTCGCGCCGTCCGTGCCGGGCGCACGCCCGAGCCCGAGGTCGATACGGCCCGGCGCCATCGCCTCCAGCGTGCCGAACTGCTCGGCGATCACCAGCGGCGCGTGGTTGGGCAGCATCACGCCGCCCGAGCCGAGCCGGATGCGCGAGGTGTGCGCGGCGAGGTGGGCCAGGATCACGGCGGGCGCGGACGAGGCGACCCCGGGCATGGAGTGGTGCTCGGCCACCCAGTGCCGGTGGAAGCCGCGCCGCTCGGCGAGCCGGGAGATCTCCACGCTGGTGGCGAGCGCCCGGTGCGCGGTGTAGCCGGCGCCCACCGTCACCAGGTCGAGTACGGACAGGGGTACGGGCGCGGCACCGAGCGCCGTCCCGCGTATCGCATCCACGTCCACCGCTCCACGCCTCCAGATCGTCATCACACGCGTCGTCGTCACACGCGTCGACATCACGCGCGCCGTCATCATCGTCATCACACGCGTACGCTTCCGCGCACCCAACACGGGCGGAGCCCGGCCCGTCCGCTCACGTGGGCCCGGGAAAACATGGGTACGACACCCCTCATGACTGAGCCGAGCGAACTGAGCGACCTGACGGCACGTCAACTACTGGCCGGCTACCGGGCCAAGGCCTTCTCGCCCACCGAGGTCACCCGCGCGGTCCTGGCCCGCGCCGAAGAAGCCAGGACCCGCCTCAACGCCTTCGTACGCGTCGATCACGAGTCCGCCCTCGCCCAGGCCCGCGCCGCCACGGAGCGCTGGGGCGCCTCGGAGCCGAAAGGACTGCTCGACGGGGTTCCGGTGTCGGTCAAGGACCTGCTCCTCCAGGCGGGCGGGCCCACCCTTCGTGGCTCCAACACCACTTCTGAAAAAGGGAGTTGGGACGAGGACGCCCCGGCCGTCGCGCGGCTGCGCGAGCACGGCGCGGTGCTCATCGGCAAGACGACGACGCCCGAGTTCGGCTGGAAGGGCGTCACCGATTCCCCGCGCACCGGCGTCACCCGCAACCCCCATGACCCCGCGCGCACGGCGGGCGGATCCAGCGGCGGCAGCGCGGCGGCGGTCGCGGCGGGAGCGGGGCCGCTGTCGCTCGGCACGGACGGCGGCGGCTCGATCCGCATCCCGGCGTCGTTCTGCGGGGTTCTCGGGCTCAAACCCACCTACGGCCGGGTCCCCCTGTACCCCGCGAGCCCCTTCGGCACCCTCTCCCACGTGGGCCCCATCGCCCGGGACGCGGCGGACGCGGCGCTGCTCCTCGACGTCATCAGCGGCGCGGACGACCGGGACCCGACCGCGCTCGAACCTCCCGCCCGCTCCTGCGTGACCGCGCTCACCGAGGACGCGGCGTCCGGCGTCAAAGGCCTGCGGATCGCCTACTCGGCCTCCTTCGGCGGGCAGGTCGCGGTACGCCCGCAGGTGGCGGCCGCGGTGCGGGCGGCGGTGACCCGGCTCGCCGGCCTCGGCGCGTACGTGGAAGAGGCCGACCCCGACTTCGCCGATCCCGTCGAGGTCTTCCAGACGCTGCGGAACGCCGGGGCGGCCCGACTGGTCGACCAAGTGGCCCCGGACAAGCGGAAGTTGATCGACCCGGGGCTACGGGCGATCGCGGCGCGCGGCGCCCGGCTCTCGGCCCTCGACCTGCTCGCCGCACAGGACGCGCGCCTTGAGCTCGCCCGGCGCATGGCCCGCTTCCACCGGCGCTACGACCTCCTGGTGACCCCGACCCTGCCGCTGACCGCCTTCGCGGCGGGCCGCGAGGCGCCGGCGGGGGCGTCGCCTCGTGGCTGGACGGGGTGGACGCCGTTCACGTATCCGTTCAATCTCACCCAGCAGCCGGCGGCGACCGTGCCCATCGGCGCCGACACCGAGGGGCTTCCGATCGGCCTCCAACTGATCGCCGCGCGCCACGGCGACGCGGTGGTCCTGCGCGCGGCCGCCGCCATCCTGGGCGCCCCTATGGGGTGAACCCGGGGCGCGGGCCCGCGCGGTGTCCGAAAAAAAAGCAGGCATGGGCCGGATGAAGAGGGGTAGCCGCGCCGCCATGGCTCGAGCTACCCCACGCCCCAGACCCTCCATACCCCGGCGGACGCTGCTCACCGGCGCCGCCGCCGTCGCCCTCACCGGCGCCGCCGCCTGCTCGCGGGTCCCCAAGGGCGACGCGCTCGCCCGCCTGAAGTCACAGGGCACGGTCCGCCTCGGCATCGCCGGTGAGGTCCCCTACGGGTATGTGAACGAGCAGGGCGAGTTCACCGGCGAGGCCCCCGAACTGGCCCGGGTGATTTTCAAACGGCTCGGAATCGGCCGCGTCCAGCCCGTGGCCACCGACTTCTCCTCGCTGATCCCCGGCCTCAACTCCCAGCAGTTCGACGTCGTTTCCGCCGGGATGTACATCAACAAGGACCGCTGCGCCCAGGTGCTGTTCGCCGACCCCGAGTACCAGATGCTGGACGCGTTCATCGTCCGCAAGGGCAACCCGAAGAACCTGCGCACCTACGAGGACGTCGTCCGCGCCAAGGCGCGGTTCGCGACCGGCACCGGCTACGCGGAGATCGGCTACGCCACCGCCGCCGGATATCCCGAAAAGGACATCGTGATCCTCCAGGACCAGGTGGCGGGCCTGAACGCCGTGGAGTCCGGCCGGGTGGACGTGTTCGCCGGCACCGCGCTGACCGTGCGCGAGGTGGTGAAGAAGAGCGCGCGGGCCGAGGCCACCGAGCCCTTCGCCGCGGTCGTCGACGGCAAGAAGAAGATCGACGGCGGCGGCTTCGCGTTCCGGCCCACCGACGGCGCGCTGCGCGACGCCTTCAACGCCGAGATCCACCGCATGAAGCAGAGCGGCGAGCTCTTCCGGATCCTGAGGCCCTTCGGTTTCACGCAGGCCGAGATGACCACCCTGACCGCCAAGGAGCTGTGCCGATGACGGCGGGACTGTGGCAGCACTGGGTGCTGCCGGGAATCTGGATCACCGTCCAACTCACCCTCTACAGCGCCGCGTTGGCGGCCGCGGTGGCCTTCGGTGTGGGCATGGCCCGCACCCACCGCTCCCGCGTGGTGCGCTTCTTCGCGGCCGCGTACACGGAGATCTTCCGGGGCACCTCGGCGCTGGTCCTGATGTTCTGGCTGTTCTTCGTGCTGCCGCCGCTCGCGGGCTGGCAGCTGGTCCCGATGTGGGCGGCGGTGCTCGCGCTCGGCCTGTCCTACGGGGCGTACGGAGCGGAGATCGTGCGCGGCGCCCTGAACGCGGTGGCGCCCGCCCAGCGTGAGGCGGGCATCGCGCTCAGCCTGTCCCCCTGGCAGCGGATGCGGCTCGTGCTGCTGCCGCAGGCGGTGCCGGAGATGATCCCGCCGTTCTGCAACCTGCTGGTCGAACTGCTCAAGGGGACCGCGCTCGTCTCCCTGCTCGGGGTGGGCGACGTGTCGTTCGCGGCGTATCTGGTGCGGCTCGCGACGCAGGACAGCGCGGGGATCTACACCGTGACCCTGGTCATCTACTTCGTGCTCGCCTTCGGCCTGACCCGGGGGATGAAGGCGCTGGAGCGGCGCACCAAGGCGAATCTGGGGGTGAGCGTCAAGTGAACTGGGACTGGTACGCCGTCTGGGACTTCATGCCGCGTTTCGGGGACGGCGTGCTCACCACGCTGAAGGTCCTCGCGCTCGGCTCCCTCATCTCCTTCTCCCTCGGCCTGGTGTGGGCGCTCGCCTTCCGCGCGCCGACCCGTTTCGTGCGCTGGCCGGTGCACCTGATCACGGAGTTCATCCGCACCACCCCGCTGCTCGTACAGCTGTTCTTCCTGTTCTTCGTGCTGCCGGAGTGGGGCGTGAAGTTCTCCGCCCTGACCACCGGCATCCTCGCCATCGGCCTGCACTACTCCACGTACACCGCGCAGGTCTACCGGGCCGGCATCGACGCCGTGCCCAAGGGCCAGTGGGAGGCGGCGACCGCGCTGAGCCTGCCCGCGCACCGCACCTGGCTCGCGGTGATCCTGCCCCAGGCCGTCCGCCGCATCGCGCCCGCGCTCGGCAACTACGTCATCTCCATGCTGAAGGACACGCCGCTGCTCGCCGGCATCGGCGTCCTGGAGATGTTGCAGCAGTCCCGTCTGGCGGGCGCGAGCACCTTCCAGTACACCGAGCCGCTGACCGTGGTCGGCGTCGCCTTCATCCTCATCGCCTATCCGGCTTCGCTGTTCGTACGAGCCCTGGAGCGCCGCCTTGTCCGCTGACACCCAGATCGAGACGCCCCTGAAGAAGCGGAGCGGCAGCGAGCTGATCCGCTTCGAGAACGTCACCAAACGCTTCGGCGACAACACCGTCCTCGACGACCTCTGCTTCACCGCCCGCAAGGGCAGGCACGTCACCCTGATCGGCCCCTCGGGCTCCGGCAAGACCACGATCCTGCGGCTGCTCATGACCTTGGAGACCCCGGACTCGGGGACCATCCAGGTCAACGGCAACCGGTTGTTCCCCGCGGGCGAGAAGGAGCGCAGAGAGGCCCGCAAGAAGATCGGCATGGTCTTCCAGCAGTTCAATCTGTTCCCCAACATGAGCGTGCTGCGCAACATCACCGAGGCGCCGGTGCGCGTGCTCGGCCTCTCCCCCGACGAGGCCGAGGCGCGCGCCCGCGAACTGCTCGACCTGGTGGGGCTCGGCGACAAGCGCGACGCCAAGCCCGCCCAGCTCTCCGGCGGGCAGCAGCAGCGCGTCGCGATCGCGCGGGCGCTGGCGATGCGGCCGGAGGTGCTGCTCCTGGACGAGGTGACCTCCGCGCTCGACCCGGAGCTGGTGGCGGGCGTCCTCGATCTGTTGCGCGACATCGCCCGCACCACGGACATCACCATGCTCTGCGTCACCCACGAGATGAGCTTCGCGCGGGACATCTCGGACGAGGTGATGATGTTCGACGCGGGCAAGGTCATCGAGTCGGGCCCGCCGGAGCAGATCTTCGGTGCGCCGGAGCACGAGCGCACCCGGGAGTTCCTGGGCGCGATCGCGTGAACACGCGCCGTACACGACGCTGACCTCACGTTCCGGCCACCCGAACGCCCCGTAATCGTGACTCTGGCATATGCCACGGTGCCGCGTCCCAGGACAGGGGCCCTGGAGCGCGGCACCAATCTTGTCAACACCCCCACCGGAAACGGGTCTTGGCGGCTATCGTGGGAGGGCAGACCTGCCACCTTCGCAGCTCGACCTGCTAGGGGGAAACCGTGGCGCTGAAGCCGGAGCCGACCGCGCCGTTCCACTCGGTGCACTACGTCCTGCGCGTCCTGGAGGCGATTTCCCGTCACGGCGGGGGCGTCACCGACGTCCAGATCGCGCGCGAGACGGGTCTGCCCACCGCCCATCTGGCCTCCATGCTCCTGATGCTGCGCCGCGAGGGCTATGTGGAGCAGGTGGCCGACGGCGCGTATGTGATCGGCGATTCGATGGTGCTGCTCGGTTCGGGCGCCGCCCGCAAGGAAGCGCTGGAGTCCAAGATCCAGGACACCCTCATGTCGCTGCGCGACTCGGTGGGCGCGGCGGTCTACATCAGCCGTTACATCGACGGCGAAGTGAAGATCACCCAGTACGCGGACGGGCCGTGCGCGCCGAAGGTCAACGAGTGGGTCGACTTCAAGTCGGCGGCGCACGCGAGCGCGGTCGGCAAGTGCCTGCTGACCCAGCTCGACCAGAACGGCCGCCGGGACCACCTCTCGCGCCACAAGATCGCCCGGCTGACCTCGCGCACGATCACCAGCGAGAAGGTCCTGTTCTCCAAGCTCGACAGCCAGCCCGCCACCGTGCCCGTCCTCGACCTCCAGGAGTACGCGGTGGGCACGGTCTGCGCCGCCGTTCCGCTGACCGCCGGATCCGCCGTGGGCTGCCTCGCCCTGTCCCTGCCGATCGAGCACGCCCACCGGCTGCGCGCGGCGGCGGCCACCCTCAACCGCCGGGCCGCCCCGGTGGTGCTCTCGCTGGCCATCTGAGACCGGGCGCCACCCGGGCCCGGACGAGAACGGCCGTCAGGGGTGGTCATCAGCACCCCCGGGGACCAGGTAGTATTTTCTCTGTCAGCAGGCGCCGCTAGCTCAGTTGGTTAGAGCAGCTGACTCTTAATCAGCGGGTCCGGGGTTCGAGTCCCTGGCGGCGCACCGACAGAAGAAGCCCCTCGCGCGAGCGGGGGGCTTCTTCGTGTCCGGGGGCGTGTTCCGGGCCCGGACCGGCGGCCGCGAAGGTGTCACTGGCAGGACTACCCTCGCCGAGGCTGTCCACGACTGGGATCTGGCTGACCTTTCCCGCCCCCACCAGCCTGGAGGCATGTCAACGATCACAGCGGCGGTACCCAAGCAGTCGGTGCGGATGACCGGGCGGCAGGTCGCCGTACTCCTGGTGCTCCTCGCGTCGCAGTTCATGATGGCCGCCGATTTCTCCGTACTCAATGTCGCGCTCCCCCGCGTCGGCGTGGACCTGGGCTTCACGGCCGGCAATCTCCAGTGGATCACCACGGTGTTCGCGCTCTGCGCGGCCGGCTGCACCCTGGTGTGCGGCCGGGTCGGTGACCAGCTGGGACGACGGCGCGTCTTCATCGCCGGTATGGCGCTGCTTGCCGTCGCCTCGGTGATCGGCGGCATCGCCACCGCCGCCTCGCTCCTCCTGGTGGCGCGCGCCCTCCAGGGCCTGGCCACGGCGGCGGTCACCCCGGCCGCCCTCGCGATGCTCACCACCGCCTTCACCGAGCCGGAACTGCGCACCAGGGCGCTGGGTCTCAACGGCGTCCTGATGAGCTCCGGGTTCACCGTCGGATCGATCCTCGGCGGAATCCTCACGGACACGCTCTCCTGGCGCTGGGCCTTCTTCATCAACATTCCCGTCGCCGTCGCCGCCATCGTCGTGGTGCCGGTCGTCGTCGCCGAAAGCAAGGCCGAGCGCAAGAGCAAGCTCGACGCCCCTGGCGCACTGCTCATCACCGCGGGCCTCTTCACCCTGATCTACGGCATCACGCGCGCTGCCGAATCCGGAACCGACGCCATCTCCGCCGCCTGTGTCGTCGTGGCGGCGGCCCTTCTGCTCGCGTTCTGGAGGGTCGAGAACCGCACCGCGGACGCACTGGTTCCGGTCCGCGTCCTGCGTAAGCCCGACCTTGCCTTCGGAAACCTCGCCGCGCTCTTCATCTTCGGCGGCGAAACCGCGCTGATCTTTTTCACCGGCATGTACGTACAGAATGTGCTGGGCTACTCGTCGCTCGCCGCCGGTCTCGTTCTGCTCGGTATCGGCGTCGGCCAGATCCTCGGCGGCACGATCGGACCCCGGGTCCTCGCGAAGACGTCGCCACGCGCCCTCCTCGGTATCGCACTGGCGGGCCAGGGAGCGTTCATGCTGCCCGGAATCTGGATGCCGGCCGCATCCCACTGGCTGCTTCCGCTGGTCGCCACCCAGTTCGTGAACGCCGTCTTCTCGATGCTGGCGATGCTGTCCTTCATGGTGATTTCCACGTCGGCCGTCGGCACCGAACAACAGGGGATGGCGACCGGAATGGCCACACAGAGCCAGCAGGTCGGCATCGCGATCGGCATTCCGCTGCTGAGCGCGGTGTTCACCGCGGTCGTCGGGGACAATGACGCAGGGGCGGCGAAGCAGCTTTCCGGTATTCACGTGGCCCTCGCCGTGGACTCCATCACCCTGATCCTCGGCGGCGTACTCCTGTGGCTGGTGCTGCGCGGCAGGGCGACGACGGCACAGCACTGAGCGAAACCGACAACGGATCGGAACACGCGGCGGACCGGGGCGTCGATTCCCGGCGCGCTTCAACTCGGTTGGCCACAGCGCCAATCCATTGTTGCCGGGTCCCATCACCACGGTGATACTGAAGGGGTGGACGAATACGTGAACACGGATCTCGGAAGCTATCTGCGGCAGATGCGCGAGCGTATCCGGCCCGAGGAGATCGGCCTGGTGAGCCGGGGCTCGCGGCGAGTGCCGGGGCTGCGGCGCGAGGAGGTCGCCGCGCTCGCCGGCGTGAGTCAGACCTACTACACCCGCCTCGAACAGGCACAGACCGCCCACGCGTCACCCTCGATCCTGCTCTCCATCTCCCGCGCCCTGGAGCTGAGCCCGGACGAGGAGGAGTATCTGCTCAAAATCGGCACACCGAAGTCGGAGCGGCCCGTGCCGGCCCCCAAGCTTGACCAGGTCAGCCCCTATACGCGGATGTTGGTCGCCTCGCTCGGAAATGTCGCCGTCGCGGTGCTCAACTACCGGTGCGACATTCTCTCCTGGAACCCGATGTACCACCGGCTCTTCGCCCCGCACCTGGACTTCTCGGCGCCCGAGTCGGAGGATTTCCGGCCCAATATCGTCAAGCTCAACTTCCTCGACGAGAACGTGCGCGATCTGTACGTCGACTGGGCCACGGAGTCCCTCGCCAATGTCACCTATCTGCGGTTCATCGCGGCCAATCACCGCCACGATCCGCGACTGGCGGAGCTGATCGGTGAACTCACCATCCAGAGCGCGGAGTTCGCGAAGCTCTGGGGCCGCCAGCGGGTCGCGAACTGCACCGAGGGCACCAAGGTGTTCGACCATCCCGTGGTCGGCGAGCTGGAATTGATGTACCAGTCCGCGGAGCTCCAGGACGGCAATATCCTGAAGTTCTACCACGCGGAAAAGGGCTCCCCGAACGAGAACGCCCTGAACCTGCTCACCGTCGATCTGGATGCCGTCCACACCCGGTGACGCACGAATGGCCCGCCCGCCCGGCCCGGGAGACAGCGCGGGCACCGTCTCGCCGTCAGCGCGCGTCCCGTAGCCGGACTCCCGGACCACTCCTCGACGCCGCGCTTCGCGCTCGCCGGTCGCCGGTCGCCGGTCGCCGGTCGCCGGTCGCCGGTCGCGACGACGATGTCCTCGCGACTGGCCGGCTTCTTCAGGGTCCGGCCCGCACCAGGGAGCCACCGGCTTCGGAAGATTCATACGATCGTCTTAAACGTTCGTACTAGACAGACGTTTAAGACGCTCGTACATTGCTGCCATGCCGAACTCGAAGAGCACCAGCACCAGCGCCAGCGCGCTGCGCGCCGGGCGCAAGGAATGGGTCGCGTTCACGGTCCTTCTGCTGCCCCTCCTCCTCGTCTCTATGGACGTCTCCGTCCTGTACTTCGCGCTCCCCTCCATCAGCCGCGAACTCGACCCCACCGCCACCCAGCAGCTGTGGATCATCGATGTCTACGCCTTCGCGCTCGCCGGGCTGCTGATCACGATGGGCTCGCTCGGCGACCGGATCGGGCGCCGCAGGCTGCTCCTGTTCGGGGCCGCCGCCTTCGGCGTCGCCTCGGTGACCGCCGCGTACGCCACCAGCGCCGACCTGCTTATCGCCGCTCGCGCGCTGCTCGGCGTCGGCGGGGCCACCCTGATGCCCTCGACGATGGGCCTGGTGCGCACCATGTTCCGCGACGACAGGCAGCGCGGGCAGGCGATCGGCATCTGGTCGGCGGCCATGACGGGCGGGATCGCGCTCGGCTCGGTGCTCAGCGGGATCATGCTGGAGCACGTGTGGTGGGGCTCGGTCTTCCTGATCAACGTGCCGGCGATGGCGCTGCTCCTGGTGCTTGCGCCGGTGCTGGTACCGGAGTCCAAGGACCCGGCGCCGGGGAAGTTCGACGTGCTGAGCGTGCCGCTCTCGATGGGCGCGGTGCTGCCGGTGGTGTACGGGCTCAAGGAGTACGCGGCCGACGGCTTCGCCTGGTCGTACGCGGCCTGTGTCGCGGCGGGGCTGGTGCTGGGCGCGGTCTTCGTACGCCGTCAGCTCACCCGGAGCTCGGCGCTGATCAGCCGTCAACTGTTTCGCCCGGGGCGGGGGTTCGGCGCCGCGATCTCGCTCAACACGATCGCCGCGTTCGGGCTGATGGGCTCGGCGTACTTCACCACCCAGTACCTCCAGTCGGTGCTCGACATGAGCACGATGCGGGCCGCGCTGTGGAGCGTCGCCCCTTCGCTCGCCATCGGCGGCGCCGCCCCCGCCGCGTCCGCCGCCTCGCGCAAGGTCAACCGGGCCTACGTCATCGCCACGGGCTTCGCGGTCGCCGCGGCCGGGTACGTCCTGCTCGCCCTGACCGGCACGGACTCGCTGTGGCTCGTGCTGGCCGGGACCGCGGTCATCGGGAGCGGCATCGTCACGGTGATGGCGCTGGTCTCCGACATGGCGCTGGCCTCGGCCCCGGTCGCGAAGGCGGGCTCGGCCGCGTCGCTCCTGGAGACCGGGCAGGAGTTCGGCGGCGCGCTCGGGATGGCGGTGCTCGGCTCGATCGGCACCGCGGTCTACCGCTCGGACATGCCGGCATCGGCGCCGGCCGCCGCCCGGCGGACCCTGGGCGCGGCGGTGGGCGGCGCCGACCACGCCCTGGCGGACCTCGCCCGGGACGCCTTCGTGCACGGCATGCGGTACGCGGCGGCCGGCGCGACGCTGGTCCTGGCCATCGCGGCGGTGCTGGCGGTGGGACTGCTGCGGGGCCCGGCGCGGGCGGCGGACGCGGGTGTGGCGGCGCCGGGCCCGGTCGCGCAACCGGCCGCCTGAGCCGATTCCGTACGAGAACACGACAAGCCGAGCCTCAACTGCCCAGTTTCTCCAGAACAGTTGCGGCCTGGTGGTCGGCTCCGGAGCGGTTGGGGTGGAACGGGACGGCCAGCCCGGGCGGGTTGGTGGAGAGCGGCACCAGGCCCTCCACCCACCGGGTGCCGACGGGCTCGCAGACGTCGTGTCCACGGCTGCCCCGGTAGGTGTCGACGAAGGAGGCACCGCTCTGGGCGGCGGCGCGGGCGAGCATCCCGTTCAACTCCTTGAGCCGGGCGCCGAACCACGCCAGGTCCTCGTCGTGGATGGGCACCAGGGGGTAGCAGCCGTGGTCGGTCGCGACGCCGGCCAGATAGTCCACGACCAGGATCGTGGCGTGGGGCGAACGCCGCCTGATGCCCGCGAGGACGTCGGTGATCCGGGACTCGGTGTCGGCGATCCGGTGGGACATGACGTCCGTGCCGTCGGCGCGGGTGTAACGGGCACGGCACGGGCCGGCCAGCGGGGCGGGCACCGGGTCGACGCACCCGACGACGGCGGCGGCGAGCCCGATGTCGTTGCCGCCGATGCCCACGGTGACGAGGTCGGTGGTGGGGGTGAGCCGGTCGAACTGGGCCGGGTTCACGCCCTCGGCGAGCAGCGGGAAACGGCCGACGTCCTGCGGCGCGGTCATCTCGGCGGTGGTCGCGCCGCCGCAGGTCGCGTCCCGGAACACGGCGACGCCGAGCCGGCGGGCGACCTGCTTGGGGTAGTTCCAGGTGCTCTGGGCGCAGCCGGCCGGGGCGTAGGTGGCGTCGATCCCGAGCACGGTGACGTCGGCGGACCAGGAGTCACCGAGGGCGACGTATTCATGGAAGCGGGGGGCGCCGCGAGTGGCGGGGACGGCTGTACCGGGTCCGGCCGGGCCCGGGCCGGGCGGCCCGACGGCCGGCATCCCGGTGGGTGCGCTGGGCGCGGCGGCCAGAGCCGGGGCGGCCGGGACGCCGAGGAGGGCGGAGGCGGCGGCGAGGGCGAGGGAGACAAGAAGGAAACGGGGCTTCACGGCCCCATCCACCCATTGCGCCCTGCCCCGAGGGGGGACGCTGGCCGGGAATTCACCCGGGAGCGGGAAAAGGGGCCGGGGGTTTCGCCCCGCCCCGCCCCTTCCCGCGACCCTCCGGGGGCCAGGAGGCGCCGAGTTGACGCGATTCCCGTACGTGCCGCGCGCATGCCCTGCTGTGTGAGGCAGGGCCGGCGAATCTACTGCCCCTTGATGAGGCCGGGGAGTTCGCGCATGTCGTGGAAGACGATGGTGCCGGGGCCTTCGAGTCGTTCGGCCGGGGTGAATCCGCCCGCGTAGCCGAAGGCGCGCATCCCGGCGGCGCGGGCGGCCTGGACGCCGGGGCGGCTGTCCTCGACCACGACGCAGGCCGCGGGGTCGACGCCCATCCGCCGTGCCGCGTGCAGGAAGAGGTCGGGGGCCGGCTTGCCCCGGGCGACCTCGGTGGAGCTGAAGACGCGGCCCGCGAACCGGTCGTGGAGTCCGGTGACGCCGAGCGTGTGGCGCATCTTCTCGTGGGAGCCGCTGGAGGCGACGCAGACCGGCAGGGTGATCTCGGCCAGCGCCTCGGGCACCCCGTCCACGGCCTCGAGCCCTGCGTCCACCGCCTCCCGGTGGCGCTGGATCAGCTGCTTCCACCAGAGGGCTGCGGTCTCCTCCCCCAGGCGCTGGGCGATCTGTTCGCAGATGGATTCCCGTGAGCGCCCGATGAACCGGTCGACGACGTCTGCCTGCGTCAGCGGCCAGCCGAGCTCCGCTCCCAGCGCGATTTGGATGCGCACGGCGATGCGTTCACTGTCGACGAGCACGCCGTCGCAGTCGAATATGACGAGTTCTATCGGCTTGATCATTCGCGCAGCATAGGCCCGGCTCGGCCGGTCATGGCGCTGAGATTCGCTGAAGGCCGAGCGCCGCGCGCCGCACCGTTGTTGACGTAGCGTCAGAACCGTACGTCCGAGCAGGCGTAGAAGGCGTTGCCCGTGTCCGCGATCGTCCACACGGCGACGATCAGCTGATGCCCGGTCCGGCCGGTGGGGATGGCCCCCTGGTGGGAGACCGTGGCCGGTGGCTGCTTGCCGCCGTAGGGCACGGTGAGGAAGGGCTGGGTGTCGAGCGCGGCCCGGGTGAGCCGCTGGGTCGGGTCCCAGCCCTGCTTGGTGAGGTAGTAGCGGAAGTCGGTCGTCGCGTGGCGGGCGGTGAACTGCCAGCGGAACGTGTAGGTCTGACCGGCCGTCAGTTGTGTCGTGGGCCAGCCAGTGCCGCCGCGCGGGTCGTCGAGTGCGGCGAACCTGCTGTTGCCGCCCGCGCAGATCGTGCCGTCCGCGGGTCCGGCCGCCGGGAAGCCCTTGGGGCCCTCGACGGACTGCGGCTCCCACTGGATGTCACCGCAGTTCTCGACCGTGCCGTTGGCGCACAGCTTCTGCCGGCTGATGGGCTGGTCGGTGTAGCCGTGGCTGCTCGCGCTTCCGGTCGCGAGCAGGGACGCGCCGGCGACGGCGAGCCCCACCACGGCGGCACCGAGCCGCTGCTTCTTTCGCATGCTGACACTCCTGGAGAACGTGGGGGAGTTCCTTGAGTGGAGCTGCACGCGTGCGGTATGTCATGTTCCGGTCTAGACCAACTACCAGGGTAGGTACGGCGGTTGAGCGTGTCCAGGGGTGGGTCCAGGCCAATCCGCTGGGGTTTCCCCCGGGGCTCCCTCGGAGCTCCCTCGGTCTCCCTCGGGGCTCCCTCAGGCCCCCTCCCCCGTCCCCCGTCCTGTGTAGAACGCGACGGTCAGGTCCTTCACGAGCGCCTTGCGCTCATAGGCGTCGAGCTCCACGAGCCCTCGCGAGGTCAGCCGCTGCACGGTGTCGTCCACCGCGTCCACGACCGACGTCAGCACCGAGTCGCGGTGCTGGGCGTCGATGGCCGCGACCCGCCGGCGCCGCATCGCCGCCGCCACCTCCGGCGCGTACTCGATCCGGGTCGGCTGCGCCGAGTACACCTCGATGCCCACCGGCTCCGCCTCCGCCTTCAGCATGCGGGTCAGCGCGTCGCCGACCGCCTCGGCGTCACGCAGCGTCGGCGCGTCCTCGTGGAAGGCGTCGGCGGGCAGCTGCGAGAGCACCCGGGCCATCGCCGCCTCCACCTGCTCCCGCAGATACCGCTCGTGGTCGGCGACGGCGAGGGTGGCCCGCGCGGTGTCCCTGATCCGCCACACCACGAGCACCACCACCTGGAGCGCGGTCCCCCGGGCGTCGACGGCGCCCATCGGCGCGCTGCGCCAGTGCCGCAGCCGCAGATCGACCCGGCGCCGCAGCAGCAGCGGGCTCATCCATGTCAGACCCGTACGCCGTACGGTGCCCCGGTAGTCACCGAAGAGCGTGAGCACCCAGGCGTAGCCGACCTGGCCCCGTACGAGGCCGCCGAAAGCGAGGACCGCAGCGCTCACCGCGAGCGTGATCAGCCCCCACTGCCCCAGCGTGATCCCGTGGTACGGGTACGCCGGAAGGCGCAGCAGCGCGGTGAGGGAACGCGGCAGGACGCCCGCCCACCAGATCACCGCGCCGCACCCCAGGAGCGCGAGGAGCCCGGCCGCCACCGCCGTGGCACCGGCCATCACCGGGCCCGGCCGTTCCGAGATGCGCGGATCGACCGGGGTCGCGGGCCTGGCCGGCGCGGCCACCGCCGGGCGCGCGCCCGCCTGCTGGGGCGGTCGCGCGGCGGTGCGCGGGGCGGTGCGCGGGGCGGGCGGATCGGCGGCGGGGACGGGAGGGACGGGCGCGGTGTCGTCGCGGAACAGCAGATGGACCGGGATCTCGGCGGTGTGCTCGCCACGGATCACGGCCACCCTGCGCCCGGTGTCCGGCGCGGGGCCGGTCGCGTGCGCGGTGCCGGTGGCGGGGGCGGTGCCGGTGTCCGGCGCGGTCGCGGGAGCCTGGCTTCGGGAGGGGCCGACGTCCTCGGGGGCGGGTGCGGGGGCCGGAGTCTGGGCCGGGGTCTGGGCCGGGCCCTGCGTCGGGGTCTGGGCCAAAGTCTTGGTCGGGGTCTGGGTTGGGGTCTGTGTGTTCATCTGTCCCTCCATCATGCGAAGAGCCGCCGCCACGTCTCGGGGCCGGGATAGCCGTCGGCCTCCGCGCCGCGCCAGCCCTGTGCGCGCTGGAACGCCTCGACGTTGCGCCGGTCCGCCTCGCCCCAGCGCGGTCCGGGGCCGTCGGTGTAGTGCGCGCCGAAGCCCTTGCGCACGAGCTGCCGGCCGAGCTGGGTGACGTACGGGCTGCTCTGCCCGGGACGGAAGAGGCCGGGGCCCGGGTAGGTGGGGGCCTGCGTCCAGGAGGCGGGCCGCGCCGTCTGCGCGGCGTCCGCGGCGTCGAGTGCGGGGCGCCCGCCCTGGTCGGCGGGGATGTTCCGGCCGGTTCCGCGCACCAGCAGCGACCAGGTGGCCGCCCCGGGGATGCCGTCGGCGTCGGCACCGCTCCAGCCCTGTGCCTCCTGGAACGCGCGGGTCGCGTTCCGGTCGGCGATCCCCCAGCGCGGCCCGGGTCCCTCGCCGTAGAAGCGTTTGCCGCCGCGCCGTACCAGCATCCGGCCGAGCCGGGTGACGTGCGGGTTGTCGGCGCCCGGCCCGAACTTGTCCGCCCCGGGGAAGACCGCACCGCCCGCGCCGCTCTCCTTCTTGACGCCGGTGCCGGCCGGCGTGGCGGTGGCGGCGGGCTTGGCGGCGACGCCGGGGGTGGTCGGGGCAGTGGGGGCGGCGCTCGTGGGAGGCGTGGCGGCGGGAGCGACGGGCTGCGTGGGGGCGGCGGGCGGCTCGGCGCTGAGTTTGGCGGGGGCAGCGGGGGTGGCGGGGGTGGCGCTGGGTGCGGTGGGCGTGGCGGGGGCAGCGGGACTGGTGGGGGTGGCGGGGGCAGCGGGAGTGGTGGGCGTGGCAGGCGCGGTGGGTGCCGTGGGCGTAGTAGGCGCTGCGGGCGTAGTCGAGGCAGGCGGCGTAGTCGAGGTAGGCGGCGAAGTCGGCGTAGTGGGCGCCGTGGGCGTGGTTGTCGTCGGCTTGGCGGGGACGGCCGGTGTGGTGGGGGTGACGACCGGCGTCGCGGGGGCGCTCACCTTGATCCCCTTGTAGCGGTAGGGCACGTATCTGCTGGAGTTCTTCCAGTACGCGTACGGGGTGGTCTGGGACCGGGTGTTCGGCGGGGTCTGTTCGTAGGCCGTGTAATAGGTGTGCGTCTGGTCGGTCCAGCCGCCGAAGATCACGACGTGGGAGCCCTTGGTGGGGTCGGCGGGGTTGTGGAAGAGCAGGATGTCGCCGGGCTGGAGCTCGTCGCGGGTCACCCGCACCCCGAACTTCGCCAGGCTCCCCGTCCACTCGTTGGTGCCGAGGTCCCACGCCATCGAGACATAGCCCGAGCAGTCCTGGCGGTACCCGTCCGTCCAGTACGCCTCCATGTCGTACGGCACCGCCGCGGCCACCCACACCTTGGCCCGGTCGATGATCTCG
The DNA here is from genome assembly GCF_042869775.1 of Streptomyces sp. NPDC006711. Classification (NCBI taxonomy): domain Bacteria; kingdom Bacillati; phylum Actinomycetota; class Actinomycetes; order Kitasatosporales; family Streptomycetaceae; genus Streptomyces; species Streptomyces sp. NPDC006711. The sequence continues at coordinate 106,662 of NZ_JBIAGO010000009.1, forward strand.
GCCCGGGTGGTGGGGCGCGGCTTGTCGGAGTTCGCGCCGTGGCCGGGCGCGCCGTGCAGTCCGCTGGTGGCGCCCTGCTGGGTGGGCGGCCCGGGATCGGCGGCCCTGTTCGCGCCGGGTCCCTCGGGTCCGGGCAGGGGCGCGGCCGCGGCGGCCGTGGCCGTGCCGAGCACCATCGAGGCCGCGGTGGCCGCCACCAGCGCGCGGCGGGCGCCGCCGTGCGCCGCCGGGTGGCCGCCGTCGCGTACCGGAAGCAGCTGCCTGCGCCGCCCGTCAGCGCAGCCGGGGCAGCCGCAGTCCCCCGGGGGCTCGTAGTCCTCGAACACCGGCCCGGGTGTACTGGCTTCCATCCGCTGCCCTTCCCGTTCGTTCCGCTCTCACGGACTTCGGCGATCGTTTCCGCGCGGGGACACGCGGGGGCAGCGTTCAACACTGCCCAAGTGCGTCACATTTTGACCGATTAGTGCCGATTAAACGAACATCTGACAGCGTGGCGCTGGTCAAAACCACCCTCAGGAGTCCGGTAAAGTTTTCCGTGTCAGCAGGCGCCGCTAGCTCAGTTGGTTAGAGCAGCTGACTCTTAATCAGCGGGTCCGGGGTTCGAGTCCCTGGCGGCGCACGCACCACCGAGGCCCCCTCGCCCAGCGCGAGGGGGCCTCGGTCGTTGTGGTGGCGGCGCGTTCAGCGCGTGTTGCCCGCGAGGGACAGGGCGTATTCCGGCCACCAGGTGCCGGCGGGGGGACCGCCCTTGCAGGGCCCGTCGGACTCGCCCGGGCGCTTCACCCAGACATACGCGTCGACCGGCCCGCCGCCCGTGGCGGTCGTCGGGCGCTCGCCCAGCGCCCGGCCGGGAGGGTTGCACCAGCGCTCCTCCGGGTCGCCCTCGGTGTAGGGGCCGTTGCCGTTGCGGCTGGTGTCGATCACGAAGTGCTTGCCGCCGACCTTCGCCGAAAGGCGCTCCCCGAACTCCCGGCTCGCCCGCGTCGTCTGGAAGTTGGACACGTTGACCGCGAACCCGTCCGCGCCCGCGATGCCCGCGCGCCGCAGCGGCTCGTCAAGGGCGTCCGCCGAGCGCCATCCCGCGTTGCCCGCATCCACGTACACCTTCGTCGCGGGCAGCCGCTTGAGCCGGTCGACGGCGCCCTTGAGCAGCGCGTACCGCTCCTCGCGCAGCTCCTGGGAGGCGCAGCCGTCCACGACGTGCAGGAGCGCGTCCGGTTCCAGGACGATCATCGCGCGGCGCTGCCCGATGCCCCGGGCCACCTGCTCGACCCAGGCCCGGTAGGCGTCGCCGTCGGCCGCGCCGCCACGGGAGAACTGGCCGCAGTCGCGGTGCGGGATGTTGTACAGGACGAGCAGCGCGGTCCGCCCGGCCCTGGCGGCGCTCTCGGTGTACCCGCGGACCACCGCCTCGGGGTCCGTGCCGCCGATCCACTCGCCCATCGGCTGCTCGGCGATCCTCCGCACGAGCGCGGCCTTGTGGTGATCGCCCGCCCGGGTGTACGCGGCGAGCTGGCGCGCGGCCTTGGAGTCCGGGTCCACCCAGAACGGCCCGGCCGAGGAGGGCAGTTGGGCGGCGGGGGACGGCGTCACCCGACGCTCTCCCGTGCCCCCGCCCCCGCCGGATCCCCCGCACCCCGCGAGGAGCAGCGCCGTCACGACGGCCGGTACCGCGAACCTCACCCCGGGCGCCGTTCCGAGTGCGCCCGCGCGGCGCCCCTCGGCCGTGCGGTCCGCGCGCCGCCCACGCCCGCGCCCGGACGGTGCTCCGTGACCCCAGGGGCCGCTCGTCCGATCGCCCAACTCGCCTACCTCGCAAGGGTAGTTGGCGTTATCTGGCCCTAGGCCCGGGACGCGGGGCGGCTCTACAGTGGTGGGGCCGGCCTCCGCGCCGGCCGTCTCATGAGTCCCTGGCCCCACTGAACCTCCCGTGGCAGTGCGGGGCTTCTCCCGCGGCCCGCGCACCGGCGGTCGAGGACCGGCCCGGCCTTCGGTCACGGGGGGAGCGGGCCGTCGGCCGGGCCAGGTGCGCGCCGCTCGGCCGCCCGCCGGGCCGCGCCGCGCGATCAGGGCTTGTCCTGGGGTGAGGGGGCCGAATCCTGGGCGCCGGTGAGGTAGGCGGAGACGACCACGTTGGCGGTGTACGCCTTCGTCTCGCGGTCGTAGGTCCCGCCGCAGGTGATCAGGCGCAGCTCGGCGCGGCCGCGCCTGCGGGGCCCGTACACCTTCGCGGCGTCGAAGTGCTTGCGCGGGAAGACCTGCACGTCGTCGATGGTGAACTCGGCGACCGTGCCGTCGGCGCCGGTCACCTTCACGCGCTGGCCGGGGCGGGCCGCGCTGAGGCCGTAGAACACGGCCGGTTTGCTCTGGGTGTCCACGTGCCCGACGAGCAGGGCCGTTCCGGCCTCACCTGGCCGGGCCCCGCTGTCGAACCAGCCCACCGTGCCGGGCTGTGCGTAGGGCGGCGGGTCCACCGCGCCGTCCGCGTCGAGGCCGCGCGGTATGACCGGCGCGGCGATGCCTATGGAGGGGATCTCCACCCGCCGGGGCGCCGCTCCCCTGAGCGGGTCGTGGGCGGGCGGCAGCGCCACGCCGAGCGGCCGGCCCACGGCGGCTATGTCGCCGGTGGTGGGCGCCGACGTGCTGCCGGTGCCGTCGGAGACGTCCCGGCCCCACAGCCACAGTCCGAGCAGCAGCACCGCCCAGGCAAGTCCGGTGACGAGCCGCCCGCTGCCCCGCGCCGAGGACATGTCAGCCGCCGCCGCGCCGACGGCGGACGCTGCGCGAGGCCACGGCGACCGCCGCCACCGCCGCGAGCGCGAGCCCGATCACCGCGTGCCGGGTGCCGGGGCCCTGCTCCTTGGCCTCCTCGGAGGCGAGCGTCGCCGCGCCGCCTCCGCCCGCGTGCACGGGGTGGTCGGGAGTGGGACGGCCGTGGTCGCGGTCATGGTCGTGGTCGCGGTCGTGATCGTGGTCGCGGCGGTCGCCGTGCACCACGGTGAACCGTCCGCTCGCCTTGCCGTGGCTGTCCTTGCAGGTGACCCAGACGTCGTAGTCACGGTCCTGGGCGTCCGAACGGATGCGGGCCTGGGCGACGAGGCCGCCGTCGGCGGGCGTGAAGCGGGCCTCCGAGACGAAGGCGTCCGAGGAGCCGACCGCCTCGCGGCCGCCGCACACGCTGACCCTGAGGTCCACCTCCCCGCCGGGGGCCGTGGTGCTCGGGGTCACCCGCACCGATCCGTGCGGCTCGGACTCGGCCACCGCGGGGGACGCGGGCAGCACGGTCAGGGTGGCGGCCGCCACGGCCGCGCAGAGTGTCGTGGGACGGATGCGCATCGTGAACCTCCTGCCACCGAGCGTCACGCGCGGCGCGCCCTTTCGCATCCCGGGGGGCGGCAGGACTGCGCCGGACGGGCGCACGACCCTACTTCGCGGGCAAGCCCACTGAGGTTCATCGAGGACAGCCTGCCCACCGCGGGTGACGCGTCTGTTGAGGAGAGGGACCGAGCAACTATGCGGGCAGCGGGTCACGCCCGCTCGTGGGCCGGCTGTCTCGAACTTCTTGATGCCCTCGGTATCGACCCGGCGCGGCTACTCGACGCCGCTCGCCGGCGTCGCTGACGGAACTGCCCGGCGCACCGCGTGACAGCCAGGTGCCGGGCGGGGCCGCCCCTGCGAGCCGCGGTGCATGAATCGATCGCCCTCGCCCTGGCTACGCTGTGGGCGTCGCGGCACAGCGTCGTCCCGGCACCCAGCGACCCCTTCTGTACAGGAGACCGGCACATGGCAGAGCGTAAGCCCATCGAATCGTGGCTCACCGATATGGATGGGGTGCTGATGCACGAAGGCACTCCTGTGCCGGGGGCGGATGCCTTCATCAAGAAGCTGCGTGACTCCGACAGGCCCTTCCTGGTCCTGACCAACAATTCGATCTATACGGCGCGGGACCTGCACGCCCGGCTGAACCGCATTGGTCTGGACGTGCCTGCGGAGAACATCTGGACCTCCGCTCTGGCCACCGCGAAGTTCCTCGACGACCAGCACCCTGGCGGCTCCGCCTATGTCATCGGTGAGGCCGGCCTGACGACAGCACTGCACGAGGTGGGCTATGTCCTTACGGATACTGAGCCTGATTTTGTGATCCTGGGCGAGACTCGAACCTATTCGTTCGAGGCTATGACCAAGGCAGTGCGGCTCATCAACGATGGCGCTCGGTTCATTGCCACGAACCCTGACGAGACAGGCCCGTCTGCTGAGGGAGCGCTTCCCGCCACGGGGGCCGTCGCAGCGCTTATCACTGCGGCTACCGGCAAGAAGCCCTATTTCATCGGCAAGCCAAACCCGCTGATGATGCGGACCGCGCTCAACACCATCGGAGCGCATTCCGAGACGAGCGCCATGATCGGCGACCGGATGGACACGGACGTGCTGGCCGGCCTTGAGGCGGGCATGCAGACGTTCCTGGTCCTGACGGGGCTGACCCGGCCGGACGACATGGGGCAGTACCCGTTCCGGCCGACGCACGTGAAGGACTCGATCGCGGACCTGGTCGACCTCGTCTGACGGGTGGACGCTCTGGCCGCTGCGGCTGACTTGCTCAGGCGGCCGGAGAGAGCTCTTCACACACCCTGGACGTGACGTTTCCGCAGGTCAGGGTCAGGCCAGCCTCGCCGATGGCGTAGGCGGTGCCGCCGGGGCGCTGGTCATCGAGGAAATCGAGTTGTCGGTGAGGACGAGGAATGGGCGGCCCGAGTCCTAGAGCGTCCTGAGGAAGGCGTCCGCACCGGGGATGGGGGTGCCCTCGTGGATGAGGACACCGTCCATGCCGGTGAGCCAGGATTCGATCGGCTTGCGCTCTGCCATGGGTGCGGACTCCTGCGTTCCGCGCGGTCTTTACGCGCTGATGAGCGATCAGCTGGGGGCGCCGGCGCACCGCACTGTGCGTTGCCGACGCCCTTTGCCCAGTCAGGTACCGAGGAGCACGGTCCTGCCGATCGCCCCGGTCAGTTTCCGGTGGCGCTCTTCCACGCGTCGATGTACTTCGGCAGGTTCTTCGCGATGTCCATCCAGTCGGGCTGGAAGATGTCGATCCCCCGCGTCAGTCCGGCGAGCGCGACCGCGTTGGCGTCGGTGGCCTTGATGTCGGTGCGGGCCGCGAAGCCGCCGCCGATCTCGCTGACCTGGCGCTGCGCCGGCTCGCTCAGCAGGTAGTCCAGGAGCTTCTTGCCGTTGGCGCTGTGCGGGGCGCCGCCGAGCAGACCGGCGGCGTAGGGCAGCACGAAGGACGACGGCTTGGTGCCGCTCGATGTGCCCGGGAACCAGATGCCGAGGTTGGGCATGGTCTTGGACTGGGCGTAGTTCATCTGCACATCGCCGTTGGCGGCCAGCAGTTCGCCCTTGTCCACCTTGGGCGCGAGCTTCCCGGTGGAGGCGGACGGGCCGACGTTGTTGGCCTGGAGCTTGCGCAGGTACTCCATCGCGGCCTCCTTGCCGCCGAAGTCGTGCATGGCCTTGATGACGAGGGCGGTGCCGTCGCCCGCGACCCCCGGCGTGGAGTACTGGATCTTGTTCTTGTAGCGCGCGTCGAGCAGGTCCTCCCAGTTCCTGGGGGCCTCCTTGAGCTCCTTCTTGTTGTAGATGAACCCGAAGTAGTTGTTGACGATGGAGGTCCACGTGCCGTCGGGCGACTTGGCGCCGCCGTCGACCTTGTCGGCGCCGGCGGGCTCGTACCTTTGCAGCAGGCCCTTGTCCTCGGCCTGCTGGATGAAGGGCGGCAGCGTCACCAGCACGTCGGCCTGGGTGTTGGACTTCTCGCGGACCGCGCGCTGCACCATCTCGCCGGAGCCGCCCTCGACGTACTTGACCTTGATGCCGGTCTTCGCCTCGAAGTCCTTGAAGACCCGGTCGTACCAGCCGTCGCCCTTCTCGCCCTTGAGGCCGTCGGCGCTGTAGACGGTGACGGTCTTCGCGTTCGCGTCGTCGGCGGAGGAGGTGGCGTCGCAGGCGGAGAGGGTGGCGGCGAGGACGAGGGCGCCGGTGACGGCGGCGACCGGCTTGACCGTGGTGCGGGCGGTGGCTCGGGCGGACACGCGGGGGTTGGTGCGCATGGCGTTCGGGGCTCCTGAGGTTTTCGGATCAACAGGGTTCGGCGGGGCGCCGCACCGGGTGCGGGGTACGAAGGCGGGCACGGACGCGGGTGGCGGGACCCGGGGCGCGGGTCAGCGGAAGGAGGCGCGGGTACGGATGCGGGAGACGGCGAGCAGGACGAGCAGCGTCGTGCCCATCAGGACCACGGCGACGGCGGCCCCGGTGAACAGCGAGCCCCGGTCGGTGGCCGCGAAGATCTGCACCGGCAGCGGGGTCCAGTCCGGCGGGTAGAGCATCATCGTGGCGCTCAACTCGCCCATGGACAGCGCGAAGCAGAGCCCGGCGGCCGCCGTCAGGGACGGCAGCAGCAGGGGCAGTCTGACCCGCCACAGCACCACGAGCGGCCGGGCGCCGAGGCTGGCGGCGGCCTGTTCGTACATCGGGTCGAGGCGCCGGATGGCGGCGGCGACCGACTGGTGGGCGAAGGCCATGACCAGAACGGTGTGCGCCAGGATCACGATCCAGCGCGTCCCGTTCAGGAGCACCGGCGGCCTGGAGTACGCGACGAGGACCGCGAGGCCCACGACCACCGACGGCACGGCGACCGGCAGCACGAACAACGCGTCCATGAACCGCCGCCCGCCCTTCTTCAGGCCGGCCGCCGCGAGCGCCGCCCAGGAGCCCACGGTGAGCGCGAGGACGCTCGCCGCGAGCGCGGTGACCAGGCTCGTGGTGAGCGCTTGGAGAGAGTCGCCGGTGGTGGCCGCGCCGTAGTGCGACGCGGTGAGGCCGGACGGGAAGGCGCCGGACCAGCCGGTCGCGAACGAGGCGGCCACGATGACCAGCAGGGGCAGCGCGAAGACCGGCAGGAACAGCACGAAGAAGAGCGCCCAGGTGGCCCGGCGCGCGGCCCGGCTATGCACCAACACGACGGCTCACCACCCGGTAGAGGCCGTAAAGACCCACGGAAATGACGACGTTGACGACGGCGACGACACAGGCGGCCGGGTAGTCGGACTCCAGGATCGCCTTGCTGTAGACGAGCATCGGCAGCGTGGTGACGCCCTTGGCGCCGGTGAACAGGACGATGCCGAACTCGTTGAGGCACATCACCAGGACCAGCGCGCCCCCGGCCGCGAGCGCGGGCAGCGCCTCGGGCAGGATCACCTGCCGCACGATCCTGGCGGGCCGCGCGCCCAGCGAGGACGCCACTTCCAGCTGCGCGGTGTCGAGTTGGGAGAACGCGGCGAGCAGCGGGCGCATCACGAACGGCGTGAAGTACGTGATCTCCGCGAGCAGCACGCCCCAGGGGGTGGTCAGGAACTGGAAGGGCCCGGTGCCCGCGCCGGTGACGTCGCTCCACAGGCCGTTGGCCATGCCGACCGAGCCGTAGACGAACAGCAGGGCCAGCGTGATCAGGAAGGACGGGAAGGAGAGGAAGACGTCGATGAACCGGGCGACGGCCTTCCCGCCGGGAAACGGCACGAACGCGATGACCAGCGCCAGCACGAACCCCAGCACGAGGCACCCGGCGGTGGCCCCGGCCGCCAGCCACACCGTGGTCCCCAGCGCGTCCCGGAACGCGGCCGATGCGAACACGTCGGCGTACGGCGCGAACGAGGTTCCCCCGGTGTCCGGGGAGAGGGACTGCCGGACGACGAGGGCCAGCGGGTAGAGGAAGACGGCGGCAAGGACCAGGACGGGCGGCAACGCCCATACGAACGCGGGCACTTGACGGCCGCGCCCTCCTTGCTCCCGTTGCTCCCGCCGCTCCCGTCGCTCCCGCCGCTCCCGTCGCTCCCGCGCGTTGTCACCGCGCCGGGCGGAACCGTTCGGCGCGGTCCCCGGCGCCGGGCCGCTCTTGAGCACCGCGCTCCTATCCACCGCTCACCTCCGCGCCGAGCAGCACCGCGTCCTCGCGGGCGAAGTGCAGGGTGACCTCGTCGCCGAGGGCCGGGGTGGTCCGCAGCTCGCGGACGTCCGCCTTCACGCGGTGGCCGTCCACATCCACGTACAGCCGGTGCGTGGCCCCCCGCCACTGCACCTCCGCGACCCTGCCGCGCAGCGCGTTGGGTCCTGCGCCGAGCCCGACCAGGTGCGGCCGCACGCACAGGGTGGCCTGCGCGCCCCGGACCACCTCGTGGGTCGCGACCGAGAGCTCCGTGCTGCCGAAGAGGACCGAGCCCGAACCCACCCGCACGGGCAGGAGGTTGGCGTTGCCGACGAACGACGCCGTGAACCGCGTACGGGGCCTGCGGTAGAGGTCCTGCGGGGTTCCGCAGTCCTGGAGGCGGGCGCGGTCCATGACCGCGATGCGGTCGGCGAGGGTCAGCGCCTCGATCTGGTCGTGGGTGACGTACAGGATCGTGACGTCCGGCAACTCCCGGTGCAGGCGCGCCAGTTCGGCCAGCATGCCCGAGCGCAGCTGGGCGTCGAGCGCGGACAGCGGCTCGTCCAGGAGGAGGACGCCGGGGCGGATGGCGAGCGCGCGGGCGATGGCCACGCGCTGCTGCTGGCCGCCGGAGAGCTCGCGCGGATGGCGTTTGGCGTAGCTCTCCATGCCGGTCATGGCGAGGGCTTCGGCGACCCTGACGGCGATCTGCGCCTTGGGCACCTTGCGCGCCCGCAGCCCGAAGGCGACGTTGTCCTGGACGCGCAGGTGCGGGAAGAGCGCGTACTGCTGGACGACCATGCCGATGCCGCGCCGGTGGGGCGGCAGATGGGTCACGTCGCGTTCGCCGATGAACACCCGGCCCGCGGCGGGCCGGACGAACCCGGCGACGGCGCGCAGCGCGGTCGTCTTGCCGGAGCCGGAGGGGCCGAGCAGGGCCATGACCTCGCCTGGCTCGACGCTGAGCTGGAGCGAGTCGAGGACGACGTTGCCGTCGTAGGCCACGGTGACGCCGTCGAAGCGGATACCGCTGCCGGGCGCGCCGGGCGGGGCCGCGCCGCTCACCTCGCGGCCTCCAACTCGGCTATGAGGTCGGGGAGTTCGGTAACCGAGGCGAGCACATGGCCCGCGCCCGCCTCGGTGAGCGCCGCCCGGTCGTGGGCGCCGGTCAGCACGCCCGCGACGATGCCCGCGCCCGCCCGTACGCCGCTGAGCATGTCGTAGGAGGTGTCGCCCGCCACCGCGACGGCGCGCACCGAGTCGACGGCGCGGGTCCGCAGGAACGCGCTGAGCACCAGGTCGGGGTAGGGGCGGCCGCGGCCGCCCGCGTCGGCGGGGCACAGCGTGAGCGGGACGAGGTCCTGCCAGCCGAGCGCCGCGAGGATCGCGTCCTGGGTGACGCGGGCGAAGCCGGTGGACAGGACCACGGTGCGACCCTCGGACTTCAGCCGCTCGACGGCCTCGCGGGCGCCGGGGACGGGGGCGATGTGCCCGGCGTCGACGAGGCTCGCGTAGGCCCCCTCGAAGGCGGTGTTGGCGAGCCGCGCCTTGTCCTCGTCGCCGAACAGGTGGCGGAAGACGGAGATCTTGGACTCGCCCATGGTGGCGCGGACGTGGTCGAGCATGGTGGCGTGCTCGGCGGAACCGGGCTCGACGCCGAGGCGGTCCGCCGCGCTCGCGAAGGCCCGCTCGACGAGTCCGCCGTCGGCGACGGTGGTGCCCGCCATGTCGAGCACGACCAGGTTGTAGGCGGTCGCGGTGGCTGTGGTCACGCTGGTCGTAGTCACGGTGGTCAACTCCCTTACCAGTGCAGCTCGTTGGCGGTCTGTTCGGCGATGGCGGGTGAGCAGGTCATGCCGCGTCCGCCGGGCCCGGTCACCAGCCACACCCCGTCCGACACGCGCTGGCGGTGCACGACGCGGGTGGTGTCCACGCACTGGGCGTAGACCCCGGCCCAGCGGCGCCGGATCGCGGGCAGGGGCCGCCCGAGGAAGGACTCCACGACCCGGGTGAGGTGGTCGTAGGGCTCCTCGGTCACGTCGAAGGCGAAGGGGTGCTCGTACTCGTGGGTGTCACCGATGGTCAGTCCGCCGTCCGCGCGCTGCACCATGAGGAGCTGCATCCGGTGCGCGGCGGCGGCCGGCTCCTGCGCCTGGCCCGCGTTCAGCGCGTCCAGTGCCTCGCCCGCGTACGCGGGGTAGTAGCGGAAGCTGTCGGCGTCGGCGACGGAGGTGGTCAGCGGCTCGCCGAGCGGCGCGGTCTGCATCATCTGGAGGCGTACGCGGCGCACGGGCAGGTCGGGGACGAGTTCGCGCACGAGTCCGCCGAGCCAGGCGCCGGTGCACAGGATCACGGCGTCGCCGGTGTGCCGCTCACCGTGGTCGTCGCGGACGGCGTGACCGCCCGGGCCGTCAAGGACCTCGCGGACCTCCCTGCCGCCCAGGTAGGTGTAGCGCCCGGACGCCAACAGAGCTTGTTTCAGGGCGAGTTGCGCGGTACGGGGCTCCACCGCGGCATCCCTTGCGCACCACAGGGCGGCCCTGAAGTCGCCGCGCAGGGCGGGGTTGAGGGCGCGGGCCCGGTCGGCGGTGACGAGCCGGTAGCCGCGTTCGGCGGCGTCGTCGCGGGCCGCCGCGGCCTCGGCCACGGCCACCTCCAGGTCGGTACGCAGGGGGGTCAGCGAGCCGTTGGCGCGAAAGCCCAGGCCGGGGACGCGTTGGCCGATCTCCTCCCACAGTTCGCGGGCGCGCAGGGCGGTGGCCAGTTCCTCACCGCCCGCGCGGCCGCTGACCCAGATCTGGCCGAAGTTGCGCAGCGAGGCGCCGCGGGCCTCGCTCTCGCGCTCGATGTGTACGACCTCGTGGCCGCGTTCCACTGCGTGCCAGGCGTGTGTGGTTCCCACCACGCCGGCTCCTACGACGATGACTCTCACGCGGCCCACGCTCCTGCGCCCGGGTGTCCCACCCCGGTCCCCCCGGCAACCCCCCGGTGAACGGCCCCCCAAACTTGGCCTAGACCCGTTACGCTTCCGTGACCTTGCGCCGCGCGTGGGGCAGCCCAACCACGACCGCGCGGGCCGACGCCGCCCCTGGCCAGGGGCGCGGGGAACTGCGCGAGGAGCGCCCACGGCCCGCAGCCGGGACCTCTGGGGCTCCGCCCCAGACCCCATTCGCGCTGAACGCGCTCGTCCTCAATCGCCGGACGGGCTGAGGATGCCGCTGCGGGCCAGCACGGACCCCGCCGGGGGCAAACACCGGGCCGGCCGAGGATGCCGGTGTGGGCCAGCACCAGCCCTGCCAGGGGCGCGGGGAACTGCGCGACCGGCCACGCACGGTCTGCGGGCAAGGCCCCCGCGCAGGCCCGAGGATGCCGGTGCGGGCCAGCACCGGATGCCCAGGGGCGCGGGGAACTGCGCGGCCAGCCGCCACCAACCCGCACCACACACTCGAACGCGGCCCGCACGACGCGTTCAGGCGCGCACGCTCGCGTCCAGGTGCGTGGTGAAGGAGAACCGGTCCCCCCGGTACAGCGTCCGCACCCGCTCCAACGGCAACCCCCGCGCATCCCGCGAAACCCGGTGAATCAGCAGCATCGGCAACGCCGGCGGCGTACCGATGAGCAGCGCCTCCCGAGGCGTGGCCAGCACCGTCTCGATGCGTTCGTCGACATCGCCGAGGGTCACGCCGAGCCGGTCGCGCAGATAGGCGTAGAAGGAGGAGTCCGGCGCGAACTCCGCCTCCAGATCCGGCATGCGGGCCACGGCGGCATACGTACTCTCCAGCCCCACCCGCTCGTCGTCCGCGAGCAGCACCCGCTCCATGTGCCACACCGGCTCCCCCCGCCGCAGCCCGGTCTCGTCGGCGAGCGCGGGCGGACAGGGGAAGCGTTCGAGCGTGATGAGGTGCCGCCCGGGTTTGCGCCCCTGACGGCGTACGCCCTCGGTGTAGCTGGCCAGCGACAGGGGCTGCGCCAGCTTGGGCCCCGCCACCACCGTGCCCCGCCCCTGGCGCCGCAGCCTCCCCTCCAGGACCAGCTCGCGCAGCGCCAGCCGCACCGTCTCGCGGGCGACCTCGTAGCGCAGGGCCAGATCACGCTCGGCCGGCAGCAGCCCACCCTCGCCCAACTCGTCGATGAGCAGGGACACTTGGGCCTTGACGAGGTAGTACTTGGGGATGCGCCCGTGCTCGGGGATGCCGGAGCGGACGGGGGCGCCGGGTGCCTGGTTCTCGGGGTAGCCGGACAGGGAGTCGTTCTGGTGTGCCACGGGGTCGATGCTCGCACGGGCAGGTGAACGCCCGGGGCCGGGAGCCCGGGCCGGGGTCCTTGCCGGCGCGACCTCAGTCGCCCCACTCCGGCCAGGACCCACGCAACCTCAGTCGCGCCGCCCGCGCAGCCTCCGCGCCCCGCTCATGAGCGCCGCCCCCACGACGAGCAGCACCGCCGCGGTGAGCGCGAGCCCGGTGAGCGCGCTGCCCCGGCCGGTCGCGGCGAGCTCGGCGTCGAGTGCGCCCAGCAGATCGTCCTCGGCCACGATGTCGAAGTGGTAGTCGCCGGACTCCCCCACCCACTGGCCGTCGCTCCCCCGGCGCTGCACGATCGCCGCGTTCGCCGTGACGGGCCCCGGCACGGTGTCGTCGGCGAAGCCGAGCCGCACCCGCACCGTGACGGTTTTGCCCGGGCCGATGACGAACCCGGGAAAGCCGTCGTCGAAGACGCCGATGTGCTCGTCCAGATCCGTCTTGACGAACGTCACCGGGTGCCGGCGCCCGGTGGCGGGGTCGTCGAATTCCATCCGTGGCTGGGAGTTCTCCAGGGTGCGGTCCCGGTCGACGAGGACCAGCACCGGGTGGATGCCGTCGCAGGTCTCGCCCGAGGTGTTGGTGAGGCCGATGGACCACTCCTGGCTTTCGCCGCCGGGGACGTACTCGGCGGGCCCGCCCTGGATCCGCGTGTCCAGCGGGAAGGCGGAGCCGGTCTTCAGGGCGCACGGCGCCGGCTTCTCGGCGAGCGGCCGCTCGACGGGCTGTGTCGCGACGACCGGCTTGCGCGGCGCGACATCGTGCCGTCCGGGCGGCAGTCCGCCGTCGTCGGCCGCCGCGACCCCCGCGAGCGGGACGATCGTGGCGGCGGCCACTGCGGTGGCGAGGGCGGTACGCAGTCGCATGCGGGGCCTTTGCTGCTCGCGGCGTTCGGGGCTCGGGCTCACGGCCCGGTTCGGGCCCGGACTTCGGGGCCGCGCCCGGAGCCGGGGCTCCTCGGCCGACCGCGGCCGTGGTCCGCGAGCCTGCCACGCGCCCGCGCCGCATTTCCGGGCGACGCGGCCCGGCGCGGCCACCCGTACCGGTAAGACCGCCCTATCAGCCCAATACCGCCCTATCGGTCCGCTGTCGCCGCGCTCCTATCGGTCCGCCGTCGCCGCGCTCCTGTCAGTGCGCCGTCGCCGCGCTCTCCCGCCGGGCCCCCGGGCCGACCACGCTCGCGCGGCCGAAGACGGGGACCAGGACCAGCTGGGCCGCGCCCTCGGCCACCGCGTGCGGACCGCCGGCCGCCGCAAGGACCGGGACCGCGGGGGCCCCGCCGCGCCGGGCCCGTTCCTCTACGACCGCGCCCACACCGCGCACGAACGTGTCCTGGTCGGCGGTGACCGTACGCCCGCCGAGCAGGATCTCGTCGATGTCGAGCAGTCCGACGAGGTTGGCCGCGCCCACCCCGAGGAAGCGGGCCGCCGCCGCGATGTCCCCCCGGGCGACCGCCGCCAGGCACAGCGCCTCGATGCAGCCGCGCCCCCCGCACCCGCACACCGGCCCGCCGAGCAGGATCGTCTGGTGGCCGAACTCGCCCGCTCCCGTACGGGCCCCCCGGTGCAGCGCGCCCCCGAGCACGAGACCCGCGCCGAGCCCGCTGCCCAGGTGGAGGTAGGCGAAGGAGCCGTCCCCTGTGCGGTCGCGCAAGGCCAGACCGAGGGCGGCCGCATTGGTGTCCTTGTCGAGGAAGACCTTCTGGCCGAGCCGTTCGGCGAGCGCGTCGCGCAGCGGGAAGCCGTTCCAGTGCGGGAAACCGGTGACGCGGTGCAGGATCCCGCCGGCGTGGTCGAGCGGGCCCGGCATGGCGACGCCCACGCCGAGCACGCGCCGGCCGCCGGTCAGCGCCTCGGCCTCGGCGGCGGCCGCCTCCACCACCCGGGCCGGCTCCTCGCCGAGGTCCAGCGGTACGGTCCTGGCGCCGACCAGGGTGCCCGCGAGGTCGACGAGGACCGCCGTCAGCTCGTCGCGGTCCAGATGGAGCCCGATCGCGTGCGCGGCGGAGGGCACCAGCTTGAGCACGGTGCGCGGCTTGCCCCCGGTCGAGGCGCGCCGGCCCGCCTCGGTGGCCGTGCCCTCGTCCCGCAGCCGCCCGGTGATCTTGCTGACCGCCTGGGGGGTGAGCCCCGTGCGCTCGGCCAGTTCCAGTCTGCTGATGCCCCGCTCGCCCGCCGCGCGCAGCAGGTCCAGGACGAGCGCGGCGTTGTGATGGCGCAGCGCCGGAAGATTCACACCCGTATTGCTCCTGTTCACCGACCCATTGTCCCTGTTGCTTGCACTTTGGCAACAGCGTTGCTTAAGTGGGACGCATGAAGGACCCCATGAACGCCGGTAACGCCATGACCACCGAGCTCCGCGTGGGACTCGTGGGCTACGGCCTGGCCGGCTCCGTCTTCCACGCCCCGCTGATCGCCGCGACCGAGGGCCTGGTCCTCGACACGGTCGTCACCTCAAGTCCCGAGCGGCAGGCGCAGGCCCGCGCCGAGCACGGCGAGCGGCTGCGCTTCGCGGGCAGCCCCGAGGAGCTGTACGACGCGGGGCTCGACCTCGTCGTGATCGCCTCGCCCAACAAGACGCACGTGCCGATCGCGACCGGCGCGCTCAAGGCCGGCCTTCCCGTCGTCGTGGACAAGCCGCTGGCCGGCACCGCGGCCGAGGCGCGCGAGCTCGCCGCCCTCGCCGAGGAGCGCGGCCTGCTGCTCTCGGTCTTCCAGAACCGCCGCTGGGACAACGACTTCCTGACCCTGAAGCGGCTGCTGGCGGACGGCGAACTCGGCGAGGTCCAGCGCTTCGAGTCGCGCTTCGAGCGGTGGCGGCCGCAGCCCAAGGGCGGCTGGCGCGAGTCCGGCGACCCGGCGGAGATCGGTGGGCTCCTGTACGACCTGGGCAGCCACGTCGTCGACCAGGCGCTCGTCCTGTTCGGCCCGGCGCTGCGCGTCTACGCGGAGGCCGACGTACGCCGCCCCGGCGCCCAGGCCGACGACGACACCTTCATCGCGATCACGCACGCGAACGGCGTCCGCTCGCACCTGTACGTCAGCGCGACCGCAGCCCAACTCGGCCCGCGCATGCGCGTGTTGGGCTCGTCGGCGGGTTACGTGAAGTACGGGCTCGACCCGCAGGAGGCGGCCCTGCGCGAGGGCAGGCGTCCCTCGGCGAACGAACCGTGGGGGGTGGAGCCCGAGTCGCTGTGGGGCCGGGTCGGCAGCGGCGACTCCTCGTTGACCGGCGGCGGATGCCCCGTGCCGACGGAGCCGGGCGACTACCCGGCGTACTACGCGGCGATCGCCAAGGCCCTGCGCGAGGGCGGCGAACCGCCGGTCACCGCGCACGAGGCGGCGGCCGCCCTCGACGTCCTGGAGGCGGCCCGGCGCTCGGCCCGCGAAGGCGTGACGGTGGAGGTGGCGCTGTGAGGGCACGGGACACGACGACGCACCCGGAGCCGGCGGGCGGCGCGGCCGGCAGCGGCGCGCCAGAAGACGACGTGGCCGTTCTCGAAGCCGAGCAACAGCGCCTGACGCTGCGGCAGTTCACGTACGAGGACGCCTGGGAACTCGGCATGCTCCTGCGCGCGCTCGCCGTCGAGCGGAACGCGCCGGTCGTGATCGACGTACGGCACGGCGCCCGTACGGTGTTCCGCTGCGCGCTGCCCGGGTCGAGCGCCGACAACGACGCCTGGATCGACCGCAAGCGCCGCGTCGCCGAACGGTACGGGGCGCCGTCCTTCCTGGTCGGCGCCCGGTTCAGGGCCAAGGGCACGACGTTCGAAGAGGGGTCGCGCCTGGACCCCGACTCCTATGCCGCGCACGGGGGTTCGTACCCGGTGACGGTCGAGGGCGTCGGGGTCGTCGGCACGGCGACGGTCTCGGGCCTGCCCCAGGCGCAGGATCACGCGCTGGTGGCCAGGGCGCTCGCCGAACTGCTCGCCGGCACCCGTCCACGGCGGGACGGGTCCTAGCGTCCTGGCCTTCTGGCGTCCTAACCCAAACCCTTGGGCTTGCGGGTCACGACGTAGGTGACGCCGCCGGCCGCGACGAGGGCCACGGCGAGTCCGCCGTACAGGACCATCGTGTCGGAGGGCGTACCGGTGTCGGGGAGCTCACCGCCGCCGTTGCTCCCGCCGTCCGTGCCGTACCCGCCGGAGTCGCTGCCGCCGGAATGCCCACCGGAATCCCCACCGGTGGTGCCGCCGGAGTCCCCGCCGTTCGTGCCACCGGTGTCGCCGCCGGTGGTTCCGCCGGTGTCGCCGCCGTTCGTGCCGCCGGAGTCACCACCCGTGGTTCCGCCGGAGTCACCACCCGTGGTTCCGCCGGTGTCGCCGCCGTTCGTGCCACCGGAGTCACCACCCGTCGTGCCACCGGAGTCACCACCCGTGGTGCCACCGGTGGTGCCACCCGTGGTTCCGCCGGTGGTCGTCTCCTCGGAGTCCGTGGGGCTCGGGGTTGGAGTCGGCGGCTCGGGGGTGGGAGTGGGCGGCTCGGGGGTCGGAGTCGGGGGTTCGGGAGTTGGCGTAGGAGGTTCGGGGGTCGGAGTGGGGGGCTCCGGCGTGGGAGTTGGGGGCTCCGGCGTGGGCGTCGGGGTGGGCGGGGTCGGTGAGGGCTCCGGCTCCTCGCCCCGGCAGCTGGGCAGGTCCCCGTTGAAGGGATAGGCGTGGAACTCCTGCCCGCCCCCACCCCCCACCACGGAGGTGTGGACGAGCGAACCAACCGTGAAGAAACGCCCGTTGACGCCGGGCAGCGTGACCGTGGTGGTGCTGTCGGCGTTGCCGACCAGAACGCTGCCGGAGAACTGCCCGCTGCCGCGCAGCCGGACCGTCCCGGCGTCGGGGAAGTTCCACAGCAACCGGTCGCGCAGAGCGGGCGGGAGCGTACCCATGTACGTGTTGATCTCGCGCGCCTCACCGGTGAGGTTGACCAGGACGGTGGCCCCGGCGGGGATTCCGGTGAACAAGTACCCTTGCGCGCCGCCGCCCGAGGAGATGAGGTCGAAGTCGACGTTGAACACCTGGATCGCGGACGTGCCGTCGCCGGTGAACAGCGTCTCGTTGCCGTTGTTGCGCGCGGTGCCGGTGGCGGGCCTGGGCTTGCCGTCCACGTAGGCGTAACAGTGGCTGGCCGCGGCGAGGCTCGGCCTGAGCCGGGCGTACGGGGCGGCCGCGTCGTCGTCCTGCACGGCCCGGGGCCGGACGGTGCCGCTGAGCGCCCCGCCGTGGCGTACGACGCCGAAGGTGGACCCCTCTTCGGCGAGGAGGCGTTGACCGGGGGCGACGGTGACGTCCTTGCCGGTGGTCAGGAAGTCGGTGCCGTTGTCCGGCGGCACGCGGGAGCCGACCCCGGCGACGCCGACGTTGTAGACCTGGGAGACGCCGGCCGCCTTGTGCTGGTCGAAGTTGCCGAGGACGACGACCTTTCCCTCGGCCTCGGCGGCGGCCTGCCGCACCAGGAAGTCCCCGCCGACGAAGATGTTGATGTTGTTGTCCCGCCCGGCGAGCGGCCCGTTGTTGTGATCGGGGTAGACCACCGGACAGTTGCTCCCTTTGCAGGGCCCGAGCCCGTCGGGCAACGGATCGGCGACCCCGAGCGTGGCCAGGGCCCCGACGACGACGGACGCCCCCACGACAACGGCCGAGGCAGTGGCCGCCCTTTTCCGAATTCCTGCCGCATTTCGCATTTACGCAATATGCGAAATTTGCCACGCGTATCCCCTGAGACACGCACGGAGGCGCCCCATCCGGCGCAGGGTGGGATCACTACGGGCGGCGCCGCGACCACCGGGGCGGGGCGCCGACGAGACATACGGCACCCACAGGTGGCCGCCTGTGCCAACCCGGCGGAACGGGCAGGCGAGTGGGAAAGCCCGGGCCGCCACGGACGGTGGGGAGGCCTCGGGCCCGCCGCAGGCGGGGCGCCGCATCACCGGCCGCCGGAAGCCGACGAGACGCACGCCACCCACAGGCGGACGCCTACGCCAACCCGGCAGAACGGGCAGGCAGGTCACCGCAGGCGGGCGCCGCGTCCACCGGCCGCCGGAAGCCGGCGAAACGCACGCCACCCACAGGTGGCCGAACCCGCCAACCCGGCCGCACGGGCGGGCGGGTGGGAAAGCCCGGCCCGCCGCAGGCGGGCGCCACGACCACCCACCGCCGGGAGCCGGCGAAACGCACGCCACCCACAGGTGGCCGAACCCGCCAACCCGGCCGCATGGGCGGGCGGGTGGGAAACCCCGGCCCGCCGCAGGCGGGCGTCACGACCACCCACCGCCGGAAGCCGGCGAAACGCACGCCACCCACAGGTGGCCGAACCCGCCAACCCGGCCGCACGGGCGGGCGGGTGGGCAAGGGCAAGGGCCGCAGGCCCAAGCCCCCCCCCACCCCCAACCCCGCTGGAAGCGCTACGCCCCCTTCAACACCTGCCGCTGCCGCCCAAGCCCGGACACCTCAAGCTCCACCACGTCCCCCTCACGGAGATACGGCTTGGGCTCGGCCTGCCCCATGGCCACCCCCGCAGGCGTACCCGTGTTGATGACGTCCCCCGGGTACAGCGTCATGAACCGGCTGACGTACCGCACGACCTCCGCCACGGAGAAGATCTGCCCCGCCGTCGACCCGTCCTGCTTGAGCTCGCCGTTGACCCAGAGCCTCAGCGACAGCGCCTGCGGGTCGGGCACCTCGTCCCGGGTGACCAGCCACGGCCCGAGCGGGTTGAACGTCTCGCAGTTCTTGCCCTTGTCCCACGTGCCGCCGCGCTCCAGCTGGAACTCCCGCTCGGACACGTCGTGCGACACCGCGTACCCGGCGACGTACGCCAGCGCGTCCTCGTCCTCGCCCACATACCGCGCGGTGCGCCCGACGACGATGGCAAGCTCGACCTCCCAGTCGGTCTTGACCGACCCGCGCGGCACGAGCACCGTGTCGTCGGGCCCGACCACCGTGTCCGCCGCCTTGAGGAAGACGACGGGCTCGGCGGGCGTCGCCGCGCCGGTCTCGGCGGCGTGGTCGTGGTAGTTCAGCCCGATGCACACGACCTTCCCGACCCGCGCCACCGGCGGCCCGACGCGCACCCCGGCATCGGCGAGCGCGGGCAGCACCCCGGCGCCGGCCGCGGCCCGTATCCGGTCCAGGGCGAACTCGTCGGCCAGCAGGTCGCCGTCGATGTCCGTCACCAGGCCGGACAGGTCCCGCAGGGTCCCGTCGGCGTCGAGCAGCGCCGGACGTTCCGCACCGGCGTCGCCTACGCGCAGCAGCTTCATGGTCAGTCTCCCTATGGTCGAGCGGGGCCCGGCCGATGGGTAGCGGCCATCGGAGGATCGTCCGATCGTCCAAGGAAGCCGTCCACTCCGCAAGACCCCGTTCACAAACTGGACCGTAACCAGGGCGGCACGTGCTAGGCGGCGGTCGTCAGCGCGGCGGGCGCGGGCAGCATGTGCTGGTAGAGGAAGGCCCGCTCGACGGCGGTCCAGGTGGTGCTGGTCACGACGTAGAGCGCGGCGGCGAGCGGCACCACGGCGACCGTGAACAGGGTGGCGAAGGACAGCAGCGGCATGAACTTGCTCATCGCCGCCATCCCCGGCACCGCGTCCTGCCCGCCCGGCGCCACGACGGGACTGGCCGCCATCTGCCGCTTCATCCGCCGGTAGTTGAAGGTGGCCACGGCCCCGACGACCGCGAACAGCGCGACATACACGAGCCCGCGCGCACCGAAGAACCCGCCGTGCGCGAGCGCGTCCGCCCAGTGCCCGCCGAGCGGCGCCTGGAAGAGGGTGTGGTCGAGCAGACCGTTGGCCCTGCCGCCGATGTCGGTGCTGGAGAACAGGTGGTAGAGCAGGAAGAACGCGGGCATCTGGAGCAGCCCCGGCAGACACCCCGACATCGGCGACACCTTCTCGGCGGCGTGCAGCTCCATGACCGCCTTCTGGAGTGCCTTGCTGTCCTTGCCGTGTTTCTCCCGCAGCGCGGCGATCTGCGGCTTCAACCTGGTCTGCGCCTTGTGACCCCGCGCTGCCTGCCGCGACAGGGGGTGCACAGCGAGACGTACAAAAGCAGTGAAAAGCATGATCGCGACGGCCGTCGACGCACCGTGGAAGACCGGGTCGAGCAGACCGGCGAGGTGTTCGGTGAGGTTCGCGAAAGCGCTGAAAAGGGGCGTGAACATGCGGAAGCCCTCCGGGGCGTCTCGTCAGGGATGACACGTGGGCGCACGGGTGTGCCGTGCGGATGCGCGTGCGATGACGAGCCGGCGGGGCGACGCCAGGAAGCCAGGAGCCAGGAGGCTAAGAGGCTAGGAAGCGCTGGTGGGGATGCGGATGCCCCTACGCGGCCGTCAGGACGAGACGGCCGGGCGCTCGGGGCCGGGGCCGCCCGGAGGCGTCGGGATCGCGCTGCGGCAGGAAGGCGGTACGCCGTTCCCGGTCGCGGATCGCGGTCCGCACCCGGGTGCGCGCCACGGGCATCGCGCGCGAGGCGAGCGTGGCGCACACGGCGAGCGCGGAGCCGACGGCGGCGGTCGCGGCGAGCGCGACGGCGGCGGAGAGCGTGCCGCCCTCGACGAGGACGGCCTGGGCGAGCACGAACAGGAGGAAGCCGAACAGGGGCCGGGCGAGGCGTGCGCACCGCGCGATGACTCCGCTCATGCCGCCCGCCTCCTTCGGTCACTCGTTCAGCCGCGTATGTCCTTCCCGTTATACACGACCCCCGGGCGCGGCCCCGTTGAGGGACGGCCCCGGGCCACCCCGCCCAGGCCAGCGCCCCGTGCGGGCCGCCTCACACCCGAACGTCGTCGAACGGATCTCGAGCCAGGGCATCCTCGCCCACCGGCTCCGCCCCCTTCGGCCCCGCGTACGACAGCGCGAGCGTCACCGCGAGATTGACGCCGAGCGCGACGATCCCCGCGTTCACCCCCCACACCGGATCGTGATCGGTGAACACGAACCCGCAGACCGTCCCGACCCCCACCGCGAGCCCCGCGAGCCCGCCCACCAGCGTCACCCTCCGCCACACGAGCCCCAAGAGCAGCAGCGGCAGGAGCTGAGCCATCCCCTCGTAGGAGATGAGCGAGAGCCGTACGAGAGTGTTGGGCACGGTGTACGTCATGAGCAGCGCCAGCGCCCCCGCGACGATCACCACGACCTGCGAGGCCGCCTTCTGCCGCACCCGGAGGCCCGGTACGAGCGCCAGCACGCTGCGCCCCCACATCGTGCCGATGACCAGCATGAACACCGCCATCGGCACGATCGAGGACAGCGCCGCGGCAACGCCGATGAGCCCGACGGTCCACGCGGGCAGCGAGTCCACGACGAGTTTGAAGAGCGCGAGGTTGGAGTCGGCGCCCACCAGCCCCGGCACGACGAAGACCGCCGCCATGCCGAGCAGCATGGGCACGAAGAGCAGCACGTTGTAGGCGGGCAGCAGCATGGCGTTGCGCCGCAGGGTGTCGGCGCTGCGGGCGCCGAGGTAACCGGCCACCGTGGTCGGGAAGATGACGACGGTCAGGGAGTTGAGGACGGTCGTCGAGGCGAACCACGCCTGCCCGAACACCCCGCCATGGCCGGGCAGCGTCAGCCAGTCGCTCTTCTCGTTCACGATCCGGTCGAAGAAGTGCCCGTACCCGTCGAAATAGTGCAGCGGCACATAGATCGCAAGGAGGGCCAGGGTGACGATGACGAGCACGTCCTTGAGCACGGACACCCAGGCGCTGCCGCGCAGCCCGCTGACCACCACGAACCCCGTCGTCACCGCGAAGGCAAGGAAATAGGCCCAGTTGAGCGAGATCGCGCCGTAGGAGATGGTCGAGACGACCACGCCCATGCCGGTGATCTGCAACTGGATGTACGGCAGCAGGAAGACGGTGGCGAGCAGCGCGACCAGCGCCCCCAGCCAGGGCCGCCCGTACCGGTGGGCCACCATGTCGGTGATCCCCACCAGGCCGTGCTTCTTCGCGTACGCCCACAGCAGGGGCCCGACCACGTACCCCACGGCGTAGCCGCACGACATGTAGGCGACGACGTACAGCACCGGGGCACCGTAGTTGTAGCCCCACCCCGCAGCACCCAGATAGCTGAAACTGGTGTAGCTCTCGCCGGCCATCAGAACCCAGATGAACACGGTCCCAAGGCTCCGCCCCCCGACGGACCACTCGGCGAGCCCGCCCCCTCCTTCGGCCCTTCGGCCACGGACGGCGAGCAGCCCGAGTGCGACCGTGCCGACCATGAAGGCGCCGAAGATGGTCGTGGCGACGGCGGCGCTGCTCATCGCTCGCCTCCCGCCGCCGGTGTCGGCTTCGTTGCCGCCGCCGGTGCCGCTGCCGCTGCCGCGCGGGCGCGACGGTCGCCCCGCCAGGTGAACCAGATGGCGAGCGGCGTCAGCAGCGTCGCGATCAGCAGCCACAGGAAGAGGAAGGGGAGCCCGAACACCACGGGCCGCACCTTGTTCACGAAGGGCAGCGCCCCCAGGTAGAGCAGGTAGGGCACCCCCAGCCAGAGCACATGAGATCGACGACGACGCATACCCGAACGCTAGCGCGGCCGGCTCGACCTCAACTTGCCCCACACAACCAGGCGGTAGGTGGAGGTGAACTCGGGCGTACAGGTGGTGAGCGTGAGGTAGTGCCCGGGCGTGCTGTACCCGTACGAGGGCTTGACATCACTATGGGGAACGGCCGCTATGGTTCCGCCGTCGCGCGCCGAGGTCTGGGGCAGCACGGAATCGACGACGTACGTATAGACGGCGTCCCGCGTCTCCACCACCACCTCGTCCCCCGCCCCCAGCTTGTCGAGGTGGCGGAAGGGTTCCCCATGGGTGTTGCGGTGCCCGGCGAGCGCGAAGTTGCCCGCCTGCCCCGGCTGTGCGCTCCCCGGATAGTGCCCGACATACCCCTTGTCCAGGACGCCGGCCTTGCTGATCCCCTGCGCGACGGGCGCGGTGATGCCGATCCGTGGAATCCGGATGACGGCGTACGCGTGGTCCCCGCGCGGCGCGCCGCCACCTCCGACGCCGGAGGACTGGACCCCGGTGGCCGGCCCGCCCCGGTCGACGGACACCCCGTGCCCACCGCCCGCGCTCCCCTGACCGGTCCCGTCCGCCTGCCCGTTCGCATCCCCTTGACCGCTTACGTCCCCCTGCCCCGCCGCGAGCCCGGTGTCCGCGGGCCCCCGCCCGGCCGCGCTCCACGTCTGTTCAAGGGAGCGGACGGTGCGGCCGGCCTCGGCGCGCGCCTCCCGGTTGGTCCACCACAGCTGGTGCGCGACGAGCAGCAGGACGACGAGCCCAAGCGTCACGGCGACCTCGGCCCCGGCCCACAGCCCCCGCGCCCCCCACCCCCGCGCCCCGCACCCCCGCCACCCGGACCGGTCCACCCGGACCCGCCGCCACCGGCGCCGGCCCGCCCAGCGCCGCCACCCCCGCCGGGCGGCCACCCGAACCCGCCACCCGCGCCCGCCCCGCGCCACCACCGGCATCCCTGTGCGCACGGCCGCAGGGTAGGTGGCGCACCCGCAACCCACCAGCCCCGCGACGCGACGGCCCGAACATGCCGGTCCGGAGCTGAGGGCTCGTGGCGACGGCCCCAAACGTGCCGGGCCCCACGCAACGGCCGGACGCGACGGACCCGACCCGAGGCGGCGGCCCGAGGTAACGAACCCGACGTGACGGGACCCGACCCGACAGCCCGAACGTGCCGGGCCGGAGCTGACGGACCCGAACGTGACGGACCCGACGTGACGGACCCGACGTGACGCACTCACCCCCCAGCCTCCGAAGCGCCCTCCGTCGAGCCCCCGTACAGCAGTACGGTGTCCCTCATGCGCCCCGACACGCCTGCCGATCACACTGCCGAAGCCGAGCGTCTGCTGCGCACCGCGGCCCAGTACCCGGAGGACCACGAGCCCCTGCTGCTGCGGGCCGCGGCCCATCTGGAACTCTCGGGCGACCGCCCCGGGGCCACGACGCTCTACGACCGCCTGCTGTCCTCGTCCGCGAAGGTGGACCACCCCCACCTGGTGAAGGCGTTCAAGGCGGCGAACCTGTGGGAGTACGGTCACGAGCCGGAGGCACGCGCGATCATCGACGGCATCCGGGCGGCGGCGCCGCTGGACCCGGCGGCCTGGGAGATCGTCGCCGAGACGCTGGAGGCCCACGACGAACTCGACCTGGCCCACGCCTCGCTGACCACCGCGCTGACCCTGCTGGGCGTCGCGGAGGCGTCGGTGGACCGCACGGGCATCCCGTACAGCACCCAGTCCCTGCTCGCCACCCGGCACCGGGTGCGCCGCCTGCTGGCGCTGCCGCACGACACGTGGGACACCCTGGCCGACGAGCTGCACACCGCGCCGATCTCCCTGGACGAACTCCACGACCCGAAGCGCCTGTGGTCCCTCGGCTCGGAGGACCCGGCGGAACTCCGCGCCGAACTGGCCCGCCTGCGCGCGGAGTTGGGCCACTACCGCCTTGCCCTGTCCCGCCCGTTCCCGGTCGCGGTCCTGCACTGGCCGGAGCCGGAACTGGACGAACTCCTCACCGCGTATCCCGAGCTCCAGTCCGAATACCCCACCCACGCGGCCCACTTGCTGGACATCGAGGCGTCCCTGCGCGAACTGGCGGCCGCCGGCACCCCGAACCTGGGCGTCGTAACAGCCACGGTCCCCTCCTACGAAGCCTTCGCCGCCTCGGAATCCTCCTCCCCCGCCAACGCCGACCTCCTCCCCCAGTACGCCACCACCCTGGCCGCCCGAGGCCGAGCAGTCCCCTGGCCCCCAAGCCGCGGCGCGGACTGCTGGTGCGGCTCAGAAATCAACTATGGGGACTGCCACGGCGTGCAGTAAATCCTGGGCGGACGTAGGCAAGCTGCTTCACTCTCCCCGAAGTGTCAGTGGCCCCTGCTTCACTAGGGGTCACAATCCACGGGAGGGGCGCACGTGACCAACACCATCGACTCCGGGCAACCAGCAACTGGCCTCTACGAGCAGCTCATTACGCTGCGCCTCACTCAACAGCTCAAGGGGCTCAGTGCTCACGGCTGGCGCACCGTTGAAGCGGAGGTCGGTAGCGAGTCGACGCCGCATGTCCTTGCTCGGCACATCGCTGAGACGGTGCGCCGGGTGCTGCATGGACTGCCGAGCGCAGAGCGCGTGCACGCCGCCAATCACATCCTGGAATCCATGAGCACCCTGGATGGTGCGCGCCAGTGGGTGGATCTCGTGGACGATGGACCACGTCAGTTGTTGGCTCTCGCCGAGCCGGAGGCGCCAGGCGTTTACGCGCTCCGGCCCGCCACCCCTCTTTCGGAAACGGCGCTCATCACCAACGCGCCCGACGATCCGAACCTGGGCTTTGAGCTTCGTACCGAGCTCGCCACAGCGGACCGAGTGGACCTGCTCTGTGCCTTTGTGAAATGGCACGGTCTGCGAGTTCTGGAGCAGTCCCTCAAGGCGGCTCGATCCCGGGGCGTACCGATCCGAGTCATCACCACCACCTACATCGGGGCCACTGAGCGACGGGCCCTGGACCGCCTGGTGCAGGAGTTCAATGCGGAGGTACGCGTCAGCTACGAGTTGCGGTCGACGCGTCTCCACGCGAAGGCGTGGCTCTTTAGGCGCGAGAGCGGATACGACACGGCGTACGTCGGCAGCTCGAATCTCTCTAGGGCGGCCCTCCTAGATGGCTTGGAATGGAACGTGCGACTGTCATCCGTCGCCACCCCCAACGTCCTGCGGAAGTTTGAGGCGACCTTCGATTCGTACTGGAACGATTCATCCTTCGAGCCGTATGACCCAGCCCGGGACGGCACGCGACTCGATGAAGCACTGGGGCGTGCCTCAGGACGTACGCTCAACGACGGGCGCCCCTCACTTCAGCTTTCCGGCTTGGAAGTACGGCCCTACCCACACCAGCGCGACATGCTGGAGCGCCTGGCGGTTGAACGGACCGTCCACGATCGACACCGGAACCTGCTCGTTGCCGCGACCGGGACAGGCAAGACAGTGATGGCGGCTCTTGACTACAAGCAGTTGCGTCACACGCTAGGACGCGACGCTCGACTCTTGTTCGTCGCTCACCGCAAAGAAATTTTGCAACAGTCACTCCGCACCTACCAGGACGTCCTAGTTGACGCAGACTTCGGTGAACTCCTCTTCAGCGGCGAGATCCCCGAGCGCTGGACGCATGTGTTCGCAAGCGTCCAGTCCCTCAACACCCGTGCCCTTGAGCGGCTTGCACCAGATCACTTCGACGTCATTGTGATCGATGAGTTTCATCACGGCACGTCCCCCACGTATCGGAAAATTCTTGACCATTTCCATCCCGTCGAACTCCTCGGCCTGACCGCGACTCCCGAACGCATGGACGGTAAGACCATTCATGATGAGTTCTTCGGCGGGCGCATCGCGGCCGAGATGCGCCTCTGGGAAGCTCTAGAGAACGACCTCCTTAGCCCCTTTCACTACTTCGGGATCAGCGACAACACGGATCTGCGCGCTGTCGAGTGGAAGCGCGGAACGTACGACAACTCATCGCTGAACAACGTTCTGACCGGGAACGATGCTCGTGCCCGCCTGGTGATCAAGGCCGTTGAGGACAAGGTCGCCGACCCTGCTGCAATGCGAGCCCTCGGCTTCTGCGTCTCGGTCGCCCACGCTCGTTTCATGGCGGCATACTTCCAGCGGGCCGGGTTGAACGCCGTCGCCCTATCCGGTGAGACGCCGTCATTGGAACGCCAACAGGCATTGGCCGATCTGAAGTCGGGCAACCTACAGGTCATTTTCTCGGTCGACCTGTTCAACGAGGGACTTGATATCCCTGACGTAGACACGTTGCTGCTGTTGCGTCCCACCGCCAGTGCCACGGTTTTCCTCCAACAGCTAGGCCGAGGGCTGCGGCGCAGCGAAGGAAAAGCCGTGCTGACCGTCCTCGACTTCATCGGACAGCATCGCAAGGAGTTCCGGTTCGAGAACCAGTTCCGCGCGCTCACTAACCTGACCAGGAAGCGCCTTCTCAACCACATCGAGCACGATTTTCCCCAGCTTCCGTCCGGCTGCCAGATCATCCTGGAGCCTAAAGCAAAGGGGATTATTATCGAGAACATCAAGTCGCAACTCGGAGTCAACGTGGTCGTGTTGGCTCGTGAAGTGGCGGCATACGGAGAGCGGCGCCTTAGCAATTACCTGGAGGAGAGCGGACGCGAGCTTAAGGAGATCTACCGAGGAGGCAACTCGTGGACGGTTTTGCTGCGTCGAGCACAGCTCCTGACAAACCCTGTTCCCGATGATGAGGCAGCCCTCCTCAAGCGGGTCCCGTCCTTTCTTCACGTAGACGACCCCCAACGAGTGGCCGCGTACTCGCAGATGCTGAACGACCAACCCCCCGCTTACGACGACCTCAGCACACAGGCCCAGGGTTACGCCCGAATGCTCTTCTTTTCCCTCTGGCCCACCGGAGGCACCTTCGAGAGCTACGACGAGGCGTTCGCGTCCCTGGCTAATCAGCGTGCCGTGCGCGATGAGTTGAGACAAGTGCTGGCGTATAACTTGGCCCGCACAGAGCACATCCCTGTTCCGCTCGGCGATGACCAAGCCGATCTACCGCTCACGGTGCACGCCTCGTACACGCGCGAGGAAATTCTCCCGGCACTAAGGCAGGCGGGCATCGGTGGCTTCATGGCAGGCCACTTCCGCGAGGGAGTGAGGTGGTGCGAGTCCACGAAGACCGATGCTCTGTTCGTCACTCGCGAGAAGGATGAGAAAGACTTCTCCCCGCAGACGCGTTATCACGACTACGCGTTGAGCGAGAAGCTTTTCCACTGGGAATCCCAGAACCAGACGTCGAAATCCTCACCTACCGGGAAGCGCTACCAGAATCATCAAGCCGAAGGTAGTCACGTTCTGCTTTTCCTGCGTCGCTACAAACACACGGACATCGGCGGGGCCCAGCCGTGGATGCTCCTCGGGCCGGCCCAGTACGTGAAGCACGAAGGCAGCAAGCCTATGGCCATCACCTGGGAGCTTCTTCACGAGATTCCGGCGGATGTCCTAACGTACGCCGCGATCGCCACAGGATGACGTCGCCTTGTTGCACATAGGACACGCCGTACACGCTTTCACAACCGGATGATTGAATTTCAGGGAGGCCCATTATGGATCTGACGGCTATAGGCACGAAGGTGAAGCGCGGGGAAATTCATGACGAGTACGGAGGAAATCGACAAAAGGGAATTAGCCACCCCGCAGGTCACCCTTATATCTTCCTCTTCTCGAACGCCGGACGTGGTCGCCAGAACGGCTACTACGACGGCTGGGGTGAAGACGGGTGCTACCACTACTGCGGCGAGGGACGATACGGAGACCAGGAGATGACTGGGGGCAACCTCGAGGTCGCTCAGCACGCACAGCAGAATCGTTCCCTCCATCTCTTCGAGTCCGCGAAAGACGGAGTGGTGGCTAACCTCGGGCAGTTCGTGCTCGACCAGGAAAAGCCCTGGTTCACCGCGGAGGCTCCCGACGCCGATGGCGACACGCGCACCGTCATCATGTTCATTCTCCACCCAGTGGATGCAACCCCGAATACCGATGACCTCGTAGCCAGCCCCGCAGCGTCAACCGCAGTTCAAGATGTAGAGGTCGAAAAGTACAACGTCGAGCATATGACGGTCACCCCGAGTGGCGAACCGCGAAAGGCGGATCGTCGGGAAGCAAAGCTTGTTAAGGCGTATCGGCAGTACCTGGAATCACAAGGGCACGTCGTTACCCGAAAAAAGATATTGCCCGAAGGGGAAGTCAAGCACCTCTACACGGACCTCTATGATGTCACCGACAAACTCTTGATCGAAGCTAAAGCCACCGTGACGCGAGAAGCCATCCGTATGGCCATAGGGCAACTCTTTGACTACCGCCGCTTCGTAACGCCCACACCAGATATTGCCTTGCTGCTCCCGTCCCAGCCCCGACCCGACCTTCTTAAGCTCTGTCACGCGGCTGAGGTCGCCGCTCAGGTGATCTGGCCTGAAGGCGACACGTATGCGAAGAGCATGCCGTAACCAGATACCCGCAGCTACGGCCGGACCCCGCTCAGGCCCCGCAGCACCCCCGCGTTAGCCTCGAAGCACCCCACCTCAGGAGGCACACCATGGCGAAGGTTTCCGGAACTGCTGTCGCGGTCGGCGGGCTCGTTGGGGGGTATGGGGTTGCCCGGTGGACCGAGAGGCGGCCGCTCGGTGGGGTGGTGCTGGCTGCGGCCGGGGCGGGGGCGGCGCGGGAGTGGCGGAAGGCGGCCGGGACCAGGGCGGCCGTCGGGCTGACCGGGGCCTACGTCGCCGCGTTCGCCGGGTCGCACCCGCTGGCCAAGAAGGTGGGCGCCTGGCCCTCCGTGTTCGGCGTCGCCGGCGCCGTCGCGCTGGCGTCCTGGGCCGTCACTCGCGACTCCGCCGCGTAGCCCCGACGCGACGGCGTCGGGTTGTTTTCAGCACCGTTGAACGGAGCCCGCTGCCCATGCGTACCTCAGGGCAACTCCCCCCAGTGGTCGGGCGCACGGCCGTACGGCAGGGACAGGCAAGGCCGGTCGTGCGCCCGGCGGGAGGAGACGGCGGCGGGGCGCGCATCGCCCTCCCCCTCGCCCTACCAGCCGGTGCGGCGCCCCGCCCACCGCCGCACGACACCGGCGCCGCGCCCCCAGGCCCACGCACCAAACCCGCCACCGCTGCCCCTGCCCGCTACCCGCCCACCGCGTGCGACACCGTATAGATCAGCAGCCCCGCCAACGCACCCACCACCGTCCCGTTGATCCGGATGAATTGCAGGTCGCGGCCGATGTTCGCCTCGATTTTGCGGGACGTGTCGTTCGCGTCCCACGATGCCACCGTGTCCGTGATCAGTGAGGTGATCTCCGCGCGGTACGTCGACACCACGTACGCCGCCGCGTCCTCGAGCCAGCCGTCCAGCTTCGACTGGAGGCGCGGGTCCGTCGTCAGGCGGGTGCCGAGGGAGAGCAGGGACGCCCGCGCGCGCCGGCGCAGTTCGCTGTGGTCGTCCTCCGCCGCCGCGATGATCATCGAACGGACCGAGGACCACGCCGAGGCGATGATGTCCTGCACCTCCGCGCGGGCCAGGATCTCCGACTTGAAGCGTTCCACCCTCGCCCGCGTCTCGGTGTCCGACTGGAGGTCCGCCGCGAAGTCCGCCAGGAAGCGGTCCAGGGCGCCGCGCGCCGGATGCGCCGGCATGTCGCGCATCTCCGTCACGAAGCGCAGCAGTTCCTTGTAGACGCGCTCGCCCACCTTGCGGTCCACGAAGCGCGGCGTCCAGCCGGGTGCGCCACCCTGCACCGCGTCCATCACCGAGTCCCCGTGCAGCACCAGCCAGTCGTGGGCCCGCACGCACACCAGGTCCACGGCCTTGCGGTGGCTGCCGTCCGCGACGATCCGCTCCAGCGTCTTGCCCACGCCCGGCGCGATCTCCGCCGCGTCCGCCCGGCGCGTGATGGCCTCGCCCACCACCGCCTGCACGTCGGCGTCCCTCAGCACCGTCAGAGCGCCGCGCAGCGCCGTGGCCAGTTCCGACGTGACCCTGTCCGCGTGCTCGGGTTCCGCGAGCCAGGTGCCGAGGCGCTGCCCGATCCCCAGCGCGCGCAGGCGCGTGCGCACCACGGCGGCCGAGAGGAAGTTCTCACCGACGAAGATGCCCAGGGACGCGCCGAACTGGTCCTTCTTGTTCTGGATGATCGCCGTGTGCGGAATGGGCAGGCCCAGCGGGCGGCGGAACAGCGCCGTCACCGCGAACCAGTCCGCCAGCGCGCCCACCATGCCGGCCTCGGCCGCCGCCGCCACATACCCCGCCCAGGCGCCCGCGCCCGTACGGTCCGCCCAGGTCGCAAGCGCGAAGACCACCGCGACCAGGATCAGCAGGCCGGTCGCCGTCGCCTTCATCCGGCGCACGCCCCGGCGCTTCTCCTCGTCCGCCGCCGTGTACGCGAAGGCTGAGGAGAGGGGCCCGCCCGGCCGGGTCCCGGCCGCCGTGCCCGCCGCCCCCGCCGCGCCCGGCGTCTGGGGGCCGGGTTCCTCGGACCCCGTTCCCGTACGTTCCATGCGCTCCACCGTTCTCACCGGAAGCGGCCTTCCCCGCCCGCCGTCGTGCTCTCCATGTCGTACTTGCCGTGCTCTACATGAAGTACTCACGGGGTGCGCGATCAGTTCCCGTACGGTCCCGTACGTGCGTACGTCCACTCGTTCGGGTGGGGGCGGAGAACGGCCGGCGCGGGGTGCGTCGCCCCGGTCACCTCAGTTCCTTCCGGCCCCCGTCCCCCTCCTGCCCCCTCTTCTCCAGCCGCATCCGCTCCATCTGCGCCTTGCGCAGCTTGCGGTCCACGCCGATTCCGCCCATCAGGGCGAACGCCACGATCGTCATCTTCGGGGAGCCGGGCGTGCCCACGCCATTGGCCTTGCCGCCGTCCACTCCGCCCATCAGACCGAAGCCCTTGACCTGGACGTTCAGCTCCGGCGGTACCGTCACACCCATCCCGCCCATGATCGTGAACAGTCGCAGCACCGTCTCGCGGTCCTCGAAGCGCGCCTCGCGCAAGTCGATCTCGCCGCCGCCCCACATCGCGAACGCCGTGAACTTCTTCGCCACCGTCCACTCGCCCTTACGGGAGAAGCCGCTCCAGAAGGCGAAGCCTCCTTTGGAGGTCGGCGCGTGGCCGATGCGCGAAGGCCAGTGGACCTCGGCGTCGTCCCGCGTCGCGCGCGGCACCGCGAGGTCCGGCCCGATGGTGCCCGGCGCCGGCAGGTCGCGCACCAGCGGCTCCAACTCCCCATGCGTACGCGCCTTGTAGGCGGCTTCGAGGCGCTGCTCGAACTCCTCCATGTCGAGCCGCCCCTCCGCCATCGCCTCCCGCAGCGATTCCGCGACCCGCTCGCGTTCCGCGTCCGAAGCGCGCATCTCCGGCAGCCCACCCGCTGGTTCACTCGTCATGGGCGAAGCCTAGTGAAGTCCCCGCCCCACGGCGCCGGGGGTGCGGGGGCGCGGAGTGCGGGGTGCGGGGTGCGGGCCCGGCTCACGACGGGGAGAGCGGGGCGGGCCCGTCCGGGGAGCCGTCGGCGCCGCCGTCCGGCGCGTACAGCATGCGCGCGATCACCGCCTCGATGTCCGGTTCGCGGATCGACAGATCCACCAGCGGATACGTCTCGGCGATGTGCGCCACCAGCGGCGCCGCCGACGCCGACGCGGGGAAGGCGAGCCACTGGCGCGGGCCCTCGACCTTCACCACGCGGGCGCCCTCGGCGCGCACCGGGGGCAGTTCGCGCTCCAGGTCGACCACCAGGGTGCGTTCGCTCTCGCCCGCCTCGTGCAGCCCCGCGAGCGCCCCGTCGTACATGAGGCGGCCGTGATCGATGACCATCACCCGCTCACACAGCTGCTCGATGTCGGTCAGATCGTGGGTGGTGAGCAGGATGGTGGTGGCGCGTTCGGCGTTCAGGTCGCGCAGGAACTGCCGCACCTTCGCCTTGCTGATGACGTCGAGGCCGATCGTCGGCTCGTCGAGGTAGAGCACGTCCGGGTCGTGCAGGAGCGCCGCCGCGATGTCGCCGCGCATCCGCTGACCGAGGGAGAGCTGGCGTACGGGTACGTCCAACAGGTCGGCCAGATCCAGGAGTTCCACGCACCGGTCCAGGTTCTCGCGGAAGCGGTGGTCGGGGATGCGGTACATGCGGTGGGCCAGGCGGTAGGAGTCGTACAGCGGCAAGTCCCACCACAGCGTGGTCCGCTGGCCGAAGACCACGCCGATCCGGCGGGCCAGCGCGGTCCGCTCGCGGGACGGGTCGAGGCCCGCCACGCGCAGCCTTCCGGCGCTCGGGGTCAAAATGCCCGTCAGCATCTTGATGGTGGTGGACTTGCCGGCGCCGTTGGGCCCGATGTAGCCCACCATCTCGCCGCGCGGCACCCGGAAACTGATCCCGTCGACGGCCCTGACCTGCCGCTTCTCGCGGCGCAGCCGGCCCGTCCTGCGCCGTACGTCGAAGACCTTCTCCACGTCGTCGAGTTCGATGAGGTCGTCCACTGGTCAACTCCCTTCCGTACTGGTCGTGTTGGGGTGTTCTGGGCGGCTGGTCCGCTCAGCTGCCCGTGCTGCGGTAGGCCCGTACGCCGACCCGCCAGGCGAGCCCGGACAGGGCCACGCACGCGGCGGCCACCAGCGGCGGGGTGAACGCCAGCCAGTGCGGCAGGTCCAGCGGGTAGGGGCGGCCAAGGACATACAGCGCGGGCAGCCAGTTGACGAAGGCCAGCGGCAGGATGAAGGTCACGCCCCGCACCATGTCCTTGGCGAACACCGTCGGCGGGTATTGCAGCAGCGTCTGCCCGCCGTAGGTGAACGCGCTCTGCACCTCCGCCGCGTCCTGCGCCCAGAACTGGAAGGCCGCGCCCGCCACGAACACCGCGCAGAAGATCGCCGTGCCGCTCCCCAGCATCACCGGCACCAGGAGCACCTTGAGCACCGTCCAGTGCACGTCGAGAGCCACCAGGGCGCCCGCCAGGACCAGGACGCCCTGGAGCAGCCGGCCCAGGCGCTGGAGCCCGAACCGGTCGGCGGCGACCTGCGCGAGCACCGGCACCGGGCGGACGAGGAGCGTGTCGAGCGTGCCGTCGCGGATGCGCGCGCCGAGCTTGTCGATCGAGCCGACCACCGCGTTGGCGAGGCCGAAGGCCGTCGTCGACGTCCCGTACAGGAACGCCACTTCGGCGAACGAGTAGCCGCCGAGCGAGTGGACCTGCGAGAACATCAGGGCGATCACGACGAAGTCGAACGCCGTCACCAGGAAGTTGCCGACCAGCATCATCGCGAACGACGCCCGGTAGGCCAGGGTCGAGCGGATCCACATCCCGGCGATCATGCGGTACGCGCTGAACGCGCCCGGCGCCGACCGCCCGCCCGCACTCCGGCCGCCGGACCCGGACCCGGACCCGGACCCGGCACCCCCGTCGGCCCACGTCGCCGTCCCCCTTACGTCAGCCACCCTGCACCACCACCCTTCGTACCGCCGCGTTCTGGAGCAGCCGGCCCGCGCCGAGCAGGGCAGCCGCCCAGCCGAGCTGGAAGCCGTACGCGCCCAGCAGGCCCACGCCCCGGTGGCGGCCCATCAGGACGTCCGCCGGGATCTGCAACAGCGCGGACCACGGCAGCGCCCGGGCCACCTCGCCGAGCAGGCCGGGGAAGGCGTTGAGCGGCAGCAGCATGCCGGAGAAGAACAGCCCCGCGATGGACACGAGCGAGGTGACGCCCGCGCCGTCGAGCAGCCAGAACGCCGTGAGCGCCACCAGGAAGCGCAGCGCGAAGCTCACCACCACGGCGAACAGGACCGCCAGGACGAACGCGAGCCAGGTCACCGCCTCGCCGGGCAGCGCGAGGTCGAAGACGAGCGCGCCGAAGGCGAGCGGGATCACCCCGCGCCCCAGGAAGTGGAAGAGCGCCCGGCCCAGATCCGCCGCGAGCCACCACATCTGGAGGTCCGCCGGGCGGTAGAGGTCGATGGCGATGTCACCCGTACGGATGCGTTCCACCAGCTCGTCCGCGAAGCCTCCGCCGAACAGGCTGACCGTCATCAGCAGGGCCTGGCTGACCCACACGAAGGTCAGGGCCTGCGACTGGTCGTAACCGCCGAGATGGGGGCGCTGCTCCCACAGGGCTATATAGGTGTAGGCCACGATGACGCCGAAAACAGTGTTGGTGAACACCCCTGCCGCAGTGGCCACCCGGTAGGTCGTATACCGCCGGAACCCGCCAAGGGCCACCGCCCCGTACAGCCGCACGAACGCCGCCCTCCCTCCATCGGCACCAAAGCGCAGGAGCCTAGCCCAGCGCTTTGGCCCTACGCGACGGACTTTCCACGGCCCGGCATGCAAGATGTCTACACAGCCCAAAACCGCCGAAGAGGGATGAAACACCCACATCGGCTCGCATCGGCCCCACCAGCCCACGAACCAGACGCATCGGCCGGAGAGACATGAGCGACGACGAGCAGCCGGAGCCACCGCACCCCGGACCCCAGCCGCCGCGGACCTGGGCGCCCCGGGACCTCGGCGGCGCGACGGGCGCCCAAACCGGCCCCACTGCCGCGCCCGGCGACCCCCACCAGGACGACCCCGCCCCCGACGCGGAGCGCCCGGGGCGCACCGGATGGCGCCGCTTCCTCCCCCGCTGGCGCGTCGTGCTCGGCCTCTTCCTGTTCTGCGCCCTGCTGCTCATCGGGGCGTTCATCGCCGGCTACACCCTCGTCTCCATCCCGCCCGCCAACGCCGTCGCCACCGCGCAGTCCAACGTCTTCCTGTACGCCGACGGCACCCAGCTCGCCTCGGACGGCGAGGTCAACCGCGAGAACATCCAGCTCTCCCAGGTCCCGCTGAGCGTGCAGCGCACCGTGCTCGCGGCCGAGGACCGCGACTTCTACTCCGAACGCGCCGTCGACCCCAAGGCCATGGTCCGCGCCGCCTGGAACACGCTCAGCGGCAAGGGCACCCAGGGCGGCTCCACCATCACCCAGCAGTACGTCAAGAACTACTACCTGGGCCAGGAACAGACCGTCACCCGCAAGGTGAAGGAGTTCTTCATCGCCATCAAGCTCAACCGCGAGGAGACCAAGGAGGACATCCTCACCGGCTACCTCAACACCAGCTACTTCGGCCGCAACGCCTACGGCATCCAGGCCGCGTCCCAGGCGTACTACAGCAAGAACGTCGAACAGCTCACCACCGCCGAGGGCGCCTACCTCGCCTCGCTGCTCAACTCCCCCAGCGCCTACGACGTGATCGCCCACCCCGAGAACAAACCGAGGGCGCTGGCCCGCTGGAACTACGTACTCGACGGCATGGTCAAGAAGAAGTGGCTCAGCGCCCCGGAGCGGGCCGCGACCACCTTCCCCGTGCCCGGCAAGGTCAAGCCGCGCGCCGGGCTCGCGGGCCAGCGCGGCTACCTGGTCGAGGCGGTCAAGGACTACCTCACCAGCAACAGGATCATCGAGGAGAACACCCTCGCGACCGGCGGCTACCGCATCACCACCACCATCCAGAAGGACAAGCAGGACGCCTTCGTCAAGGCCGTCGACGACAAGGTGAACTCCAAGCTGAGCAGCGTGCGCAAGGCCGACCGCAACGTACGCGTGGGAGGCGCCTCCATCGACCCGGCGACCGGCAAGGTCCTCGCCCTGTACGGAGGCATCGACTACACCAAGCAGTACGTCAACAACGCGACCCGGCGCGACTTCCAAGTCGGCTCCACCTTCAAGCCGTTCGTCTTCACCTCGGCCGTGGCCAACGGCTCCACCACGCAGGACGGGCGCGTCATCACCCCCAACACCCTCTACGACGGCACCAACAGGCGCCCCGTACAGGGCTGGAAAGGCGGTTCGTACAACCCCGCCAACGAGGACGACGCCTCCTACGGGCAGATCACCGTGCGCACCGCCACCGACAAGTCCGTCAACGCGGTGTACGCGCAGATGGCCGTCGACGTGGGCCCCGCCAAGGTCAAGCAGACCGCCATCAGCCTCGGCATCCCGGCCGCCACACCGGACCTGGTGGCCTCCCCCTCGATCGCGCTCGGCCCCGCCACCGCGAGCGTGCTCGACATGACACAGGCGTACGCCACGCTCGCCGGACACGGCCGGCACGGCACGTACACGTTGGTCGAATCGGTCACCAAGGACGGCGAGCGGACCGAGCTGCCCTCGCAGGACACCGAGCAGGCCGTCAGCCGGGAGGCCGCCGACACCACGACGTCCATGCTGCAAAGCGTCGTGGACGGCGGCACGGGCACCGCCGCGCAGGCCTCGGGACGGCCCGCCGCCGGCAAGACCGGCACCGCCGAACAGGACAAGGCCGCCTGGTTCGCCGGCTACACCCCCGACCTCGCGACCGTCGTCGCCGTCATGGGCGCCGACCCCGACACCGCCGCGCAGCAGCCGCTGTACGGAGCGCTCGGCCTGCCCCGCATGAACGGCGGCGGGCCGCCCGCGCAGATCTGGGCCCAGTACACCCAGGGCGCCCTCCAGGGCAGCGACGCCAAGGACTTCGACCTGGAGCTCCAGGACGGCGCGAACACCCCCGTCGAGCCGCCCACCACCAACCCGTTCCAGTCCCCGACGCCCGGCGGCGACCAGGGGCAGACCGAAGGACAGAACCAGGGCCGGGACCAGGGGCAGACGCAGGGGCAGAACCAGGGCCGCACCGGCGGCCGCGACCAAGGCCGCACCCAGGGCCAGGACCAGGGCAGGACCCAGGGCCTGAACCAAGGACAGAACCAGGGGCAGACGCAGGGCCAGAACCAGGGGACGCAGGGCGGCGCCGACAACGAGGGCGCCGTCAACGCCGGTCAGAGCCAGGGCCGCACCCAGGGCCAGAGTCAGGGGCAGAGCCAGGGCCGGACCCAGGGCGGCACCACGGACGGCGGCCAGACCACCGGAGGCACCGGTGCCATCGGAGCCACCGACAACGGCGGCGTCACCGACGGCGGGACCACCGAAGGCCTGGGCGGCACCACGACCGGCGCCGCCGACCGCCCCCACGTCCCCCGCACCCCCTGGAGCCCCACCCGCCCCTGAGGCCCGACCGGGGCCCCGCTCGCGTGGCGGGGCCCGGGCCGCTCCTCAGTGACCGCTCGTCGCCTTCAGACCCACCACGGCCACCAGCAGCAGACAGACGAAGAAGATCCGGGCCGCGGTCACCGGCTCCCCGAGCACCACCATGCCGAGCACCGCCGCACCGGCCGCGCCGATCCCCACCCACACGCCGTACGCCGTCCCGATCGGCAACGTTTTGGCGGCCTGCGACAGCAGCAGCATGGAAGCGACGATCCCCGCGCACGTCAGCACACTCGGGACCAGACGGGTGAACCCCTCGGTGTACTTCATCCCGATTGACCAGCCCACTTCCAGCAGACCGGCGACAAGCAGCAGAACCCAGGCCATGACGGCACCTCCGAGACACGTGACGGAACAGGTGCGTCGTCTTGTCCTGACCCGGTACGACGCGTCTCGTCGGGGTCCCACCACCGTAGCAAAGGGCATGCCGAAGGGCCGGTGACAACCGTCACCGGCCCTCGCGACAGATCTCTACCGGTCTCTACCGGTCTCTACAGATCGCTACAGATACAACCCCGTCGCGTCCACCGACACCCGCTCCGACGCCACCGCGTGCAGATCGCGCTCGCGCATCAGGACGTACGCCACGCCCCGCACCTCGACCTCGGCACGGTCCTCCGGGTCGTACAGGACCCGGTCGCCCGGCTCCACCGTCCGTACGTTCTGGCCGACCGCGACCACCTCGGCCCAGGCCAGGCGCTTGCCGACGGCGGCGGTCGCCGGAATGAGGATGCCGCCGCCCGAACGCCGCTCGCCCTCAGGCGTGTCGGACCGGACCAGCACACGGTCGTGCAGCATCCGGATGGGCAGCTTGTCGTGGGTGTTCTCGCTCACGGGGTCGAACCTACCCGGCCCGGCGCCACGCGTGTGCCGAAGGGTCAGGCACGCCGCTTCTTCGACAGCGCAAGCAGCCCCACCAGGCCCACCGCGACGAGCGCGACCGGCACGATCCGCTCCACGCGGGGCGTCCCGTCCTCGGTCACGAAGCGCGCCTTCACATCGCTCACCGCACGGTTCACCGCGACGTACGCGCGTCCCGCGGTGTGGTCCACGGTCGAGGCGATCCGCGCCTTGGCATCGCCGACGATCGTGGACGGGTGCAGCCGCACGCCGATCTCGTCGAGGGTCACCGCGAGCTGGGCCCGCCGGCTCCTGATGTCCGCCTCGATCTGCGCAGGGGTCCTGGCATCCGACACTGCGCCGCCTCCGGTGGTCGTATGGGGTCGTCCGTCCTCCACAGTCTGTCAGCTCTGTGGCCAATGCACTGTCACAGGCCCCCATTAGGCTCTGTCGGTGTACGCCCCGACCCCCGACCCTCTGCACTTTCTGGCCTTCCCGGAGGAAACCCCATGAGTGAGCGACTTCAGCCCGGCGACACCGCGCCCGCCTTCACCCTGCCCGACGCCGACGGCAACGAGGTCTCGCTCGCCGCCCACCTGGGCCGCAAGGTCATCGTCTACTTCTACCCCGCCGCCCTGACGCCCGGCTGCACCAAGCAGGCGTGCGACTTCACGGACAACCTGGAGCTGCTGGCCGGCGCCGGGTACGACGTCATCGGCGTCTCCCCCGACAAGCCGGAGAAGCTGGCGAAGTTCCGCGAGAAGGAGTCCCTTAAGGTCACGCTGGTCGGCGACCCCTCCAAGGAGACCCTTGAGGCGTACGGGGCGTACGGCGAGAAGAAGCTGTACGGCAAGACCGTCACCGGGGTCATCCGCTCGACGGTGGTCGTGGACGAGCAGGGCAAGGTGGAGCGGGCCCTGTACAACGTGAAGGCGACGGGCCACGTAGCCAAGATCATCAAAGACCTGGGCGTCTGACCCTGCCCCTCCCGTCGAACGGCCCCGGTCCCGGCCCCGGCCCCGCAAGCGGGATGCGTCGTTCCGCATGTCGGATGTGACGGTCCGCAATTCGGTTCGTTACTCCGTACGAGGCTGCGAACGCGTGGCCGGGACGGAGAATCATGGCAGGCAGGTACACCCGGGCTCTCGTGATGGAAGCGGCCCGGGAAACACGGCACATGGACGACGCGGTCCGCTGGTGCGGGGGCGTACCGACGCCCGGCAGCAGGCGTTATCTGCGGCAACGGATGGCACAGGCCGGGATCGACATCTCGCACTTCGCCACGAACCAGGTGCGGCACACCGAGGAGCGCTTGCGGGCGGCGGTGGCGGTGTCATCCAACATCAAGGATGTTGTACGGCACTTGGGCATCAACCAAGTCGGCGGCAACCAGACCCATATCAGCCGCCGCATAGCCGCACTCGGAATCGACACGGGCCATTTCACCCGGACACGGCGAGGCCGTCCAAAGGGCTCACTCGGCGACGTCCTCGGCCTGCGCGATCCCGAGGACGGCAGGGTCCCGGGCGGCGGCAGGCGGTACGCCTTCGTAGCTCACGCCGGAGCAGTGGCGAGCGTGGCGGGGCGAGGCAACCGTGTCTGAGCGTTACGGACACGAGAAACTGGCCGCTGCCGTGGCCTCCGCGCAGAGCTGGGCTGACCTGATGCGTCAGCTCGACTTGAGCGCCAGCGGCGGTCAACGACGCGTCCTTCAGGAGAAGGTTGCCGAGCTCGGCCTCGACACCAAGCACTTCAAGCAGCGCAGCCCCTGGCGCAAGTATCCCGACGAGGCCATTGCCGCAGCTGCGGCCTGCTCATCAACACTCCGCGAGGTCGCCGCGAGGCTGGGCGCCACGCCAGCAAGCGGGACGATGTCGCACATCGCTCGCCGAATAACAGCGGCTGGGATCGACATCAGCCACTTCCCAAGCGCCAATCAGGTGTCGATCGACCTTCCGTTCACACGGGCGCAGCTGGCGGATGCCGCAGCAACAAGCCAGAGTATTCGGGGTGTTGCCCGGACTCTTGGCGTCCCTGATGACAGCCGCTCGCGAGCCGCGCTTGGGCGGATGCTGAAGCAGGAGGGCATCGACACCTCTCATTTCGGCAACGCCCGCGTCACCATCTCCGAGAATTCCCTGCGCGCAGCAGTCCCCGGCGCGACCAGCTATGCCGGTGTCATGCGAGCCCTCGGGCTCCCCGTGAACGACACCAACCATCGCCGGGTGCGCCGCCGCATAGCCCAACTCGCACTAGATGCCAGCCACTTCATACGGCGCCCGAGGAATTCGGCACCGCCACACAAACCCAAGCCGACCGCAGCGGGCACCCTGGTCCAGCTCCCACAAGGCTCACCGCGGACGAACCGGGCCCGCCTGCATCGGGCCCTCCAGGAGATCGGCGTCCCATACCGGTGCGTATCGTGCGACAACGCCGGCGAGTGGCTCGGCCAACGGATCACGTTGCAGATCGACCACATCAGTGGCGACTGGCTGGACAACCGGGCAGAAAACCTGCGGTACCTCTGCCCCAATTGCCATGCCCTAACTGACACCTGGGGCCGCTCCCGTCGGTCGAGGCCGCTCGTCACACAGGCCAACCGCCCCGTACACTGACGCTGCCGTCCGAGCATAAGAGGTCGGCTGTATGCGGCCTTGGCGGAATTGGCAGACGCCTCGCATTTAGGGTGCGATGGGAGAAATCCCGTGAGGGTTCGAATCCCTCAGGCCGCACAGACCGAGGAATCGAAGGGCCGGCTCGTCAATAATGGCGAGCCGGGCCATCCCGTCGGCGGCCCCTCACCCCACCAACTCCCGCACCACCGGCACCAACGCCCGGAACGCCTGTCCGCGATGGCTGATCGCGTTCTTCTCGTCCGCCGTCAGCTCCGCGCACGTACGCGTCTCGCCCTCCGGCTGGAGGATCGGGTCGTAGCCGAAGCCGCCCGTTCCGGCAGGGGCGTGGCGCAGGGTGCCCAGGAGGCGGCCTTCCACCACGCGTTCCGTGCCGTCCGGCAGGGCCAGCGCGGCGGCGCAGGCGAAGTGCGCGGCGCGGTGTTCGTCGGCGATGTCGGAGAGCTGGGCGAGGAGGAGGTCCAGGTTGGCTCGGTCGTCGCCGTGGGTGCCGGACCAGCGGGCCGAGAAGATGCCGGGAGCGCCGTTCAGGACGTCGACGCAGAGGCCGGAGTCGTCGGCGATGGCGGGCAGTCCGGTGGCCTTGGCCAGGGCGTGCGCTTTGAGGAGGGCGTTCTCGGCGAACGTGACGCCGGTTTCCTTGACGTCGGGGATCTCGGGATAGGCGTCGGCGCCGACGAGCTCGTGGGGCAGGCCTTCGGCGGCGAGGATGGCGTGGAGCTCGGTGATTTTGCCGGCGTTGCGGGTGGCGAGGATCAGGCGGGTCATGCCCACCAGTATCGGGGCGGCGCGGAGGGCGGCCGGTCAGGCGGGGGCGTGCCTGGGGTCCGCGCGGGTGCAAGCCGGCCTGGCGGGGGCGGTGGCTGTGAGGGCCAGGGTGGCGTGGGCGTACGGGCGCGTGGTCGGCCAGTACGCCCGTACGCCTCGCGGCTCGGGTGCCGCTTTACTCTCCGGACGCGGCGGCCAGGGCCCGGAGTTGGAGGGCGGCGAGGTCGGCGCAGCCTCCGGTGGCGAGGTCGAGCAGGGCGTTGAGCTCCTTGCGGTCGAAGGGCTCGGCTTCGGCGGTGCCCTGGACTTCGACGAAGCGGCCGTCGCCGGTGCAGACGACGTTCATGTCGGTGTCGGCGCGTACGTCTTCCTCGTAGCAGAGGTCGAGGAGGGGGGCGCCGTCGACGATGCCCACGGAGACGGCGGAGACGGTGCCGGTGAGGGGCTGGCGGCCGTGCTTGATGAGCTTCTTGCCCTGGGCCCAGGTGATGGCGTCGGCGAGGGCGACGTAGGCGCCGGTGATGGCGGCGGTGCGGGTGCCGCCGTCGGCCTGGAGGACGTCGCAGTCCAGGACGATGGTGTTCTCGCCGAGCGCCTTGTAGTCGATGACGGCGCGCAGGGAGCGGCCGATGAGGCGGGAGATCTCGTGGGTGCGGCCGCCGATCTTGCCGCGTACGGATTCGCGGTCGCCGCGGGTGTTGGTGGAGCGGGGCAGCATCGAGTATTCGGCGGTGACCCAGCCTTCGCCGCTGCCCTTGCGCCAGCGGGGTACGCCTTCGGTGACGGAGGCGGTGCAGAAGACTTTGGTGTCGCCGAAGGAGATGAGGACGGAGCCCTCGGCGTGCTTGCTCCATCCGCGTTCGATGGTGACGGGGCGGAGCTGTTCGGGGGTGCGGCCGTCGATTCGAGACATGGGGTGAGCCTAGGCGATCCGGGTGGG
Organism: Streptomyces sp. NPDC006711; assembly: GCF_042869775.1. Taxonomy (NCBI): domain Bacteria; kingdom Bacillati; phylum Actinomycetota; class Actinomycetes; order Kitasatosporales; family Streptomycetaceae; genus Streptomyces; species Streptomyces sp. NPDC006711. The sequence continues at coordinate 149,729 of NZ_JBIAGO010000009.1, forward strand.
GGTGGGTTCCCTGCGGGGCCCCTGCGGGGTGCGGGCCGTGTGGACGTGCGGGCCGCGGTGTGGCTGGTCGCGCAGTTCCCCGCGCCCCTGAGCATCCTGTGCGGGCCCGCATGAGCACCCCTCAGCCTGTCATGGGGGTCCCCCCTGGCCCTTAAGGCCTTGGGGGAGATTGAGGACGAGCGCGTTCAGCGCGAACGGGGTCTGGGGCGGAGCCCAGGAGCCCCGGCTGCGGACCGTGATCGCTCCTCGCGCAGTTCCCCGCGCCCCTGGCAGGGTCGGTGCCGGCCCGCACCGGCATACCCAGCCCGTCCGGCGATTGAGGACGAGCGCGTTCAGCGCGAACGGGGTCTGGGGCGGAGCCCAGGAGCCCCGGCTGCGGACCGTGGTCGCTCCTCGCGCAGTTCCCCGCGCCCCTGGCAGGGCTGGTGCTGGCCCACCCGGCATACCTCAGCCCGTCATGGGGGTCCCCCCTGGCCCTTAAGGCCTTGGGGGAGATTGAGGACGAGCGCGTTCAGCGCGAATGGGGTCTGGGGCGGAGCCCCAGGGACCCTGGCTGCGGGCCGTGGTCGCTCCCCGCGCAGTTCCCCGCGCCCCTGGCGGGGTCGGTGCCGGGCCGCATCGCATACTCGGCCCCGTCCGGCGATTGGGGACGCAGAAGGCCGGCCTCCTGGTGGGGGGCCGGCCTTGGGGGGCTGAGGGGGTCAGCGGGTCACATCATGTCTTCGATGTCCGCCGCGATCGGGTCCGCGTCGGTCCCGATGACGACCTGAATCGCCGTCCCCATCTTGACGACACCGTGGGCACCGGCCGCCTTCAGCGCCGCCTCGTCGACCTTGCTCGGGTCGATGACCTCGGTGCGCAGGCGGGTGATGCAGCCCTCGACCTCTTCGATGTTCTCGATACCGCCGAGGCCGGCGACGATCTTCTCAGCCTTGCTGGCCATGTGTCTCTCCTGGTTCGTGAAGAACGCTGTGTCGGCCCACGGTAGGTCCGCTTTGTCACGGTAACCCACGTTTGGCCCAGCTATGCGCGCGGGCGCATTCCGCCTGGCCAAGGATGGCGATCACCGGAGCCGTGCCCGCGAGGGGCCCGCTCCGGACGATACCGCAACTGGTCTACACCAGTGCAAACGACGGTCCTAGCCGGCTTGTTCCGCGAGCCTGGAGGTTGCCGATGAGTGCGAGCAGCGCGGCCGCCCCGCCGCGGACCAAGTGGTGGAACGGCCTGTTCCAGGGCTTGCAGAAGATGGGCCGCAGCCTCCAGCTCCCCATCGCCGTGCTCCCCGCCGCCGGCATCCTCAACCGGCTCGGCCAGGACGACGTGTTCGGCAAGACCGGGCTCGGCTGGAACGACGTGGCGAAGGTGTTCGCCGGCGCGGGCGGCGCGCTCCTGAACGGTTCGCTCGGGCTGCCGCTGCTGTTCTGCGTGGGCGTCGCCATCGGCATGGCGAAGAAGGCGGACGGCTCGACCGCGCTCGCGGCGGTGGCCGGGTTCCTCGTCTACTACGGGGTGCTGCTGCAATTCCCGAAGGACTGCGCGACCGGGGCGAAGCTGACCGCCGGGGCGTGCGTCGCCAAGGACGGCTCGGCGGTCCTCGCCACGTACCAGAACCCCGGGGTGTTCGGCGGCATCGTGATGGGCCTGCTCACCGCGTACTTCTGGCAGCGCTTCCACCGTACGAAGCTGGTGGACTGGCTCGGCTTCTTCAACGGCCGCCGGCTCGTGCCGATCATCATGGCCGGGGTCGCGATCGTGTTCTCGGTGGCGTGCCTGTGGGTGTGGCCGCCGATCGGTGACGCGCTGACCAGTTTCAGCAAGTGGCTGGTGGACCTGGGCGCGACGGGTTCGGGCATCTTCGGTGTCGCCAACCGCGCGCTGCTCGTGATCGGCATGCACCAGTTCCTGAATACGTTCATCTGGTTCCAGTTCGGCGACTTCACCAAGCCGGACGGGACGATCGTGCACGGCGACATCCCCCGCTTCCTCGCGGGCGACCCGACCGCCGGGCAGTTCCAGACCGGCTTCTTCCCGATCATGATGTTCGCGCTGCCGGCGGCGGCGCTCGCGATCGCGCACTGCGCCAAGCCGCACCGCCGCAAGGAGGTCGCCGGCATGATGCTCTCGGTGGGCCTGACCTCGTTCGTCACGGGCATCACCGAACCGATCGAGTACTCCTTCGTGTTCATCGCGCCGCTCCTGTATGTCATCCACGCGGTGCTCACGGGTGTGTCGATGGCGGTGAGCTGGGGGCTCGGCATCAAGGACGGGTTCAGCTTCTCGGCGGGCCTGATCGACTACGTCATCAACTGGAGCCTGGCGACCAAGCCCTGGCTGATCATCCCGGTGGGGCTCTGTTTCGCCGTCGTCTATTACGCGGTGTTCCGCTTCGCGATCACCAAGTTCAACCTGCCGACGCCGGGGCGGGAGCCGGACGAGGAGGAGCTGGAGAAGGAGAACACCCAGGCGTAGCGCCCGTAGCGCACGTAACGCACGTAACGCCCGCCGCGCGCCTCGGCCCCTCAGGCGCTCGGCCCTCAGGCGCTCAGCCCCTCAAGCCCTCGGACCCTGCGGTCCGGGGGCTTCCGGCATGCCCGAGCTCCGGCGTTTCGGCGCGTCCGGGCGTCCTCGCCGGCCACGAAACGGTTACGGCGACGAGTCGGTCTTGACCCGATTGCCCGGTATGGCTCAGGCCACAAAAAACGAAGGTTCCTTATCTAACCCTCACCGTGCTAAAACTGGTCTACACCACTCATTGGTGTAGACCACGCGGGCTTGACCGCGTTCCCCTGAGACGCCGCCGTCCCCCCGTATTTTCCCATGCCCCCGGGCGGCGCCTTGCCCTACTGGAGGATGTTGATGAGTACGGCCACCGCTACGGCGGCGCCCGCGAAGAAGCGGGGCTCCGGCCTGTTCCAGGGTTTGCAGAAGGTCGGCCGCAGCTTGCAGCTGCCGATCGCCGTGCTGCCCGCGGCGGGCATTCTGCTCCGCCTCGGCCAGGACGATGTCTTCGGCAAGGACGGCCTCGGCTGGAACACGGTCGCCAAGGTCTTCATGACCGCCGGTGACGCGGTCTTCTCCAACATGCCGCTGCTCTTCTGCATCGGTGTCGCGATCGGCTTCGCGAAGAAGGCCGACGGCTCCACCGCCCTGGCCGCCCTCGTCGGCTTCCTGGTCTACAAGAACGTGCTGACCGCGTTCCCCGTCCACGACGCCGTCATCAACACCACGGCCAACAAGGGCGTTGACGTCCCCGCTGTCTACAACGACCCCAAGGTCCTCGGCGGCATCGTCATGGGCCTGATATCCGCCGTCGTGTGGCAGCGCTTCCACCGCACCAAGCTGGTGGACTGGCTCGGCTTCTTCAACGGCCGCCGTCTGGTCCCGATCCTCATGGCCTTCATCGGTACCGCCATGGGTGTGCTGTTCGGCCTGATCTGGGGCCCCATCGGCAACGCCATCACCTCGTTCGGCGAGTGGATGACCGGTCTCGGCGCCGTCGGCGCGGGCATCTTCGGTGTGGTCAACCGCGCCCTGCTGCCGGTCGGCATGCACCAGTTCGTGAACACGGTCGCCTGGCAGGAGATCGGCACCTACACGGACTCCTCCGGTGCCACCTGGCACGGTGACGTTCAGCGCTTCATGCACGGCGACCCGACGGCCGGCCAGTTCATGACGGGCTTCTTCCCGATCATGATGTTCGCCCTGCCCGCCGTGGCCCTGGCCATCACGCACTGCGCCCGCCCCGAGCGCCGCAAGGTCGTCGGCGGCATGATGATGTCCCTCGCGCTGACCTCCTTCGTCACCGGCATCACCGAGCCGATCGAGTTCGCGTTCATGTTCATCGCGCCGGTGCTCTACGTGATCCACGCGGTCCTGACCGCCGTCTCGATGGCCGTGACCTGGGCGCTCGGCGTGCACCACGGCTTCACCTTCTCCGCCGGTGCGATCGACTACGTCCTGAACTGGAAGTTCGCCACCCACCCGTGGCTGATCATCCCGATCGGTCTCGCCTTCGCGGCCATCTACTACGTGGTGTTCCGCTTCGCGATCGTCAAGTTCAACATCCCCACCCCGGGCCGTGAGCCCGAGGAAGAGGTCGAGGACCTGACGAAGGCGTAAGCCCGAGCGGCACGGCAAGGGCCCCGGAACCACCTGGTTCCGGGGCCCTTCGCGTGCTCGGGCCGGGGCGGGGTCAGATCTCGTACACCGCGCCCGGCGCGGCCAGCGTGGTGGGGCCGGTGAAGACCGCGCGGGCGTCCGCGAGGGCGACCTCGCCGTCCGTCCACGGCGGGATGTGCGTGAGGACCAGGCGCCCGGCCCCGGCGCGCGCCGCGTGCTCGCCGGCCTCGCGGCCGTTGAGGTGCAGCCCCGGGATGTCCTCCTTGCCGTACGTGAAGGACGCCTCGCACAGGAACAGGTCGGCGCCCGCGGCCAGTTCGTCCAGGGCGGCGCACGGCCCGGTGTCGCCGGAGTACGTCAGGACGCGGCCGCCGTGCTCGACGCGGACGGCGTACGCCTCGACGGGGTGGCAGACGCGTTCGGTGCGCACCGTGAAGGGGCCGACGTCGAACGTGCCCGGCTTCAGGGTGTGGAAGTCGAAGACCTCGCTCATCGCGGAGGGGGAGGGCGTGTCCGCGTAGGCGGTGGTCAGGCGCTGCTCGGCGCCTTCGGGCGCGTACACCGGCAGGGGGGCGCAGCGCCCGCCGTCGTGGCGGTAGTAGCGGGCGACGAAGTAGCCGCACATGTCGATGCAGTGGTCGGCGTGCAGGTGCGAGAGGAAGATCGCGTCGAGGTCGTACAGGCCGATGTGGCGCTGTAGCTCACCGAGGGCTCCGTTGCCCAGGTCGAGGAGCAGCCGGAAGCCGTCCGCCTCGATGAGGTAGCTGGAGCAGGCCGATTCCGCGGACGGGAACGACCCGGAACAGCCGACGACGGTGAGCTTCATGGAGCGTGAACCTCCGGACAGCAGGGGATGGGCGAAGCCCGTCGTTGCGGGGCGGGGCGCGGGGCCGGCAAGGAGACCGCGGGTAACGGCTTGCGGTGCGTCGAGCGTAAGGCGCGCCAGGGCCGCCCGCTCCTTCGCGGCGGGCCGTTGTGGGGGAAGTCACCGCCAAGTCCACTCTTCCCCCGTACGGCCAAGGGCGCAGGTGTGCGGCCGTGGGGCCGGGGTGGCCCGGTGGCGGAACAGGGGTTCGACCGTGCCGCGGGGAGGGGTGGTCCCGGGGGGCGCGCCGCGAATGGTGCGCCGGTAACGTCTGCGGTATGGACACGTCGTGGTGGCTGGCGCTCGGCGCCGTGGTGGCGCTCGCGCTGGTGGCGGCCGTCGTGGACGGGCGCGGGCGGACGCGGCGCGGGCCCGGTGGGCGTTCGCGGCCGCGGGCGGCGCCGGGGCGTGAGCGGGGGACGCGGCCGCGCGGGCGGCGCGATGAGCGGGCGCGGCCCTCGGGTGCCGGGCGGGCGCGGCAGGCGCCGAAGGCGGCGGAGATCTGGTGGGCCGAGGTGCCCTATGAGGATGTTCCGGGCGGCAAGGACCGTCCGTGTCTGGTGCTGCGGGTGCGGGGCGGGACGGTGACCGTCGCGAAGATCACCAGCAAGTACCACGACGAGCGCGCCGGGGTCATTCCGCTGCCGCCGGGCACGGTGGCCGACGCGCACGGCCGGCCCAGTTTCCTGGAGACGGACGAGCTGCGCGAGGTCGGGGTGTCGGCGTTCCGGCGCCGGGTGGGCGTGGTGGACCCCACGCTGTGGGACCAGGTCCGTCACCTGGCGAGGTGACGGACCCCCGGCCCGCGTGAGGTGAGGGGCCGGGCCCGCTCGTGGCGCGCGGCCCGGTCCCCGCCTCGGGGGCGCTCACGCCCAGAGCTGGCCGTGCAGGGTCTCGATGGCCGCTTCGGTGGTCGGCGCGGTGTAGACGCCGGTCGACAGGTACTTCCAGCCGCCGTCGGCGACGACGAAGGCGATGTCGGCGGGGGTGCCCGCCTTGACGGCCTTCTTGCCGACGCCGATCGCCGCGTGCAGGGCGGCGCCGGTGGAGACGCCCGCGAAGATGCCCTCCTCCTTGAGGAGTTCGCGGGTGCGGGTGACCGCGTCGGCCGAGCCGACCGAGAAGCGGGTGGTGAGGACCGAGGCGTCGTACAGCTCGGGCACGAAGCCCTCGTCGAGGTTGCGCAGCCCGTAGACCAGGTCGTCGTAGCGGGGTTCGGCGGCGACGATCTGGATGCCGGGGACGTTCTCGCGCAGGTAGCGGCCGACGCCCATCAGCGTTCCGGTGGTGCCGAGGCCCGCCACGAAGTGCGTGATGGAGGGCAGGTCGGCCAGGATCTCGGGGCCGGTGGTGGCGTAGTGGGCGCCCGCGTTGTCCGGGTTTCCGTACTGGTAGAGCATCACCCAGGACGGGTTCTCGGCGGCCAGCTCCTTGGCGACCCGTACGGCCGTGTTGGAGCCGCCGGCCGCCGGGGACGACACGATCTCGGCGCCCCACATCGCGAGCAGGTCGCGGCGCTCCTGGGAGGTGTTCTCCGGCATGACGCACACGATGCGGTAGCCCTTGAGCCTGGCCGCCATCGCCAGCGAGATGCCCGTGTTGCCGCTGGTGGGTTCGAGAATGGTGCAGCCGGGTGTCAACCGGCCGTCCTTCTCGGCCTGTTCGACCATGTGGAGGGCCGGCCGGTCCTTGATGGAGCCGGTCGGGTTGCGGTCCTCCAGCTTGGCCCAGATCCGTACGTCCGCCGAGGGGGAGAGCCGGGGCAGGCGGACCAGGGGGGTGTTGCCAACCGCGGCGAGCGGGGAGTCGTAGCGCATGTCAGACGCGGCCGCCCGCGACTGCGGGCAGGATCGTGACGTTGTCGCTGTCGGACAGCTTGGTGTCGATGCCGTCGAGGAAGCGGACGTCCTCGTCGTTGAGGTACACGTTCACGAAGCGGCGCAGTTTGTCGCCGTCCACGATGCGCTCGCGGATGCCGGTGTGCCGGGTTTCGAGGTCGCCCAGCAGCTCGGCGAGGGTGGCGCCGCTGCCCTCGACGGCCTTGGCGCCGTCGGTGTAGGTGCGGAGGATGGTCGGGATGCGGACCTCGATGGCCATGGCGTGGGCTCCTGATCGGAAGATGTGAGGCGTGGGCGCGGCTCGGGCTCGGGTCCGCGCGCCGCACGCCCGGGGGCGTGCGGTGGTGCGTTGGTGCGGGGCGCGCGGCGTCAGACGGCGGCTGCGCGGGCCGTACAGATCGCGCTGGCGAGACGGCACAGGTCGACGTGCAGCCGCGCCACGAGCAGCAGGGCGGGGCCGCTGCTCGGCGTCTTGTCGCTCACGTCGTTCGAAACCATGGGGTCATCGTATAGATTCCCGGTCCGCTTCCCGGAATGTGATCTCGCATCCTGGACGCATCCCGCTCAGGATGTGGTCACCCTCCTGGTGGGCGGCAGGTAGACGACGGTGGGCGCCCCGGTGGTGGGGTGTACGCCGACGTCGGCTTCGACCCCGTACACCTCGCGCAGCAGATCCGGAGTCAGTACGTCCGCGGGCGCTCCCGCCGCGACGATCCGGCCGTCCGCCAGGACGCAGAGGCGGTCGCAGTACTGCGCGGCCAGGTTCAGATCGTGCAGGGCGAGCAGGTTGACGGTGCCCAACTCCCTTACCAGGGAGAGCACTTCGAGCTGGTAGCGGATGTCGAGATGGTTGGTCGGCTCGTCCAGGACGATGAGGTCAGGCTGCTGTACGAGGGCGCGGGCGACCAGGGCGCGCCGGCGTTCACCGCCGGACAGGGACGGGAAGGGGCGGGCGGCGAGGTTCGCGATGCCGAGGCGTGCCAGCGCGTCGCGTACGAGGGCGTCGTCGGCGGCGGTGTCGGCCTCCCAGAAGCGGTGGTGCGGGGAGCAGCCCATGGCGACGATCTCCCGCACGCTCAGTTCGATGCCGCCGGCGTCGGCGTCCTGCGGGACGGTCGCGAGCCGGCGGGCGCGGGCCCTGGCCGGCAGGGCGTGCAGGTCGGCGCCGTCGAGCAGGACGCGGCCCGAGGTGGGGCGCAGGGTGGCGTAGACGCAGCGCAGCAGTGTGGTCTTGCCGCTGCCGTTGGGCCCGACCAGGCCGACGGTCTCGCCGTCGGCGGCGTGCAGGGTGATGTCGTGCAGCAGGGCGCGGCCCTGGGGGGTGGTGTACGAGAGCGATTGGGCGCGCAGCGTGGTCATGCGGGGCCGCCTTCCGCGCGGGCGCCGTGTCCGCGCAGCATCCACAGGAAGAAGGGGCCGCCGGTGAGCGCGGTGAGGACGCCGACGGGGATGTCCTGGGGCGCGGCGACCGTGCGGGCCGCCAGGTCGGCCAGGACGAGGAAGGCGGCGCCGCCCAGGGCCGCGACGGGCAGCAGGGCGCGGTGGGCGGCGCCGACGGCCATGCGGGCGGCGTGCGGCACCATCAGGCCGACGAAGCCGATCGACCCGGTGTACGCGACGAGGACGCCGGTGAGCAGCGATGCCAGCACGAAGGCGGCCGCGCGGAAGCGCCCGGTGTCGAGGCCGAGCACGGTGGCGCCCTCCTCGCCGACGAGCAGCAGGTCCAGCGGGCGGGCCAGGGCGATCAGGAGCAGGGTGCCCGCGGCGAGGGCGAGCGCGGGCAGAGCGAGCATGTCCCAGCGGGCGCCGCCGAGTCCGCCGAGTGTCCAGTGCAGGACTTCCGTGACGTGTTCGGCGCTGGCCGATGTGACCAGGATCAGGCTGGTGAGCGCGGACAGGACGTAGGAGACGGCGACCCCGGCCAGCACCAGGCGCCCGCCCGCCAGGGAGCCGGCGCGCCGGGCGAGCGCGTAGACGAGGACGAGGGCGGTGAGGGCTCCGGCGAAGGCGGCGGCGGGCAGGGCGACGGTGGTGGCCACCCCGGCGCCGGCCCCGAGGACGATCACGGCGACGGCCCCCGCGGAGGCTCCGCTGGAGACGCCCAGCAGGAAGGGATCGGCGAGCGGATTGCGCACGAGGGCCTGGAGGGTGGTGCCGATGACGGCGAGACCGGCGCCGGTGACCGCGCCGAGCACGACCCGGGGGGCTCTGACGTCCAGCACGATGGTGCGGTAGGGGCCGGGTTCGGCGGCGCCGGTGACGATGGCCCACACCTCGCCCGCCGGTATCCGTACCGAGCCGAGCGCGAGCCCGGCGGTGGCGCCGGCCAGGAGCACGAGGGTCAGGCCGCCGAGCAGCGCGAGGTAGCGCCGGCGGGGGGTCACCGGCGGGCTCCTTCTCGACCGGCGGGACGGGGCTGCGGGCCCGCGTGGTGGCGCCCCCTCATGCTCCCGCCCCGAGCTGCGCGGCCAGCTTGGCCACCGCGTCCGGGGCCCGTACGCCCGTCACCATGTCGGACAGCGCGAGGACCGCGAAGCTGTTGTTCTTGACGGCGGGCACCGAGGCGAGCGCCGGGTCGTCGCGCAGGCGCTTCTTCTTGGCCTCCACGCTCGTGCCGCCGTAGTCCAGGATGAGGATGGTCTTCGGGGCGCGGGCCACCACGTCCTCCCAGCTCGCGTCGCCGAAGGAGGCCGTCTTCAGGTCGTCGGCGAAGATGTTGCGTCCGCCCGCCCGCGTCACGATGTCGTTGCCGATGCCCTTGCCGCCGGCCGTGAACGCCGTCTTGTCGCCGCTGTCGTAGACGAACACCGGCACCGGCTCCCGGCCCGAAAGCGCCGTCCGGGTACGCTCGTTGGCCTCCTGGGCCGAGCGTATCCACGTCTGGGCCCGCTCGGGCACCCCGAAGGTGCGGCCGACCTCGGTGACCTCCTCGTACACGTCGTCCATCGTGGTCGCGTCGGCGCGGGGGCAGTTCTCCACGTTGAGGCGGGACTTGATGCCGCTCTTGGCGAGGGCTTCGCGGCTTCGGCCCTCGCCCGCGGCGAAGGCCGAGGCGTAACCGCCGTAGACGTAGTCGGGGCCGGCGGCCAGGAGCTTTTCGTAGGAGGGGTACTCGGCGGCCAGGACCGGGACCGAGCGGTAGGCCGCCTCGTACTTCGGCAGTACCTTGTCGTCCAAGTAGGCCGTCCCGGCAAGGGACTTGGCGAGGCCGAGCTCCAGCATCACCTCGGTGGCGTGCTGGTTCATCGTGACGGCCCGCTTGGGAGGCGCGGTGAACGTGGTGCGCACGCCGCAGTTGGTGACGGTGTACGGGAAGCCGGGGGCCGTAGCGCCCGTGGCCTCGGGCTGCGGCCGCGTCGTGCACGCGGCGAGCGGGAACAGCAGGGCGGCGGCGAGTGCCGCGCGGCGCCAGAGCATGGCTGCGCTCCTCCAAGGGGATTTCCACGTCCCCTGTCGATGGGAGAAGGCGGCAGGTCAGTTCCTGGCTTCCGGCTCCGAGGGGGGTCCCCCGGGGCCGGTCACAGTGGCGGGACCGTGCCGGATTCGCACCGGCTTCCTGGGTCCTGCCGCCCGATGATCAAAATTTCGTACGGACAGTATGCGCGAATTTCGATATGCGCGAATTTCGATCGGTACGCGCCATCCGTCACGGCGCCCGGGGGTGACTCAGTAGGCCTGGCTCAGTGGGCCTGGCTCAGTAGGCCTCGACGACCTTGACGTCTTCCTCCGTGATCACACCGTCCACGATGCGGTACGAGCGGAACTGGAACTCGCCCGCGCCGTCGGTGTCCGCAGTGGACACCAGGACGTAGTGCGCGCCGGGCTCGTTGGCGTAGGACACGTCGGTGCGCGAGGGGTAGGCCTCGGTCGCGGTGTGGGAGTGGTAGACGATCACCGGCTCCTCGTCGCGGTCGTCCATCTCGCGGTAGAGCTTGAGGAGGTCCTGCGAGTCGAACTCGTAGAACGTGGGCGAGCGGGCCGCGTTCAGCATGGGGATGAAGCGCTCGGGGCGGCCGGTGCCGGCCGGGCCCGCGACCACACCGCACGCCTCGTCGGGGTGGTCGGCGCGGGCGTGCGCGACGAGCTGGTCGTACAGGGCCTGGGTGAGGGTCAGCATGTCGGCAAGGATAAGCAAAGGGGCCGCCGCGTATCGAGTGGCGATACGCGGCGGCCCACATGGTGAGAACGTGCCGGTCAGCGGGGTCAGACGCGCTTGGCGAACGCCTTGTTCTCGGGGTTCTTGGCCTTGAGGACCAGGTAGGAGACGCCCAGGATCAGGGCCCACAGCGGCGCGCAGTACAGCGAGACGCGGGAGTCCTTGTCGATGCCCATCATGACGATGACCATGCCGATGAAGAGCAGCGCGAACCAGCTGGTCCACGGGGCTCCGGGGGCGCGGAAGGTGGACTGCGGCAGTTCGCCGCGGTCGGACTTGGCGCGGTAGCGGATCTGGCAGACCAGGATCATGATCCAGGCCCACATGCCGGAGATCGTGGCGAAGGAGACGACGTAGTCGAAGGCCTTGCCGGGCGCGACGTAGTTGATCCAGACACCGACCAGCATGAGCCCGGCGGAGACCGAGGTGCCCACCAGCGGGGTGCCGCTCCTGGTGAGCTTGGTGAAGACCTTGGGGCCCTGGCCGTTGAGCGCGAGGTCGCGCAGCATGCGGCCGGTGGAGTACATGCCGGAGTTGCAGGAGGAGAGCGCGGCGGTCAGCACGACGAAGTTGACGATGCCCGCGCCGACGCCGAGGCCCATCTTCTGGAACGCGGCGACGAAGGGACTCACGCCGGGCTGGAACTCGTGCCACGGGACGACCGAGAGGATCATGATCAGGGCGCCGATGTAGAAGACGGCGATGCGCCACGGCACGGTGTTGATGGCCTTGGGCAGCGTCTTCTCGGGGTCCTTGGACTCGCCCGCGGTCACGCCGACCAGCTCGACGGCGAGGAAGGCGAACATCACGATCTGGAGCGTCATCAGCGTGCCGCCGATGCCCTTGGGGAAGAACCCGTGGTCGTTCCAGAGGTTGGCGACGGTGGCGGTGTCCGCGGCGTCGGAGAAGCCGACGGTGAGGATGCCGGCGCAGATCAGGATCATGCCGACGATGGCGGTCACCTTGACCATCGAGAACCAGAACTCCAGCTCGCCGAAGAGCTTCACGGAGATGAGGTTCACGGCGTACAGGATGAGCGTGAAGATCAGGGCGTAGGCCCATTGCGGGATGCTCTTGTGCGTCCAGAAGGACATGTACTGGGCGGCCGCGGTCACTTCGGTGATGCCGGTGACGACCCAGAAGAGCCAGTACGTCCAGCCCGTCACATAGCCCCAGAACGGGCCGATGAACTCGCGGGCGTACTCCGAGAAGGAGCCCGACACCGGGCGGTACATGAGCAGCTCGCCCAGGGCGCGCATGATGAAGAAGATGACGAGGCCGGCGATGGCGTACGCCAGGATGAGGCTGGGTCCGGCCTTCGAGATGGCCTTGCCCGCGCCGAGGAAGAGGCCGGTGCCGATGGCACCGCCGATCGCGATCATCTGGATCTGCCGGGCCCCGAGGCCCCGCTGGTATCCCTCGCCCGCGGCTTCGCCCGGTTCGTTGACGCTGTCGGTCCCCGCGGCCTCATTGCCGGCAGGACGGTCTCCGTGCTGGTCGACCTGCGCTGAGGTCATGGTGGTGCGCCTTTCTCCATGCTGACCCGTCCGCCTCGGTCACGAAGCGACGGATCAGGTCCTGATCCCCCCGGATGTGGATGGAGTGCCGCCGGCGGTCAGCCGGTCGAAGCGCCCCCGGGAACATGGGTGGCGTCCCCGGGTGGTCGTGAAGATTTATCACGGGCTTATGGGTGATCCCCAGCGGCCTTTGTGGCAGGGATCACAGGAAGAAGCGGACAAACCGCATTCAATATGACAAAGCAGGTCGATGTGGTGATGGGATCGTTATACGGATTTGAGCGTCCGCTGAGCGAACGGTCATTTTCCGGTCGATCGCTCAGGGCATGAGCGTGTCGATGAGTGTTTCTTGCAGCACACCCAGCCACAGATAGGCCATCACCATCGGCTTGCGCGGGTCGTCGTCCGGCAGCCGGTAGAGCTCGCCGCTCTCGTCCTCATCGGTGATGTCCAGGCGGGTGGCGATGGTCAGCCGCAGGTCGTTGAGGGCGCCGAGCCAGTGCCGCGCGTCGTCGGCGGTCAGCTTCAGGACGGCGCCGCCGTCGCCCCGGGGGATCAGCTCGTCGAGGCCGCGCACGACCGCGAGGGCGTCGGCGCGCTTGCGAGCCCGCAGGTCGTTCTCGGTGAAGCGCCGGAACTCGGCCGATTTGGCCCGCAGTTCCTCGCTCTCCCCGCTCGCGTACGCCTCGGGGAAGAGGCGGGCGAGCGCCGGGTCGGTGGGCGGCTCGCTCGGGCCCTCGGCGAAGAGGGCGGCCAGCGGGTCCTCCTCCTCGGCGGGCTGGTCGCCGGGCCCGATGAGTTCGAGCAGCTGGACGGCGAGGGAGCGCAGGATGGCGATCTCGACCTCGTCGAACGCTGCGGCGGCTCCCCCGCGCGGCAGCGCCTCGAAGCCGCTCACGGCCCCGGCCATCAGCCGCGGTCCTGGGTGAGCGTGGCCCACAGGCCGTAGCCGTGCATGGCCTGCACGTCGCGTTCCATCTCCTCGCGGCTGCCGCTGGAGACCACGGCCCGTCCCTTGTGGTGCACGTCGAGCATCAGCTGGTGGGCCTTGTCCTTGGAGTAGCCGAAGTAGGACTGGAAGACGTACTGCACGTAACTCATGAGATTGACGGGGTCGTTGTGGACGAGCGTCACCCAGGGCACGTCGGGCTCGGCGACGGGAAGGTCCGACTCCGCCGACTCGGGACGTTCGATCTCTACCGGGGCAACGCTCACGACTTGGGGCGACCTTGTCTCTTCTGCCGGGGCCGGGGGCCGGCCCCGGGGAACAACAGCCTGCCGAGGGTCGCGCCGTTCCCGGAGGGCCCCCGGTCGGCGCAGCCCGAACGGCCACGGCCTCCATGCTGCCACCCGGGGCGGCTCATCGCACAAACGGGCCCCTGGAAATCGTCAGAGTGACGAGTATTCGGGGTAGCATCCCGGCATGCCCCGCACGGGGCGATCCAGCGAACCCCCGGCCGGCGTGTGCCCGGCCCGGACGAAAGTGCGAGGTAGCTCGCTGTGAATGCTGCGGACCTCGGTCTGCCGGTGGACGTGCCGTCGACCGCGCTCTTCACCGATCAGTACGAGTTCACGATGCTCCAGGCCGCCTTGAAGGCCGGCACGGCCGAGCGGCGCTCGGTCTTCGAGGTCTTCACCCGCCGCCTGCCCGAGGGCCGCCGCTACGGCGTGGTGGGCGGCACCGGGCGCGTCCTGGACGCGGTGGAGAACTTCCGCTTCGACGCGGGCGTCCTCGGCTTCCTGCGCGAGCGGAACATCGTGGACGAGCCCACCTTGCGCTGGCTCTCCTCCTACCGCTTCAGCGGCGACATCTGGGGCTACCCCGAGGGCGAGGTCTACTTCCCCGGCTCACCGATCCTGCGCGTCGAGGGCTCCTTCGCCGAGTGCGTGCTCCTGGAGACCGTGATCCTCTCGATCCTCAACCACGACTCCGCGATCGCCGCCGCCGCCTCCCGGATGTCCTCGGCGGCCGGCGGGCGCCCCCTGATCGAGATGGGCGCGCGCCGCACCCACGAGCTGTCCGCCGTCGCCTCCGCGCGCGCCGCCTACGTCGGCGGTTTCAGCACCACATCCGACCTCGCGGCCGGCTTCCGCTACGGCATCCCCACCGTCGGCACCAGCGCCCACGCCTTCACGCTGCTGCACGACAGCGAGCGGGACGCCTTCCGGGCCCAGGTCGACTCGCTGGGCCGGGGCACCACGTTGCTGGTGGACACCTACGACGTCGCCGAGGCGGTGCGCGCCGCCGTCGAGATCGCCGGGCCCGAGCTCGGCGCGGTCCGCATCGACTCCGGCGACCTGCTCCTGGTCGCGCACCGGGTGCGCCAGCAGCTGGACGAGCTCGGCGCCACCGCCACCAAGATCGTGGTCACCTCCGACCTCGACGAGTACGCCATCGCCTCGCTTGCCGCGGCCCCCGTGGACGCCTACGGGGTGGGCACCCAGCTGGTCACCGGCTCGGGGCACCCGACGTGCTCGATGGTCTACAAGCTGGTCGCCCGCGCCCAGTCCGCCGATCCCAAGGCCCCGCTGATCCCGGTCGCCAAGAAGTCGCTCGGCGCGAAGTCCTCGCTGGGCGGCCGCAAGTGGGCCGCGCGCCGCCCGGACGCGTACGGAATCGCCGAGGCCGAGGTCGTGGGCACCGGGGCGGTGCCGGCCGCGCTCGGTGAGCGTCAGCTCCTGGTCGAGCTGGTCAAGGGCGGCACGGTGGTGGCCCGCGAGCCGCTGGACGCCGCCCGCGCGCGGCACATCGAGGCGCTGGCCGCGCTGCCGATGTCCGCGGGCCAGCTCTCGCGCGGCGAACCGGTCATCCCGACGGAGTACGTCTAGAGGACGTCTGAGGACGTCTGAGGACGTCTGAGCCGGGCCCCGGGCGGGGGCCGGGCGCGGCCTCGGCGCGCGCCCGGGCCGCCCGGCGGGTTTTCCGCCCCCGTTTGCCCCCTGCCGCGCGCGGATCGAAGTCTCTACGCTCGAAGAACAGCCCTCCCCCACCCGGGCCCGCAGACCGAAGGACAGCCGACATGCACCGCGCTTTGATCGTCGTGGACGTCCAGAACGACTTCTGTGAGGGCGGCTCCCTCGCGGTCGCGGGCGGCTCGGACGTCGCCGCAGCGATCACCGAGCTCGTGGGCGAGGCGGCCGGATCCGCCTACCGCCACGTGGTGGCCACCCGCGACCACCACATCGACCCGGGCGCGCACTTCTCGGACACGCCCGACTTCGAGCACTCCTGGCCGGTGCACTGCGTCGCCGGGACCGAGGGCGTGGGCTTCCACCCCAATTTCGCCCCCGCCGTCGCCTGCGGAGCCATCGACGCGGTCTTCGACAAGGGCGCCTACGCCGCGGCGTACAGCGGCTTCGAGGGGCTTGACGAGAACGGTCTCTCGCTGGCGGACTGGCTGCGCGAGCGGCAGGTGGGCGAGGTCGACGTGGTGGGCATCGCCACCGACCACTGCGTGCGGGCCACCGCGCTCGACGCGGTGCGCGCCGGGTTCGTCACCCACGTCCTGCTCGACCTGACGGCGGGGGTGGCCCCGGGCACCACGTCGGCGGCCCTGGAGGAGATGCGGGCGGCGGGCGTGGACCTGTCGGGCAAGCCCGTGGTCTAGCGGGGACCGGAAACGGACGCAGCTATCGCAGGAGCGCCCGTATCGGGTGCCACAGCTCCTCGGTGGTCTCCGGGGCCGTGCGCCACAGCAGGCCGTCCGGATGGTGCAGGACGGCCGTGATCTCGTCCAGGGTGGGCGGCTCGGTCTGGCCGCGCAGGTACACCGCCCGCAGGCCGAGGTTGCGGAGCCTGGTCAGGGCCCGCGCCCGGTTGACGGCGTGCACCAGGACGCGCACGTCACTGCCCGGCGCCGCCGGGTTCGGCAGGGTCAGCGCGACGACCACGCTGCCCCCTGGCAACTTGCAAAAACCTCCGCCGGGCATGCCGGACCACTCCCCCTGCGGGACGACGCGTTGGACCCGCTGTCAATAAGGACTCGTAGAACGCACCTAAACACGATCGGCCGCCGCCCGCTAGAGGGCGACGGCCGATCATGGTTTGACCTGCGGTTTTGAGAATTACTTGGGTGAGGTGCCGACCTTCACCGTGATCGTCTGGCCGCTCCGCGGCTGGTCGACGATCGAGATCCGCGTCTTGGTGTCAGGAACCTTGACGCTTCCGGTCGGGTTCTCGGCGTACCAGTACGTGCCGAGGTGGTCGTCGAAGACCGGCACGCCCGCCTGCGACTTGATCTTGGTCGCCACGTCCGCGTTGTGCAGCGTGAAGGCGTCCGTGCGGTACTGGCTGAACGGCGCGTCGAACGGCTGGATCTTGTTGCGGATCATCGTGCCGTCGGCCCACTTGAGCGGCTTGGCGTGCGCGTCGACCGGCAGGATCAGGCCCTGGCCGGGGTGGGCCGAGACGTTGTTGTCCTTCTGGGAGGTGTCCCAGAGCCAGATGAGCAGACCCTTCTGGTACGGGTAGTGCTCGACCCAGCTCGGACGGGTCTTGGAGAAGCCGAAGTTGTACGGGCCGACCTTGAGGGTCGTGTCGTACGAGACGTACTGGCGGTTCTCCGCGAGGTAGTACTGCGGGTAGTCGTTGGTGAAGGACTGCCCGATGCGGGTGAAGTTCTTCGCCGCCCAGCCGTTGTCGCCGCCCTCGGCGCCGTCGGTGACCACGGCGGTGCCGTCGGCGGTGACGGTGATCGCGTCGGCGGTGAAGCCCTTGCCGCCCGCGCCGCCGTCCGTCTGGTAGCGGAAGCGGAGCTGGATGTTCTTGCCGGCGAACTGGTCGAGCGGGTACGACAGCTTCTTGTACGCGCCCGACGCGTCGGTCAGGGCCGGCTTGTCGCTGGAGTCGCGCGTGATGGCCTTGCCGTCGGCGGTGCCGTCGATCGCGTTCCAGCTGGCGCCGTTGTCGGTGGAGACCTCGGTGTAGAGGAAGTCGTAGTCCTTCTCGATGTCCCACCAGCCCGAAAGGTCCAGGGACGCCTTGGACTTGCCGGTCAGGTCGACCGAACGGGTCAGGGTGTTGTTGAGGTTGTCACCCATCCCGCTCCACCACTGCTTCGAACCCTCGACGGGCTTGACGACGGTGGTGGTGACTTCCTTCTTGGGCAGCTCGACGACGAGCGCCTGGTTGTCCTTGGTGTTGTACTCCGAGACGCCCAGTTTGGCGGTGACCTTCGAACCCGCCTTCACCGATGCGTAGTCGAGCCAGCCCAGCTGGAGCTT
The DNA here is from genome assembly GCF_042869775.1 of Streptomyces sp. NPDC006711. Taxonomy (NCBI): domain Bacteria; kingdom Bacillati; phylum Actinomycetota; class Actinomycetes; order Kitasatosporales; family Streptomycetaceae; genus Streptomyces; species Streptomyces sp. NPDC006711. Next base: position 167,447 of record NZ_JBIAGO010000009.1, read on the forward strand.
GTCCCACGCGGTCATGTCGCCGGGCAGGTTTCCGATGGAGTCCTTGCCGGTGCCGAGCCAGGAGCCCGCCGACATCAGGGACCAGAAACCGACCGAGTTCTCGGCGGTGTTGGTGGTGTCGTAGAGGTCCGGCAGACCGAGGTCGTGGCCGTACTCGTGCGCGAAGACACCGAGGCCGCCGTTCTCCGGCTGCATCGTGTAGTCGCCGACCCACATCCCGGTGTCGCCGATCTGGGTGCCGCCGGCCTTGTTGTAGGAGGGGCCGGTCTTGCCCGCGTCGGTGCCGTAGGCGTACCAGCGGTGTGCCCACAGGGCGTTGGTGCCCTGGGCGCCGCCGCCCGCCGACTCGTCCTCGCCGGCGTGCACGATCTGGAAGTGGTCGATGTAGCCGTCGGGCTCGTTGAAGTTGCCGTTGTTGTTGTAGTCGTTGCGGTCCCACTGGTCGTACTGTCCCAGGGTGGCCTTGATCTGCGCGTCCGTCTGGCCCTTGGCCTTCTGGTCGGCGACCCAGGCGTTGACGCCGTCGCGGACGGTGTCCCAGACGTTGGCGCAGTTGGTCTGGCCGCAGTAGTTGGAGCCGTAACGGGCCTCGTTGTACGGGATCTTAACCCAGTCGGTGACCTGGCCGTCGACCGAGTAGCGGCCCGATGACGTCTTCTCGTAGTACGTCTTGAGCGAGTTGACGTTCTTGCCCGTACCGAAGTACAGGTCCTGGTAGTGCTTCTGGTTGTAATCCGCCTGCCAGGCCGTGGAGTTGTCCTTGGCCCGGTCAGGCTGGGCTATCTGGTTGTGCGCCGGGCCGGGGGTGCCCCCGTACTTGGGCTGCGGCGGCTTGGGACCGTCGGGACCGTCCGGGTCGTACATGGTGGTGTTGTCGACCTTGTCGCCGAACTCCACCAGGATCGTGAAGATCTTGTCGGTCTTCTCGCGGCCGAGCTCGACGTACTTCTTGTCGCTGAGCTTCACGACGTCGGAGCCGCCGCGCTTCTCCACCTGCTTCTTGCCGGAGATGACCTGCTCGAGCGCCGCCTGGCGCTGCTGCGCCTGCTGGTCGCTGAACGGGCCCTTGAGGTTGTGCTCCTGGCCGCTGGCCCTCGACGGGTCCTGGCGCTGTACGGCCGCCGGAGCCTTCGAGTCGGCCTGGGCCGTGGCGAACGCCGACCCCGTTGCGCCGACCGTGGCTATGGCCACGAGCACGGCGGCGGCTCTTGCCGCCCTCCTGCTGCTGGTCACTTGACGATTTCCTCCCCCGCGGCCGGCACGAACCCGGGGGTGAGGAGCTGGTTCCGGTGCACGACACGCGTCTCAAGTGACGACATTGGACCGGAGTTACCAAAGAAAAGACAGATCTTGACTTGTTCGTGCCAAGTACATTATGCAGAAGGCCAGTTCCGCTATCCGAACGTGACAGGTGTGCTAACAGACCGGGACAACAGGTGCACACGTCTCGCCATCCGGACCGGGGCGCATCCCCGAATGACTCCATGCGCCCCCTGTGCACCGGCACTGTGGGTTAGGTCATGCTTACCAACAGTTCCGCTCGGGCATGGACCGTCGTAGAGTCGCTAGGCAGTGCGATCCGGTGGCCCGGGGCCGCCGGTCGAAGAACGGTCTTGAGGCTCACCCCCTATCCGAACCATGAGGACGGATAACGCCATGCCGCGTCCCACTGCCGCACAGCTCTCCTACGGTTCGGCCACCGTCGTCTTCTCGACCGTCGCCATGCTGCTGCTCTCGCGCACCGAGTCGGGCGTCGGAGTCGCGGTCATCGTGCTCGCCGCGCTGCTGCTCGGACTGCTCGTCGCCGTGACGGTCCCCATGCCGCTGTCCCGGCGCGCACGCGCGAACGGCCGCACGGCGCCGGCCAGTACAGCGCCGGTCGACCGTGCGGCCGTCCAGGAGACTTCCGCGACGACGGCTCGTCCCGGGCCCGTACGGCACCGGGAGAGCGTCCCCTCCCCCCGCGGGCAGCGCACCGCCGCCCGCGCGCACTCACTGCGGAGCTGAGACCACCACCACCGTCTTGGCCGCCTTGTCGTGCCAGCCCTGCCGATACGGCTTGTCCGCGACGATCGTGATGATCAGGACGATGTCCCACAGGCAGTAGCAGCACAGCACGAACGGCGCCCACAGCACGGCGGCCCGGGCGAGCGCGGCGTTGATGGTGGGCACCCTGCCGTCGTTGAGCATCGCCACCCGCAGCCCCAGCCACTTCTTGCCGAGGGTCTGCCCGGTCTTCGAGACCATCAGGGTGTCGTAGCCGATGTAGGCGGCGAGCGAGATCAGCAGCCACAGCAGACCCGCGCCGGAGTACGTCTTGCTGATCACCTCGGTGCCGGAGTCGCCGTTGTCCGTGGAGATCACCACGCGATTGCTTGTCGCCCATTCGATCAGGTTGAGCGGCACCGCGATGATCAGGAAGTCGATGACCCGGGCCAGGAACCGCTTGCCGAAGTCGGCGAGCGGCGGCATCCCGGCCAGCGGGTCCACACCGCCGTACTGGCCGCCGTACGGGTCCGACGGCGGTGGCGGCGCGCTGTCGTAGGGCGAGCCGCCGCCGGGGGGCGGCCCGCCGTAGGGACCACCGCCGTAAGGGCCGCCTCCGCCCGGCGGGGGCGGGCTTCCGTAGGGGCCCTGGCCGCCGGACGGGCCCGGGCCGTGGGGCGGATCAGCGGGCGGCGGCTGCGTGCCGCCGTAGGGCGAACCGCTCGGCGGAGGCTCGGACGGCTTCTTGCGGAACGGGTCGTCCTCGGGCGGCTGACCGGGCGGCGGCTGATCGGTACTCATGCCGGTAGTGCACCGCGCGCGCGAGAGCCCCGCGACCGGGGCGGGCCGTTCGGGGGGGGCGGGCCGTTCGGGCCGGGGCGTTCCGGGGAAGGGGCGGCGCCCGCGCTATCCCTGGGCCACGAACGTATGCGCCACCTTGTCGTGCCAGCACTGGCGCCACGGACGGTCGAAGAGGCACCACATCACATTCACCACGCCGACCACGAGAAGGCCCAGCACCCCGTAGACCACCCAGCGCCGCGCCGCCTGGCCGAACGTGGGCGGCTCGAACGACTCGATGCCCCGCACCTCGACCCCGCAGATCCGCTTGCCGAGCGTGCGGCCCCACTTGGCGGTGGGCAGCGCCTCGTACAGCAGCCCCAGGACGAGGAACGCGCCGAGCACGATGCCGAGGAGGCTCGCGGTCGTGCCGTCCAGGAGGTAGACGGTGACCGTACGGCCCGACAGCTTGGCCGCGTCGATCTTCTCCTGGATGTGGTCGCCGACCCGGGTGAGCAGCGGCAGGGCGAGGCCGCCCGCCACGACGCCGAGCACCGCCGTGTCGATGAGCCGCGCGCCGAGGCGCCTGCCGAGCCCGGCGGGCCGAGCCGCCGCCTGCGCCTGCGCGGCCGCGAGGAAGGGGTCGGCTACGGGCGGCTTCCACGGCGCGACCGGCTCGGTCGCCCGGGAATCGGGCTGCGCGAGCTGGTGCACCTGCTGCGCCCAGGACGCGGCCCCTCCCCCGGCCCCGGCCGCCATCGGCGACCCGGGCAGGGCGGCGGCCGGCAGCTGTTGCTGTACGGGTGCGGGCTGCGCGGGGCCGGGCTGCGCGGGCGGCAACGGGTCGGCGGGGCGCGGGAGTTGGGCCCGGGCGGGTGCGGGTTCGACGGCGGCGGGCGGCACGGGCCCCGCGAGCGCGGCGAACGGTCCGGACGGACCGGACGGGATGGGCTGCGGGGCGTGCTGATGGTGCGGCTGCGGTTGTTGATGCGGCTGCGGGTGCTGGTGCTGGTGCGGCACTGAGCCACCGGGCCGCGCACCGGCCGGGGCACCCGGGGGCCCGGACGGGCCGGGGTCCGACGACGGCGCGGGGTGACCGGGGTTCACCGCGTGCGCGGGGTTCGCCCCATGCCCGGGGTTCGCCGCGCGTTCGGGGTTCGACACGTGCGCTGGGTTCGACACGTGCGCTGGGTTCGACCCGTGCGCCGGGTTCGACCCGTGCCCGGGGCGCGGCTGCTCCGGGACTACGGGTCCGGGGGTTCCGGAGCGCCGGGGGTCGGGCAGACGCGGATCAGGAAGGCGCGGGTCGGACAGGCGCGAGTCGGGCACGCGTGGGTCGGGTGATTCGGCCGGCAGGCCCCAGGAGACCCGGCGGTCCTGGTCGCCGCCGAAGCCGGACTGGTGGGCGGCGTCCGCGTGCCAGGCGGGCTGCGGTCCGTTCTGGCCGGGCGCGGCGGCCGAGGGCTCGGGCTCGTCCAGGAAGACCGGGCCGGTCTCCTCGGCGGCGGGGGCGGCCGTGGCCGGCGGCACCGCGGCGAGCGAGGGCGCGGGGGCGGGCTGGGCGCCCGGCGGCGGGGAGGGCGGCGCCTCACCGGCGGCGGGCGCGGGCCGGCTCGTGCCGGGCACCCAGGAGACCCCGTTCCAGTACCGGACATATCCCGGGATGGAGGGATCCGGGTAGTACCCCTCCCGGGCCGCGCTCCCGTCGTTGTCAGGAGGAACCGTCGCCATGTCCCCAACTCCGTTCCGATCCAGCACAGTTGATGTCCCCCGCGGTACGGCGGCCGCACCGGGCCAGACCGCGCGCTTCCGCTTGTCCCAGGAGGACCCTAACCAAGAACGCGCGGCCCGTTGGAGGAAGCCGGGCAGGAAGCCCGCGTACGGGCGACGCGCGCCGCCCGGGTCCGCCGCCGCGCGACCGCGCCCCGCGGTTGCGTACAGTCGTGGCGCATCGAACTGGTGCCCCCGGCGCAGCCGGTCAGGAAAGTGAGTGAGCAATGCGCGTGGGGCCTGGCCGGACCGGTCATGACAGCCCGGTGGACGGTCCCCCGGTGGCGGAGCCGGCGCTGCGGCGGGCGTGGACGGCGGTCGCGGCCTTCGCGGCGGTCCGCGCGCTCGGCCTGCTCGTGCTCGGCCTGTGGTCACGCGTCAACGGCGAGGACGCCCATGAGCTGCTGTCCGCGCGCTGGGACTCGCTCTGGTACGCGCGGGTCGCGGCCTGCGGCTACGACTTCACGCTGACCGCGCCGGACGGGCGGGTTCTGTCCGACCAGGCGTTCTTCCCGCTGCTTCCCTGGCTGGAGCGGGCCGTCGGCGCGGTGAGCCCGCTGGGTCCCGGCGACGCGGGCCTGCTGGTCAGCGGGATCGCGGGGCCCATGGCCGCCTGGGGCATGTATCTGATGGGCCACCACTTCTACGGCCATCGCGCGGGGCTCCTCCTGGTGACGCTGTGGGCGGCGGTGCCGGTCGGGATCGTCCAGTCGATGGCGTACAGCGAAACCCTGTTCGTGGCGCTCGCCGCCTGGTCCCTGTACGCGGTCGCGCGCGGGCGCTGGGTGGTGGCCGGGCTGCTCGCGTCGCTGGCGGGACTCACCCGGCCGGTGGGGCTCGCGGTGGCCGCCGCGCTGTGGGCGGGCGCCGTCGTCGAGGCGTGGCGCACCCGCCGTGTCGGCGCGCGGATGCTCGCCGGGATGGTGATCGCCCCGCTCGGCGCGGCCGGTTACATCCTGTGGGTGGGGCTGCGCCGGGGCCGCCTCCTGGCCTATCTGGACGTGCAGGCGGAGTGGGGCAACGGCTTCGACGGCGGTCTGGCGTACGGGAAGTTCATCGTGGCGCACCTGGGCGGCTGGCCCGTCGTGCTCGCCGGGCTCGGTCTGATCGTGGGCACCGCGCTCGCGCTGTGGGCGTACGTGGCGTGTGTGCGCGGGCGCCAGCCGCTTCCGCTGCTCGTCTACACCGGTGTCGTGCTGGCGCTCGCGCTGTGCTCGTCGGGTTACTTCGGCTCCAAGCCCCGGCTGCTGCTGCCCGCCTTCCCGCTGCTGCTTCCGGTGGCGCTCGCGCTGTCGCGGGTGCGCGCCACGCGTTCGGTGCCCCTCGTCGCGGCTCTCGCGCTCGGTTCGGCGGCGTACGGAGCGAGCTGGCTCAACGGCTCGGGGCCGCCGTAGGAGGGGCGCGGCGAAAAAGTTTCCCGTTCTCGCGTAATGAACCAGGGGCGACGCGCTCTCATCCGGTACGGCCCGCTCCCGGGCCCGTACCGCGCCGCCGCCACCCGCGTCGGCCGCGTACCGGGAAGAGAATGAGGAACCCCATGCATGTCACCGTGGTGGAGCGCGAGCTCGAACTGAAGCTGGTCCTGTCGCCCGAGCGTGCCGTCCCCGTGCCGGCCCGCCTCACCTACCGCGCCGACGACCCCTACGCCGTGCACATCGCCTTCCACATCGGGTCCGACACCCCCGTCCACTGGACCTTCGCGCGTGAGCTCCTGGTCGAGGGGGTGTTCCGGCCGTGCGGCCACGGCGATGTGCGGATCTGGCCGACGAGGACCGAGGGCCGCGGCGCGGTCCTGATGGCGCTCAGCTCGCCGGACGGCGACGCGCTCCTTGAGGCGCCCGCCGCGCAGGTGTCGGCGTGGCTCGAGCGCTCGCTGCGGGTGGTGCCGCCCGGCCGCGAGAGCGAGCTGCTGTGCGTCGACGACGGCCTGGCCGAACTGCTCGCGACCACCACCGGCCGGGGCCGGGCCGACGAGGCGTGGCTGGGGGAACGCTGGTCCCGCGACGAGTCGCGGCCGGAGGAGGGCGCGTGAGGGCCCCGGGTCAGAACAGCTTGCCCGGGTTGAGGAGACCGAGCGGGTCGAAGGCGCGCTTGACCGCGCGCTGCATCTCGATACCCACCGGGCCGAGCTCGCGGGCCAGCCACTCCTTCTTCAGGACGCCTACGCCGTGTTCGCCGGTGATGGTGCCGCCGAGTTCCAGGCCGAGCGCCATGATCTCGTCGAAGGACTCACGGGCGCGCCGCGAGGCGTCGTCGTCGGCGTCGTCGAAGCAGACCACGGGGTGGGTGTTGCCGTCGCCGGCGTGCGCGCAGACGCCGATGGTCAGGTCGTGCTTGGCGGCGATCGCCGCGGTGCCCTCCAGCATCGCGGCGAGCCGGGACCGGGGCACGCACACGTCGTCGATCATCGTGGCCGGCGCGATCGCCTCCAGGGCGGTGAGCGACAACCGCCTGGCCTGGAGCAGCAGTTCGGACTCGGCGGCGCTGTCGGCGGGGACGACGTCGGTGGCGCCGGCGGCCGCGCACAGCTCGCCCACGGCGGCGAGGTCGGCGGCCGCGCCGGGTGTGTCGAAGGCGGCGAGCAGCAGCGCCTCGGTGCTCTCGGGCAGCCCCATGTGGGCCATGCGGTTGACGGCCTGGATGGTGGTGCGGTCCATGAGTTCGAGCAGCGAGGGGGTGTGGCCGCGCTCCATGATCGCCACGACGGCGTCGCAGGCGGCCGCCGCGGAGGCGAACTCGGCGGCGAGCACGAGCTGGGGCGGCGGCGCCGGCCGCAGCGCTAGCACCGCCTTGACGACGACGCCGAGGCTGCCTTCGGAGCCGACGAACAGCCGGGTCAGGTCGTATCCGGCGACGCCCTTGGCGGTGCGCCGGCCGGTGCTCATGAGCCGCCCGTCGGCGAGGACGACCTCGAGGCCGAGGACGTACTCGGCGGTCACCCCGTACTTCACACAGCACAGCCCGCCGGACGCGGTGCCGATGTTCCCGCCGATGGTGCACATCTCCCAACTGGAGGGATCGGGCGGGTAGTAGAGCCCGTGTTCGTGGACCGCGCGCGACAGTACGGCGTTGACGACGCCGGGTTCGACGACCGCGACCCGGTCGACGGGGTTGATCTCCAGGATGCGGTCCATCTTGACGAGCGAGAGGACGACGCAGCCGTCGCTCGCGTTGGCCGCGCCGGACAGACCGGTGCGCGCGCCCTGCGGCACGACGGGCACCCGCAGCGCGGTGGCCGTGCGCATGACGTGCTGGACCTGCTCGACGGTGCGGGGCAGCACCACCACGGCCGGGCTGCCCGCAGCGCAGAAGCTCGCCATGTCGTGGGCGTAGGAGGCGGTGATGTCGGGATCGGAGACGACGGCGTCCGCCGGGAGGCCCTTGCGCAGCCGTTCGAGAAGATCGTCCATGTCCTCAGCGTGGCACCCGGGGCCATCGGTGTGAACCCTTTACCCGGCCGGTCGGGCGGCGCCGGGTGTGCTCTTCGTATTGACGCACAGTGAACACCATGGAGATCGCTAAGACCGAACAGGATCCGGCCGCGGCCCGGCGGGCGGCGTGGCTCTCGGCGTCGGCGGCGGCCCAGCGCACCGCGCGGCGCCAGGGCCCGGGCCCCGTCCTGCGGCGGGCCGCCCTGGTGGCGCTCGCGGCGGGGACGCTGGTCGGGGGCGTCCTGCTGCTGCGGCCCGACGGCGGGGCCCGCAAGGAGACGCCGCCCGCGCCGGGGCCCGCCACGCGGGCCCTGACGGCGGTGGCCTCGGGGGCCCCCGCCTCGGTGGGCGATCTGACGGCGCTCATCGCGGACCGGGCGGCCTGGGTGCGCACCCACCCCAAGGACGAGGCGTCCTGGGCGGTGCTCGGCTCGGCCTATGTGGAGCGCGGGGCGCGCGGCGCGGACCCCGCCTCCTATCCGCGGGCCGAGTGGGCGCTGCGGCGGTCCCTGGAGGTGCGGCCACGGGACAACCAGGACGCCGAGATCGGCCTCGCGGCGCTCGCGGACGCCCGGCACGACTACGCGGCGGCGCGCACGCTGGCCGAGGGGGTACGGTCCCGCGCGGCCGGCCGCTGGACGTTGTATCCCCCGCTGATCGATGCCTACAGCGGGCTCGGGGACACCAAGGCCGCGGCCAAGGCGGCGGAGCGGCTGCTCGAACTGCGCGAGGGCGCGGGCGCGTTGGCGCGGGCGGGCGAGGTCTACCGTGCGCGCGGCTGGCGCGAGGACGCGTCGGTGGCGCTCGACGAGGCCGTCGCGCACGCCGCATCGCCGGTGCAGAAGGCGGCCGCGCTGACGGCGGCGGGCGATCTGGCCTGGGAGCGGGGCGAGCCGGAGGGTGCGCTGGCGCGCTACGCGGCGGCGCTGCACGCCGATCCCGGCGCGGCCTCGGCGTACGCGGGCCGGGCCAGAGCCGAGGCCGCGCTCGGCCGGGGAGCCGAGGCCCAGCGCGACTACCAGACGGCCATCGCCCGGCTGCCGGAGCCCCGATTCGCCCTGGAACTGGGCGAGTTGTACGAGTCTCAGGGCCTGGACGGCGACGCGAGGACGTGGTTCGCCAAGATGCGCGAGCTGATCGCGCGGGACGAGGCGGGCGGGGTGGACGACGCCTTGCTGCTCGGCCGCTTCGAGACGGACCACGGGGCGGCGCACGCCGCGGTGGACCGGCTGGAAGCGGAGTGGAAGGCGCATCCGAGCGCGGACGCGGAGGACGCGCTCGGCTGGGCGATGTACCACGCGGGTGAGACGGAGGAGGCGCTGACGCATCTGCGCAAGGCGACCGACTCCGGGGTGCGCAGCGCCCTGTTCTCCTACCATCAGGCCGTGATCGAGCGGGAGTTGGGCCAGTCGGGCGCGGCCCGGCGCCACCTCCAGGACGCGCTGCGCACCAATCCGTACTTCTCGCCGCTGCTCGCGCCGAAGGCGAAGGAAGCGCTCGCGGCGCTGGGTGAGCCGCCCGACGGCGGCCCGAGGGACATGTACGGGCATGTGGCGGCGGCCGCGCAGGCGGGCCCTTCGGGCTCCGACGCGGAATCCGGCGGCGGGGGCGGGGGCGGCGGCGGGGGCGCCGCGGCGTCGTCGTCCGGCTCGTCGTCGTCGGGCCAGGGTGCGCGCCGGCCCGCGAGGCCCCGCCAGGCCAGGCCCGCCAAGCCCTCGCAGCGGCACTGAGGCCCGGGGCACGGAAGAGCGGGGCCGTGGGAGCGCGGGGTTACGGGAGCGCGCGGGGCCACAGCGTGGAACCACAGCGTGGGCCATGAAAGGCCACGGCCCCACGGGTCAGGTCCGTGGGGCCGGGGACTCATGACGGTAACTCACTTACCGTACGGACGGGACCTGTTGCAGGTCAGAGGTTGCCGCGCCGCTCCTGCTCGCGCTCGATCGCCTCGAACAGGGCCTTGAAGTTGCCCTTGCCGAAGCCCATCGAACCGTGCCGCTCGATCATCTCGAAGAAGACGGTCGGGCGGTCCTGCACCGGCTTGGTGAAGATCTGGAGCAGATAGCCGTCCTCGTCGCGGTCGACGAGGATCTTCAGCTCGCGCAGCGTCTCCACGGGCACCCGGGTCTCGCCGGCCCACTCGCCGAGGGTGTCGTAGTAGGAGTCGGGGGTGTCGAGGAACTGGACACCGGCGGCGCGCATGGCCTTGACCGAGGCGACGATGTCGTTGGTGGCGAGCGCGATGTGCTGGACGCCGGGGCCGCCGTAGAACTCCAGGTACTCGTCGATCTGGGACTTCTTCTTGGCGATGGCCGGCTCGTTGAGCGGGAACTTCACCTTGAGGGTGCCGTCGGCGACGACCTTCGACATGAGCGCGGAGTACTCGGTGGCGATGTCGTCGCCCACGAACTCCTTCATGTTGGTGAAGCCCATGACGTTGTTGTAGAACGCCACCCACTCGTTCATCTTGCCGAGCTCGACATTGCCCACGCAGTGGTCGATCGCCTGGAAGAAACGCTTCTCCACGGGCGCGACCATGGGGGCGGCCTCGACGAAGCCCGGCAGGTAGGGGCCGGTGTAGCCGGAGCGCTCGACCAGGGTGTGCCGGGTCTTGCCGTAGGTGGCGATCGCGGCGAGGACGACGGTGCCGTGCTCGTCGGAGACCTCGTGCGGCTCCTCGATGCCGGTGGCGCCGTGCTCGGTGGCGTACTTGTACGCGGCGCGCGCGTCGGGCACCTCGATGGCGAGGTCCACCACACCGTCACCGTGCTCGGCGACGTGGTCGGCGAGGAAACGGCCCCGGTCGGTGGCGGGCTTGATGACGGAGGTGAAGACGAAGCGGGCGGCGCCGCTGGTCAGCACGTAGCTCGCCGTCTCGCGACTGCCGTTCTCCGGTCCGGAGTACGCCACCAGCTTCATGCCGAAGGCCGTCGAGTAGTAGTGCGCGGCCTGCTTGGCGTTGCCCACAGCGAAGACGACCGCGTCCATGCCCTTCACCGGGAAGGGGTCGGCCTGCCGCGCGGTTCCGGGGGTCTGATCCAGGGTCTCAGTCATGGAGCGAGCGTCGCCCCGAGAGGCAAGCTGCGCAATAGTTCGCGTTTTCACTGGTCAATCTGTTCAGTGGAGCCCGAGGATGGGAGGGCGTTCTGTACACGATGACCATCCGGAGGCGGCCATGGCGATCGATCATCTGGACGGGCGGCTGATCGTGCTGCTCGCGCGTGAACCCCGCATCGGGGTCCTGGAGGCGTCCCGGCGGCTCGGGGTGGCACGCGGCACGGTCCAGGCACGGCTGGACCGGCTTCAGTCCAATGGAGTCATCCGGGGCTTCGGGCCCGATGTCGATCCGGCGGCGCTCGGCTACCCGGTCACCGCCTTCGCCACCCTGGAGATCAAACAGGGTCAGGGGGCGGACGTGCGGGCCCACTTGGCGTCCGTGCCCGAGGTCCTTGAGCTGCACACCACCACCGGCCAGGGCGACATGCTGTGTCGTCTGGTGGCGCGCTCCAACGCCGATCTCCAACGTGTGATCGACCGTGTTGTCGGTTTTGATGGCATCGTCCGGGCCGCGACGGCGATCGTCATGGAGAACCCGGTCCCCCTGCGGATCATCCCGCTGGTGGAGCAGGCGGGTCAGGACTCCGTACCCGGCGGTGGCCGACCGCGCGAGGAGCGGTGGCCGACCGCGTAAGGAGCGGTGGCCGACCGCGTGAGGACAGGGGTGAGCGCGTGGGGTTCTGGGACTACCTCTCCAGCCGGCACCAGCAGCTGCTCACCGACGCCCTCCAGCACGCGAGCGCGGTGTTCCAGTGCATGGTGATCGCCACCGTGCTGGGTGTGGTGATCGGCGTGGTGACGTACCACAGCGGCTGGGCGGCGGGCCTGGCCGTCACCTCCACCTCGACCATCCTGACGATCCCCTCGCTCGCCATGATCGGCCTGCTGATCCCGCTGGTGGGACTCGGCGTGGCGCCCACGGTGGTCACCCTGACCCTGTACGGACTGCTGCCGATCGTGCGCAACTCCATCGTGGGCCTGCGCGGCGTGGACCCCTCGCTGGTGGACGCCGCCAAGGGCATCGGCATGTCGCGCGCCGCCCGCCTGCTGCGCGTCGAACTCCCGCTGGCCTGGCCCCCGATCCTGACCGGCATCCGCGTCTCCACCCAGATGCTGATGGGCATCGCGGCGATCGCGGCGTACGCCTCGGGCCCGGGCCTCGGCAACGAGATCTTCCGCGGCATCGCCTCGCTGGGCAGCGCCAACGCCATCAACCAGGTGCTCGCGGGCACCCTCGGCATCGTGGTGCTCGCCCTGCTCTTCGACGCGGCGTACGTCCTGATCGGCCGTCTCACCATCCCGAGGGGGATCCGTGTCTGAGCGATCCGAGTCCGCGTCCGTCGTGTCCGCGTCCGTCGTGTCCGGGCCTGCCGAGCCGGGGCCCGGTGGCGCCGCCACCTCGGGTGCCTCCATCCACCTGGAGAACCTGACCAAGCGCTACCCGGGCAACCCCACCCCGTCGGTGGACAGCGTCACGATGGAGATCAAGGCGGGCGAGACGGTCATCTTCGTGGGGCCCTCGGGGTGCGGGAAGTCGACCACGCTGAAGATGATCAACCGTCTGATCGAACCGACGTCGGGCCGCATCCGGATCAACGACGAGGACGTCACCGACATCGACCCGGTCAAGCTGCGCCGCAAGGTCGGGTACGCGATCCAGTCGTCCGGGCTCTTCCCGCACATGACGGTCGCCGACAACATCGCGCTGGTGCCGAAGATGGTCGGCTGGTCCAAGGCGAAGGTGAAGGACCGGGTGGAGGAAATGCTCGACCTGGTCGGGCTCGACCCGCGCGAGTTCCACGGCCGCTATCCGCGCCAGCTCTCCGGCGGACAGCAGCAACGGGTGGGCGTGGCAAGGGCGTTGGCGGCCGACCCGCCGGTACTCCTGATGGACGAACCCTTCGGCGCGGTGGACCCGATCACCCGCGACCACCTCCAGGACGAGCTGATCCGCCTCCAGCACGAACTGCACAAGACGATCGTCTTCGTCACCCACGACTTCGACGAGGCGATCAAGCTGGGCGACCGGATCGCGGTGCTGCGCGAGCACTCCCACATCGCCCAGTTCGACACCCCCGAGGCCATCCTCACCAACCCCGCCGACGACTTCGTCTCCGGCTTCGTGGGCGCGGGCGCCGCCCTCAAGCGGCTCAACCTCACCCGCGTACGGCACGTGGAGATGGCGCAGTTCCCCACCGTCACCGTGGACGACCCGCTCCAGTCGATCTTCAACAAGCTCCGCAGCGGCCCGCACAACGAACTGCTCATGCTGGACCGCAACAACCGCCCCTACAAATGGCTGCGGCGCGGCGACCTGATGCGCGCCAAGGGCTCACTCGCCCGGGCCGGACAGCTGGTGCACGACACCGTGACCCGCGACGCGACGCTGCACGACGCTCTTGAGGCGGTGCTCACCGACTCCGGCGGCCGGGTCGCGGTGACAGGGCGGCGCGGCGAGTACATCGGCGTCGTCGACATGGAGACCCTGATGAACTCCGTGCACGAACTCCTTGAGGCCGACCGGCTCGCCGCCATGGAGCACCAGCACGACCTCGAAGACCTCCGCCATCACCAGACCGAACAGGAGCTGGAGGGCGGTGCGGGGACGTCATGACGCCGAGGAACCCCGCCCCCGCCGAGCGCCCGCCGGGCGAGCACGACGTCAAGGGCCACGCCTTCCGCGACGAGCCGCCCGACCCGCTCACCGAGCCCGATGAGCCCTCGGGCCCGGCCCCCACCGCCCGGCCGGCCCGGCGCGTGACCTGGCACAAGCTCCTCCTGCTGCCGCTCGTCCTCGCGGTCGTCCTGGTGATCACCTACGTCTGGATCACGCATGCCCAGCTGGACACGATCGCGAAGAACTCCCTGGGCAACGGCAATGTGCCCCTGCGCCTGTGGCAGCACGTGAAGCTGACCGCCATCTCCACCTTCTGGGTGCTGATCATCGCGATCCCGCTGGGCATCGCGCTGACCCGGCGCGGTGTGAGCAGGGCCGCGCCACCGGTCACCGCCATCGCCAACATCGGCCAGGCCACCCCCGCGATCGGACTGCTCGCGCTCCTGGTGATCTGGCTCGGCATCGGCCCCGGCACCGCCATCATCGGCATGGTGATCTACGCCGTCCTGCCGGTGCTTTCCAACACCGTGGCCGGGCTCCGCGCGATCGACCCCCAGCTCGTCGAGGCGGCCCGCGGCATCGGCATGTCGGCCTTCGGCACCCTCGGCAGGGTCGAACTGCCGCTCGCGGTACCGCTGATCCTCGCGGGGGTGCGCACCGCGCTCGTCCTGAACGTCGGCACCGCGACGCTGGCCACCTTCGGCGGCGGCGGAGGGCTCGGCGACCTGATCACCTCCGGCATCCAGACCCAGCGCATGCCGGTCCTGGTCATCGGCTCGATCCTCACCGTGGCGCTGGCACTCTTCGTGGACTGGCTGGCCTCGCTGGCGGAAGTGGCGCTGACCCCGCGCGGTCTGGAGGAGTCGTGACGCACCGCCCCCGTACGATCCTGGCCGCCGCCGGGGCCGCGCTCTGGCTGCTCGCCGCGGTGTCGGGCTGCGGGCTCAAGTCCGGCTCGCCGATGGTCGACGACGTGGTGCCCGGCTCGCTCGGCAGGGGCCTGCCCCTCAAGGGGGCGTCCTTGACGGTCACGTCGAAGAACTTCAGCGAGAACATCGTCCTGGGCCAGATGGTCGGCCTGGTCTTCAAGGCGGCCGGCGCCGAGGTCCTCGACCGCACCAACCTGCCCGGCTCGATCAGCGCCCGCGAGGCGATCGTCAAGGGGGACGCGGACGCGATGTACGACTACACGGGCACCGGCTGGATCACCTTCCTCGGCCACAGCAAGCCGATCACCGACCCGGCGGCGCAGTGGCGGGCGGTGCGGGACGCCGACCTGAAGAACGGGGTGACCTGGCTGCCGCAGTCGGCCCTCAACAACACGTACTCGCTCGGCATCAGCCAGGCCAACAACGCCAAATACCATCTGAAGACGCTCTCGGACGTGGCCGCGCTGGCCAAGAAGGACCCCTCGGCGGTGACGATCTGCGTGGAGAACGAGTTCGCCTCGCGCGAGGACGGCCTCGTGGGCATGGAGAAGGCGTACGGGATGTCGATCCCCGCGTCCCGCATCCAGAAGATGGACGCCGGGATCATCTACACCCAGGTGTCCAAGTCCAACTCCTGCCTGCTGGGCGAGGTGTTCACCACCGACGGCCGCATCCAGGCCATGAACCTGGCGACCGTCGAGGACGACAAGCACTTCTTCCCCAACTACAACGCGGCGCCCGTGGTGCACAGCCGGACGTACGCCAAGTACCCGGCGATCGCGGCCCTGTTGGACCCGCTGAGCGCGAAGCTGACGACCCAGGTCGCGCGGAGCCTCAACGCCAAGGTCGACGTCGACGGGCAGGATCCGCATGACGTGGCGCTGGAGTGGCTGGTGCGGGAGGGGTTCATCAAGAAGGGGTGAGTGCGGCCCCCTCTTGACACCCCCCTGGGGTGGTGGCGCTCCGGCGAAACGTGCAAAGAAGGCGATGCAAAGAAAGCGTTGCAACCTTTCCTTTGCATAGCTATCTTTGGGCCATGCCCGAGAAGAACCAGCCCGCCGAGAACGCGGCCGGCGAGCGCATCCTGGACGCGCGCTCCCTGCGCGGCCTGGCCCACCCCCTGCGCATCCGGATCCTGAAGTCCCTGCGCCATGACGGGCCGGCCACCGCCTCCCAACTCGCCGAGCGCCTGGGCGAGTCGAGCGGCGCGACCAGCTATCACTTGCGCCAGCTCGCCACCCATGGCTTCGTCGAGGACGATCCGGGGCGCGGCAAGGGCCGCGAACGCTGGTGGAAGGCAGTGCACACCGGCACGACGTTCGCCGACGACCTGCACACCAGTGCCGACCCCGAAGTGCGGGGCGCCGCTGATCTGTTCATGCACGAGATCGCCGGCATCCACACCCAAGAGGTGTCGACCTGGCTCGCCACCGCGCGCGACTGGCCGGGCCCCTGGGCCACCAGCGGCGATCTGAGCGACTTCACACTGAGACTGTCCGCGGCCCAACTGCACGAACTGAACGAGAAGTTGCACGCCGTCGTCGAGACGTACCGCACGGCGGGCCCCGACACATCCGACGGCTCCGAGGCCGCCCAGATCCGGGTCCACCTGCACTCCTTCCCGCGCGCCATCCCGCCCGCCTGACCCGCGCGGCACGCGCCGCCCCGCCGAAGGGACTCACGCCATGCACAGCGACACCCACCTCCTGCTGCACCATCTGCGCGCCGCCGAACTGACCACCCGGGCGGCCGCCACCGTCCCCGGCGAGCACCGTCTGCGCGCCCGCGTCGGCTGGCTGCTGGTCGAGGTCGGGCTGCGCCTGGCCGCCCACCGAACGCCCCACCGTCGAACCCACTTCGCATGAGCGGGCCGGGGGGACACCGCGACAGACGACCGCTCACGGCGGTCCTGACCGCCAACGCCGTTTCGGCGGCCGGGAGTTCACTCACCCTCATCGGCGTGCCCTGGTTCGTGCTCCAGACCACGGGCAGCGCGGGCCGCGCCGGAGTCGTGGCCTTCTGCGCGACACTGCCGATCGTCGTGTCGGCCCTGGCCGGAGGCCCCGTCATCGACCGCGTCGGGCGCCGCCGGGTGTCGGTGGGCTCCGACGTGGTGTGCGGGCTCGCGGTCGCGACGATCCCGCTCCTGCACCAGGCCGGACTCCTCGCGTTCTGGCTGCTGTGCGCCCTGATGGCGCTCGGCGGCCTCGCGCACACCCCGGGCACCACCGCGCGCGCCGTCCTGCTGCCGGATCTGGCCCGGCGCTCGGGGCTGTCCCTGGCGCGCGCGGCCAGCGCGTACGACGCCGTCGCACGTGGCGCACGCATGACCGGCGCTGCCCTGGCCGGCGTGCTCATCGCGCTGACGGGCGCGGGCAACGTCCTGCTCATCGACGGCGCGACCTTCGCCGTGTCGGCCCTGCTCGTCGCGGCCGGCCTGCGCGGGCTCCCCGAGGCGCGGCCCCTGCGCGGCGCGCCGCCGGTCACCGTGCGGACGTACAAGGCCGAACTGCGCGAGGGATACGCCCACTTGGCGCGTACGCGGCTGCTGCTCGCGGTGGTCGCCATGGTCATGCTGATGAACGGGACCGACCAGGGCTGGAACGCCGTACTGCTCCCGGTCCACGCCGAGCGGTACCTGGGCGGCGCGTCCCAACTCGGCCTGCTGACCGCCCTGTTCGGGGCCGGCGGCCTCGCGGGCGCGCTCCTGTACGGTCTGGTCGGCCACCGCTTCTCGCGCCGTACCGTCTTCTCGGTCTGCGTGCTGCTGTGCGGGGCGCCCCGGTACGCGGTGGCCGCGCTGACCCACACCACGCTGCCACTGGCCGTCACGATGGTGGTGGCGGGACTCGCCGGCGGCACGCTCAACCCGATCCTGACCACGGTGATCTACGAGAGGGTGCCGGACGCGCTGCGCAGCCGGGTCTCCGGGGTGCTCACGGCGGGCTGCGAACTGGCGATGCCGCTCGGCGGGATCGCGGCGGGTCTCCTCGTGGAGAGCGCGGGCCCGCGCGGCGCGCTGCTGGTGGTCGGCGGGGTGTATCTGCTGGCCACGCTGAGCCCGCTGGTCTTCCCGGCATGGCGAGGCCTGGCAGCGGGGCCCGGCGGGGCGGGAGAAGCCGGCGCGGAAGCGGCTGGGACCGGCGGGGAAGAGGTCGGTGCAGCCCTCAGCAGGACGGGACCGCGTCACCCTTGTGCAGCGCCTGAAGCGCGGACACCGCGCCCTTCAGTGTCGTGACGGGGATCAGGCGCAGGCCCTTGGGCAGTTCGGAGGTGGCGTCCGAGCACTCCCCCTTCGGCACCAGGAAGACGGTCGCGCCGTCGCGCGCGGCGGCCTGGGTCTTGAGCGCGACCCCGCCGACCGCGCCGACCTCGCCGTTGCCGGCGATCGTCCCGGTGCCGGCGATGGTGCGCCCGCCGGTGAGGTCGCCGCCCGCGCCGTCGCCGTTCAGCTTGTCGATGATGCCGAGCGTGAAGAGCAGACCCGCGCTCGGGCCGCCCACGTCGGCGAGGTGCAGGTCGATCGTTACCTTGTCGGGGCTCAGGCCCAGGTAGCCGAGCGCGGCGACGGACGCGGCGTCCTGCGACTGCTTCATCTCGGCCTGGTTGTGCTCGGAGATGTCCTTCTCGCTGCCGCCGCCGGGGTAGACCGAGTCGCGGGGCATCACGGCCCGGTCGGTACGGAACCAGCCGTCGACGACGTCCGTGACACCGACGTCCGCGTCGGGCCCCGTCGCCAGGATCGTGGTCATCCGCAGCTGCCCGGTGGTGGGACGGGTGGGGGCGCCGGTGATGGTGATCACCGGCTTGCCCGCGTCGTCCCCCAGCACGTTCGCGGTCGGCCCCGGCTGCGCCACCGCGAACGGCAGCGGCGCGAAACAGGCGACGGCGAGCAGCGCGACGACCGGAGCGGCGCCGATGGCGAGGTTACGGAGGCGGGGGTGACGAAAGAGCACGGGCCCAATCTATCCGTACGCTTCCCACCGACGGCCGCACGCCCCTTGCCGCACGCGGCCGGGGGCGGGCCCTGGGCGCCGCCGCTCACCGCAGGGCGTCGGCGACTTCCCTCGCCGCGTCCACCACTCGGGGCCCGACCCGCTCGGGCACGGCGTCGGCGAGCATCACCACGCCCACGCTGCCCTCTATCCCGGTGACCCCGACCAGCGGCGCGGCGGCGCCGCTCGCGCCGGCCTCCAGCTCGCCGTGCGTGAGGGTGAAGCCGGGCTCGGCGAGCCCGCCGTTCTGCCGCGCCGCGAGGATCGCCCGGCCAGCGGCCCCCTTGTCCAGGGGGTGGCGGAACCCGGCGCGGTAGGCGACGTGGTAGTCCGTCCAGGTCGGTTCGACCACGGCCACCGCGAGCGCGTCCGAACCGTCGACCAGGGTGAGGTGGGCGGTGGCGCCTATGTCCTCGGCCAGCGAGCGCAGCGCGGGCAGCGCCGCCTCGCGCACCAGCGGGTGCACCTGGCGGCCCAGGCGCAGCACCCCGAGCCCGACCCTGGCCCGCCCGCCGAGGTCGCGGCGGACCAGGGTGTGCTGTTCGAGGGTGGCGAGCAGACGGTAGACGACCGTGCGGTTGACCCCGAGTTTGTTGGACAACTCGGTGACCGTCAGGCCGTGGTCGGTGTCGGCGAGCAGCTTGAGGACACGCAGTCCCCGGTCGAGCGTCTGGGAGGTCTCCGCGGTCACGACCCACTCCTTAGGTGGCGAGTCGCGGCGGCGCTCTCACGTGATTCGCGACACCGGTCCCGTCGGCGGCGCGCGCAGAGCCCGCCGGCGAGGCCAAGGCACCGGCTGCGCTCCGCGGCGACGCTGCCACGGGGCGATTTGCATGGCGGGGACAGTAGCGAGCGGACACCGCTCAGCGGAAGACCTCGTCCAGAATCCGGGCGCGAGCAGAATTCCGCGCGCCGGTAAAGGGGCGTAAGGGAACCGTTGGATGGACAAATAAACGCCGGAAGCGATGAATTTGATCCCTGTTCGATCACCTTCGGGACCAAAGTCCGTATCACGAGGGACCTTGGCCGGGCGCCAGGGATTTGCCGGGACATTACCGTGGGCGACGTCCGGGGGGCGTCCGTGGGGGCCGCTCCTCGTGCCCATCCCGACCGCATGGGATCGAGCGGGGCCCGGCAGCGCACGCCGGGCCCCGCTCGCGTTCCCGGGCGCCTACTTCATGCGGGTGGCCCACTCCTGCACCTTCTTGATCCGCTCACGGAGCTGGCCCGCCGACGCCTCGGCGCTCGGCGGGCCGCCGCACACCCGGCGCAGCTCGGTGTGGATGACGCCGTGCGGCTTGCCGCTCTGGTGGACGTACGCGCCGACCATCGTGTTGAGCGACTTGCGCAGTTCCAGCAGTTCCTTGTGCGAGACCACGGGCCGCCGCTCGGCGGGCATTTCGAGCAGGTCGGCCTGGTCGGCCGGCTTCTGGCGGCTGTGCGCGATCTGCCGGGCCTGCCGCTTCTGGAGCAGCATCTGCACCTGGTCGGGTTCGAGGAGCCCAGGAATGCCGAGGTAGTCCTGCTCCTCCTCGCTCCCCGGGTGGGCCTGCATGCCGAATTCGGCGCCGTTGTACATGACGCGGTCGAACACGGCGTCGGATTCAAGGGCCTCGAAGGGCAGCGCGTCCTGCTCCCCGGTGTCCTCGTCCTCCTGCTTGTTCGCGTCGTCCATTTCCTGTTCGGACTCGGCGTAGGGGTCTTCCTCGCCGTCCTTCTTCGGTTTGTCGAGCACGTGGTCGCGCTCGACCTCCATCTCATTGGCGAAGCTCAGCAGCATCGGAATGGTGGGGAGGAAAACGGAAGCGGTCTCACCGCGCCGGCGCGAGCGGACGAAACGGCCGACGGCCTGGGCGAAGAAGAGGGGGGTCGAAATGGTGGTGGCGTACACGCCGACCGCGAGCCGCGGCACGTCGACGCCCTCCGACACCATGCGCACGGCGACCATCCACCGGTCGTCGTTCGCGCTGAACTCGTCGATCCGCTTGGAGGCGCCGGTGTCGTCGGAGAGGACGACCGTCGCCTTGGAGCCGGTGATCTCGCGGATCAGCTTGGCGTAGGCGCGGGCGGAGTCCTGGTCGGAGGCGATGACGAGCGCGCCCGCGTCCGGGATGGCCTTCCTGACCTCGGTCAGGCGCTGATCGGCGGCGCGCAGCACATTGGGCATCCAGTCGCCGCGCGGGTCGAGCGCGGTGCGCCAGGCCTGCGAGATGGCGTCCTTGGTCATGGGCTCGCCGAGCCGGGCGGCGATCTCGTCGCCCGCCTTGGTGCGCCAGCGCATGTTGCCGCTGTAGCTCATGAATATGACCGGCCGCACGACGCCGTCGGCGAGCGCGTTGCCGTATCCGTACGTGTAGTCGGCGGAGGAGCGCCGGATCCCGTCGTTCCCCTCCTCGTACGTGACGAACGGGATCGGGTTGGTGTCCGAGCGGAAGGGGGTGCCGGTGAGCGCGAGGCGCCGGGTGGCGGGGTCGAACGCCTCCAGGCACGCCTCGCCCCACGACTTGCTGTCACCGGCGTGGTGGATCTCGTCGAGGATGACGAGCGTCTTGCGCTGCTCGCACCGGTTGCGGTGCAGCATCGGGCGCACGCCGACGCCGGCGTAGGTGACGGCGACACCGTGGTACTCGCGGTTCAGCGGGCCCGCGCTGTAGTCCGGGTCGAGCTTGATGCCGACGCGGGCCGCCGCGTCCGCCCACTGCTTCTTGAGGTGTTCGGTCGGCGCGACGACGGTGATCTGCTGCACCACGTGGTGGTGGAGCAGCCACGACGCGAGCGTCAGCGCGAACGTCGTCTTGCCGGCGCCGGGCGTCGCGACGGCGAGGAAGTCGCGGGGCTGCTCCTGGACGTACCTCTCCAGGGCGCCCTGCTGCCAGGCACGCAGCTTGTTGGCGGTGCCCCAGGGGGCGCGGCCGGGGAAGGCGGGCGAGAGGTGGTGGGAGGCGGTAGTAGTCACGGTCTCCGGTTCGGGTCTCTCGGTGTACGGGGTCACGGGCATCCGGGCCGCGGGGGCCCGGCGGGGCTTACGTACGACAACCGGGCCACCCTACCGGCGCGGGCCCCGGTCCCCCGCCGCATCGCCTCGCGGCAGCCCACCCATGAGATCGGGCTCACACCCGGACCGCAGGGCTCCGCCCCGGACCCCGTCCCCAGGGGCGAACGGGCTGAGGACGCGCGTGCGGGCCGGCACCGGCCCCGTCCAGGGGCGCGGGGAACTGCGCGCCCAGCCACGCACGGTCCGCAGCCAAGGTCCCTGGGGCTCCGCCCCAGACTCCGGTGATGGCCCCACCCCGCCCCTTCCCGAAACCCTCCGGGGGCTTGTGAGCGGGCCGAGCTCCAGAATCCCGGGGCTCCGCCCCGGACCCGTTCGCGCTGAAGGCGCTCGTCCTCAAACGCCGGACGGGCTGAGGTATGCCAGACGGGCCAGCATCGCCCCCTACCAGGGGCGAACGGGCTGAGGATGCCCATGCGGGCCGGCATCCGCCCCGCCAGGGGCGCGGGGAACTGCGCGCCCAGCCACGCACGGCGCGGCCGGGCCGATCCCCCGGCGGGTTCGGGGAAGGGGCGGGGTGGGGTGAATCCCGGGTGGAGCCGGCCCCCGCCGCTCAGCGCACGCGAACCCGCCCCGCGACGAACACCCCGCCCAACGCCACCACCCCCATCGGCAGGAACACCACCAAGAACGCCCCCGGGTGCGAACCCGAGCCCCCCGCCACCGACCCACCCCCCAGCGCCGCGAACCCCGCCCCACCCCCCGCCAGCAGCAGCACATTGCACAGCCCGTCCGAGATCTGGAGCGCCGCGGAATTCGCCCCGGCCTCCCGCGGAGCCGACAGCTTGAGCAGCAGCACGCTCGTGGAGGTGATGACCACGCCCATCCCGAAGCACCCCACACCCCAGGCGACGGCCACCACCCACACCGGCACCGCCGGCAGAAGCACACTGGGCGCCGCCAGGATCGCGAGGGCCACCAGGACCATCCCGGCCACCATGAACCGTTCCCGGTGCGCCTCGACCCGGGGCCGCGCCTGGACGTAGGAGCCCAGCGCCCACGTCGCCCCGCCCACGGCCAGCGAGAGCCCGGCCATCGTGGGGGTGAGACCGCGCTCGGTGACGAGCATCAGCGGCACGAACGATTCCGCCACGATGAACGACCCCGCCGCCACCCCCCGCAGCAGCACCACCGAGGGCAGTCCCCGCGCCGACCGCCAGGTGCCGTGCGGGAGCAGCGCGCGCGGCCCGACGACGGCGGGTCCGAGCAGGGCCGCGCCCGCGAGGAAGGGGAGCACGGACAGCCACCTGAGGTCCTGCCCGGCGTACTGCAAGAGCCCCGCCCCCGTCGAGATGCCGAGCGCGAGCTTGATCCGGCGCCGGTCGAAGGGTTCGACGGGCGCGGCCGGGTCGGCGGGCCCGGACGCGATGCGCCGCGTCGCCGGCAGCGCGAGCGCCAGCGGGAACACCACGAGCACCGGGATCCCGAGGAACACCCAGCGCCAGCCGAGC
Organism: Streptomyces sp. NPDC006711; assembly: GCF_042869775.1. Lineage (NCBI taxonomy): Bacteria > Bacillati > Actinomycetota > Actinomycetes > Kitasatosporales > Streptomycetaceae > Streptomyces > Streptomyces sp. NPDC006711. The sequence continues at coordinate 190,512 of NZ_JBIAGO010000009.1, forward strand.
TGTTCGGTGACCGTCCCCGCGACGAGCGGCCCCACCACGGAGGGCACGACCCAGCCCGCCGCGAACGCCGCCATGATGGTCGGCTGGAGACGCGCGGGGTAGGCCCGGCCCATCACGACGTACACCGCGACGATCACCAGGCCGCCGCCGAGCCCCTGCACGGCGCGGCCCGCGATGAACGTCCACATGTTCATCGCCGTCCCCGAGAGCACGAGCCCCGCCGCGAACCCGCTGATCCCCACGCCCAGCGCCCCGAGCGGCCCGCGCCGGTCGGCCCACTGGCCCGCGACCACCATCCCGAACAGGCTGGTCGTGAAGTACGCGGAGAAGGCGAAGGCGTACAGCGACACCCCGTCGAGCCGGCGCGCGGCGACGGGCATCGCGGTGCCGACGGCGGTCGCCTCGAACGCGATCAGCAGCACGACGGTGATGATCCCGAAGCTCAGCGCGCGGCGCTCCCGCCCGAGGATCCCGCCTTCCAGGAGGTCGCCGGCAGGGACATCGGCGACGTCGGCATCGATCGGTTCAAGGGCGCTCATTCGCTCAGAGTAAGAGGCGTACGGCCCACTGGCCCCTGTCGAAAGTCGTATCCCGCCCTCGTCCGATGGACGCAGGCACCCACGCCGAGTGTGAACCCCCGTGAACGCCGCATGGCAGTCACATTGCGGCCCGCGCCCACCCCTTCCCCACCCCGCTCCCCCGCCCCTACGGTCATCACAACGCCCCACCACACGGCCGTGTACCCGAGTGGCTCAGGGACTCGCCTGCAAAGCGAGTTACGCGGGTTCAATTCCCGCCACGGCCTCCAACTTCCTTACGTGTTACGGCATTTGAGCATCCGCCGGGCGAACTCGGCGTACCGCTGGAGCAGCGAGGTCAGGATCTCGCGGCTGCGGGGCGTCCTCGGGGCCCGGTCGGCGGAGAGTTCGAGCTCGACGTACTTCTGCGACGGCGGCAGCGCGGGGCCCCTTGGCAGATCCGGGCGCTCGCAGAGGAAGACCGCGCCCGCGCCCCTGTCCCAGACGAACCCCTCGTCACCGGCCCGCACCGGCGTACCGTTCTTGCGGGCGTAACCGTTCCAGTCCGAGCCCCTGCCGCTGTTCCTGCGGACGGCATAGACGATGAAGACCGCGTGGTCGTCGACGAACAGCGAGCAGAAGGTGTTGCTCTGCTGCTCGAACACATCGAAGGGCCGCTCGTTCCTCTGCTGGGCCGACGCGCCGTTCGGGAGCAGAGGCTCGACGGAACGTCCGCTGGACACCCCCCAGCACAGGCTCTCGGGAAGGCTCGGTACGGACGGCTCCCGCGAGCAGGCACCCGAGACGAGCAGCAGGCCGACTGCTGCGGCAGCGGCCGGCCCGCGTCCGGCGCGTATCACTTTCCAACGCCCTCCGGCGACCCGGTCGCCTTCAGGCCCCGCCCATCCGCGAACGCGTCCGCGACACTCGTCGACGCCGTCCCCCGGTACTCCCGGATGTCCCGCTCCGCGAGCCCCGCGCTGCGTCCCGCGCTGCCCACCGCGTCGGCGGCGGCCCTCTTGGCGTTCGTCTCCGCCTTCGCGTATCCGTCCGCCGCCGCCTGCCCCGCCTCCTCGGAGGTGTCCTGCTGGGCTCCCTCCGTCAAGGACTCCGTGATGTCCTCCTTGAGCCAGTCGACCGCATCGCCTCCGACGGGCAGCAGCTCGATGTACTTGCCGCCCACCGAGTCGATGATCCGGTTGACCCACTTGGACTTCGCCTCGACGGCCTTGTTGAACTCCTCGTCGTCGGCCGCCTGCTTCTCATGGACGGCTTCCACCCGCGCTTCGGCCATCATTCCGGCGATCTGCCCGCCCGGGTGCACGGCGTTGCGTACCGCCTCGCCCACGTCGTGGCCGTGCTGGTCGGGGTGGACGAAGACGTCCCGGACCAGCAGCGTCGTATAGGCCTGTTGGGCGTTGGTGATGGCACCGTACGCCCCCGGGTCCTGGGCCACGGCGCCGAGGAAACGCGCCACGTGCACCCGGTCGAACGCCGCGAGCACCCCGAACGGCTTTCCCTGGTGAGCGCCGTTCTCCGTGGCGATCTGCACATCCGGCATGTACTCCGCCGCCATGTCCCCGAAGTGCCCCACCAGGCCCGACAGTCTGCCGGGGTTGCCGTCCTCGTCCTCCTTCAGGAGGCCCGGATCGGAGCCGATCTTCTCGACCACCTGCTCCATCACCCGCGCCATGGCCGCCGTGTGCTCCACCGGGCGTGCGTCGGTGTCGCCCGGGGTGCGGCCCGTGACGGCCGCCTCCAGGGCGTTGCCCAGGGCCGACTGGAACGGGGTCGAGCCGCCGCCCGGCGCCGTGTCGTACCAGCCGTCGTTCGCCTCCTTGTCCAGCATGTGGTCGACCATGCCCAGCGGCGCGCGCCTGCCGTCGTCCCCCACGACGGTCACCGGGCTGTCGTCGGTGGTGACGATGCCGTTGCCGTCGGTGTCCTCGCGCACCGGCTCGTTGAAGAACTCCGCTGCCCCGCGCGGGTTGTTGCTCAGGGCCGTCATGAGGCCGGTCAGGGGGTCGAAGCCGCGTCCGCCCTCCTTGTCCAGGTTGAAGGCCATCGCGTTGTTGTACGGCACGGCCTGCTGGAAGATCTTCGGGTGCTGGTGCTCGAAGCCCACCAGGTCGCGGGCGACGGGCAGCAGGAACTCCCTGTCGTACGTGCCGTGCCGCAGCAGCGCGCCGAGCGCCTGGTAGCCGTACACCTGCGTGGTGGCACCCGCGAAACCACTGACGTCGACCCTCTTGCGGCCGGCCCGCATCAGGTCGAGCGTCCAGCCCGCGTCGAGGTGGCCGGGGGTGCGGGGGCTGGTGGCGAGGCCGAGCATGGGGCCCATGTCGTCCTGGATGTGCCGGACGGCCGCCGCCCGGTCCGCGCCGGCCGGGCCGAGGCCCGTCGCGTCCAGGGACACCCGGGTGTAGAACTCCAGCGTGCCGTCCGCGCCCATCCGCCGGTAGAAGGCGGCGGAGAAGGCCGGGTCGCCTCGATGGTCGTCCAACAGCGCCTGGAGTTGCCCGAGTTCGGCCACGTTGCGGGCGGTGCCGCCCGGCCCGGTGACCTTCTTCGCGAGGCCGGCGGCGCGCGCGGCCTCCTCGTCGGCGAGGCTCGCGAACGCCGGCGCGGCGAAGTCGTGGACGTCGGTGGCATTGCCGTCCAGCGCGCGCCGCAGCGCCTCGTCCGCGTCGGCGCACGTCTCAAGGACCGCGTCGACGCGCCGCTGCCAGGACTGGACGGCGTCGTTCTGCTTCTGGACCGCCTGCGGATGGTCACGGTCATGGCGGGCCGCGAGGTCGTCCTGGAGGGGGTGGCGGGCGGTGACGGTCCCGGCCGCGTCGATCGTGATGCCGTCGCGCCCGGCGTCGTCCACGATCGCCCGCAGCTCGTCCCTGGCCTTCTTGAACGCGCCGTACCCGTCGAGCAGGACCCGGTGGACGCCTGCCGCCTCCTTGGCCGCGTCGTCGAACTCATGGGCCGTCCGCGTGATGAACTCCCGCGTGACGCCCGCGTTCACGCCCGCCCACGCGGCCCGCTCGGCGTGCGCCCGCATGCCGTCGTGCGCCTCACCGGCGAGCTTCTTGAGCCGGGTCGCCATGTCCGACCAGTCGTCCGCCGCGCTCTTCAGCTTGTCCACCGGAGCGTTCAGGACATCCGCGTACGTCAGCATGAACGTGCCCTCCCCCGGGCCTACTTGAGGTATCCGGTGATGACGGAGACCTGGGCCAGGGAGCCCAGGACCGCCGCGTCGTCCTTGGCGTGGCGCGCGACCGAATAGTCGAGATGGTTGGAGATCTGGGCGCAGGCGTCCTTCAGCGTGGAGAGCTGGGTCCCCCACCGGTCGTGGACGCGCATCAGGGCGTCGCCGCTGGTGAAGTTGTCGGCGCTGAGCGCTCGCGCGGCCTCGAAGGTGGTCTGCCGGGCGCGGTCGCCGTCGGTCCGCAGGGCCTCGTACAGCTTGTACGCGTCGCCGCCCACCACTCCGAGGTCGTCGGCGTGCGCGACGAGGTCCCCGCCGCCGGGGCCTCCCGGGTTCCTAGGAACCTGGTTCAGCCGCACGGCGACGTTCGCATGCGACTGACGCCATTCGTCCTCGAAGGCCATGCCAACTCCCTGTACGGACCGGACCTTTGCCGGTCGCGTACCTTACGGAGCTTGCGCGGACCTCACCAGGCGGATCCGGGCAGATTCAGCCCAACGGGGTTACTGGGGACGCCACTTGAGGCCTCAGGCCTGCACCACCGCCGCCTGGGGGCGGATCGGGAGGCGGTTGACCGGGCGGCCCGTCGCCGCGCGGACCGCCGAGGCGATCGCGGCCGGGGAGGTGACGACCGGCACGGCGCCGGCCGCCTTCGCGCCGAAGGGCGCCACCACGTCGCGCTCCTCGACCAGCTTCACGATGCGGATGTCGGGCGCGTCGAGCGCGGTCGGCAGGGCGTAGCCCGTGAGGTCGGGGTGGCGGATCCGGCCGCGCGAGGTGCGCAGGTTCTCCGTCAGGGCGGCGCCCACGCCCTGGGTCACGCCGGCCTCGATGCGGGTGGCGAGCTGGCGGGGGTTGAGGACGCGGCCCACGTCCTGGGCGACGGCGAGTTCGACGACGCGGACCGAGCCGAGTTCGATGTCGACGTCCACGACCGCCCGGATCGCGCAGAACGCGAGGCCCACGAACGCGTCGCCCTGGCCGGTGTCGTCGAGCGGTTCGGTGGGGTGCGGGCGGCACTGGGCGGTGGCCCAGAGCTCCTTGCCGTCCATGGCCTCGCTGACGGTGGTCGACAGGACGCCGTCGTACGACGTGATCTTGCCGTCCGCGATCTGGAGCAGTTCCGTTGACATGCCGAACTTGTGCGCCAGGGGCTGGAGGAGCTGGGTGCGGACCATCTTGGCCGCGCGCTCCACCGCGCCGCCGGACACCCAGGTGTGGCGGCCGTGGGTGGCGGGGCCCGCCGGGGGCTGGTCGGTGTCGACCGGCGCGACGTGCACCTCCTCGACGCCCAGGGTCTCCTGGACGATCTGGCGGGCGAGCGTGGTGAAGCCCTGACCGGTCTCGACGGCGGCGCAGATGACCGTGGCGACGCCGTCGTGGACCTTGACCGTGGCCGTGGAGACCTCGTCGGTGCCCTCGGCGCCGAGCATGTGGACCATGCCGAGCGCGTAGCCGACCCCGCGCCGCACCGCGTCCGGCTCGCCCGCGCCCTCGGGGCCGCCCGGCAGCAGCCAGTCGTCCTCGGGCGCGTCCTTGGGCAGCACGGGGAGCGGGAAGTCCCGTACCGCACCCAGGAGTTCGGCCACCGGGGCCGGGCAGGTGACCGTCTGGCCGGTGGGCAGCAAGTCGCCGGTGGCGAGCACGTTGCGCATCCGCAGCTCGGCCGGGTCAAGCCCCAACTTCGTTGCCAGCTTGTCCATTTGGCCCTCGTAGGCCGCGCACACCTGCATCGCGCCCTCGCCCCGCACATGCCCGGACGGCGGGTTGTTGGTGCGCACCGCCCAGCCCTCCACGAAGGCGTGCGGCACGACGTAGGGGCCGCAGGCGAACGCGACGGCGGCGGCGAGGGATTCGGCGGAGGCCTCCGCGTAGGCGCCCGCGTCGAGGAGGATCTGCGCCTCCACCTTGACCAGGCGGCCCTCGGCGTCCGCGTGGTGGCGGTAGCGCAGCAGGGTGGGGTGACGGTGGGCGTGGCCGAGGAAGGACTCCTCGCGGGTCGCGGTCAGCTTGACCGGGCAGCCGGTCCTCAACGCCAGGAGCCCGAGCGGGAGTTGGAAGCTCAGGTCCTCGCGGTCGCCGGTGGCACCGGGCACTCCGGTCACCACGACCTTCACCCGCTCCGGTTCGAGGCCGAAGCAGGCGGCGGCCAGGTCGCGGTCGCTGTGCGGGTCGGTGGAGGCGGTGTAGAGCTCCACGCCGCCGTCGGGCCTCGGCACCGCGAGTCCCGCCTCGGCGCCGATGGGCGCGGGGTCCTGGCGGCCGATCCGGTACAGCCCCTCGACGACGACCTCGCCGGTCACCTCGGGGTCGCCGAACTGGAGCGGGATGTGCCGGATCAAGTTGCCGTCGGGGTGCAGCGGTTCGGCCGAGAACGCCTTCTCCGGGTCGGTGACCGGTTCCAGCACCTCGTACTCGACGGCGATCGCGGCGGCCGCCAGGCGCGCGGTGTCCGGATGGTCGGCGGCCACGGCGGCGATGGGCTCGCCGTGGTGGCGTACGAACTCGGAGGCGAAGACCGGACGGTCGGCGACGCGGCGTCCGAAGGCGGGCTCACCCGGCACGTCGGCGTGGGTCACCACGGCCCGTACGCCCGGCATGGCGGCGGCGGCCGCGGTGTCGATGGAGACGATACGGGCGTACGCGTGCGGCGCGCGCAGCACGGCCGCCCACAGCAGGCCCTCGGCCCACAGATCGGCCGCGTAGGGGAAGGTCCCCTCGGTCTTGGCCCGCGCGTCGACGGGCGCGAGCGACGCGCCGATCCCGTGCGTGGGCGGCTGCTGCTCCGGCCCCGCCGCCGAAGCGGCGCCTTCGGCCGTCGCGGTGGCTGCGTCGTTGCTCACGCCATGCCTCCGTCGTGCGTGTGCGGGGGCTGCACGCTGCCGGCCCCCGGGGGTGCCTGGTGCGGGATGCGGGGCTCGTCGGCCGGCGCTCCGGCCGCCTCGCGCGCCGCCACCACGTCCTTCACGGCGTCGAGCACGCCCCGGTAGCCGGAGCAGCGGCACAGGTTGCCGCAGAGGGCCTGGCGCGTTTCGAGCTCGGTGGGCGCGTGGTTGCCTTCGAGCAGGTCGTGCACGGTCATCGCCATGCCGGGGATGCAGAAGCCGCACTGCACGGCGCCGCATTCGGCCAACGCACGCTGTACGTCGGAGGGTTCGCCGTCGGTGGCAAGCCCCTCGACGGTGCGGACCTCGCTCCCGGCGGCGGTCGCCGCGGGCACCAGGCAGGAGGCGACGAGCCGCCCGTCCACCTGGACGTTGCACGCCCCGCACTCGCCCTGCGAGCAGCCGTCCTTGGCGCCTGCGAGCCCGAGCCGTTCGCGCAGCACGTACAGCAGCGACTCGCCGACCCAGGCCTCGGTGACGGGCCGGTCGGCGCCGTTGACACGCAACACGTAGGAGGCGCGGGGGTGTTCGAGGTCGGGGGCGGGCGTCACGTCGGCGGGCGGCGCGGCCGGCTCGGCGGTGGGCGCGGTCAGCTCGGCGGTCGGCGCGTCTTCGGGCGCGGCGGGCGCGGCGACGGTTTCGCTTGACGCGGGCTCGGGGGCGGCGGGCGCGGGCTCCGGTTCGGGCTGGGGCTCCGATGCGGATGCGGGGGCTTCGGGGTCCGGGGTGGCGGGCTCGGGGGTGTGGGTGGCGTCCGGGCCCGGGGGGGTGGTCGGGTCGCCGGTGGGGGTGGTCGCATGGGCGGCGGATTCGGACGCGGTGGACTCGGACGCGGTGGGCTCGGTGGGCTCACCGGGGGCGGCGGGTGCGCCGGTTGCCTCCGGAGCGGCCGTTTCGGGCTCGGGGACGACTTCCGCCACCGGCTCGGCGGCGGACGTTTCCGGAAGCGGGTGCGGCTCCGGCTGCGGGTGCGGCTGCGGTGCCGACCCGGCTTCGGGGGCCGGGGTGGGCGCCGGGTGCGGGGCGGGTGTCGCGTCCGGGTGCGGGTACGGCTGGGGCACCGCCTCGGCGTGCGGCTGCTCGGGGGGCTGGGGGTACGCGTGCGGGAACGGGTGGGACGCCGGGCTGTCTTCGTGCCCCGGGGCGCCCGAATCGTCCCGTACGTCCGGCACTTGTGGCGTCTGCTGCGGCGTCGCGGTCCCCGGCGCGGCCGACGCTTCCGGGGCGTCCGCGACCGCGTGCCCGGTCGGGGCGGCCGGCGCGTGCGGTGCCACCGGCGCGGGCGTCACGGGCGCGTCCGGGACGTTCCGCACGTCGGGCGCGTCCGCGTCGCCGGGCGCGCTCGGCGCGTGCTCCGGCGTGGGCTCCTGGGTCCCGGGCGCGGGGTGCGGCGCGGGCTCGGGGAACTGGTGGGCCCAGGGCGCGGGCGCACCGCCGGGAAGCGTGGCGGGCGGGGTCGAACCCCACTGCTCGATCAACGACGAGGTGGTGAACTCGCCGGATTCCTCTGGGAGTTCACCCCGCGCGACCGGGATCGTCCACTGGCCGGTGCCCGCGAGGGAGGGCTCGTCGGCGAAGTTCCACTGGGCCGTGGCGGAGGGGTCGTGGGCGGGTTGCGTCGGGGTCGCGGGCTGCGGGGTGGGCGCGGGGGGCTCCGGCCACACCACCGTCTGCGCGCCGGGCGCGTGCTCGGACTCGGGCGCGCCGGAGGGGCCCTGGCCGGACAGCTCCGTCGGGATGCGCCAGACGCCGGTGGCACCCGGGTCCGTGGCGGCGGCTGGCGTGAGCGGCACGATCATGGGCGGCACATAGCCGTGCCCGGGCGCCTCAAGAGGCGCGCCCATCATGTCCATGTCCGGGGGCAGCTGGACGAACGCCGTGGCGTCCGGCTCGTACTCGCCGCCGTGCGGCACCGGCTCCCAGCCGCCGTACCCGTGGGCCTGGCCGTAGCCGTACCCGTACGCCCGCGCGGACTCCTGCTCGCGCTCGGGCTCGTACGCCCGCTCGGGCTCGTGTTCGTTGTCGCGGTCGGTCACGACAGCGCCCTCCCCAGTGCTCGTCGGGCCAACGCGGCGACGGTGCGCCGCAGATGCAGTACGGCGGGCGAGAGGGGCGGCGGCGGTGAGCCGTCCGCGGGGGGCGCCGGGTCGGGTACGCAGGCGGCGGCCACGTACTCGCCGAACGCGCCCAGCGCCTCGGGGGCGAGGGCGGCGCGCTCACCGTCCCAGTCGATGAGCGAGGCGATCCAGTGCTCGGCCTCGAGGGGGCGCAGGGGCATCGGCGCGATGGCGCCGACGGCGCACCGCACGCCGCGCCGGGCCGGGTCGAGGACGACGGCGACCGAGGCGGTCGCGCGGCCGGGTCCGGTGCGGCCGGTCGCCTTGAGGAAAACTTGGGGCGCGTGCAGCAGCGGCACCCGGACATATCCGATCAACTCGGCCGGGGCCAGCATGTCGCGGCCCGCCAGCAGATGCGACACCGGGAGCTCGCGGCGCGCGCCGTCGGGGCCCGCGATGACGAGAGTGGCTTCGAGGGCGGCGAGCACGGGCAGCGCGTCGCCGGTGGGGGCGGCGGATGCGATGTTGCCGCCGAGAGTGCCGGCGTTGCGGATCTGCGGGGGCCCGGCGGCGCGCGCGGCGGCGGCGAGCGCCGGAATGAGCGCCGCGAAGTCGGGGCGCCCCATCCGCGCGTGCGTGAGCCCGGCGCCCAGCAGGGCATGGCCGTCCTGGTACTGCCAGCCACGGATCTCGTTGATGCGGCCGAGTCCGACGAGTCCCGCGGGGCGCAGCAGACCCCGGTTCACCGCCGCCATCAGGTCGGTGCCGCCGGCGACGGGCACGGCGGCGGGCATGGCCGCGAGAGCCGCCACGGCCTCGTCGAGCGAGACCGGCAGCGTCACCGACTGCGCCGTCTGCGGTGCGTGCGTGGTCAACCCAGCTGCCCCTTCCCGGTGTCCCGGCCGTACGACTGTGCCGTCTGTGGCCACCTGCTGATGGCCGTACCGTACGTGCTCACAGCCCGGACGTGGCAACTCTGGCACATCTTCCGTACCGCCCGACGGGAGGGTCCACGAAGCTCACTTCCTTCCCCGCCCAGGGGAATGTTCCGGTTTCGCAAGCCTTGCGCGACTTGTGCGCCTTATGCGGTACGCCTCGTTCCGCACGCCGGGTGTTCGTCACAGCGGTCTTCCTCGCAGCCGGTCGTGGCCGGGCGGCCGTGACCCGGGGCCACGGTCCCAGGACGACGGCCGCCGGGCGGTCACCTTGGGCCGTGGCTCACCTGTTTGGGGGCGCCCCCTCGATCGGGCGTCCGAGCACACCGGGGCGCCGCTGCCACGGCAACGGGCCCGTGGGCGGCCGGTAATCGACGCCGAGCGCGTCAAGGCGCCGGTAGTGGGCGGTCATTCGCGCCTCGAAATCCGCGAAGTCGCGGTCGGCAGGGGCGGGCAGGACGCTCCAGGCGACCTCGGCGAAGGCGGCCAGGCGGGGGAAGGTCTGGTAGTCGACGCGGGCCTGGTTCTCCATCACCTCGGTCCACACGTTGGCCTGGGTGCCCAGGATGTGGGCCGCGGCCTCGGGGCCGAGCCCGGGCGGAACGGGCTCGAACCGGTAGACGTCCTCCAAGGTGCGCACGAACCCGATGGGCATGGGCTCGTCGGCCCCCGGGGCCTGGCGGTGGTCCAAGTAGACGTACTGCTCGGGGCACATCACCACGTCGTGCCCGGCCTCGGCGGCGGCGACACCGGCGCCGTATCCCCGCCAGGACGCGACGGCCGCGCCGGGCGCCAGGCCGCCCTCCAGGATCTCGTCCCATCCGATGAGGCGGCGTCCGCGCGCGCTGAGCCAGGTGTCGAAGTGCCGGATGATCCAGGACTGGAGTTCGTTCTCACCGGCGAGCCCGAGCTCGCGGATCCGCGCCTGGGCGATGTCCGACTTCTGCCACTGGTCCTTGGGGCACTCGTCGCCCCCGATGTGGATGAACGGCGAGACGTCCTCGGGGAAGAGCTCCAGTACCTCCTCCAGCACGTCTTCGTAGAAGCGGAGGGTGGTGTCAGTGGGGGCGAGTACGTGCGGATTGACGCCCCAGGTGTCCCAGACGGAGAGGGAGGCGGTGTCGATGACGTCGGTGTTGCCGAGTTCGGGGTACGCGGCGATGGCGGCCTGCGAGTGGCCGGGGAGGTCGATCTCGGGGACGACGCGGATATGCCGCTCGGCGGCGTACGCGACGATCTCGCGGATGTCGTCCTGGGTGTAGTAGCCCCCGTGCGGCTTCTCGTCCCACAGGGGTGAGGCGCGGTGCCCCCACTTGGTGCGGCCGCGCCACGCGCCGACGTCGGTGAGCCGGGGGTGGCGCTTGATCTCGATCCGCCAGCCCTGGTCGTCGGTGAGGTGGAAGTGGAAGACGTTGAGCTTGTGGGCGGCGATGAGGTCCAGGTAGCGCAGTACGCCGTCCTTCGGCATGAAGTGCCGGGCCACGTCGAGCATGAGCCCGCGCCAGGCGAACCGGGGTTCGTCCGTGACGCTGACCTGCGGCAGCGCCCAGCTCTGACCGGCGCCCCTGAGCGGGGCCCGCCGGAACGCCTCCGGTCCCAGCAGCTGGCGCAGCGTCTGGATGCCTCGGAAGAGGCCGGCGGGGGTGGGGGATTCGAGGAGTACGGCGACGTTTTCGACGGAGCGGTCGGTGGTGAGGCGGTAGCCCTCCGCCGGGGCGGCGGGGGCGATGGGGGTGAGGCGCAGGACGATGCCGTCCGGGGTGGGGGCTCCGCCCGGGAGGGGGAGGCCGGTCGCGGCGCCGATGGTGTTTCGGAGGAGGGGGGCGAGGGGTTCGGTGCCGGGGGCGGTGTGGAGGGTGGTGGTGGGGGTGAGGTGGGTCAGGGGGGCGAGGGGGTGGGGGGTTGAGGTGGGGGTGTCGTGGGTGAGGAGGGTGCGGGGGGCGGGGATGAGGGTGTGGGCGGTGTTGTTGGGGGGGTTGGTGGGCATGGGTGGTCCTCCGGTTTGGTCTGCCCCTCCCCACCCCTTCCCGAGACCCGCCGGGGGTGGGGAGGGGTGCGGGTACGGGGTGCGGCGGGGCCGGGGGAACCGATCGCGCAGTTCCCCGCGCCCCTTGCAGGGTTAGTGTTCGGGCGCGGGTCGTGGTCGCTTCTCGCGCAGTTCCCCGCGCCCCTGGCGGGGTTGGTGCTGGCCCGCATCGGCAACCTCAGCCCGTCCGGCGTTTGAGGACGAGCGCCCTTAAGGCGCGAACGGGGTCTGGGGCGGAGCCCCAGGGTCTTTCACCCCCGGCGGGTTTAGGGAAGGGGCGGGGAGGGGCCAGATCCTGGACGGCAACCCTGGCGGCGTTCCCAGGCCCGGGGCCAGAACCCCGGTCCGGGGTGGCACCCCGGCGGCGCGCGCCCGAGCTGGCCGGGGCCAGGACCGGTCCGGGTGGGAGCCCGGCGGAGGCCTGGCCCGGGTCGGGAGGGGCCGGGACCGGGGTGGCGCCCCGGTGGAGGCGTACCCGGGGTTATTTGAGCGCACCGCTCACCCCCACCACCAACCTCCGCTGCACCAGCACGAAGAACACCAGCACCGGCACGGTCATGACCGTAGACGCCGCCATGATCCCGCCCCAGTCGTTCTCGTCCGGCTTGAAGAAGACGAGCAGCGCCATCGGCAACGTGGACTGCGACGTGTCGCTGATGATGAACGACTTCGCGAACAGGAAGTCGTTCCACGCGGAGATGAAGGAGAAGACGCTGGTCGCCACGAGCCCGGGAAAGACCAGCGGAAACAGGATCTGCCACAGGAACCGCGTACGGCTCGCCCCATCGAGCGCCGCCGCCTCCTCCAGCGCGACCGGGACCCCCTTCACGAACCCCCGCAGCATCCAGATCGCGAACGGCAGCGAGAACGCGAGGTGCGGCAGGATCAACGCCCCCAGCGTGTTGAGCTGCCCCAGGTCGCGCATCAAAAAGAACAGCGGGATCGTCAGCGCCTCGACCGGCACCATCTGTGCCACCAGGAACATGATCAGCAGCGTGGTGCGGAACCGGAACCGGAAGCGGGTCACCGCGGTCGCGGCCAGGAAGGCGATCAGCGCGGAGAGCAGCACCACCGTCCCCGCCACGATCAGGCTGTTGAGGAAGTAACGCCCGAAGTCCTGCTGGGTGAAGACCCGCCGGAAGGAGTCGAGCGAGGGGGACAGCGTCCACGGCCGGGGGTGGCTCGTCTGCACCTCCCCCGCCGGCTTGAACGCGGAAAGGACCATCCAGTACAGGGGGAAGGCGACCACCGCGGCCACCAGCAGCGCGACCCCCTCGGCGGCCAGCCGCCCGGGCCGCAGGACCCGGAGAGAGAACCCAGGGCGGACGGAACCCGAACCGGGACCGGGCCCCGCGCCAGCCCCGGCCGCGCGGGCCCCGCCGGCCCCACCAGCGCCACCGGCCCCAACTACCTTGCTGTCGATCACAGTTCCTCCCCCCGTCGCCTCAGCAACCGCACATACACCAGCGTCACCACCAGCAGGATCACCAGCATCACCACCCCGATCGCCGAGCCGAGGCTGTACTGCGAGGAGGCGAACGCCTTTTGGTACGCGTACACGTTCAGGACCAGGTTCTGGCCCGCGATGCCGCCGCCGTTCGTCATGACGTAGATCTGCGTGAACACCTTGAAGTCCCAGATGACGGACTGGATCGTGACGACGGTGAGGATCGGCCGCAGCATCGGGGCCATGACGGACAGCCAGATCCGCCACTGAGACGCGCCGTCGAGGGCGGCCGCCTCCAGGACCTCGCCCGGGATGGCCCTGATCCCGGCGTACACCGTGATCATCACGAACGGGAACGAGCACCACACCACTTCGAGCAGCACGAGCAGGAACGCGCTGTAGCGGCCGTACGTCCAGGAGTGGTCGCCGAGGCCGAGCACGCGGTTGACCGGGCCGAAGTCCGGGTCGAACAGGAACATCCACACCGTCGAGCCGGTGACGGCGGGCGTGGCCCACGCCCCGAGCGCGGCCAGCATCAGCGCGAGCCGGGGCAGCGCCCGTACGCGCGTCAGGAGGACGGCGAGCGCGCAGCCGGCCGCCAGGGTGCACAGGACGCAGGCCGCCGCGAAGACGAGCGTGGCCAGCAGCACCGACCAGAACTGGCCGTCCGAGAACAGCGTGGCGTAGTTGCCAAACCCTTGGAAGCTGGTCGCCGCGCCGCCGCTGACCTGGGCCTGGGTGTATTCGAGGAAGGAGATCAGGCCGAGTTGGTAGATCGGGTAGACGAGCAGCGCGGCCAGGACAGCGAGCGCGGGGGCCAGATAGAGCCATGGCGTCAAGCCCGTCCGGCCGAAGGAGCGGGCGCGCCGGGGCGGGGAGTTCGGCGCGGGCGTCGGCGGCGCCTTCGTCCGCTCGGCCGTCGCGGGACTCAACCCGTCGCCCCGAACGCCTCGTTCATCTTCTTCGCCGCGTCCGAGGACGCCTGGGCGACGTCCTTCTTGCCGCTGACGATCTCCTGGAACATCGTGGGCAGCACCAGCGAGGAGTCGATCTGGCCCCAACCGGGCGACGCGGGAACGAACTTGGTGCCCGAGGCCAGGGTGCGGACGAACGGCTCGACGGACGGCTGCTTCCTCGCGGCCTCGGCGCGTACATCGGTGTACGTCGGCAGGAAGCCCATCGCGTCGAACATCTCGCGCTGGGTCGCCTTGCCGGTGAGCTGCTTCATGAGACCGACCGCGAGGGAGCGGTGCGAACTGCTCTTCAGTACGCCGATGTTGTTGCCGCCGGCGAAGGCGGGGGCGATGGATCCCGGTGTGCGGCCGGGCAGCGGCACGACGGCGTACTTGCCCTTGACCGCGCCGGCCTCGACGGCGGCACGGTTGAAGTCGCCGCCGATCGCCATGGCCGCCTTGCCGCCCGCGAAGGCGGTGATGGTGGCGTTGCCGCCCATCTGGGCGCACTTGGCGGCCGGGCAGTTGTCGTCGCCGAAGAGCGAGGTGTAGGCGGCGATGCCCTCGCGGGCGGGCACGCTGTCGAGGGCGGAGGTGTATTTTCCGCCATTCTCGGTGGCCAGTTCGCCCCCGTGGGCCCACAGGAAGGGCAGCGCCCCGTACGTGTAGGCGCCGCCCACGGCAAGCCCGTACAGACCGGGTTCGGCCCGGTGGATCCTCTTGGCCGCGGCGGCCAGCTCGTCCTGGGTCTTCGGCACGGCGATACCGAGGCCCTTGAGGACGTCGGTGCGGTAGTACAGCGCGCGCACGCCCACGAACAGCGGGGCGCCGTAGATCTTCCGGCCGACCGTCACGGACTGCTTCGCCGTCGGGTCGGTGTCCTTCGCCTCGTCCCAGGCGGCGAACTCCGCGCTCACATCGGCGAGTCCGCCGTCCCGCACATAGCCCGCCGTGTCGGTGTTGCCGTACTCGATCAGATCGGGCGCGGAGCCGGGGTCGTTGAACGCGGCCTTGATCTTCTGGGCGCGGGTGTCGACGGGTATGTACTCGACCCGCACGTCCACGCCGTGATGAGCCTGCTCGAAGGCGGCCACGGCCTTGTTCACCACCTGCTGTTTGGGGCCGTTGCTCACCTCCTGGAAGAGCCAGACCCGCAGGGTGCCGCTCTGGTCGTCGCTCTTCGCGGACGTGCCGGAGGTCTGAGGGGCGCAGCCGGCCGCGCAGAAGAGGGCAAGTGCCGCCAGCGGAAGGGCGGTTCGGGCAGAGAGCTTCGACAGCTGCTTCGACAGCTTCACGGTGGATCCTCCCCAGGGCGTTGCAGCATACGCAACGAGCGTTTCGCATCTTGCACAACAGGGAGGAGGTTATGGCGGCGGCAAAGCCCTGGGCAAGAGGTCTGGACAACCCACCGGCCCACGGACGCCCCCGGGGACGCGAAACGGCCCCCGGGGTGTGCTTGAAGCACACCCCGGGGGCCGTGGAGGGGGAGGGACCTACTTCTTGTCCTTGCCGCCCTTGTCCTTGTCGCCGCCGGCGCTCATGGACTCGTAGATCTCCTTGCACATCGGGCAGACCGGGTACTTCTTCGGGTCGCGCCCCGGCACCCACACCTTGCCGCAGAGCGCGACGACGGGCGTGCCGTCGAGCGCGCTCGCCATGATCTTGTCCTTCTGGACGTAGTGGGCGAAGCGCTCGTGGTCGCCGTCGCCGTTCGACACCTGGGGTGTCGGCTCTACGAGGGTCCCCGTACCTGCCCCGCGCTCGGGCTCAAGAGTGCTCATAACCACCAAGGGTACTGAAGCCACCCGGAACCGGGGGAAGGGCATCGCAGGGACGTCAATTGAGCGAGGGATCGTCCGGATAGGTGGCGACCATCGCGAGATCGCTGCGCTGGCGGCGCAGCACCGCCCGCCACAGGCTCTCCGGATCCGGGGAGGACACGTCGCCGGGCTCCGACTCGACCACGTACCAGGCGCCGTCGCCGAGTTCGGCCTCCAGCTGGCCCGGGCCCCAGCCCGCGTACCCGGCGAAGATCCGCAGCGAGCCGAGCGCGCCCGCGAGCAGTTCCGGCGGCGCCTCCAGGTCGACCAGGCCGATCGCCCCGTACACCCGGCGCCAGCCGACGGGGTCTCCCCTGCTCGACCGGAGCTGAGAGCTCGGGGACGTGCCCTCGTCGCCGGGGATGACCGCGATGCCGAGCGCGGAGTCCAGCGAGACCGGGCCGCCCTGGAACACCACCCCCGGCTCCCCTGCCAGACCCGCCCAGGACTCCAGGATGTCGCCTACGCCGACCGGTGTCGGACGGTTCAGGACCACGCCGAGCGTGCCCTCCTCGTCGTGATCGAGGAGCAGCACGACCGCGCGGTCGAAGTTCGGATCCGCGAGGGCCGGTGTGGCGACGAGCAGCCGCCCGGTGAGCGAGGACACCTCGGTCATGCCGACATGATCCCGCATAACCGGGCCCCGCGGGAGACGGGACGGCCCGCGAAGGGCGTCACACGGGGTGGGGGGCCGGGGCGGCCGGCGGGCGCACGGCAGCAGCGGGGCGCACGCGCGTGCCCCGGCCCCGTGCCTCCCGCGAGGGGCCCGGGTCCGTGACCCTGCGGTGAGCGGGCCTGAGCGGAGCGTGCTGTAGCGAATTCATTACACACGTGAACCGTCCTTGGCCTTATGGGGCAGGGGCGAAAGCCCCTTACCCTTTACCCCTGCCCCTTGCCCGACGACTCCGGAACGCGAGATTCATGACCGGCACAGACGATGTACTGCTTGTCCACGGCGGAACCCCGCTTGAGGGCGAGATCCGCGTCCGCGGCGCGAAGAACCTCGTGCCGAAGGCGATGGTCGCCGCCCTCCTCGGCAGCGGCCCGAGCAGACTGCGCAACGTGCCCGACATCCGCGACGTACGCGTCGTCCGGGGCCTGCTGCAACTGCACGGCGTCACGGTCCGCCCCGGCGACGAGCCCGGCGAGCTGATCCTCGACCCCTCCCACGTCGAGTCCGCCAACGTCGCCGACATCGACGCGCACGCGGGGTCCTCGCGGATCCCGATCCTGCTGTGCGGCCCCCTCCTGCACCGCCTCGGCCACGCCTTCATCCCGGGCCTCGGCGGCTGCGACATCGGCGGCCGGCCCATCGACTTCCACTTCGAGGTGCTGCGGCAGTTCGGCGCGACCATCGAGAAGCGGGCCGACGGCCAGTACCTGGAGGCCCCCCAGAGGCTTCGCGGGTGCAAGATCACGCTGCCGTACCCCTCGGTCGGCGCGACCGAGCAGGTGCTCCTGACGGCCGTCCTCGCAGAGGGCGTGACCGAGCTGTCCAACGCGGCGGTCGAGCCGGAGATCGAGGACCTGATCTGCGTCCTCCAGAAAATGGGCGCGATCATCGCCATGGACACCGACCGGACCATCAGGGTCACCGGTGTCGACACGCTCGGCGGCTACACCCACCGGGCCCTCTCGGACCGCCTGGAGGCCGCCTCCTGGGCGTCCGCCGCGCTGGCGACCGAGGGCGACATCTACGTCCGGGGCGCCCAGCAGCGCTCGATGATGACGTTCCTGAACACCTACCGCAAGGTCGGCGGCGCCTTCGAGATCGACGACGAGGGCATCCGCTTCTGGCACCCCGGCGGCTCGCTCAAGTCCATCGCGCTGGAGACCGACGTCCACCCGGGCTTCCAGACGGACTGGCAGCAGCCGCTGGTCGTCGCCCTCACCCAGGCCACCGGGCTGTCCATCGTCCACGAGACGGTGTACGAGTCGCGGCTCGGGTTCACCTCCGCGCTCAACCAGATGGGCGCGCACATCCAGCTCTACCGCGAGTGCCTGGGCGGTTCGGACTGCCGCTTCGGGCAGCGCAACTTCCTGCACTCGGCGGTCGTGAGCGGGCCCACGAAGCTCCAGGGCGCCGACCTGGTCATCCCGGACCTGCGGGGCGGCTTCTCCTACCTCATCGCGGCGCTGGCGGCCCAGGGTACGTCCCGGGTCCACGGCATCGACCTGATCAACCGGGGTTACGAGAACTTCATGGAGAAGCTGGAAAGCCTGGGCGCGAAGGTGGAACTCCCCAACGGCACTCTGGTCTAGCCGACCCGGGGCGGCTCGGGCCGTGCCGGGTGCCTTACCGTGCCGGGTGCCTTACGCGGGGCTCGGGGCCGTGCCGGGTGCCCCACGAGGGGCGCGGGGAACTGCGCGGGCGCCCCAGCACGGCCCGCACCCGAAACCGGACGGGGTCGCTGGGGCTCCGCCCCAGACCCCGGGGGACGCCCCCACCCACCCCTCCCCGAAACCCTCCGGGGGTCATGAACGGGCCGAGTCCCCAACCCCTGGGGCTCCGCCCCAGACCCCGTTCGCGCCTGAAGGGCGCTCGTCCTCAAACGCCGGACGGGCTGGGTATGCCCATACGGGCCAGCGCCGAGTGGTCAGGGGCGCGGGGAACTGCGCGACCGGCCACGTACGGCCCGCAGCCGGGGTCCCTGGGGCTCCGCCCCAGACCCCGATCGGCCTGAACGGCCTCGTCCTCAAACGCCGGACAGGCTGAGGGTGCCGGAGTGGGCCAGCGCCGACCCCGCCAGGGGCGCGGGGAACTGCGCACCCAGCCACCCGCGGCACGCGAAAGGGCGGCCACCCTGTTGGACAGGGTGGCCGCCCTCGGCGTTTGCTGCTAAGCGGCCTTGCGGAGCAAAGGACGCTTACTTGCCCTTGGCGGCTTCCTTGAGCTTCGAGCCCGCCGAGACCTTCACGCTGTAACCGGCCGGGATGTTGATCGGGTCGCCGGTCTGCGGGTTACGAGCGGTACGAGCGGCACGGTGGGTGCGCTCGAAGGTCAGGAAGCCGGGGATGGTGACCTTCTCGTCGCCCTTGGCGACGATCTCGCCGACCGTCTCGGCGAGAGCGGCCAGCACGGCGTCGGCGTCCTTGCGGGTCACCTCGGCGCGGTCGGCCAGCGCGGCCACCAGCTCACTGCGGTTCATGTTCTTACTCCCGTGTTCTTCTTGCCTGTGAGGCGTGCCACGCGGCGGAAGCCGCATGTTGGATACAGCGAAGCCGATGCTGCCAGGGCCCTCGGACAGTCCCCGCACCCGGGTCACGACCCTCGCGTCCTGGGGGTCCCCCCTGGACGAAGTCCTTGGGGGAGCATCCTGCCCCCACCTACGGCGGGAAAGCCAATCCGGCACCCGTCCGAGTCACACTGAGTCACACGAAAAGCGCCACTGCCTCATCAAGGTGACGCTCCGTCGACAACGTGAGGACTCACGAGGGGCCGGTACGGATGCGGGTCATGGTCCGCCACCCTAAGGGGGCGTTACTGGGCCCGCATCCCGCGACGCGCCGTAGCTCAGGCCGACGTGGGGCCCGTCACAGCCGCTCCGGCGGCCTTGGCGGCGTTGCGGACGGCCCCGGCGACCGCCCCGGCCACCTTGTCGTTGAAGACCGACGGGATGATGTAGTTCGCGTTGAGCTCGTCCTCGGCGACGACGTCCGCGAGCGCGCCGGCCGCGGCCAGCATCATCTCGGTGTTGACGGTGCGCGACTGCGCGTCCAGGAGGCCGCGGAAGACGCCGGGGAAGACCAGGACGTTGTTGATCTGGTTGGGGAAGTCCGAGCGGCCGGTGGCGACGACGGCCGCTGTCTCGCGGGCGATCGCCGGGTCGACCTCGGGGTCGGGGTTCGCGAGCGCGAACACGATCGCGCCCTCGGCCATCGCCGCGACGTCGTCGCCGTTCAGGACGTTGGGGGCGGAGACGCCGATGAAGACGTCGGCGCCGACCACGGCCTCCTTGAGCGTGCCGGTCAGGCCCTCGGGGTTGGTGTTGTCGGCGATCCAGCGCAGCGGGGACTCCGGGCTCGCGTCGACCAGGTCGGCGCGGCCGGCGTGCACCACGCCGTGGATGTCGGCGACGACCGCGTTCTTGACGCCGGCCGCCAGCAGCAGCTTGAGGATGGCCGTACCGGCCGCGCCCGCGCCGGACATGACGACGCGTACGTCGCCCATTCCCTTGCCCACCACGCGCAGGGCGTTGGTCAGCGAGGCGAGGACCACGATCGCGGTGCCGTGCTGGTCGTCGTGGAAGACGGGGATGTCGAGGGCTTCGCGCAGGCGGGCCTCGATCTCGAAGCAGCGCGGCGCGGAGATGTCCTCCAGGTTGATGCCGGCGAAGCCGGGGGCGATCGCCTTGACGATCTCGACGATGGCGTCGGTGTCCTGGGTGTCCAGGCAGATCGGCCAGGCGTCGATGTCGGCGAAGCGCTTGAACAGGGCCGCCTTGCCCTCCATGACCGGCATGGCGGCCATCGGGCCGATGTTGCCGAGGCCGAGCACGGCGGAACCGTCCGTCACGACTGCGACGGTGTTGCGCTTGATGGTCAGGCGCCTGGCGTCCTCGGGGTTCTCGGCGATCGCCATGCACACGCGGGCCACGCCCGGGGTGTAGATCATCGAGAGGTCGTCACGGTTGCGGATGGGATGCTTGGACTGCATCTCGATCTTGCCGCCGAGGTGCATCAGGAACGTACGGTCGGAGACCTTGCCCAGGGTGACGCCCTCGATGCGGCGCAGTTCCTCGACGATCTCGTCGGCGTGCGCGGTGGAGGTGGCCGCGATGGTGACGTCGATCCGCAGCTTCTCGTGGCCCGAGGCGGTCACGTCGAGGCCGGTGACGGAGCCGCCCGAGGACTCGACCGCCGTGGTGAGCTGCGATACCGCCGTGCCGCTTGCCGGCACCTCAAGACGGACCGTCATCGAGTACGAGACGCTGGGCGCCGTTGCCATGACCGTGTTCCTCTGCTTTCCCTAGCTTCGTTGCTAGCACCGCCTCGGCTGTGGCGTGGCGGTGCCATCCGATGGTCGCACCTACTGGCTGGTAGCCGATAATGGGCGTCCTGTTTCGGAAAGTTGTTTCCACCATACGAGAAAGTGGTGGTCCGGCGGAAGACCCCGCCAACGACAACAGGCCCACGTCACCAGAAGATGACGTGGGCCTGTCGCTCACGTTAAGGACACCGGCCCGCCATGCTCGCCTCGCGGCAAGTGGTCGCTCTGAGCGACTAAGGTTGGGCCCGGGGGCTTGGATCGAGCCGGTGCCACAACCAGGCTAACAAACCACCCCGGGAAGTGATCCCCGCATCGCGAGTTGACGGCGAATTTAATCCCGGAGCAGGTCCGGCACCCCGTCCGCGTCGGGCTCGTCCCGGTCCCCCGAGACCACCGTGAGCTGCTGCGTCGCCCGGGTCAGCGCCACGTAAAGCACCCGCAGCCCGGCCGGGGACTCGTCCGCGATCTCGGCCGGCGACACGACCACCGTGGCGTCGTACTCCAGGCCCTTGGCCTCAAGGCTGCCCAGCGCCACCACGCGGTCGCCGAGCTCCGCGAGCCAGCGCGCGGCCTGTTCGCGGCGGCGCATGGCGACGACCACGCCGACGGTTCCGTCCACCTGGTCCAGCAGGCGCGCCGCCTCCTGGCGCACCGCGCGGGCGAGGTCGCCGTCGCGCACCACCGCGAACCGGGGCTCCACGCCCGTGGAGCGTACGGCGGCCGGGGACTTCATGCCCGGCATCGCCAACTCCAGGACCTTGGCGGCCAGTTCGGCGATCTCGGCCGGGTTGCGGTAGTTCACGGTCAGCTCGAAGCGGCGGCGCGGGCGGCTGCCGAGCGCTTCGTCGCGCGCCTGGGCCGCCTCGTCCGGATCCGACCAGGAGGACTGCGCGGGGTCGCCCACCACCGTCCAGGTGGCGGTGCGGCCCCTGCGGCCCACCATGCGCCACTGCATGGGGGTCAGGTCCTGCGCCTCGTCGACGATGACGTGCGCGTACTCGGTGCGCTCCTGGGCCAGGCGCTCGGCCCGCTCGCGCTGGGTCTCCTCGCGGTGCGGCATGAGCTCTTCGAGGCCGGTCAGCGCGTCCAGCGGGTCGTACTCGCGCTTGCGCCTTGGCCGGGCCGGGGCGCCGAGCAGCGTCTCCAGCTCGTCCAGGAGGGCCACGTCGTGCACCGAGTACGCGCCGTCGGCGGCCCGGGCCAGCGAGCGGGCCAGGCGGCGCACCTCGCCCTGGTTGAGGACCCGGCGCGACCAGCGCGCCAGGCGCCGCTCGTCGGCCATCGCCGCCAGCACCCCGCGCGGGGTCAGCTCCGGCCACCACGCGTCGAGGAAGGCGATGAAGGAGTCCTCGGATGTGATGTCGTCGTCGAAGGAGGAGCGCAGTTCGGCGGCGAGCTCCGGGTCCGTGTGGCGGCCGCCCGCGCCGGACTTGGCCCACAGGGCGTCGAGCAGGAGCCTGCGGGCGCGCGGGCGCAGCAGGTTGACGGGCGCGGTGCCGCTGAGCACGGTCTGGCGGATGCGCCGCAGCTCCTCGCCCTCCAGCTCGACGCGGGCTCCGAACGCGACGACCCGCAGCCGCTGGGCGGGCTCCGGCGCGGGCGCCTGCTCGCCGAGGGGCAGCTGGTCACCGAGGGCGAGCTGTTCGCCGCCGCGCCGTCTGGAGCGTCCCGGGCGCTCCCCCGGCCCCTCAAGGGCGCCCCTGGCGGCCTTGCGCAGCACGTGGAGCATGCGGGACGAGCCCTTGATCCGGGCGACCGCCGGGTCGTCGTACGCGGTGGCCTCCGCGCCGTCCACGAGGTTGCCGACCGCGCGGATCGCGACCTGGCCCTCCTCGCCGAGCGAGGGCAGCACGCCCTCGGTGTAGGAGACGAGCAGCGGGGTGGGCGAGACGATCAGGATGCCGCCCGCGTAGCGGCGCCGGTCCTGGTAGAGCAGGTAGGCGGCGCGGTGCAGCGCGACGGCGGTCTTGCCGGTGCCGGGGCCGCCCTCGACGTAGGTGACGGAGGCGGCGGGCGCCCGGATCACCATGTCCTGCTCGGCCTGGATGGAGGCGACGATGTCGCGCATGGTGTGGCTGCGGGCCTGGCCGAGCGCCGCCATCAGGGCGCCGTCGCCGATGACCGCGAGCGCGGTCCCGTCCAGGGTCGCGGTCAGCTCGGGGCGCATCAGGTCGTCCTCGACGCCGAGCACCTTGCGGCCCTTGGAGCGGATGACGCGGCGGCGCACCACCCGGCCGGGGTCGACCGGCGTCGAGCGGTAGAACGGCGCGGCGGCCGGCGCGCGCCAGTCGATCACCAGCGGCGAGTAGTCGGCGTCCAGGACGCCGATGCGGCCGATGTGCAGGGTCTCGGCGATGTCGGCCGTGGCGTCGGGGCGCACCGCGTCCTCGGCGGGCTCGACCGAGGTGTACGCGCCGTCCGGTCCCTTCTTGCCGTCCACCCCGAGCAGCAGGTCGATCCGGCCGAAGAGGAAGTCCTCGAACTCGTTGTTGAGCCGGTTGAGATGGACCCCCGCCCGGAAGACCTGGGCGTCGCGCTCGGCCAGGGCGCCCGGCGTGCCGACCTGTCCGCGCTTGGCGGCGTCGTCCATCAGGAACTCCGCCTCATGGATCTTCTCCTCCAGGCGGCGGTACACCTGGTCGAGATGTACCTGTTCACCAGCGATTTCGCGTTCCCGGACCGAATCCACCGCGGATTCGGAGGTACCGGCAGCGGAATCGACAGCGGCATCCTGCGCGGCCACCGAGGCCCCCTTCTGACGTGCATTGGGCAGCCGTCAACCGTACGCGAAGGGGGACCCCTTGTCAGGCCACTGTCCGGTGCGGCCCCGCATGTCGGGACGCCCGCCCGGGGCCCCGGGGTCACGCGGGGACGTCCACGAGCGCCTTCCCGTCGAAGGTGCGGACCTCGAAGTGGTCGATCTGGTCACGGTTCATCGCGGTGCCGCCGTGCACGTACAGCGGGTAGCGGGCCGAGGCGTGCGGGCTGTCCTTGATGCCGTAGCCCCACGCGGGCACCGCCCAGGACGTCACGGTCTCCTGCTCGCCGTTCTTGCCGATCGCGATCAGGCTGCACTTCTCGGGGCCCTTGGCGTTCTTGAGCTCCAGGACGGTGTTGGTGCCCCAGGCCTGGGTTTCGGTGCCCACCGTCGCGGTGGTCCCGGTCGTGGGGTCGGTCGCGGAGACCTTCTGGGTCATGTGGTCGAAGGCGTCCGCGGCCGGGTTGGCCGGGTTGGCCTGGGCGCTCTGGTGGGTGCCCGTGTCCGACGAGGTCGCCACCACCGCGACCGCGGGCCCGCCCACGATCAGCGCGGCGGCGGCCGCCACCAGATAGGTGGTGCGGCGCCTGCGCCGGGCGCGCTGGGCGGCGACCTCGTTGATCAGGCCCTCGGTCATCCCCGGCGGCACCGGCCGCAACGGCTGCGCGGCGGGGCCCGGGAACTCCTTGAGCGCGGCCAGCGCCGGCTCCAGGCCCGCCAGGTCGTCCAGTTCGGCGGCGCACGCCTCGCAGCCCGCGAGGTGCGCCTCGAAGGCGGTGGCCTCGGCGTCGTCGAGGATGCCGAGCGCGTACGCGCCGACCGCCTCGTGCGCCGAGCCCTCGGCGTACTCCCCGCTCGTCATGCCGTCACCCCCCGCTCCTCCAGTGCGAGCTTCATGGAGCGCAGGGCGTAGAACACCCGGGACCGCACGGTCCCGCTGGGCACGCCGAGCGCCTGGGCAGCCTCATTGACCGTACGTCCCTTGAAGTACGTCTCGACCAGCGCCTCCCGGTGGGCCGGGGTCAGGTCGTCGAGCGCGTCGGAGAGGGTCATGAGCCACAGCGCCTTGTCGATCTCGTCCTCCGCGGGCATGACCTCCAGCGGCGACGGATCGACCTCCTGCGGCCGGGCCTGCCGGCTGCGGTGGCCGTCGATGACGATGCGACGCGCGACCGTCACCAGCCAGGGGCGGACCGAACCGGTGGCCCGGTTGAGCTGACCGGCGTTCTTCCAGGCACGGATGAGCGTCTCCTGCACGACGTCCTCGGCCCGCTGGCGGTCGCCTGCCACGAGCCGCATGACGTACCCGAGCAGCGGCCCCGCGTGCTCGCGGTACAGCGCCCGCATCAGCTCCTCGTCGGGCACGGAGCGGTGTCGGGCGCCGCGCGGACGGTCATCGGCCACGGCGGCATCCTTGCGCAACCGGCACCTCCAGGTCGAGACCATCCGGCGCGCGGCTGCGAGCCGGTACGTCCCTCCATACGGACGGTTGACCGCAACCATTCAAAGCGGCGGCGACTTTCCCGGCGCGGCGGCCGTTCGGCGCCCCCTCAGAGCGCGGCGACGCGCCTGCGGTGGCGGGCCACCCGTTCGCGGTTGCCGCACGCCTCGCTCGAACACCAGCGGCGTCTGCGCCCGCGCGAGGTGTCGAGGTAGAGCAGCCGGCAGGTGTCGCCCTCGCACTGGCGCAGCAGGGCAAGGGCGCCGGGGTCGGTGAGCAGGTCGATGGCGTCCCGGGCCACGAAGGCGAGCAGCGCGCCGCACTCGGGCGCGCGCTCCAGGGTCCGTACGAGGCCGCCGTGCGCGCCCCGGGTGGCCCGCACGGGCGGGGGCGGCGCGGCGGCGAGGGCGTTCAGACGGTCGAGCGCGACGGCCGCGCCCTCGGCCGGAGCGCCGAGCTCCGCGCGCGTCAACTGGCCCACGCACGCGCGCAGTTCCAGGAAGCGCGGCGTCCAGTCGGGGTCGACGCCCGCGAGCGGCGAGCCCGGCGGGAGCAGCCCGTACCCGATCAGCCAGCGCCCCAACTGCTCGGCGCCACCGAGCTGTTCACGCTCGTACGCCCCGGTCGCCACCAGATCCAGACAGATCCGCCCGGACTCGAACCGCACCATGCGCCTGTCACCGCCTCGTGGGGGGTTACCGGTGAGTGCCCCCTCCAGAGTGCCCGCCCGGAGCCGCCCCCGGAAGACCTCCTACCGCCCCGCCAGTCCTGCGGGCGGCCCGTCGTGCAGGATGCGCTGGAAGAGCCGGTGGTCGCGCCACGCGCCGTCGATGTGCAGGTACCGCGGCGCGACGCCATATTCCTCGAACCCGGCCTTGGCGAGCACCCGTTGGGAGGCATGGTTGTCCAGCACGGTGCCCGCCTCCACCCGGTGCAGACCCAGCTCGTCGCGGGCGATGCGGCAGACCTCCACGGCGCTGCTCGTGGCGATGCCCCGGCCGTTGTACCCGGCGTCGACCCAGTACCCGAGGTTCGCACTGCACAGCGGCCCGAGCACGATCGAGGACAGCGTGAACTGTCCGACCACCCGTTCCCCGTCCACCCGCAGCCACCGCCGCGCCCCCGGCTCGGACATCCGCTCCTCCTGCCCGGCGGCGGTATAGAAGGACTCGTCGCGATGAGGCTCCCAGGGCCGCATGTGCTCGCGGTTGCGCACCAGGGCAGCGGCTATGGCAGGGGCGTCGGAGAGCTCGGCGGGGCGCAGCGTCGTCATGGACGTACGGTAGCGATGCGGGCCGATGTGCCTGCCCATGGGCCATCCTTGTGCGAGGCCAACTCTTGGATGCGGCGCCAGGTCCGCCGCGTGGATCGACATCGACGACGAGGTGCTTGCCGAGGCGATGCGGCTGTCCGGCGCCCGCGCCAAGGAGGAGACGGTCAACTTCGCCCTGCGCGAGTACGCCGAGCGACGACGCCGCGCCCCGGACCGCCCCAAGCACCTTCGGGCGACGCGGGACCGGGACGAGGAGAGCTTCGGGCGGCCGCACGCCGTCGAGAAGGGCGCCTCCTGAGCGGCGCGTCCCTCACCCGCCCCCGTACTTCGCATCCACCCCCGGATCAAGCGCCAGCCGATAGCCGCGCTTGACCACGGTCTGGATGACGCGCGGAGCGCCAAGTGCCGTGCGCAGGCGGGTCATCGCCGTTTCCACGGCGTGTTCGTCGGTGCCCGAGCCGGGCAGGGCGCGCAGCAGGTCGGCGCGGGGGACCACCCAGCCGGGGCGGCGGGCCAGGGTGCGCAGGAGGGCCATGCCCGCCGGGGGGACCGGGCGCGGTTCGCCGTCCACCACGACGGCGTGACCCCGGATCTCCACGGCGTGCCCGGCCAGCGGCAACACCCCTTCCCGGGCGGGGAGTTCGGCGCACAGGAGCTGGACGAGGGGGCCGAGTCGGAAGCGCTCGGGGGTGTAGGTGGTCACGCCCCTGGCCTGGAGCGGCAGCGCGGTGACCGGGCCCACGCAGGCCACGAGTACGTCGTCGCGGAGCGCGGCGAGGAGCCCGGGCAGCAGGCCGCGCTCCTCGGCCCGGTTCAGGAGGGAGGTCGCGGCGGGCGCGCTGGTGAAGGTGAGCGCGTCAAGGCCGCGCGCGAGGGCCGCGTCCAGGAGCCGGTCGAGCGGCGCCATGTCCTGCGGCGGCAGCCACCGGTACACCGGCACCCCGACGACCTCGGCGCCGCCCTCGCGCAGCGCCTCCACGAAGCCCGGCAGCGGTTCGCCGTGCAGCTGGACCGCGACGCGCCGGCCCGCGACGCCCTCGGCGAGCAGCCGGTCAAGGACCTCGGCCATCGACTCCGAGGCCGGCGACCAGCGTTCGGTGAGCCCGGCCGCCCGCACCGCGCCCTTCACCTTGGGCCCGCGCGCGAGGAGTTCGACGCCCTTGAGGGTGTCGAGCAGGGCGCCGCCCACTCCCCAGCCGTCGGCGGCCTCGATCCAGCCCCGGAAGCCGATGGCGGTGGTGGCCACCACCGTGTCGGGCGGAGCGGCGATCAACTGCCGTGTGGTGGCCAGGAGTTCACTGTCGTCGGCGAGCGGCACGATCCGCAGCGCGGGCGCGTGCAGCACGGTGGCGCCGCGCCGGGTGAGCAGCGCAGCGAGCTCGTCGGCGCGACGGGCGGCGGTGACCCCGACGGTGAACCCGGCGAGCGGCCCGTGGGGTGCGGCCGCTTGTGGTGCTGCGGTCATGACTCTCCAGGTGTGCGGTGACGGCCGAGCCTGCCAACGGGGCGTGACGTGCGCGGTTCACCCCGGTTTCCCCGCTGTTACGTACCGCCCCGCCGACCAGGATCACACTTCGCCGCCCACGGGCGCCGCCTCCGCGCGTACCGGCGCCGGCGCGGGCCTGCGGACGTATACCGCCCAGGTGACCGCCGAGCACGCCGCGTAGCAGACCAGGAAGGCCACGAAGGCGGCGGTGCCGGTGCCCGAGGTCTGGAAGGACTGGCGGAAGGCCAGGTTGACGGCGAGCCCGCCGAGCGCGCCGACCGCGCCGACCAGACCCATGGCCGCCCCCGAGAGCCGCCGTCCCCGGTCCGCCGCCGCCGCTCCGGTCAGCCCCTGGGCGAGCGCCTTGGCCTGGAAGAGGGCGGGGATCATCTTGTACGTGGAGCCGTTGCCGAGCCCGCTGAGCGCGAACAGGGCGATGAACCCGGTCAGGAAGACCGGCAGCGAGGTGTGGAGCGAGGCGTACAGGACGACGCAGGTCGCGACGGCCATCGCGGCGAAGTTGCCCAGGGTGATGCGGGCGCCGCCGTAGCGGTCGGCGAGCCGGCCGCCGACGGGCCGGATCAGGGAGCCCAGCAGCGGCCCGACGAAGGTCAGCGAGGCCGCTTGCAGCGGGGTGCGTCCGAACTGGGTCTGGAGTACCAGGCCGAAGGCGAAGCTGTAGCCGATGAACGAGCCGAACGAGCCGAGGTAGAGGAACGCCATGATCCACGTGTGGGCGTCGCGCAGCGCTTCCTTGACGGCTCCGGTGTCATTGCGCACCGGCGCCAGGTTGTCCATCCCGAGCGCGGCGGCGAGCCCGGCGAGCACGATGAGCGGCAGGTAGACGGCGAGCAGGACCCGGGGGTGGCCGGCCCCCGCCGTCGCGATGACCAGCAGCCCGACGAGCTGGACGACGGGTACGCCGATGTTGCCGCCGCCCGCGTTGAGGCCGAGCGCCCAGCCCTTCTCGCGGAGCGGGAAGAAGGCGTTGATGTTGGTCATCGAGGAGGCGAAGGTGCCGCCGCCGACCCCGGCGAGCGCGGCGACGAGCAGGAAGGTGGTGTACGAGGTGCCGGGGCGCATCGCGAACCACGCGGCGCCGGCCGGGACCAGGAGCAGCAGCGTGCTGAAGACGCTCCAGTCGCGGCCGCCGAAGCGGGCGACGGCGAAGGTGTAGGGGATGCGGGCGAGGGCGCCGAGGAGGGTGGCGAGCGAGATGAGGACGAACTTGCCCGCCGGGTCCACTCCGTAGGCGGGGCCCATGAAGAGCACAAGGACCGACCACAGGCTCCAGACGGAGAACCCGATGTGTTCGCAGAACACGGACAGGTACAGGTTGCGCCGGGCGACGCGTGCGCCCGTGTGGCGCCAGAAGGTGTCGTCCTCCGGCTCCCACCGTTCGATCCATCGGCCGGTCATCGTGCCTCCACGGTCGGTCCACCACTGGTGGGAGCGACCGTAGGGAGGCCGGGTTTCGCCCGCGTGGCGCCCGGTGACCGGGGTGCAACCGTGTCTTCACGCGGTGCGGGCGGCGGCGGTGAGCCCGCCGCCGCCCACGGGGTCACACGGGCAGAAGCCGCGGTCTCCGCTTGGCGGCCACGTCCTCGACCCAGCCGAAGCAGAGCACGCACAGGCCGACCAGGAACCAGGTCACCGCGAGGACCGGCCATGAGCTGTTGAGGAACTTGCCCGCGCCCGCGAGCGCGTTGATGCTCCACAGGTCGTCCCAGACGGTGGCGGCGACCAGGATGCACAGGTTGTGCCAGAGGTAGACCGTCACGGCGCGGGAGTTGAGCAGGGTGATCACGCGGTCCCAGCGGCGCAGCGGGGCCGGCCACTGGGCCCACGAGGGGCTGATGTGCAGCAGCAGGAGCACCGACCCGAGCGACCACAGGGCCTGGGCGAGCGGGATGGAGTCCAGTTCGGTGGAGCCGGTGACGGAGTACCCGCCGTGCACCGCCCACGCGTAGCCCAGGACCATCACGATCGGGGCCAGCGAGGGCACCAGATAGCCCGGCACCTCGCGCAGCACGCCCGCCTGGTGGGCCATGCCGAGGATCCAGCAGGCGCCGAACGTGGCGAAGTCGGTGAGCGCGGAGTCGACGCGCCCGGGAAGGCCGAGGTCGACGAATTCCAGGAGCGCGCAGAGCGCGACCGGGGCGAGGACGGTGGGCCAGGCGGCGCGGCGCAGCATCGCCCGGAAGAGCGGCGAGAGCAGCACGAACCAGAGGTACGCCCGCAGGTACCAGAGCGGTTCGGCGAGGTTGGCGCCCCAGTTGTCGCCGAGGACGTGGTGGATGCCGGGCAGGCCGGCCGCGTACGGCGGATCGCTCAGCGGGACCACCCAGAACAGCAGGTGCCCCCACCACCAGGCGGGGTGCCCCTCGGCGTCGGGTCCCCAGCCCTGCGCGAGCATGCCGGTGATCCCGACCGCGCCGAGCAGCCACATCGGGGGCAGCAGGCGGCGCATCCGGCCGCGGACGACCTGGAGGGCGGGCCGCTTCAGGGAGCGGGACATCAGGTTGCCGGCGAGCGCGAACATCACGCCCATGGAGGGAAAGGCGAGCGGCAGCCAGGCCCAGCCCATCAGGTGGTAGAGCACCACCCGGAACAGGGCCAGGGCGCGCAGGAAGTCGAAGTACCGGTCGCGCGCGGGCGCCGGGGGTGCCGGGGCGGGCGCCGTCGCCACCGCCTGGGGCACCTCCACGTACGCACTCATCGCGCGGCCTTCCGCTCGGCCGGGTTGCCGGGCGCCTCGACCACGCCGGTGCGGCGCAGCTTCTGCCAGCGAAGGCGGCCGCCGGTCACCGCGGTGATCCAGGACTGGAGCAGCACGACGTACATCAACTGCCGGTACAGGACCTGCTGGAGGGGCAGCGACAGGAGGTGGGTCAGGCGTTCCTTGTCGAGCCGGAAGGCGTACGCCGCGCACACCCCCTGGATCGCGAGCACGACGAGCCAGGCCACGATGGTCTGCTCGGTCTTGCCGAAGACGATCCCGTACAGCAGGAAGATGTCGATGAGCGGCGCGAGCAGCGGGGCCACGACCATGAACAGGGCGACAAGGGGCAGGCCGACGCGGCCGAAGCGGCCGGAGGCGCCCCGGTCCTTGACGGCGCCTCGGTGCTTCCAGATCGCCTGCATGGTGCCGTAGGACCAGCGGTAGCGCTGCGACCAGAGCTGCTGGACGGACTCGGGGGCCTCGGTCCAGGCGCGGGCGTTCTCGGAGTAGACCACGCGCCAGCCGTCGCGGTGGATGGCCATGGTGATGTCGGTGTCCTCGGCGAGGGTGTCCTCGCTCATGCCGCCGACGCGTTCCAGGGCCTGGCGGCGGAAGGCGCCGACCGCTCCGGGGATGGTGGGCATGATGCCCATCAGGTCGTACATGCGGCGGTCGAGGTTGAAGCCCATCACGTACTCGATGTGCTGCCAGGCGCCGATGAGCGAGTCGCGGTTGCCGACCTTGGCGTTGCCCGCGACGGCTCCCACGCGTGTGTTGCCGAAGGGCTGCACCAGTTCGCGCACGGTGGACGGCTCGAAGACGGTGTCGCCGTCCATCATGACGACGAGTTCGTAACGGGCGTGCGCGATGCCGTTGTTGAGGGCGGCGGGCTTGCCCGCGTTCTCCTGGCGCACCACGCGCACATTGGGGTAGCCGAGCGCTTCGACGATGTCGGCGGTGCCGTCGCTCGAACCGTCATCGATCACGATCACTTCGATCGGATGATCGCTCGCCATGAGCGAACGAACGGTATTGGCGATGCATTCACGCTCGTTGTACGCGGGCACGAGCACCGAGACCGGTTCGGTGACCGGCGCTCCCCATTGGAAGCCCTTGCCGCGCACCTTGCGGGCGTGCGCGAAGGACAGCACCAGCATCAGGCCGAAGCGGGCGAAGACGAGCACGCCGACGACGGCGAGGCCGACGACCAGGAAGTCGGTGGTGTGCTCGGCCACCTGGACGGCGCCGACGAACGCCTCGCCCTTCCACAGGTCCATGCCGCTGACCGGGGTCAGGGCGCTGGGCGCGCCGAGCGCGGTGGTGAGGTTGACGAAGGTGTAGCCCGATTCCTGCATGTCCGGCAGGAACTTGTCGAGCGCGGCCACGGTCTGCGAGCGGTCGCCGCCGAAGTCGTGCATCAGGACGATGGCGCCCTTGTCGTCCTCCGGGGTGGCGTTGTGAATGATCTTCTTGACGCCGGGCCGCTTCCAGTCCTCGCTGTCGGTGGAGTCGAGGGCCACGACGTAGCCCTTGCTGCCGACGTACTGGACGACCGGCCAGGTGTCGTTGTCCATGGCGTCGGCGAAGGAGGAGTACGGCGGCCGGAACAGCGAGCTGTGCACGCCGGCCGCGCCCGCGAGCGCCAGCTGGTTCTCGGAGAGCTCGCGGTCGATGCGCGACTTGGACTGGTAGGACAGATCGGGGTGGTTGAAGGTGTGCAGACCCACCTCGTGGCCCTCGGCGACCATGCGCTTGATGAGGTCCGGGTAGCGCGAGGCGTTGGTGCCGGTCACGAAGAAGACGGCGTGCGCGTGGTACTTCTTCAGCTCGTCGAGGACCTTGGGGGTCCAGGTCGGGTCCGGGCCGTCGTCGAAGGTGATGACGATCTTGTGATCCGGGATCTGGAGGCTGACCGGCTTGCCGGGGGTGCGCGCGTCGATGACCGGGCCACCGTCGATGATCTTGTCCGGGACCCTGTCGGTGGGCGCGGGGTCGCGCACGCGGTGGTCCGCGGAGATCTCGCTGTGCACATAGCCGCGCAGCATCAGCATCGCGACGAGCGCGACGAGCAGCAGCAGCGGCAGCAGATAGCGCATGGGCAGCCGCTTGCGCCGCATGGGCCGCGGCTTGGCCTTGGTGGTTCTCATGGCAGGTGTCGTTACGCCTTCGGGCCGGTACGCCGACGTGGCCGTACGGGGTTGGTGCTGAGGGTTGCCGGCGCCGTCTCGGACCACTGCGGACGGGACCGGAGGGGGGGTGCCGGGCGCCGGGGAGCCGGCGGGGTGCGGGAGTTCGGGCGGGCCGCGCGGGGCGGCCCCCGCGGGCGGCCTCTCGGCTCAGGCGCCGGTCTTGCCGCCGGAGGGCGAGACCGCGTGGCCGGCCGGCTTGGAGGCGGTGCCCGCGGGCGGGGACGCCTTGGTGTTCACCGGGCCGCGCCCCGTGACCGGGGTCGCGCCGTGCGGGAGCTTGCCGGCGGGCTTGGAGGCCTTGGGTGAGGGCGCCTTGGGGACGGTGTGCGTGGGCGCCGTGATCTTCTTCGGGGACGACTTGGGCTCCGGGGCCTGCGAGGTGGCCGCCTGCGGGGGCGCCGTCACGGCGTCGGCCTTGCCGCCGCCGTCGGGGATCGTCAGGCTCGGGGCGGTGGCGCTGCCGCCGAGCAGCGAGCCGACGAGCGCGGCGGCGAAGCCGGTCGCGGCGAGGCCGAAGACCCAGCCGAGCCAGCGCACCTTCTTGCCTCGGCGCCCGCTGGAGTCGACGAACACGGGCCGGTCGTGGCCGCGCTGGCTCGGTATGGCGGCGAGCGGCCGGAAGATGGGGATCTTCTGCGTGGCCGACCGCTCCACGCCCTCGCTCTGCACCCCGCCCTCAGCCACCCGGTCCGCCCCACCAGCCCGGCCGTCCTCCCGCGCCGCGCCGACCGCGCCCGCCCGCGCGGACGCACCCGCCGCGACGACCCGGTCGAGGGGCCGCAGCTTGGTCGTCCGGTCCTCGATCTCGGGCCGCGCGGGCGCACGGTCGGCGGGGCCGGGCTTGGTCAGGCGGTCGGCGGGGGCGGATTTGGTCACGCGGTCGGCGGGGGCGGGCTTGGCCAAGCGGTCGGCGGGGGCGGATTTGGTCACGCGGTCGGCGGGGGCGGGCTTGGCCAAGCGGTCGGCGGGGTCGGATTTGGTCAGGCGGTCGGCGGGGGCGGGCTTGGTCGAACGGGCCGGGGTGGGCTGCGGGGCGGCGGCCGCGTCGGCGGGCCGGGGGGCGGCCCCGTCGGTGGGCTGCGGGGCGGAGATCCGGGCCGCTGGGGCCGGCTGGGGCACCCGGGCGGTGAACTGAGCCGTGGGGGCCGTGGGGGCCGTGGCGGTGGCCTGGGCCTGGCGGGGACGGGGGGCGGGCACCGAGGGCCGCTCCGTGGACCCGGGGGCGCTCAACGGCTCCGCCAGGACACTGAGTTGCATCGTCGCGTCGTGCTGCGGGTGTTCCTTGGCGGCGCGTCCGGCCGGGGGCTGTCCGCCCGGCCCGCTGGCTATCCGACTGTCCATGTTCGTACGCACTCCCTGAATGTGTTCGCGGGTTGCGCGCACGACTCCCGGGCACCACCTCCGGAACGGGGAAAACCCCACCCGTTCCTCGCGCCCCCACTATCCCGCCGCACCCGGGCGTTGAATGTAGCGCACGCTGCTGTGGACATGTATTCACGTATCGCGTGATGTTCGCCTTAGGCCGCCCACACCTGGGGCATACGACTCCATCAAGGACATGTCGGGCTCGGGCAGCCAGCTTCGCGGGGGCCGCGTCAGCCATCCGTGCCGTGCCGCCGCCGCGTCGGCCACCCGGCGCAGGGCGCCAAGACCCGGGTGCGAGAACCCCGCGCGCCACACCATCGACACCGGCGAGAGCGGCACGGGCGCGGTCAGCGGGCGCACGACCATCCCGGGCACCTCCATGAAGTCGGTACTGGCCAGCACCGACCAGCCCCGCTTGCGCACCACCCGTACGAACTCCTCCTCGCCCGCGATCTCCGGGAACGGCGCGGCCGCCTCGATGCCGCGCCCCGCGAAGAGCCGCCGGGCCAGATCGGTCCACTCCAGGGTGGCCGGGTTGCCCGCCGCCACGTACAGCGTCTCGCCGGCCAGCGCGTCCACCGGCACCTCGGCCGGACCCGCGAGCCGGTGCCCCGCGTCGAGCAGCACCGCCATCCGCTCGAAGCGCACCGGCTGGTGGTCGAGCCCGGCCAGGACCTCGGGCCCGAGCCCGGCCACCCGGCCGAAGGAGACGTCGACGCGCCCGGCCAGGATCTCGGCGGCCGCCCCGGTGAGGCCGCTGATGTACCGGGCCACGAACTCGACGCCCGGCGCCTCGGCCCGGGCCGCCGCCAGCACCCGCGCGCCGGTGCCGACCGGCGCCGAGATGTCGACGACGAGCGGCCGCTCCTCCCCGCCGCCGGCCCAGGCCGCGCTCAGCTCGTCGTGCGCGGCGAGCACCCGGCGGGCGTACGGCAGCAGGCGCGCGCCGTCCGCCGTGAGCGCCACCGCGCGGGTGGTACGCACGAGCAGTTCGGCCCCCAACTCCCGCTCCAGACGCCGGACATCACGGCTCAGGGCCTGCTGGGCGACGAAGAGCCGGGCGGCGGCACGGGTGAAGTGCAGCTCCTCGGCGACGGCGACGAAGGAGCGCAGCAGGCGGGGGTCGGCGTCACGGGGCACGCGGGCAGTCAACCGCAGGCAGCGCGTTGACAACAAGAGTGCGTGAATGGGCGCCGAGCAGGTGTTGGACGGCTGTGCGCGGCGACGGAAAGGATCGGGCCATGCCGCCCACGCCCCCGCACGCCCACCCGTCGAACCCTTACCTCCGCCTCCTGCGCACCCCGGGCGCCCTCCCCTTCACGTTGGGCAATCTGCTCGCCCGGCTTCCCATGGGCATGTTCAGCGTGAGCGCCGTCCTCATGATCTCGGGGTCGCGCGGTTCTTACGCCCTGGCGGGTGCGGTCACCGCGACCGGTCTCGCCGCCACCGCTCTGGTGGCCCCCTGGACGGCCCGGCTCGTCGACCGGCACGGACAGGCCCGGGTCGCCGTACCCGCCACGGCGATCGCGGTCGCCGGTTCGCTCGCGCTGCTGCTGTGCGTGCGCCTGCGCGCCCCCGACTGGACCCTGTTCGCCGCGTACGCCGCGACCGCCACCACCCCCAACACCGGCGGGATGTCCCGCGCCCGCTGGGCCCATCTGTTCGGCGGCCCGTCGCCGGCGGACGCGGCCGCCCTGCACACCGCCAATTCCTTCGAACAGGCCGCCGACGAGCTCTGTTTCATGGTCGGCCCGGTCGCCGCCGCCTTTCTGTGCTCGGCCCTGTTCCCCGAGGCCGGCACCCTCGTCGGGGCGGTGCTCCTGATGACGGGCGTGCTGATCTTCGCCGCCCAGCGCGCCACCGAGCCGCCCGCCGCACCCCGTACGAAGGCCTCCAAGTCCCCCCTCCGCGCCCGGGGGTTCGTCCCGCTGCTCGCCGTCTTCCTGGCCACCGGCGCGGTGTTCGGCGCCCTGGAGATCACGACCATCGCGTACGCCGACGCGCTCGGCCACCGCGCCGCCGCCGGTGCGGTGCTCGCGCTCCAGGCGGCCGGGTCCTGCGCCGCCGGTCTCGCCTACGGCGCCCTGCCCCCGGCGCGCCGCGCGGCCGGGCGGCTAGGGCCTGTCCGGCGGATCTTGTCTGGGACGCGAGGCCGAGCTGTGCGGGAGCCGACCAGATCCGCCGGACAGACCCTAGTGGTCTGTGTCGCGGCCATGAGCGCCCTGATGTGCCTGCCGCTGCTGGCGGCGCGGGCGGGCGGCTCGCTGCCCGTGCTCGCGGCGGCGCTGCTGTGCGCGGGCGCCGCCACCGCGCCCACCATGGTCACCGGCATGACGCTGATACAGCGGCGCACCCCGCGCGGCCGGCTGAACGAGGGCATGACGCTCGCCGTCACCGCGATCCTCGGCGGCATCGCGCTCGGCTCGGCGGCCGGTGGCCAGGTCATCGGTCAAGCGGGCGCCGTGATGGGCTACTTGGTCCCGGTCTGCGCGGCGGCCGTCGCCCTGGTGGTGTGCGTCGCGGGACACGGGCGGTACTCTGCACCGCCCCGCCGATGAGCGGGGCATCCCCCTCCGCTTGCGACACCGCTCATGGGCGTCCCCCTCCGCCCGCATGCCCGCGTGTCCGCGTAACGAAGAAAGGCCTTTCCCCGTGGCCATGAAGAAGTCGACGATCCAGCGGCAGGTCGCCGAGGCGATAGCCCAGGCCAATCCGCAGGACCGCCCGATCGTCACGATCCAGGCGATAGCCGGCCCCAGCGTCTGGCTGATGAGCCTGTTCGGCATCGTGGGTCAGGCCTTCTTGACCTACTACTTCGTCACCGTGACCCAGCAGGCCGTGCTGCTCCACCGGGCCAGCCGGATGAGCAACCGCCCCCAGGAGCTCGTCACCGCGATCCCGCCGCACGAGGCGATGCGGATGATCACCGACGTCCGGCGCAACACGCTGTGGAGCTCGTTCCGCTGTCAGCTGCCCGGCCAGCCGAAGCCGGTCCGCATGAACGTCCACCGCATGTGGCGCAAGGAGATGGACCAGCTCCTCGGCATGCTCACCGGCCGCCCGGTCGCCTGATCCGGCTCCG
Organism: Streptomyces sp. NPDC006711; assembly: GCF_042869775.1. Taxonomy (NCBI): domain Bacteria; kingdom Bacillati; phylum Actinomycetota; class Actinomycetes; order Kitasatosporales; family Streptomycetaceae; genus Streptomyces; species Streptomyces sp. NPDC006711. The sequence continues at coordinate 227,658 of NZ_JBIAGO010000009.1, forward strand.
GGCACGACAAAGGCCCGGCCGCTCGAAAGCGACCGGGCCCTTGCCTACATGGGGCGAGGCGAGCCGGACATCCGGTTCTCCTCGACGGTGGAGATGGCGGGAATCGAACCCGCGTCCAACGGTGCAAAAACAGGGCTTCTCCGTGTGCAGTTCGCTGCGATTTTCTCGGCCCCGGCGATCACGCGAACAAGTCGCCGACGGGCCCAGTCACTGTTTGATTTCCTCCTGAACCCCGTGACCGGGTCCAGAAGTTTAGTTCCCTAGCTGATGCCAGGATCCGGGTCGGGAACAGCCCCGGGCTGACACTTCGCAAGTCGCTACTTAGGCAGCGAGGGCGAAGGAATCGCGCTTGGTGTTGGCGATTATTGTTTGCGACATATGGTTTACGAGATCATTGCCGCTTCCTCGACACGCTTCCCCTGCTTCGACATCCGCTGTCGAAACCGATCATCCCCATGTGGTGTTTTCAAGGTGGTGCCGCACCTTCGCTGAGGTGCAGTGCCATCGTACGTGACCGACGCCCGACGGTGCCAGCCCATTACGCGCGTGCGGCGCGCGGACCGGGTGCGGAACAGGTGCGGACCGGGCAGGCCGCGTGCGGACCGGGCGCGGCCGAGGTGCGGGCCCTACCGCAGACTCGCCCGCTCCTTGCGCTTGACCGCCGAGATGGCCCGGTCCGTCTCGCGCCGGTCCTGCTTCTCGCGCAGGGTCTGCCGCTTGTCGTACTCCTTCTTGCCCTTGGCCAGCGCGATCTCGATCTTGGCGCGGCCGTCCTTGAAGTAGAGCGCGAGGGGCACGATCGTGTGACCCGTCTCGCCCGACTTCGACTCCAGCTTGTCGATCTCGACCCGGTGCATCAGCAGCTTCCGCTTGCGCCGCGCGCTGTGGTTGGTCCACGTGCCCTGCGCGTACTCCGGCACGTGCACGTTGTGCAGCCACGCCTCGCCGCCGTCGATCTGCACGAACCCGTCGACCAGCGAGGCCCGGCCCCGCCGCAGCGACTTCACCTCGGTACCGGTCAGCACGAGACCGCACTCGTAGGTGTCGATGATGAGGTAGTCGTGCCGTGCCTTCTTGTTCTGCGCGACGAGCTTGCGCTTGCTGTCCTTCTCTTTGTCCTTGCCCGTGTTCTTAGCCATAGTGCGGCCATTTTCTCACCCCCGCGCAAGCGGTTTACCTCGCGCCGCCAAGACCGCTCAGGACCGTCTCGGCGTGTTCGAGCGGGTGGTCGGTGACGGGCAGGTCCGGCGTGATGCCCGAGCCGTCCAGGGCGTGGCCCGCCGGGGTGCGGTAGTGGCCCACGGTCAGCTCGGCCACCGCGCCGCCCGCGAGCCCGGTGGGCATCTGGACCGAGCCCTTGCCGAAGGTGCGCGCGCCGACGGTGACCGCGCGGCCCCGGTCCTGGAGCGCGCCGGTCAGCAGCTCCGCCGCGCTCATGGTGCCGCCGTCGATCAGGACGACCAGGGGGCGCGTGCCGTCGCCGCCGCCCTGCGCGTACAGCGCGTGCTGACGGCCGTGCACGTCGTACGTGGCCACCAGGCCGCCGTCGAGGAAGGCGGAGGCCGCCGTGGTGGCCTCGGTGACCAGGCCCCCGCTGTTGCCCCGCAGGTCGAGCAGGATCCCGGCGCCCTTCGGCGCCCGGCGCACCGCGCCGCGCACCCGCTCGCCCGTGCCCTTGGTGAAAGCGGCCACCTTGATCATCACGACCTTGGCGGAGAGATCGGTGACGCTCACGTCCTGGGCGGCGAGGACGGCCCGGCCGAGCGTCAGGGTCCAGACGCGCGTCCCCCGGCTCAGGTCGAGGGCGACCCTGCTGCCGGCCGCGTCGCCGCGCAGCCGGGCGACCACGTCGGTGACGGGCTGTCCCTGGGTGGGCCGGCCGTCGACCGCGCGCAGGAAGTCGCCGGGCCGGACGCCGGCGCGCGCGGCGGGACCGCCGTCCTGGACGCGGGTCACCTCGGTGCGGCCGTCGGCGGTGCGGGCGAGCCAGAGCCCGACCCCGGTGTAGCGGCCTTCGAGGGCGTCCTCGTACTGCTCGTACTGCGCCCTGTCGTACACCGCGCCCCAGCGGTCCCCGCTGCGCCCCACTGCCTCCTCGGCGGCCCGGGCCCCCGACTTGCCGTCGGCCTCGGCCTCGGCGGCCGCGCGCCGCACCTCGTCGACGGTGCGTTCGCCGCCCCGGGTGGTGTGCCCCGCGCGTGCGTCCGCCTCGGCGGCCACCGAGGTGCCGGATGTCAGGACGAGGGGCGCGCGCTCGGGGCCCGGCAGGCAGTTGGTGGCGGCGGCGGTGGCCAGCACGCCCAGGAGGACCAGCGCCAGAGCGGCCCCGCGGCGGCCCGCGCCACGGGGCCCGGGACAGAGATCGGGGCCGGACATGGCGCCGAGTCTAGGACAAACCCCGGGCGCCACAGGGGGTGTTGCTCCCATGGCGCCCGGGGCGTACGTCACACGCGGGGGTCGGTCCGGACCTGACTCAGACCTTGAGGTACTTGCGCAGCGCGAGGAAGGCCGCGACGGCGGGCATCAGGACGCTGGCGGCGAGCACCAGCGGGATCTTGGCGAGCACGGCGTTCCATCCGATGAACTTGATGAGGCTCAGGTTCTGCGCCAGCGACATGCCGTGATCGATTATGAAGTACCGCGCCATGACGAGGAGTCCGGCCGCCCCGATGCCGCCGAGCAGCCCGGCGAACGCGGCCTCCATGATGAACGGCGCCTGGATGTAGAAGCTGGACGCGCCGACCAGGCGCATGATCCCGGTCTCGCGGCGGCGGCTGAACGCCGAGACCCGCACCGTGTTGACGATCAGCATCAACGCCACGATCAGCATGATCGCCATGACCGCGAGGGCCGCCGCGTTCATGCCGTTGAGGATCTTGAAGAGGGTGTCCAGGGTGCCGCGCTGGTCCTGCACCGACTCGATGCCGTCCCGGCCCGCGAAGGCGGTCGCCACCACCTTGTACTTCTGCGGGTCCTTGAGCTTGACCCGGAAGGACTCCTGCATCTGGTCGGGGGTGATGGTGCTGGCCATCGGGGTGGAGCCGTACTGGTCCTTGTAGTGCTTGTACGCCTCGTCCTGCGACTCGTACACCACGCTCTGCACGATGTCGAGCTTCTTGAGGTCGGCCTCGATGTCCTTCTTCTGCTGCGCCGTCACCGCGCCCTTGGCGCACTGGGTGACCTTCTCGGTCTCGGCTTCCGCCTTGTTGCACAGGAAGAGGGAGACGTTGACCTTGTCGTACCAGTAATCCTTCATGCTGTTGACCTGGTCCCGCATCAGCAGCGTCCCGCCGAACAGGGCCAGCGAGAGGGCGACGGAGACGACGACGGCGATCGTCATGGTCAGGTTGCGGCGGAGACCGACCCCGATCTCCGAGAGTACGAACTGGGCGCGCATGGCGACTATTTCAGCCTTTCAGTGCTCGACGAGTGCGCTACGGCGCTCAGTGCTGGTAGCCGTAGACGCCGCGCGCCTGGTCGCGTACGAGTCGGCCGGACTCCAGCTCGATGACGCGCTTGCGCATCTGGTCGACGATGTTCTGGTCGTGCGTCGCCATGATGACCGTGGTGCCGGTCCGGTTGATCCGGTCGAGCAGTTTCATGATGCCGACGGAGGTCTGCGGGTCGAGGTTGCCGGTCGGCTCGTCCGCGATGAGCAGCATGGGCCGGTTGACGAAGGCGCGGGCGATGGCCACGCGTTGCTGCTCACCGCCGGACAGCTCACCGGGCCTGCGGTCCTCCTTGCCGGAGAGCCCGACCAGGTCGAGCACCTGGGGCACGGCCTTGCGGATCTCACCGCGCGGCTTGCCGATGACCTCCTGGGCGAACGCGACGTTCTCCGCCACGGTCTTGTTGGGCAGCAGGCGGAAGTCCTGGAAGACGGTGCCCAGTTGGCGCCGCATGTGCGGCACCTTCCAATTGGACAGGCGGGCCAGGTCCTTGCCCAGCACGTGCACCTGCCCGTGGCTGGCGCGCTCTTCCCGCAGGACGAGTCGCAGGAAGGTCGACTTCCCGGAACCGGACGAGCCGACGAGGAAGACGAACTCGCCCTTCTCGATGTCGAGGGAGACTTCCCGCAGGGCTGGTCGGGTCTGCTTGGGATAGGTCTTGGAGACATTGTCGAATCGGATCACGGGTGCACCACGGGGTCGGCCGGGAGTATAGGTGTGCGTGACCTTACGCGAAGGGGACGAGCCCGCGCAGGCCCCGTCCTTGGATGCCCCTTATGTCCCAGGACATGGCCCTTGACGGCGGAGGCCGGGCGGTGATGAATCCGGTGGGGCGCGCCGAACCGCGCGGAAGCTGGCACAGTGGTAGGTGGGAACGGTTGCGTTTCCCTGAGCGTTGAGCGGAGAGACAGCGGGTTGAAGCAGAACACGCCGGCTCCGCCGCGCGGGAGGAGGAGAGCGCATGACCTATGACCGATTGGTGTGCGCCAACTGCGCGGCGCCCGTGAGCGAGGGCCGCTGCCGCGTCTGCCGGGCGAACCGGGAGCGCCTCCAGCAGGAGCACCCGTGGGGGTCCCTGAGCCCCGCCGCCCTGATCACGCTGCTGATCGTGCTGGTGGGCGCCGTGGCGCTGCTGGCCCACCAGACCGTCTGAGACGGGCTGCGGCGGCGCGGGCGGGTACCCGACGACGCCGGTAAGCGAAGAGGGCCCGGGGCGCGTGATCGCGCTCCGGGCCCTCTCGTTTGCCTACGGCGTGTGACTACGGCGTGCGCTTACGCGACGTTGCGGCCGTTGACCACGCGCGGCATGAAGCGGAAGCCGATGCCGCCCGCGATCATGGTCGCGGCGCCGATCAGCAGGAAGGTGGTCCCGCCCGCTCCGGTGGCGGCCAGCTCCTCCTTCTGCTGCCCCTGCTCGACCGGCTGCGACCCGACGGTGTCGGGGTTGGTGCCGGTGTTGCCCGAGGTGCCGGTGGAGCCCGTGGTGCCCGTGGAGCCGGTCGTGCCGGTCGAGCCCGTGGAGCCGGTGCTGCCCGTGCCACCGGAGGTGCTGGCGGAGCCGGTGCTGCCGGTCGAGCCGGTGCTTCCCGTGCCGCCCGTCGAGCCGGTGGAGCCCGTCGAACCGGTCGAACCGGCCGTGCTGGAGCCCGTCGAGCCCGCCGTGGTCGAACCCGTGGACCCGGCCGTCGACGAGCCCGTGGAACCGGCCGTGCTGGAACCGGTCGAACCGGCCGTCGACGAACCCGTCGAACCAGCCGTGCTGGAGCCCGTCGAACCGGCTGTCGACGAACCCGTCGAACCAGCCGTGCTGGAACCGGTCGAACCGGCCGTCGACGAACCCGTCGAACCGGCGGTGCTGGAACCGGTGGAGCCCTCCGTGCTGGAGCCCGTGGACCCGGCCGTCGACGAGCCCGTCGAACCGGCCGTGCTGGAACCGGTCGAACCGGCCGTGCTGGAGCCCGTGGAGCCCTCCGTCGACGAACCGGTCGAACCGGCCGTGCTGGAGCCCGTGGAGCCCTCCGTCGACGAACCGGTCGAACCGGCCGTGGTGGAGCCCGAGGAATTCGTGCCACCCGTGGTGCTGCACAGCGGGTCGGTCGGCGCGCACGTGCCGCCGAGCGTGAGTGCGGGCGGGGTGGAGTCGCCGGAGCCGACGGCCTGGGCCGCCCCCGCAGCGGTCAGGGACGCACCGGCGGCGATCACCGCGCCGGCGGCTATCCGCGCGACGCGCAGCCGCGTGTTCTTGGTCATCTGCTTGCTACCCCCAGTAGCCGATCTCGTCATGGAGCAGCGCCCGGGGCGGCAACACCGGGCGGACCGTAAAAGCCCCTCCCCCGTCACACGCGCCCCAGAGTTACGCATGCCGCGCGCTAGCTTTGCCAGTTTTAAAGAGGGCGTCAAGGCCGTTGCGCACGCAATGTCCGATATCGACTCACTTGCCGGGCGTACGGGAATACGACTGTGACAGAAGACCCGAACTGGCGCCCAACAAAAGGAAGTTCCGATGTCGACAAAGCGCCGAGTCGCCCCACTCAAGCTTGCGCCAGCTAATTCGGCGCAGGAGGAGACCGGAGGAGATCCGTGCCCGCCGCCTCCCCGCCGAACCACCGTCGCGGCACACGCATCCCGAGTACGACGGACGGCGCCGGTCCCCTTGAGCGGGGACCGGCGCCGTCGTGTCCGTACCTACGCGTACGGGCTTACTTCTCCTGCTGCTTGCGCCAGCGGATGCCGGCTTCGAGGAAGCCGTCGATCTCGCCGTCGAGCACCGCCTGCGGGTTGCCGACCTCGAACTCGGTGCGCAGGTCCTTGACCATCTGGTACGGGTGCAGGACGTACGAACGCATCTGATTGCCCCAGGAGTTGCCGCCGTCGCCCTTGAGGGAGTCCATCAGCGCCTGCTCCTCCTGGCGGCGGCGCTCAAGGAGCTTGGCCTGAAGGACGTTCATGGCGCTCGCCTTGTTCTGGATCTGGGAGCGCTCGTTCTGGCAGGACACCACGATGCCGGTCGGCACGTGCGTGATGCGGACCGCGGAGTCGGTGGTGTTGACGCCCTGGCCGCCGGGGCCGGACGCGCGGTACACGTCGATGCGCAGCTCGGTCTCGTCGATGTCGACGTGGTCGGACTGCTCGACGACCGGCAGCACCTCGACGCCCGCGAAGGACGTCTGGCGGCGGCCCTGGTTGTCGAAGGGCGAGATGCGCACCAGGCGGTGCGTGCCCTGCTCCACGGAGAGCGTGCCGTAGGCGTAGGGCGCGTTGACCACGAAGGTGGTCGACTTGATGCCGGCCTCTTCCGCGTACGAGGTCTCGTACACCTCGGTCTTGTAGCCGTGGCGCTCGGCCCAGCGCAGGTACATGCGCTGAAGGCGCTCGGCGAAGTCGGAGGCGTCGACGCCGCCGGCCTCTGCGCGGATGTTGACCAGCGCCTCACGGGCGTCGTACTCGCCGGACAGGAGGGTGCGGACCTCCATCTCGTCCAGCGCCTTGCGCACGGACTCCAGCTCGGCCTCGGCCTCGGTGCGGGTGTCCGGGTCGTCCATCTCCTCGGCGAGCTCGAAGAGCACCGCCAGGTCGTCGATCCGGCTGCGCAGGGCCTCGGTCTTGCGCAGCTCCGCCTGGAGGTGCGACAGCTTGCTGGTGATCTTCTGCGCCGCCTCCGGGTCGTCCCAGAGGGACGGGGCGGCCGCCTGCTCTTCGAGCGCAGCGATATCTGCCCTCATCGTGTCGAGGTCCAGGACGGCCTCGATCGACCCCATGGTCGAGGAGAGGGACTTCAGCTCTTCGGATACATCGACGACTGCCACGGGTCCAGCGTAACGGCTGCGCGCTCCGGCGTTCCCCGGGCCGCCGGATCACGGGCCCGCCAGCCCGCTCCGGCCTCGCCCCGGCGCCGCCTAGGGGACGACGGGCGCCGAGTTCTTGGTGTCGTGCGGCGGCGACTGGGAGCCGGAGTCGTCACTCAGGGCCAGCCAGCCGCCGACGCCGACCGCGGCGGCCAGGGCGACCGCGGCCGTCGTCAGGACCAGGCGGCGCTTGCGGACCTGGTCGGCGCGGTGCCGGGCCGAGCCGGGCCGTGGCGTGCCCGCCGGGCGCGGCGCGCGGGCGGTGCCGAGGGGGCCGCCGGCCAGCTCGTCGGGGCCCGGCACCCGCATGCTGGTGTGGGTGTCGCGGTTCGCGGAGTCGTGCGGCGCCCCGGGCACCAGCGGGACCGCGCCGCGCCGGGGGCTGGTGGGAGCGGTCGGGTACGGGTCCTCGTACGCCTCCTCGTCCGGGTCACCCTCGGCGCCGGGCTCGTCCACGTCCAGCGGGGGCATGCCCGCGACCAGGGGGAGCAGTTCGCGCAGCCGGGCCGAGAGTTCGGAGGCGCGCAGGCGGGAGGCCGGCGCCTTGGCAAGGCACTGGACGATCAGCTGCCACAGCTCGTCGGGGATGCCGGGCAGCGGGACCACGGTCTCGGTCACATGGCGGCGCAGGACGGCGCCGGGGTGGCCGCCGCCGAACGGGGTGAAGCCCGCGAGCAGTTCGTACAGGACGGTGGCGAGCGCGTAGATGTCGACGGCGGCGCGCGGCGGCAGGCCCTCGACGATCTCGGGGGCGAGGTAGTCCGGGGTGCCGATGATGCGGGTCGCCTTGGTGCGGCGCGGGGTGTCGATGAGCTTGGCGACGCCGAAGTCGGTGAGCAGCGCGGGGTGGGCGCCGCCGGGGCCGAGCGGGCCCTGCATGTCCAGGAGGATGTTCTCGGGCTTGACGTCGCGGTGCACGATGCCCGCCGCGTGCGCGGCGGCGAGTCCGTCGGCGACGTCGGCGGCGATGGCAACGGCCGCCTCGGGGGCCAGTCTGCGCTCGCGGTCGAGCCGGGTGCGCACGTCCGTGCCCCGGATCAGGTCCATGACCAGGGCGAGGTCGTTGCCGTCGACCACCAGGTCGCGTACGCCCACCACATGGGGGTGGTCGAGGCCGAGCAGGGCTGTGCGCTCCTGCACGAAGCGGCCTACCAGCTCCTGATCGGCCGCGAGGTCTTCGCGCAGCAGCTTGATGGCGACGGGCCCCTCGGGTCCCTCGCCGAGCCACACCGTGCCGGCGCTCCCCCGGCCCAGGATCTGGTGGGCGGTGTACCGGCTGCCGATATTCCGTGCCAAGACTGCTCCCTCAGCGGCTGGCTGTGCACGCTGAGGCTACGCGGCCGGGACGCCAACCTTCACTTCCGGCGCCGAAATCACCCTCTGGAAGTCGACAAATCCACGAACTCGCGTCCCGCGCGGGCGACGCGAGGCCCCGTGATCACTGCTTCGCCGCGCTGCCGATGCTCTTGATCCAGCCGGATACCGTCGAAATCCCGTCACCGATCGCCTGCCAGTAGCTCTTGCCCTGGGCGACCCAGTCCTGGAGCGGGGTGAGCTCCCAGATCAGCCAGCCCGCCACGAAGAGCAGCACGAACGTGAACAGGCAGCCCTTGAGGCAGCCGAGGCCCGGAATGCGCATCCGGTTCGGGCTGCGCCGGCGCGGCTCGCGGGGCTCCCTTGGCTCACGCGCGGGGGCCTGCGGCTGCGGGGCCTGCGGCTGCGGCGCGTACTGCTGGCGCGGCGGCTCGTAGTGCTGCGGCTGCTGGTAGGACCCCGGCGGGGGCGCGTACTGCTGCTGGTGCTGGGGCGGGCGCTGGTGGCCCTGTGGCGGACGCTGCTGGCCGTAGCCCTGCGGGGGCTGCTGCTGGCGGTGCGGGCGGCGGCGCAGGGGGTCCTGGTCGGGCGGGAGGTAGCCGACCTGGGTCTGCTCGTTGCGGTCGCGGGCCGCCTGGAGCTGGGACTGCCAGGGGTGCGGTTCCTGCGGCTGGGGCTGCCCCTGCGGGACCGGCGGCATGACGGCGGTCGGGTCGGCGTGGGGGCCCTGCCCCGTCTGCGGGAGCACCGAGGTGCGCGCGGCCGGGTCGTAGGAGGCCGCGTTGCTCGGCAGCACCTGGGTGGGGTCGGCGGCGCCCGGCGCGTCGGGGACCGGCGCGGGCGCCGGATCGGGCGCGAGGAGCGCGCCCACGCCGTCGGCCGCCTCGACCTGGGCGGGGGTGGAGTGCACCCCGATGCCGGCCGCGACGACGCGCAGCCCGCGCGCCAGGTTCTCGGCGCTCGGGCGGCGCTCGGGATCCTTGCTGAGGCAGCGCTCGATGACCGTCCACAGCGGGGCGGGCACCGTCGTGGGACGGCGCGGCTCCTCGCTGAGGTGGCGGTGCAGCACTTCGAGCGCGGTGCCGCCGGCGAACGGCGGACGCCCGGTGACCAGCTCGTACAGCAGGATCCCCGCGCCGTAGATGTCCACGGCCGAGGTCTGGGGCCGGCCCTCGGCGGACTCCGGCGCGACATAGGCCGGGGTCCCGACGAACTCGTGCGTACGGGTCAGGCCCGGGGAGTCGGCGAGGCGGGCGATGCCGAAGTCGGTGAGCATCGGGCGCATCACGCCGTCGCGCTCGTCCAGGAGGACGTTGGCGGGCTTCAGATCGCGGTGCACCACGCCGTCGGCGTGGCTCGCGGCGAGCGCGTCGGCGATCTGCGCGGTGAGCAGCGCGGCGGCGACCGGCGTGAGCGGGCCGTTCTCGCGGATGTAGCGGTGCAGGTCGGGGCCGTCGACCAGGTCCATGACCAGGGCCAGCAGATCGCCCTCGACGACCAGGTCGCGGGTGCGCACGATGTTGTCGTGGCGCAGCCGCAACAGGACGGAGCGCTCGCGCAGGAAGCGCATCACCACGTCCGCGTCGTTGGCGAGCTCTTCCTTGAGGACCTTGATGGCCACGGTCTCGCCCGGCTGGCCCGCGACGGACGCCTCGGACCCCGCGGTCTCGCGCTGGCGGGCTCGCCAGACGGTGCCCGTGGCGCCGCGTCCGAGCGGCTCCTCGAGCAGGTACTTGCTGCCTACCGGCCGCACGTCATGCGCTCCCTGCTGCTCGCGTCCATTGCTGGGGGTTTCCGGCCCACTCTAATGCCGCCCCCGGCGGTCCCGGCGGGTCGTGGGCTCGGCGCCACGGGGTTGTTCACGCTCTTCTCCCGCGTCCCGGGGCGCTCCCGGGGAGGGCGCGTCACGCTTTTCGGGGAAGACGCGCCCCTCGTGGGGAGACGCGCCCCTCGTACGGAAGGTTGCCGAACGACCGTGCCAGGCATCCGTCGCACATGCCCCACTCGGTCGCAACCAGCCACTTTTGCGTCCACTTTTGCGCGCCGAGCCGACCAATCAAGATCAATTCGAGGTGGGCGACGGGCGTGTTGTCAGTGGCAGGTGCGAGGATGCCCCCAGCACGAATTGTGTGCCGGGTGGGGGGAATCACAAGGCTGCTCCCCCTTTCGCGGCACCCCCGCGCAGAAGGGACCGCCGAGGCGATGCAGATCCGGCTGACCGTCCTCGCGCCGCGCAGCGGCCACGCTGTGGCGCGCGCCTGTGACGTGCTCGTCACCGCCCCGGCGGGGACGGCGCTCGCGGCCGTCGCCTCGGGCCTCGCGTCGGCCGCGTCCGGCGCCGAGGTGTCGGGCGCCTCCGTGGTGCTGTTCGCGGGCCGTGACCGGCTCGACCCCCAGCGCCGCGTCCTCGGCGAGCCGCCGCTTGTGGACGGCGCGGTGCTCTCGCTCGCGGTCCCGGCCGAGGACGAGCCGGCCCACGACGGCCCGGCCCCGGCCCGGCTGCACGTGGTGGCGGGGCCCGACGCGGGCGGGGTCCATCTGCTGCACGGCGGCCGCGTCGTCATCGGCCGCTCCACGGAGTCCGACGTCGCGCTCGACGACCCCGACGTCTCGCGCCGGCACTGCGCGGTCACCGTCGGCGAGGACGGCCGCGTGAGCGTCGCCGATCTCGACTCCACCAACGGCACCCGGATCGACGGCGGGGAGATCGGCGCCCGGCCGGTCCGGCTCGCCCCCGGCGCGCTGCTGCGGATCGGCGAGTCCGCGCTGCGCCTCACGCCCGGCGGGCCCGGCGCGGAGCCGTCCCTCGCGACCACGCCGGACGGCGAGGGCCACCTCCGGGTCACCCCGGCCCCGGCGTCACCCCTGGCCGCGGACCCCCAACAGGCAAGCGGCGCGGCCCCGTTGGAAGCCCGGCCCGGCACGTCCCCGTCGTCCCCAACCGCTCCCCCGCCCACCTCACCTCCCTCACCTCCCTCCGGTTCCGCCGGTTCCTCCGGGGCGCCCCCGCACGCGGCCTCCTCTTCTTCCCGTACGGCCCCTCCCGGCCCGGCTTCCTTCCGTACCGACTCGGGTCCCGCCTCAGGACCCGGCGGGCACGAGCAGCCGTACGGCGAGCGCTTCGACGCGTTCGGTACGCCCCAGGCCCCCAGGGGACACGGACACGACGACCGGGACGACCGGCGGGAGCAGGGGCCCAGCAGGCGCCAGGGCACCCCGACGCGCGGCACCCGGCTGCCGGAGCACATGCGCCAGGCGATCGACGAGGTCGAGCACGCGCGCGCCGACCAGGGCGACGGCGGCCGCAGGCGGGGCGGGATAGGAGCATGGGCGCGGCGGCTGGCCGGCGGGCGCGGCGAGCCGGCCCCCGAGCAGGCACCGGCGGAGCCGGACGAGTTCCCGGCCGCGCCCACGCCCGAGAGCTGGCCCGACCCGGCCGCGCTGCTCCTGACCGCGCTCGGCCCCGGCCCCCGGCTGTGGGAGCGCGGCCCCGGCCACCCGGAGGCGCTTGCCGTACGGCTCGGCACGGCGGACCGGGGCGAGCTCGCGGCCGTGCCGGTCACGGTGGGGCTGCGCGAGGCGGGCTCGCTGGGCCTCGCGGGGCCCCGCGAGCGGCTTGCGGGCCTGGCCCGCTCGGCGATCGCCCAGCTCGCCGCGCTGCACGCGCCGGCCACCCTGGAGATCGTCCTCATCAGCACGGACCGCGCACGCGGCCTCCAGGCGCGCACCGCCGAGTGGGACTGGCTCGGCTGGCTCCCCCAGGTGCGCCCCGCGCACGGCCAGGACTGCCGGCTGCTGCTCGCCTACGACCGCGACCAGGCAGCGGCCCGCATCGCCGAGCTGACCAGAAGACTCGACGCGGGCCCGCTCGGCCCGGGCTGGGCCTCCGCGGACCGGGGCGCGGTGGCCGAGGCGGCCGCCCGCTACGAGGGCCCCTTCACGGTGGTCGTCGTGGACGGCGACCCGGGCTCGGCCCCGCTGCGCGAGAGCACCGCGCGCCTCGCCGCGGCCGGCGCCGCCGCAGGGATCCATCTGCTGTGCCTGGCCGAGACCCCGGCCGCGTCCGCCTCCTCCCCCGTCGCGGCCACCTATGAGACGGCGTGCGCGGCCTCGCTCGCCTTCCGCGAGTGCGGGGCGGTCGCCCTGCTCAGCGGCGATGTGGCCACCGCGCTGCGCCTGGTGCGCATCGCGGGCGGCCACCCGGCGGGCCACGGCACGGTGGCGACGGTGGACGCGGTGTCGCGGCCCTGGGCCGAGCGGTTCGCCCGCGCGCTGGCCCCGCTGCGCACCGGCGACGGCGCGACGGCATCGGCGGGGCGGCTCGCCTCGTCGCTGCCGGGAACCTCGCGCCTGCTTGACGAGCTGGGGCTCGCCCGGGCCACCCCCGCGTCCCTGATGGCCCGCTGGGAGTCGGCGCCCGACGGCACGGTGGTGCTCGGCACCGGGCCGCGCGGCCCGCTCGGCGTGGACCTGGTGTCCGAAGGCCCCCACCTATTGATCGAAGGCCCGCCCGGCAGCGGCCGTACGGAGCTGTTGCGGGCGGCGGCCGCCTCCCTCGCGGCAGGGGCGCGCCCCGACCGGCTCGGCCTGATCCTGGTCGACGGCGCGGGCGGCGAGCGCGGCGACGGCCTGCGACCGTGCACCGAACTGCCGCACGTCTCCACGCACTTGGTCGCCTCCGACCCCGTACGGATGCGGGAGTTCGCGCAGGCGCTCGGGGCCGAACTGAAACGCAGGGCCGAGCTGTTGGGCGGCCTCGGCTTCACCGCGTGGCAGGAGCGGCGCGAGATCGCCGGCCGTCTGGTGGGCCAGCGCCAGGCGCCCGCCACGGAGAGCCGGGGCGACCTCGATCCGCCCGGCAGCAGCACCTTGCGCCTGCGCCCGGTCTCCCGTGAGCGCGCGGACGACGGTCCGGCGCTGCCCCGCCTTGTCGTCCTGGTCGACGATCTGGACGCGCTGGTCGCGCCCGCCCTCGGCAGCCCGGGCCGGCCCGCCGCCGGTTCGGTCGTCCGCGCCCTGGAGGCGGTGGCCAGGGACGGCGAGCGCCTCGGGGTGCACCTGGTGGCGTCCTCGGCCCGGCCCGACCGCACGGCCGACACCGAGCTCGCGCGCGGCGCCCGCCACCGGGTGGTCCTCGACGCGCCGCCCGCCGTCCCCTCGCCAGACGAGCCGTCCCCGGGCCGTGGCCGGCTGCACCAGGCGGACGGGGTGTCCGTCCCCTTCCAGGGCGGCCGCGTCACCGGGCGCATACCGCGCACCGCGACGCAGCGCCCGACGGTCGTGGTCCTGGAGTGGGAGCGGATGGGCGACCCGCCGGCCCGCAGGCCCGTCCGCGAACTCGGCAACGGTCCGACCGACCTGGCCCTGCTCGCCAGCGCCCTGGAGCGCGCGGCGTCCTTGGTCAACGCCTGCCCGGTGGGACCGCTGACGTAGGGACCGGAGCCCGCCGCGCCCGCCCAGGTGATCAACCCGGCCGCAAGGGGCGGTAGTCGGGACATCCCGGCATGACCCAACGTCACAAGCCCATTACGATCACCGAGTTGACCGTGAAGGCGGTATTGCGGGGCCCCGGCGCCCGGCGTAGGACTGTCGCACGGGACGAGAGCGGCGGCGCCTGCGTCACCGGGCGCGGCAGTTCGTACGCGCACGGGAGAGACGGGGCACGCATGCGCACCACTGGCACAGTCCGCACCACCGCAGGCACCAGCACACCCGGCCGCACCTTCGTGGCCGCCCTGGCCGTAGGCGCTCTCGCGCTCGGCGCCACCGCGTGCGGCGGTGGCGACGGCAAGAAGGACACGCCGTCCACGAGCGCCACCCGCACGACATCGGCCTCCGGCGTCCAGCTCCCCCGGCTCGACGGCGAGAAGATCGAGGTCGCCGCGGTGTGGACGGGGGCCGAGCAGGCCAACTTCGTCAAGGTGCTCAAGGAGTTCGAGAAGCGGACCGGCGCCACCGTCACCTTCGTCCCCGCCCAGGACCCCATCGTCAACTTCCTCGGCACGAAGATCGCCGGCGGCAGCCCGCCCGATGTGGCCATGCTGCCCCAGGTCGGCGCGATCCAGCAGGCCGTGGCGAAGAAGTGGGCCAAGCCGGCCGGTCCCGAGGCCAAGGCGCAGCTCACCGCGAACTACTCCAAGGTGTGGCAGGACCTGGGCGCGGTCGACGGCACCCAGTACGGGGTGTACTTCAAGGCCGCCAACAAGTCCCTGGTCTGGTACAACACCAAGGTCTTCGACAACGCGGGCGCCACCCCGCCCACGACGTGGAAGAACTTCCTCAGCACCGCCGACACGATCTCCGCCTCCGGTGTGACCCCGGTGTCCGTCGGCGGCGCGGACGGCTGGACCCTCACCGACTGGTTCGAGAACGTCTATCTCTCCCAGGCCGGGCCCGAGAAGTACGACCAGCTGGCCAAGCACGCCATCAAGTGGACCGACCCGTCCGTGAGGGACGCGCTCACCACGCTCGCCCAGCTCTTCGGCAAGCCGAACCTGATCGCGGGCGGCACCGACGGCGCGCTCCAGACCGAGTTCCCCGCCTCCGTCACCCAGACGTTCACCGGCGGCGACCATCCCAAGGCGGGCATGGTCTTCGAGGGCGACTTCGCCTCGGTCAACATCGCGGAGACCTCCGCCAAGGTCGGCACCGACGCGAAGGCGTTCCCCTTCCCCGCGGTGGGCGACAAGGCGCCGGTGGTCACCGGCGGCGACGCGGCGGTGGCCCTGAAGGACACCAAGGGCGCGCAGGCTCTGCTGACCTGGCTGGCGTCCACCGACGCGGCGAAGATCGCGGCGGGCTCCGGCGGCTTCATCTCGCCCAACAAGGCCCTCGACTTCGGCGCGTACCCCAACGATGTGCAGCGCGGCATCGCCAAGGCGCTGGTCGCGGCCGGGGACAACGTACGTTTCGACATGTCGGACCAGGCCCCGCAGTCCTTCGGCGGCACCCCCGGCAAGGGCGAGTGGAAGGACCTCCAGGACTTCCTCAAGAACCCCTCCGACGTCGCGGGCACCCAGTCCAAACTGGAGGCCGACGCGGCCGCGGCGTTCAAGAACTGACCCCGCGATGACCACCGCCACGGCGGGGGGCGCCCCGCCGCCCGCCGCGCCCCCCGCGCCCAGGACCCGCAAGAGCGTCACCGCCACGCGCAAGTGGATCGCGGCCGTGTTCCTGCTGCCCGCGCTCGTGCTGCTCGGCGCGCTCGTCGTCTATCCGATCGGTTTCTCGGTCTACCGCTCGTTCTTCGACCAGTCGGGGAACTCCTTCGCCGGGATCGACAACTACAAGACCCTGTTCACCGACCACACCATCCGTACGGCGGTGAAGAACAACGCGATCTGGGTCGTCTGCGCCCCCACCATCGCCACCGCCCTCGGCCTGATCTTCGCCGTGCTGACCGAACGGGTGCGCTGGGGAACGGCGTTCAAGCTCGTCGTCTTCATGCCGATGGCGATCTCCATGCTCGCCGCGGGCATCATCTTCCGCCTGGTGTACGAGCAGGACCCGGCGCGCGGGGTGGCCAACGCGGTCGTGGTGGGCGTGCACGACACGTTCACCGACGCGGCCGGCTACCCGAAGGCGCATCCGCTGCCGACCGCGCCGCTCAAGGACGGCGGCGGGGGCACGTTCCTCACCCGTGGCCCGGTGCGGGCCGGCCATCCCGTGCTGCTGCCCCTGGTGGGCGTCGCCGCCGACGCGATGCCGTCGTCGGCCGCGCCCGCGAAGGCCGCCCCCAGCACCCCGGGCAAGGTCACCGGCACGGTCTGGCTCGACTTCACCAAGGGCGGCGGCGGGCGGCCGACCGTCATCGACCCCAAGGAGCTCGGCCTCAAGGGCATGAAGGTCGAGGCGGTGCGCGGCGGCAAGGTGGTCGCCTCGGCCACGGCGGCCGCGGACGGTACGTTCTCGCTGCCGGCCACGGCCGACGGGGCCCAACTCCGGCTCCCCGAAAGCAACTTCCACGCCCCGTACAACGGCGTCGAATGGCTGGGCCCGGCCCTGGTCACCCCCGCCATCATCGGCTCGTACATCTGGATGTGGGCGGGGTTCGCGATGGTGCTCATCGCGGCGGGCCTGGCGGGCCTGCCACGGGAACTGCTCGAAGCGGCGCGGGTCGACGGCGCGAACGAGTGGCAGGTGTTCCGCCGGGTGACGGTCCCGCTGCTCGCGCCGGTGCTCGCGGTCGTCCTGGTGACGTTGATGATCAACGTCCTGAAGATCTTCGACCTGGTCTTCATCATCGCCCCCGGCTCCAGCCAGGCCGACGCGAACGTGCTCGCCCTTCAGCTCTACCGCTCGTCCTTCGGCACGGAGGCGGACCTGGGCATCGGCAGCGCGATCGCGGTTCTGCTGCTGCTGCTCGTGATCCCGGTGATGCTGTTCAATGTCCGCCGCATGCGACGGGAGGCGAGGCGATGACCGCCGTCGAAGGGATCGTCAGGGCCCGGCAGTCGTTGCCCGCGCGGATCGCCTCGCGGGCCGGCGGCGGGGCGCTGCGCGTCTTCCTGATCCTGGTCGCGCTGTTCTGGCTGATGCCGACCGTCGGGCTGCTGCTCTCCTCGCTGCGCAGCCCCGCCGACATCGCCTCGACCGGCTGGTGGAAGACGTTCGCCGACCCGTCCCGGTTCACCTTCCACAACTACGCCAGCCTGCTCGACAACAGCACGATCACCAACTCCCTCCTGTCCACGATCACGATCACCGTCCCGGCCACCGTTCTGGTCGTCGTGATCGGATCCCTCGCGGGCTACGCGTTCGCGTGGATGGACTTTCCCGGGCGTGACTGGTGGTTCATGGTCGTGGTGAGCCTGCTGGTGGTGCCGGTGCAGGTCGCGCTCGTGCCGGTCGCCAAGCTCTTCGGCCAGATCGGGATCTTCGAGACGACGGCCGGCGTGATCATCTTCCACGTCGCCTTCGGCCTGCCGTTCGCGATCTTCCTGCTGCGCAACTTCTTCGCGGAGATCCCGCGCGAGCTGCTTGAGGCCGCGCGGCTCGACGGGGCGGGCGAGATCCGGCTGTTCACCCGGGTCGTGATGCCGCTGGGCGGGCCGGCGATCGCCTCGCTCGGCATCTTCCAGTTCCTGTGGGTGTGGAACGACATGCTGGTCGCGCTGATCTTCGCCGACTCCAAGCATCCGCCGATCACGGTGGCGCTTCAGCAGCAGGTCCGGCAGTTCGGCAACAACATCGATGTGCTGGCGCCGGGGGCGTTCGTGTCGATGGTGATTCCGTTGGCGGTGTTCTTCGCGTTTCAGCGGCAGTTTGTGTCCGGGGTGATGGCCGGCGCGGTGAAGTAACCCCCCACCCCCCGGGCCGACCGCCCCGGCCCGGGGGCCTCCGAGGTGCGGGCCGGGGTCGATGGGTTTCGGCCGAACCCCGGGGCCCTTCGGCGTGCGGGCCGGGCCGGTTGCCCCAGCCGAGCCCCGGGGGCCTTCGGAGCGCGGGCCGTACGTGGCTGGTCGCGCAGTTCCCCGCGCCCCTGGCAGGGTCGGTGCTGGCCTGCATCGCCACCCTCAGCCCGTCCGGCGTTTGAGGACGAGGCCGTTCAGGCCGAACGGGGTCTGGGGCGGAGCCCCAGGGACGTCGGCTGCGGGCCGTGGTCGCTCCTCGCGCAGTTCCCCGCGCCCCTGACGGGGTCGGTGCTGGCCCGTATGCACATACCTCAGCCCGTCCGGCGTTTGAGGACGAGCGCCTTCAGCGCGAACGGGGTCTGGGGCGGAGCCCCAGGGACGTCGGCTGCGGGCCGTGGGCGCTTATCGCGCAGTTCCCCACGCCCCCGGCGGGGTTGGTGCTGGCCCGTGTGCACATACACCCAGCCCGTCCGGCGTTTGAGGACGAGGCCGTTCAGGCCGAACGGGGCCTGGGGCGGAGCCCCAGGGACCCCGGCTGCGGGCCGTGGGCGCTTCTCGCGCAGTTCCCCGCGCCCCTGACGGGGTTGGCGCTGGCCCGTATCGGCACCCTCAGCCCGTCCGGCGTTTGAGGACGAGGCCGTTCAGGCCGAACGGGGTCTGGGGCGGAGCCCCAGGGACGTCGGCTGCGGGCCGTGGGCGCTTCTCGCGCAGTTCCCCGCGCCCCCGGCGGGGTTGGCGCTGGCCCGTATCGGCCCCCTCAGCCCGTCCGGCGTTTGAGGACGAGCGCGTTCAGCGCGATCGGGGTCTGGGGCGGAGCCCCAGGGACGTCGGCTGCGGGCCGTGGTCGCTCCTCGCGCAGTTCCCCGCGCCCCCGGCGGGGTTGGCGCTGGCCCACCCGCATACCCAGCCGGGGTCCGGCCCGTTACGCCGTCAGCGCGGCCACCGCCGACTTGGCCAGATCGTCCAGGTACCCCTTCGGCAGGGGACCCTTGACCACGACGAGCCGCCAGTACAGCGGACCCACGATCAGATCGAGCGCCCGGTCGGGATCCGCCCCGGCCGCCAGCTCACCCCGCTCGACCGCCTCCCGTACCACCACCGCCGCCACCCCCTGCTGCCCGTCGAGCAGCGCCGTCTTGATCGCGTCGGCGATCTCCGGATGGCGTACGGACTCGACGAGCAGATCCGGGATGACCTGCGAGGCGATGGGGTGGCGCAGCGCGAGCGAGGCCACCGCGAGCAGCGCCCGGATGTCCCCGTACAGCGACCCCGTGTGCGGCACCGGAAGCCCCTGCTCGGCGAAGACGGACACCAGGTCCAGGACCAGGCTGAGCTTGGACTTCCAGCGCCGGTAGACCGCCGTCTTGCCGACCCCGGCGCGCCGCGCGATCCCCTCGATGGACATCCGGGCGAACCCGACCGCGGCAAGTTCCTCGAAAACGGCCTTGCGGATGGCGTCCGTGACGTCCTCACGCAGCACGGCCGCCCCGGCGGGCGCGCGCCGCGACGGCGGTCGGCTTGCGGGAGTCTCCGGGTCCGTCTTGGTCATGGCTTGAGCATAGCGTTGCGACGAGACGGTTGCGTTGCGACGTACCGCGTCCTACTCTCGTCGTTGCGACGATACGGTCCCGTCCCGTCGCAAGCCCTCCCCCCCGCCCGGGAACCCTCCCGTCGCGAGTGATCCCCCGCCCCCGGGAAGCCTCCCGGGGCCCCCGGCGAAAGCGACCGTAGTGAGCCAGACCGCAGCTGCGCGACCGACCGCAGCACCCTCGGCAGCGTCGGCATCCATCCCGACGCAGTCCACCCGCAGCTCCGCCGGCGACCAGAACCTCAGCCCGGCCGAACTGGCCGCCAAGTACGGCCTGAAGGTGAGCGGCGCCCGCCCGACGCTGCCCGACTACGTACGCCAGCTGTGGGCCCGGCGCCACTTCATCACCGCGTTCGCCACCGCCAAGCTGACCGCGCAGTACAGCGAGGCGAAGCTGGGTCAGATCTGGCAGCTGATGACGCCGCTCCTGAACGCGGCGGTGTACTACTTCATCTTCGGCATCCTGATGGGCAACAAATCCAGCACGCCGGACTACATCCCGTGGCTGGTCACGGGCGTGTTCATCTGGACCTTCACGGCCAACTCGATCATGTCGGGCACCCGCGCGATCACCGGCAACATCGGCCTGGTGCGCGCGCTGCACTTCCCGCGCGCCTCGCTGCCCGTCTCGCTCGCCCTCCAGCAGCTCCAGCAGCTGCTGTTCTCGCTGGCGGCGCTGGCGATCATCATCATCGGCTTCGGGCAGCTGCCGGGCGCCTCGTGGCTGCTGCTCGTGCCGGCGCTCGTCCTGCAATCGATGTTCAACACGGGCCTGTCCCTGGTGATGGCCCGGGTCACCGCGAAGACCCCGGACGTCGCCCAGGTGATGCCGTTCGTCCTGCGCACCTGGATGTACATGTCCGGCGTGATGTGGAACCTCGCCCCGCAGCTGCACAAGCTGCCGCACGTGGTGGGCCGGCTGCTCGGCCTCAACCCGGTCGCCGTCTACATCGACCTGGTCCGGTTCGCCATGATCAAGAGCTTCCACGCCAAGCAGCTGCCGCCGCACGTGTGGCTGGTGGCCGGGGGCTGGGCCTTCGTCGCGCTGGCGGCGGGCTTCATCTACTTCTGGAAGGCAGAGGAGCAGTACGGCCGTGGCTGACACCGACACCCTGACCCCGAAGACCTCGAAGACCCCGAAGACCACGACGGACTCGCCGGGCACCCCCGGCACCCCGACCGTCATCGCCGACGACGTGCACATCGTGTACAAGGTCGTCGGCGGGGGCGCCAAGAACAAGGGCGGCGCCACCGCCGCGCTCAACCGCATCGTCTCGCGCAAGGAGAGCCCGGGCCTGCGCGAGGTGCACGCGGTGAAGGGCGTGAGCTTCGTGGCCCGGCGCGGCGAGGCGATCGGCCTCATCGGCTCCAACGGCTCGGGCAAGTCGACCCTGCTCAAGGCGATCGCGGGGCTGCTCCCCACCGCGCGGGGCAAGATCTACACGCAGGGCCAGCCGTCACTGCTCGGCGTGAACGCGGCGCTGATGAACGACCTGACGGGCGAACGCAACGTCACGCTCGGCGCGCTCGCCATGGGCATGTCCCGCGAGGAGGTGCGTGAGCGCTACGACGACATCGTCGACTTCTCCGGGATCAACGAGAAGGACGACTTCATCTCGCTGCCCATGCGCACGTACTCCTCCGGGATGGGTGCCCGGCTGCGCTTCTCCATCGCGGCCGCCAAGAACCACGACGTACTGCTCATCGACGAGGCCCTGGCCACGGGGGACGCCCGCTTCCAGCGTCGCAGCCAGGAGCGCATCACCGAGCTGCGCAAGGAGGCCGGCACGGTGTTCCTGGTCAGCCACAGCAACGCGTCGATCAGGGAGACCTGCGAGCGGACGCTGTGGCTGGAGTCGGGCACGCTGCGGATGGACGGGCCGACGGACGAGGTACTGGCGGCGTACGAAAGCTTCACGAAGAAGAGGTGACCAACGCGGGCCGGCCCCGGCCCCGCCGGGGGCGCCCGTGCCGGCCTCCCCCAACCCTGCCGGGGCCCGGGGAAGCCGAACCTGCCCATGCGGGCCGGCCCCGGATGCTCAAGGGGCGCGGGGAACTGCGCGAGGAGGGGTCAGGGCCCCGCGCCGTGCAAACCGGACCCGGCGGCCTACGGAGCCGGCGTGGTCAGGAAGGGCTCCACCCGCCCGACCGTGCCCCGAGCACGCGAAGGGGGCGCCCACCGTGATGGTGGGCGCCCCCTTCAACGGTTCACGGTCCCGGGCCGTTCACCGCCTCAGCTGTGCGTGCGCAGCAGCGTCCGCATGGTCCGCATCGCGACCGACAGGTTCGCCAGGTCGAAGGCGTCGGAGGACTGGATCTCCTCCAGAGTGGTGCGGGCGCGGCCCAGGATCGCCGCGTTCTGCTCGTCCCACGCCTTGAAGCGCTCCTCCGGCGAGCTGGTGCTGTCGCCGGCCGACAGGACGTCCTGCGTCAGGGCGGCGTGCGTGGCGAACAGGTCCTCGCGGATGGCGGCGCGCGCCATCGACTGCCAGCGGTCGGCGCGCGGCAGCTCGATGATCCGATCGAGCAGCTTGGCGATCCCCAGCCGGTCGGCCAGGTCGTAGTAGACCTCCGCGACCTGGAGGGGTTCCTTGCCGGTGCGGGCCGCGATGGCCACGATGTCCAGCGCGGGGAAGGCCGAGGAGAACCCGGCGACCCGTCGCGCGAGCTCATCCGGGACACCCGCCCCGGTCAGCTCCTCCAGGATGCTCTGGTGCCACTCCAGGTCGGCGCCGCGCAGCAGCTCCGTCAGCGCGTCCCAGACCTGGGCGACACCGGCCGAGAAGTCCTCGATCGTCTCGGCGATCCGGAGCGGCTGCGGCCGGTTGTTGAGCAGCCAGCGGGTGCCGCGCTCCACCAGACGGCGCGAGTGCAGCCGGATCCGGGTCTGGACGTCGGCGTCGACCTTGTTGTCCAGCGCCTCCACCGCGTCCCACACGCCGTTCACGCCGAAGATCTCGCGGGCCGCGGCGTGCGCCCGCACGATCTCTTCGAGCGAGGCCCCGGTCTCCTCGCGGAGGCGGTGCAGGAAGGTCGAACCACCGATGTTGACGGTGTCGTTGACCAGCACCGTGGTGATGATCTCGCGGCGCAGCGCGTGTCCGTCGACCGCCTCGGTGAACTTCTCGCGCAGCTGCTCGGGGAAGTAGGCGTGCAGGAGCTTGGCGAGGTACGGGTCGTCCGGGAGCACCGTGTGGATCAGCTCGTCGGCCACCGTGATCTTGGTGTACGCGAGCAGGACGGCGAGCTCGGGCTGGCTGAGCCCCTTGTTGCCGTTGAGCAGTTCCCGGATCTGGCGGTCGTTCGGCAGGAACTCCAGCGCGCGGTCCAGGTGCCCGTCCCGGCCCAGACGGCGCATGAAGCGCTGGTGGGCGTGGAGCAACGAGGGCGACTGCGCGACCGCGTTGGCCAGCGCCACGTTCTGCGCGTAGTTGTTGCGCAGCACCAGATGACCGACCTCGTCGGTCATCGCGGCGAGGATCTTGTTGCGCTGCTTGACGGTCATGTCGCCGTCGGTGACGAGCCCGTTGAGCAGGATCTTGATGTTCACCTCGTGGTCGGAGGTGTCCACGCCGGCGCTGTTGTCGATGGCGTCGGTGTTGACCTTGCCGCCCTCGCCGTCGGGGCCGCCCTTGCGGTCGAACTCGATCCGGCCGAGCTGGGTCAGACCCAGGTTGCCGCCCTCGCCGACGACCTTGACCTGCAGGTCCTCGCCGTTGACGCGGATCGCGTCGTTGGCCTTGTCGCCGACGTCCGCGTTGGACTCCGCGGACGACTTCACATACGTACCGATGCCGCCGTTCCACAGCAGGTCGACCGGCGCCTTCAGGATCGCCTGCATCAGGTCGGCCGGGGTCAGCTTGGTGACGCCTGCCGGGATGCCCAGGGCCTCACGGATGTGCGTGTTCAGCGGGATCGACTTGGCGGTGCGGGGGTGGATGCCGCCGCCGGCCGAGAGCAGTTCCTTGTTGTAGTCGGCCCAGCTGGAGCGCGGCAGGTCGAACAGGCGGCGGCGCTCGGCGTAGGAGACGGCCGCGTCCGGCTTCGGGTCGATGAAGATGTGCCGGTGGTCGAAGGCGGCGACCAGGCGGATGTGCTCCGAGAGCAGCATGCCGTTGCCGAACACGTCGCCCGACATGTCGCCGACGCCGACGACCGTGAAGTCCTCGCTCTGGGTGTCGTGGCCGAGCTCGCGGAAGTGCCGCTTGACGGACTCCCAGGCGCCCCGGGCGGTGATGCCCATGCCCTTGTGGTCGTAGCCGGCGGAGCCGCCGGAGGCGAAGGCGTCGCCGAGCCAGAAGTCGTAGCTGATCGCCACGTCGTTGGCGATGTCCGAGAACGTCGCGGTGCCCTTGTCGGCGGCGACCACGAGGTAGGTGTCGTCCTCGTCGTGACGGACCACGTCGGCCGGGGGCACGACCTCGCCGCCGACCAGGTTGTCGGTGATGTCGAGCAGCGCCGAGATGAACGTCTTGTAGCTGGCGATGCCCTCGGCGAGCCAGGCGTCGCGGTCCACCGACGGGTCGGGCAGCTGCTTGGCGACGAAACCGCCCTTGGCGCCCACCGGCACGATGACGGTGTTCTTCACCATCTGCGCCTTGACCAGGCCAAGGATCTCGGTGCGGAAGTCCTCACGCCGGTCCGACCAGCGCAGACCACCGCGGGCGACCTTGCCGAAGCGCAGGTGGACGCCCTCCACACGCGGCGAGTACACCCAGATCTCGAACTGCGGGCGGGGCGCCGGGAGATCGGGGATCGCCTGCGGGTCGAACTTCATCGAGATGTACGCGTGGGGCTTGCCCTCGGCGTTCTTCTGCCAGTAGTTGGTGCGCAGCGTCGCCTTGATGACGGTCAGGAAGGAGCGCAGGATGCGGTCCTCGTCCAGGCTCGCGACCTGGTCGAGGGCGCCGTCGAGCTCTTCGAGCAGGCCGTCGATGAGCTCGGTGCCGGCCTTCTGGCGCTCGGGCGAGAGCCGCGCCTCGAAGAGCGAGATCAGCAGCCGGGTGGTGTGGACGTTGTCGCGGAGGGTGTCCTCCATGTAGTCCTGGCTGAAGGTGGAGCCGGCCTGGCGCAGGTACTTGGCGTAGGCGCGCAGCACCATCGCCTGGCGCCAGTTGAGGCCGGCGCGCAGCACCAGGGAGTTGAAGCCGTCGTTCTCGGCGGCGCCGGTCCAGGTGGCGGCGAAGGCCTCCTGGAAGCGCTCGCGGGCGTCGTCGCCCAGGTGGTCGCCGCTGTTCTTCTTCGGCATGCGCAGGCCGAAGTCGTAGATCCAGGCGTGCGTACGGTCGGCACAGCGCAGCTCGTAGGGCCGCTCGTCGGTGACCTCGACGCCCAGGCGCTGGAGGACCGGGAGCACCGCGGAGAGCGAGACCTGCTCGCCGATCCGGTAGATCTTGAAGCGGCGCTCGCCGGGTGCGGCGCCCACCGGCTCGTACAGCGAGAGCGCGAAGTCCCGCCGCCCGTGCGTCAGTTGCTCCAGGTGGACGAGGTCGGCGACGGCCGCGCGCGGCGAGTGGTCGGCCTTGTAGCCCTCGGGGAAGGCGTGTCCGTAGCGGCGCAGCAGCTCGGCGGCGCGCTCCTCGCCGCACTCGGCGTTCAGCGCGTCGGAGAAGCCGTCGGCCCAGGAGCGGGCGGCGTCGACCAGGCGGGCCTCGATGCGCTCGGAGTCGGCGTCGGTGAGCTCGGTGAGCTCGGTGCCGGCCGGGACGCGGACCACGAAGTGCAGCCGGGACAGGATCGACTCGGTGTTCCAGGCGGTGAAGTCGACGCTGGTGCCGCCGAGCTCTTCCATCAGGATGTCGATGAGCCGCAGCCGTACGCCCGTGGTGTAGCGGTCGCGCGGCAGGTAGACCAGCGCCGAGTAGTAGCGGCCGTACTCGTCCTGCCGCAGGTAGAGGCGCAGCCGGCGCCGCTCCTGGAGGTACAGGACGGAGGTCACGATGGAGCGCAGCTGGTCGGCGGGGGTCTGGAACAGCTCGTCGCGCGGGTAGGTCTCCATGATCTGGAGCAGGTCGCGGCCGTCGTGGCTGTTGGGCGAGAAGCCCGCGCCCTTGAGGACTTCCTGGACCTTGCGGCGCACGACCGGCACCCGGCGCACGGACTCGGTGTACGCGGCCGAGGAGAACAGGCCGAGGAAGCGGCGCTCGCCGATCACGTTGCCCTGCTCGTCGAACTTCTTGACGCCGACGTAGTCGAGGTAGGACGGGCGGTGCACGGTGGCGCGGCTGTTGGCCTTGGTCAGCACGAGCAGCTTGTGCTCACGGGCCTTGGCGCGGGCGTCGGCGGGCAGCCGGCTGAAGGACGGCGAGACGGGGTGGGCCTCGTCCTCGCCGTGCTTGGGGTCGGACCGCAGGATGCCGAGGCCGGTGCCGGGGACGGCGGAGAGCGAGTCGTCGTCGGTGAGCTGGTACTCGCGGTAGCCGAGGAAGGTGAAGTGGTCGGTGGAGAGCCAGCGCAGCAGCTCCCTGGCCTCGTCGATGTCCTCGTCGAGCAGGTCGCCGGCCTTCGGCTCCTTGGGCAGCTCGTCGGCGATGCGCAGCGCGGCGTCGCGCATCTTCTCCCAGTCCTCGACGGCTTCGCGTACGTCGGACAGGACGCGCAGCAGATCGGCGGTGATCTGCTTCAGGTCGGCCCGGTCGGTCTCGCGGTCGATCTCGACGTGGATCCAGGACTCGGTGAGCGCGTCGTGCGGCAGGTCGGCCGTCTGGGTCCCGGTGTCCAGGACCTCGATGAGCTTGCCGGTCAGATCGCGGCGCACGACCACCTGCGGGTGGATGACCACGTGGATGCCACGGCTCTGCCGGGACAGCTCGTTGGTGACCGAGTCCACGAGGAAGGGCATGTCGTCGGTGACGACCTCGACGACGGAGTGGCTGCACGTCCAGCCGTTCTCCTCGACCGTCGGGGTGTGCACCCGGACGTTGGCGGTGCCCTGTGGCCGGTTCTCCGCGAGGCGGTAGTGGGAGAGTGCCGCGCCGAAGACGTCGACCGGGTCGCGGTCGGCCAAGTCCTCGGGTGCGGTGTGCAGGTAGTAGCGCTGGAGGTATCCGAGGAGGACGCCCTGGTCGGGTCCTTCCTCGCTCGTGGCCTCGGTCGTGGCCGCCCGGTCGCTCCTGGGGGTGTCCCCCAGGGCTCCGGGCCCCCCGGCCGGGCTGTTCTCAGCTACCCGGGCCGCCCGTGCGAGCAGCTCGGCCTTGGCTTCGTCCAGCTTGGTCTGCATGTCCTCTGGCTCCTGTCGCGCGCCGTTGCGTGACGTAGGGGAAAGAAGCGACGCAACGCCACGACGCGGGGTGTCCGGTCGGTGTCGACGCTATGCCGCGATGGGAGATACCCGGGCGCATACCGGCCAATTGTGTGGCTGGGGGCCTTGATTCCGGGTGGGGGGAATCAGCGACTGCCCGGGCACGGTCGTGCGCCGGGCGCAGGGCAGAGGCATCAGTGCCTCCGCGACATATCGCGCTGATCACGGGACTAGGCTATCGCTCCTGGGCCCCGGATCGTCATGAGCCTCTTGTGTACAAAAGCGGGCCTCAGAGTTGGACACTCTGGACAGCGCACCCGCCGACGGCCGCGTCCGTGACCCGTCGCGGAGGCGCGAGCAACGACACGAACCAGCCGCCGAGGGGGTCCCGGCCTCGTCCGGCCCGATCCCGCCCGGCCTCCTCCGACCCGGCCTGCCCCGCCCCTGCCTCTCCCGGCACGGTCTGCCCCCACCCGGTCCGGCCGTACGGTTTGGCCGCTCGGGCCGGCCCGCCCCCCGCCCCAGCCCCGGTCTGCCCGCCCGCCAGGGCGCCGCCGCAGACGTCGCCGGTCTGCTTAGACGTCGCGCCCGCGAGCTCAGCCGACCAGTTCTTCCGCGACGGCCACCGCCTCCGCGAGGGTGTCGACGACCGGGACGCCCGCGACCGTGAGGCTGACCCGGCTGTGGGAGCCCCCGGTGAACAGCACCGCCCGCGCCCCCACGGCGGCCGCCGCCACCGCGTCGTCCACCGCGTCCCCGATCACCACGATCCGCTCGCCCGATATCTCCGGGTCGGCCGCCCGCAGCGCGGTCAGATGGCGCACCATGTGCTCGGCCTTGCTGCCGTGCGAGGGCCCCGTGCGCCCGTCGACCCGCAGGAAGTGCTCGGTGATGCCGTGCCGCCGCACGATCGGCACCAGGTGCTCGTGCGGCGCCATGGACAGCAGCGACTGGCCGCGCCCCGCCCTCCGGCGCGCGGCAAGGAGCTCGGCGGCGCCCTCGGTGAGCCCACAGGCATCCGCCCTGGCCCAGTACTGCTCGTGGAAGGCCGCGTCCATGACCAGCCACTCCGCGTCCGTGGGCAGCCGGCCCATCAGCCGCTGGTAGAACACCGGGATCGGCACGCAGTACAGGTCGCGGTAGCGCTCCAGCGTGATCGGCGCCATGCCGAGCTGCGCGAACGCGGCGTTGGTCGCCTCGATGACCGCGGCGATGTCGTCGAGCAGCGTGCCGTTCCAGTCCCAGACGAGATGCGCCGGGCGCTTTCCCGTCTTCTGCGTGCCGTTCCCCATGACGAACCCCATGACAAAAAAGTACCCACCCCCACTGACAATCGAGCACCGCGCGGGCCGTGACGCCGGCCCACGACGCCCGGGCGGCGGGCGTACGCGCAGGTCAGGCGATCAGGTTGGGAATCTCCTGCACCCCGAACCACAGCAGCTCGTGGTCCTCGGCGCCGTCCACCGTGAACTGGGCGTCGTCGTCGCCGTGGTCGGCAGCCCCGAGCGCGTCGGCCGCGGCCGTCACATCGGCCACCGCGTCCTCGGCGTCCACGTGGACGGCGGCCGCCCTGGCCAGCGCCACCGAGGTCTCGATCCGCACCTCGCCGACCGAACTCGCGTCCAACGCCCGGTCCGGGTCGGCGGTCGCGGCGTTGTCGGGCACGTCGGCGGCGATCACGACCCGGCGCCTCGGCGTGCCGGGCTCCCCGGCGAGCAGCCGCAGCGAGGCGGCGGCGGCCCGGTTGAGCGCGGCGTACTCCAGCTCCTCGATGTCGTCGGACACGTACCACTCGCGCAGGCCGGGCGTGACGGCGTAGGCGGTGAGCGGCCCGGGGCCGAGCTCTCCGGCACGGTGCGCCGTCGCGAGACCGGAGATGGTCAGGGGTACGTACACGCGCATGAGGGACCGCTCTCTTCTCGTCGTCTCATCGGGTCGGGAGACGGCTTCAGGATACGCGCGGGAGTCCCCCTTCGAGCTGCCGGTGCCCGCCCGGTGTCCCTTCCCCGCGAAGCCGGTCAGCACCGCCGCCACCTGGGAAGACGTGCCCCGCGCTCACTCGGATAGGTGAAGCGCTGCGCCCCCTCGGCTCCCCCGGCGCGGTCCTTGCGGGCCGTCCCGCCGCCCCCGTACAAGGTCCCCAACGCACGTTACTCACTGGTATCGAAGGGGGCGGCAGCCATGAGCAGGACCACGACAGGACCGGCGGGGCGCGGCGATCAGCGCGGGCCCGGCAGCACCGGAACCCGCGGGCCACGGCGGCTCACTCCGCACGAACTGTTCGCGCACAAGCTGCTCGCCGTGCTCAGCGGCGAACGCCCGGTGCACTGGATGCTGGGCCTGACCGTCGGAGAGGCGTACGAGCAACTGGTGCGGCTCGCCCCGGGCACGCCCTTCCGCACCCGGGGCGCCCGCCCCGTCGTACGGTCCTGCCGCGCGGCCCCGCCGGCCCGGGGCATCGTCGAGGTGGCCGCCTGCATCGCGGCCGGCGAGCAGGTGCGCGCCATGGCCTTCCGCCTGGAGCGAGGAGCAGACCTGCGCTGGCGCTGCGCGGCGGTCGAACTCGGCGGTGAGCGGGTGCGGGGATGACGGGTGCGGCGCCGGAGGGCCGGCGGCGTGGCCAGGCAGCGGGCGGCCCCGGGGCGAGCCCGGCACCCTTCCGCCGCCCCGGCACGGCGGAGGGGCCTCCACGAACGGCCCGGCACGGCGGTTGGGGCCCGGCACAGCGGAGGGCCCCGGCACGGCGGGGAGCCCGGCACGGCGGTGGGGCCCGCACAGCGGAGGGCCCGGACTCAGCGGGGGGCCGCCACGGTGAGAGCCCGGCCCGGCAAGGGGCCCGGCACGGCGGGGAGCCCGGGACGGCGGTGGGGCCCGGACTCAGCGCCGGGCCCGGACTCAGCGGAGGGCCCGCCACGGCTAAGAGCCCGGCATGGCGGAGGGTCTGGCACGGCGAAGCGCCCGGCACGGCGGGGAGCCCGGCACAGCGGAGGGCCCGGACTCAGCGGAGGGCCCGCCACGGCTAAGAGGCCGCCACGGCAAAGGGCCCGGCATGGCGGAGCCCGGCGCGGCGAACGCCCGGCACCGGTGGAGGGCCGGGCACGGCGAAGGGCCCCGCGCCGTCCGGGACGTTCGTGTCCCCTCCCGGTGCCGGGCCCTCGCCGGTGTGCCGACCGCTTACTTCTTGCGGCGGCGACCACCCGCCGTCTTCTGCGCCTTGCGGCGCTCCGCGCGGGTCATGCCGTCGGACTCCGAGCGGGCCGGCTCGTCGTCACCGTTGTCGAAGTCGCCCTCGACGATGCCGCCCTCGCCGTCCACCGTCGGCGCCGAGAAGTGCAGCCGGTCCGGGCGCTGCGGGGCGTCCAGGCCCTTGGCCCGGATCTCCGGACGCGCGGCCGGGATGGTGTCCTCCTTGGTGAGCGAGGGCGCGTCGGCGGGCGCGGCGTCCACGACCGGGACCTCCTCGACCTGCTGCTCGACCTGGACCTCCAGGTTGAACAGGTAGCCGACCGACTCCTCCTTGATGCCCTCCATCATGGCGTTGAACATGTCGAAGCCCTCGCGCTGGTACTCCACCAGCGGGTCCTTCTGCGCCATGGCCCGCAGGCCGATGCCCTCCTGGAGGTAGTCCATCTCGTACAGGTGCTCACGCCACTTGCGGTCGAGCACCGAAAGGACCACGCGGCGCTCCAGCTCGCGCATGATGTCGGAGCCCAGCTGCTCCTCGCGGGCGGCGTACTGCTCGTGGATGTCGTCCTTGACGGACTCGGCGATGAACTCGGCGGTGATGCCCGCGCGGTCCCCCGCCGCGTCCTCCAGCTCCTCCACGGTGACCTTCACCGGGTAGAGCTGCTTGAAGGCGCCCCACAGCCGGTCCAGGTCCCACTCCTCGGCGAAGCCCTCGACGGTCTCGGCCTGGATGTAGGCGTCGATCGTGTCGTCCATGAAGTGCCTGACCTGCTCGTGCAGGTCCTCGCCCTCAAGGACGCGGCGGCGCTCGCCGTAGATGACCTCGCGCTGGCGGTTCAGCACCTCGTCGTACTTCAGGACGTTCTTGCGGGTCTCGAAGTTCTGCTGCTCGACCTGCGACTGGGCCGAGGCGATCGCGCGCGTGACCATCTTGTTCTCGATCGGCACGTCGTCCGGCACGTTGGCCATCGCCATGACGCGCTCGACCATCTGGGCCTTGAACAGGCGCATCAGGTCGTCGCCGAGCGACAGGTAGAAGCGGGACTCGCCGGGGTCGCCCTGACGGCCGGAGCGGCCGCGCAGCTGGTTGTCGATACGGCGCGACTCGTGGCGCTCGGTGCCGAGCACATACAGGCCGCCGAGCTCCTTGACCTCTTCGAACTCGGCCTTGACGGCCTGCTCGGCCTTCTCCAGGGCGGCGGGCAGCGCGGCAGCCCACTCCTCGACGTGCTCGACCGGATCGAGGCCCGCCTGGCGCAGCTCCGCCTCGGCCAGGTCGTCGGGGTTGCCGCCGAGCTTGATGTCGGTGCCTCGTCCGGCCATGTTGGTGGCGACGGTGACGGCGCCCTTGCGGCCGGCCTGGGCGACGATGGTCGCCTCACGGTCGTGCTGCTTGGCGTTGAGCACTTCGTGCTGGATGCCGCGCTTGGAGAGCTGCTGCGACAGGTACTCCGACTTCTCGACCGAGGTGGTGCCGACCAGGATCGGCTGGCCCTTCTCGTGCTTCTCGGCGATGTCGTCGACGACCGCGTCGAACTTGGCGACCTCGGTGCGGTAGATCAGGTCCGACTGGTCCTTGCGGACCATGGGCCGGTTCGTCGGGATCGGCACGACGCCCAGCTTGTAGATCTGGTGGAACTCGGCGGCCTCGGTCATCGCCGTACCGGTCATGCCCGACAGCTTGGAGTAGAGGCGGAAGAAGTTCTGGAGGGTGATCGTGGCGAGCGTCTGGTTCTCGTCCTTGATGTCCACCCCTTCCTTCGCCTCGATGGCCTGGTGCATGCCCTCGTTGTAGCGGCGGCCGGCGAGGATACGGCCGGTGTGCTCGTCGACGATCATGACTTCGCCGTCGATGACGACGTAGTCCTTGTCCTTCTTAAACAGTTCCTTCGCCTTGATGGCGTTGTTCAGGTATCCGACGAGCGGGGTGTTGACCGACTCGTAGAGGTTGTCGATGCCCAGCCAGTCCTCGACCTTGGCGACGCCCGGCTCGTGGATGGCGACCGTGCGCTTCTTCTCGTCGACCTCGTAGTCGCCGGTCTCCTCGATGCCCTTGAGCGGGTTGCCCGGCTCGCCCTTGGTCAGGCGCGTCACCAGCTTGGCGAAGTCGCCGTACCACTTGGTGGCCTGGTCGGCGGGGCCGGAGATGATCAGCGGCGTACGCGCCTCGTCCACCAGGATCGAGTCGACCTCGTCGACGATCGCGAAGTTGTGGCCGCGCTGGACGAGCTCGTCCTGCGACCACGCCATGTTGTCGCGCAGGTAGTCGAAGCCGAACTCGTTGTTCGTGCCGTACGTGATGTCGCAGTTGTACTGGGCACGGCGCTCGGCGGGCGACATGTTGGCGAGGATGCAGCCGACCTCGAGACCGAGGAACTTGTGCACCCGGCCCATCATTTCGGAGTCGCGCTCGGCCAGGTAGTCGTTCACCGTGATCAGGTGGACGCCCTTGCCGGACAGCGCGTTGAGGTAGGCCGGCAGCGTGCCGACGAGGGTCTTGCCCTCACCGGTCTTCATCTCGGCGACGTAGCCGAGGTGCAGGGCGGCGCCACCCATCATCTGGACGTCGTAGTGACGCTGGCCAAGGACGCGCTTGGCCGCCTCACGCACGGTCGCGAAAGCCTCGGGGAGCAGGTCGTCCAGGCTCTCGCCGTTCGCGTACCGCTCCTTGTACTCGTCGGTGAGGGCTCGCAGCTCGGCGTCGGAGAGGTTGACGAAGTCCTCTTCGATGGAGTTGACCTGGTCCGCGATGCGGTGCAGCTTGCGCAGGATCTTGCCTTCGCCTGCACGCATGATCTTTGAGAGGACGGACACGGGGGTTGGTCTCCTTGCCGGTCGGGCCTGGCGCGGTCGAGTGGCTATGGGTGTGGATACAGCAACGGTCATCGTATGCGAGGACCCGGCCGCGCCGGGAGGTCTGCTGTTACGACAACGGACAGGACTGTGCGAAGGTGCCGGGCTGAGGGGGAAAAGGGGTGGCCGTGCCCGCCGGGACCCCCGGAGAATCGGGCGATGGAACCCATCACGCTGACCAGCGAGCGCCTGCTTCTGCGTCCGCTCGGCCCCCAGGACATCGACGCGGTCTACGAGGCCGCCCAGGACCCGGCGATCCAGCGCTGGACGACCATCCCCTCCCCTTATGCGCGCTCCGACGCCGAAACCTTCGCCGGGAAGATCGCTCCGCAGGCCTGGCAGGACGGCACCGAGTACTGCTTCGCGATCTTCCCCAGGGGCGGCGGTCCGCTGCTCGGCGTGATGGGCGTCATGGCGCGCGGCCGGGGCGGAGCCGAGATCGGCTTCTGGGCGGCGGCCGGCCACCGGGGCCGCGGCTATGTGACGGAGGCCGTGCTGCTGCTCGCCCGCTGGGCGTTCACCCGGATCGGGGTCGACCGTCTCGAATGGCGGGCCGAGGTCGGCAACACCGCGTCGCGGGCCGTCGCCGAGCGGGCCGGGTTCACCATCGAAGGCGTCCTGCGCGCGGGCACGGTCAACAAGGGCACCCGGCGCGATGCCTGGGTCGGCTCCCTGCTCCCCTCCGATCTCGGCCTGCCCTCCACGCTGCCGCATCTGCCCGCGCCCGCGCGGGCCTGAGCGTCATCTGCCCGCGCCGCGACGGGCGTTGCCCGTGAACGCGGGCCCGGACCCGTCCCGCCCACGCGCACCCGCCCGCCCCCGGGGCGCTGTCAGTGGCGGCCACTATCGTGCGGAGCATGACCAGCCTGCCGCTCCCCGCCGTCGAACTGTCCGCCGACGAGGCCCGCCGGATCGCCCTGCGCGCGCAGGGTTTCCTGGGCGCGCCCGACCGCAGGGGCGGAGTGCGCGGAGTGCTGCGCCACCTCGGCGCGGTCCAGCTCGACACCATCTCCGTGCTCGCCCGCTCGCACGAACTCGTCGCCTACGCCCGCCTCGGCGCGGTGGGCCGCAAGGCCGTCGAAGAGGCGTACTGGAGCGGCGGCCACGCCTTTGAGTACTGGTCGCACGCGGCCTGCGTCCTGCCCATCGAGGAGTGGCCGCACTTCGCCTTCCGCCGCCGCGCCTACCGCGCGCGCCCGCACTGGAACCACGACTTGCCGCAGAGCACCTACGAGCAGGTGATCAAGCAGCTGCGCGCCGAGGGCCCGCTCACCGCGACGGACCTGGGCGGTGCCAAGAACAAGGGCGAGTGGTGGGACTGGTCGGCCACCAAGATCGCCGTCGAGCGCGCTCTGATGTACGGCGAGGTGGTCTGCACCGAGCGGCGCGGCTGGAAGCGGGTGTACGACCTGGCCGAGCGCGCGATTCCGGACGCGCTGCTGCACGACGATCTGGACGACACCGAATGCCTGCGCCGGCTGGTGCGGCTCGCGGGCCAGTCCCTCGGCGTCGGTACGCGCACGGACATCGCGGACTACCACCGCCTCAAGGGTGAACAGTTCGACGCGGTGGTCGCCGATTCCGGCCTGGTCCCGGTGACCGTGCGGGGCTGGTCCAAGCCCGCGTGGGCCGATCCTCAGGCGCTGGCCTCCGCGCCGCGCGGCCGTCACCGCACCACGCTGCTCTCGCCGTTCGACTCGCTGGTGTGGGAGCGGGCCCGGGCCGAGCGGATCTTCGGCTTCACCCACCGCCTGGAGGCCTACGTCCCCAAACCCCGCCGCATCCACGGGTACTTCGCGATGCCGCTGCTGTCCGGCGGCAAGCTGATCGGCCGGGTCGATCCGGCGCGCGAGGGCCGCACCCTGGTCGCCAAGCAGGTCTCCCTGGAGTCGCCCAGAGCCGTCGGGCCCATGGCCGAGGCGCTGCGGGAGGCGGCCCAGTGGGTGAACTGCGACGCCGTACGGATCGAGCGGGCCGGGACACCTCAGGAGACGGCGGCGCTCACCGCGGCGCTCACGTGAGGGCCACGGCTTCGGCGCCGGTCATCTGATTTCGAGGATCTTCTCGCGCATCGCGTAGACCACCGCCTCCATCCTGGAGTGCAGTTGCAGCTTCTCCAGGATGTTGCGCACATGGTTCTTCACGGTGTTCTCGGAGATGAACAGCTGCTTGGCGATGTCACGGTTGTTCATCCCGGTCGCTACGAGCTTGAGCACTTCGAGCTCCCGCTCGGTGAGCCGGGGCGCGGGCACCAGGCGGCGCTCGTCGGTGCGCTGGATCATCGACTTGAACTCGGTGAGCAGCTTGGAGGCCATCGACGGGCTGATCTGCGACTGGCCGTCGGCCACCGCCCGGATCGCGGTCGCCACCTCGTCGGTGGAGATCTCCTTCAGGAGATAGCCGGTCGCGCCGGCCTTGATCGCGTCATAGAGGTCGGCCTCCTCGTCGCTGATCGTCAGCATGATGATCTTCGCGCTGGGGGCCACCTCCTTGATGGAGGTGCAGGCCTCGATGCCGCCACGCCGGGGCATGCGCACATCCATCAGGACGATGTCGGGCAGCAGATCGGCCGCCTTGTCCACCGCCTCCGCGCCGTCCCCGGCCTCGCCGACGACCTGGATGTCCTCCTCGGCGGCCAGCACGATCTCAAGGCCCCGGCGGAAGAGGGCGTGGTCGTCCACGACCAGGACGCGGATGGGCTCCTCGCGCGAGCCGCCCATGCCGCTGTCGCAGCCGTCCCCACCGCTCGGGCTGTCCGCGTGGGAACCGTGGTGCACCGGCCCGAAGCTGTCCGCCATCGTTCCTCCCCCTGAAGGCCGTGGCCCGAGTTGGTGTGCCGCACCAACCACGCTCCGGGGAGGCGGGGTTGGCGTGCGGCGCCATGATTTCATGCCCGGCCCTCAGAAAGGCGATTCCGTGGTCGCACGGTGGTGCCCCTGGGGGCGCACAGACGCTCCAGGGGCACCATCATCCGTGGATACGGCACGCCGTCCGCCGTTGTTCAACGCGTCGGCCGGCGTGTTCACCCGTGGTCCTTCCCGGCGGGATCAGCCGCCCAGAGCGCCGCCCGCGCCACTAGCGTCCTCACCGGCGAGCGGGTCGGTCTCCAGGCGGATGACGCCGTAGTCGTACGCGTGCCGCCGGTAGACGACACTGGGCTGCTTGGTCTCGGAGTCGACGAACAGATAGAAGTCGTGCCCGACCAGCTCCATCTCGTAAAGCGCCTGGTCGAGCGTCACGGGAGCCGCGGTGTGTGTCTTCTCGCGCACCACCAGCGGTCCTTCGCCCTGCACTTCGAGCGAGCCGATCCTGGTGGTGGGGACGCGCTCCTCATCCGCGGTGGCCACGAGCTCGCCGTTTCCGTCCAGCTGCGCCACGCCCGGAACGGCGTCGACGACCTCGGCGGCCGAGAGCCGCCCGTTGCCGCGGCGGGTGTACCGCTTGTCGTGCTGCTTGCGCAGCCGCGCCTCCAGCTTGCCGGTCGCCAGGTCGAGCGCCGCGTACGGGTCCGCTGCCGCCGCTTCGGCCCGGATCACCGGGCCGCGCGAGTGGAGGGTGATCTCCACCCGGTCCGAGCGGTCCGCCTGCCGCGGGTTGTGCTCCTTGGACACCTCGACGTCCAGGCTGATTACCTTGCCGTCGAGCTTCTGGATCTTCTCCAGCTTCAGCTTCTCGGCCACGTGCTTGCGGAACCGCTCGGGCACCTCGGTCTTGCGGCCCTTGACGACGATGTCCACGCAGAACTCCGTTCCCGGATCACTCCGCCTCAACGCGGAGTTGCTCCCTTTTGCACTTGCACCAGGCCCCGGTGAGTACCGGAGCCTCGGACTCGGTGACGTATCACCTCCTCCTCCCCCGTCGAGAAGATCCCCACCCCACCTCGTCGGGTGGTAAGTGAAAACGCGCCGGAGCTCAGCCGTGCATTAAGTGAACGGGCTTTCGCCATTCCTCACCACCGAACATAGCTCGCCCGACGCGATGTCGGCACCCGCTACTGGAACGTACCTCCAGTCAGGTGTTTCCGCTCTCTCACTACCTGCAACGATGCACGTTCTCGGTCAGTTCCGGTTTATCGCGAACGATTCCGGAGTGGCCGCGACAACCGCGGCCCGGACCGCCCGAGGACCCGCATGCACCTGCGCATCCCCGCTTCTTCGCCGATGATGCGCGGATCCCGGCGGTGAATTTCCCGGAATTCCCTGCCTGAGGCATCCATCTTCTTCGCCTTCTCCGCGGTAACCCATACCCGGTTCCCGTACCCGCCCTGCGGCGACCGCCCGCGCGGCCTCCACCAGGGACGCGCCCGTGGTCATCAGATCGTCCACCAGGACCACGCCGGCGCCCTCCAGGAGCCGCGCCCCGCCGCCCGCCACCCTCAGGGCGCCCGTCAGATTCGCGAGCCTCTGCGGAGCGCTCAGCCCCGCCTGGTCGGCCACCGCGCGACCCTGGCGCAGGACCGGCGCCACCCGGGCGTCCGTCCCTGTCCTGCGCAGCTCTCCGGCGGCGGCCAGCGCCATCCTGCGGGTCGCGTCATGGCCCCGGGCCCGTACCGCCCGGCGCGACGACGGCACGGGGACCAGCACCAACGGCCCCCGCGCGCAGGGGCCGGCGGCCGCCCGCACCGCGCCGGCCAGCGCCCGCCCGAGCACCCCGGCCAGACCGAGGGCGCCGCGCTCCTTGTGACCGAGCAGTACCGCGCGCACCGCGTCCTCGTACCGCGCCGCCGCGTACACCTCGGGCAGCCCGGCCGGCTCGGGCGCCGGACGCACCCGCCGCACCGGCCCGTCCAGCAGAGCCGCCCGGCACCGCCCGCACAGCGCCGTACGCTGCCTGCCGCAGCCGCCGCAGGAAGCCGGCAGCACCAGGCCGGAGAACTCCCGCCACCACCCCCGCATGAGTCCACTGTGCCCACACCGCCGCGCCCCGGCCACCCCTGTGGACAACCGGCGGGGACCGTCGGGCGGAGCAGGCGGGTGCCGGGGGGGGCGCTGGGGGCGCTGGGGGCGCCGGGCGTTCCCGGACCGACTAGCCCGGGTAGGCCGGCGCCGAGCCCTTCTTGACCGCCGTCTTCCAGTTCGCGCCCGGCGGCAGCCGGACGATGCCGTCCTCCTGCGAGTGGGCCACCAACGGCATCCGGTCGTCGTCGGTGGCGGCGACATCCGTGACCTTGTTGACGCTGGGCAGGGTGCCGGCCGCCGAGGTGGAACCGTCGGTCTGCACGTAACGCAGCTGCTGCGAGACCCCGCCGACCTCCTTGCCGACCACCACCAGGCGGCTGCGTCCGGCCCAGGACACCGCCGTCACGTCCTCCATCTGCGGGGCGGCGGGCCGCAGTTCGACCACCGAGATCACGTTCTTGCCGCCCTGTGCGGTCCGCTCGACCCGGCCGATCCGCAGCGTCGTACGGCCGCCGTCGGACACCAGCAGCGCCGCCCGCACCCCGTCCGCCGACATCCGCACCTGCTGGACGCGCCCGCCGCCGAGACCGGCGACGTCCACCGTCTCCGGTGAGCCCGAGCCCTGCACAAGGCGCAGCAGACGAGGCCTCGCC
Source organism: Streptomyces sp. NPDC006711 (assembly GCF_042869775.1). Lineage (NCBI taxonomy): Bacteria > Bacillati > Actinomycetota > Actinomycetes > Kitasatosporales > Streptomycetaceae > Streptomyces > Streptomyces sp. NPDC006711. Next base: position 266,037 of record NZ_JBIAGO010000009.1, read on the forward strand.
GGGTCACGGTCGGCCACCCACACATCGCCCCTCCCGTCCCAACTCGGCGACGAGAGGCCGCCATTGGGGTCCTTGTCGGCGCTGGTCACCGACGTCCGCACCAGTTCGCCGCCGGCCGCGAGCGGAGCCACGAACAGCGACTTGCCGTCCGCCGACACCCCGGCCGCGCGCTTCTCGTCCCGCGAGACGGCGACCGTACGCACCTGCTGCTCGCCCTTGCCGAACGGGCCCTGCACCGGCTCCGTGACCGCCGTGGAGTCCGTGTCGTCGGAGCCGTCCACGCCACTGCCCGAGCCGCCCGAGCCGCTGTCGGCGCGCATGCGCTCCACATGGCCCCCGGCGTCCACGAAGTACTGTCCGGGACTTGTCGACATGCGGTCGGGCGCGTACGTCTCGGCCTGGTCGCCGCTGAGTACGCACAACTGGGATCCGTTGGCACGGTCGAGCTCTACGGAGCTGACCCGAGTGGTCGTCAGATCCCGCACGGTGAACAGGAGTTGGGCCGCCATCCGCTTGCACACCGCTTCACCGGCGTTGGACGCGCGCTCATTCAAGGGAACTTTTAGCGCGTTGCGGTCGTCAAGGGCGAGCGACTTGGTGTCGCTCTTCAGTGACGTCCCCGAGGGAAACTTCGATGTGACGACCGGTTCCAGCCAACTGGTGGGGCCGTCGAGGACCGACTGCACCGTCTGCGTGATGAGGTTCATCTGCGTCTCGGGATCGGTGCGCTGGCGCACGTACACCGGGTCGGCGACCAGACGGTCCTGGCCCGCCGCGAAGTAGTACTTGTTGACGGAACGGTAGATCCGCTGGAAGTCCGACTGCCCGAGCAGCAGCCCCTGCGGCAGCGCGTCGATGCGCCACTCCCGGCCCGTCCCGTCCTGGCCGCTCTGGCGGACCAGGTGGATGGTCTGGGTGTACGTCTCCTGCGGCTTGGCCGGCTGGTAGGCGCGCTGCTTGTCGACGAGGGCGACGCGCTTGCCGGAGACGGTGAAGGTGAAGCCGCTGGAGTCCGCGCCCCGGTCGCTGGAGCGGTTGGCCTGCGGGTCGGGGCCGTCGGCCAGGACGGTGACCTGGTCGGCCCGCCAGTCCTTGGCGGCCTTCGTGGTCAGATACTGACGAGCCATCGCGAACTGCGGATCATCGCTGGTCATCGCCTCGAGGAAGCCCGCGACGATCTCGTTGGGCTCGGCCCCGGGCCGTGGCGGCACCGCGTAGACCTGTACCTGCGAGTCGGCCCGCTGGGACGCCGAGACCGAGTGCACGTCACCGCTGCTCGGCATGGACGCGCAGCCCGACACGAGCAGCGAGCCGCAGCCCAGCGCCACCACGGGCCCCAGCAGCTTGCCGCGGGCCCTCCCCCGGTCAGCGCCCACGGGCCGATCCCTCCTGGTCAGTCGCTTCGGCGAACCGTTCGGGGCCCGCCATGCCCTCGCCGCGCTCGGCGCCCGCCCGCGCGCCCTGCTCGGCGTCACCCAGCCGTGTCACCACCCGGCCCCCGCCGCCTCCCGGCAGCCCCGCGGGGCTGGCGGCCGGACCCGAGGTGCGTGGGCGCGCAGGGGCGGTGGGCGGCACGGGCAGCGTCGAACGGTCCACGCGCGGCGTCGGGACGGTGGAGAGCCGGTTGCCCTGTGCCTGACCGGCGGCCGCCTCGGCCTTGGCGCGCTCACGGGCGGCCCGTGAGTCCTCGGGCTCCAGCGGTATGGGGGATCCGCGCAGCGGCTCATCGGCGGTACGCGGCAGCGTCAGACGGAACTGGGAGCCTCCGCCCGGCTCGCCCCAGGCCTGGAGCCAGCCGCCGTGCAGCCGCGCGTCCTCGACGGCGATCGACAGGCCGAGGCCGGTACCGCCGGTGGTGCGGGCGCGGGCCGGGTCGGCCCGCCAGAAGCGGTTGAACACGCGTGTCGCCTCGCCGGGCTTGAGCCCCACGCCGTAGTCCCGCACTGCCACCGCGACGGCGCCCGAGGCCGCCGCGAGGCGCACCACGACGTCCCTGCCCTCGCCGTGCTCCACGGCGTTGACCACCAGGTTGCGCAGGACCCGCTCGACGCGGCGGGCATCGGCCTCGGCCACCACCGGCTGCTCGTCGCCGGACACGCGTATCCGGGTGCCCTTGCACTGGGCCAGCGGCTCGGCGCCCTCGATCACCCGGCGTACGACTTCCCGCAGGTCTATCGGCTCGGCCTCCAGGGCCGCCGCGCCCGCGTCGAACCGGCTGATCTCCAGGAGGTCGGCGAGCAGCGACTCGAACCGGTCGAGCTGCCCCGCCAGCAGCTCCGCCGAGCGCGCCGTGACCGGGTCGAAGTCGGCCCGGGCCTCATGGATGACGTCGGCCGCCATCCGTACGGTCGTCAACGGGGTGCGCAGCTCGTGGGAGACGTCGGACACGAACCGGCGCTGCATCCGCGACAGCTCCTCCAACTGGTTGATCTTGACCTGGAGGTTCTGCGCCATCTTGTTGAACGCCTCGCCGAGGCGGGCGATGTCGTCCTCGCCGGTGACCTTCATGCGCTCTCTGAGGACGCCGGTGGACAGCCGTTCGGCCACCCCCGCCGCCATCCGCACCGGCGTCACCACCTGGCGCACCACGAGCCAGGCGATCGCCCCGAGCAGGACGACGACGAAGAGCCCGGCGGTCGCCAGGGTCGTCTTGACCAGGGTGAGCGACCTCTCCTCCTGCACCAGCGGGAAGAGGTAGTACAGCTGATAGGACTGCCCGTCGACGTCCTTGAGCCGGGTCCCCACCACGAGCCCGGGCTCGGCCTCCTGGCCGTCGGTGAACTTGATCGAGGTGTACGTCTTGAACGCGCCGGTGCCCTCGTCGACGTCGTCCCGCAGGGTCTGCGGCACGCTGGCCCGGGGATCGACGAACCCGGAGGCGCGCGGCCCCCGGTTGCTGGACGCCGAGTCGGAGGACGCCGAGCCGAGGGCGACGACGTAGAACGCGCCCTGGCCGCTGCTGGCGAGCTGGGTGACCAGATCGTTGCGCCAGCTCACCGATGAACCGGAGCCGCGCCCGCCCGGGGCGGAGTCGTCGGTGCCGGACGAGACGGGTGTGCCCGCCTTGTCCTTCGCCACCGCGAATCCTCCGGCGGACTGGCTCTCGGCGGCCTTCTCCTTGGTCTCCAGGAGGCCGTTGCGCACCGCGCCGATGACCACGAAGCCGAGCAGCAGCACCACGCCGAGCGACATCAGCAGCGTGGTCGCGACCACGCGGAGCTGGATGTTGCGCCGCCACAGCCGCGCGGCGGGCAGCAGCGGGCGCCGCAGCCAGCGCACGACGAGCCGCAGCACCGGACCGCCGGGCGCTCCGTCCTGGAGCAACCGGCCGCCCCAGGACGTCTTGCGCCCAGCCACTTGGGTCATCTCAGCTCGGTCCTGCCTTGTAACCGACGCCACGGACGGTCACCACGATCTCCGGCCGCTCGGGGTCCTTCTCGACCTTCGAGCGCAGCCGCTGGACATGCACATTGACCAGGCGGGTGTCCGCCGCGTGGCGGTACCCCCAGACCTGTTCGAGGAGTACTTCACGAGTGAACACCTGCCACGGCTTGCGGGCCAGTGCGACCAGCAGGTCGAACTCCAGCGGGGTCAGCGCGATCGACTGCCCGTCCCGCTTCACCGAGTGTCCGGCCACGTCGATCACCAGATCGCCGATGGCGAGCTGTTCCGGCGCGGGCTCCTCCGACCTGCGCAGCCTCGCCCGGATCCGGGCGACCAGCTCCTTGGGCTTGAACGGCTTCACGATGTAGTCGTCGGCCCCGGACTCCAGGCCGACCACCACGTCCACGGTGTCGCTCTTGGCGGTGAGCATGACGATCGGCACGCCCGACTCGGCCCTGATCAGCCTGCACACCTCGATGCCGTCCCGTCCGGGCAGCATGAGATCGAGCAGCACCAGGTCGGGCTTGGCGTCACGGAATGCCGCCAGTGCCTTGTCGCCATCCGCTACGAACGACGGCTCAAAACCTTCTCCACGCAACACAATGCCGAGCATCTCGGCCAGTGCGGTGTCGTCGTCGACGACAAGGACGCGTCCCTTCATAAACGTCATCATCCCATTAGCTAATCGTTACCTGGCGTGACCTGGCACACAGCTCCCTCAGCCCGCCGCCTGTCACCGGGGACAGGACACCCTCCTCTGTGACGATCGCCGTGACCAGTTCCGGCGGTGTCACATCGAAGGCGGGGTTGTACGCCTGCGTACCCAGCGGTGCCACCGGAAGCCCGGAACCGGACCCCCAGCCGCCCCCTGGGATCTGCGGGGCAGTGAACTCTGTCACCTCCTGGCCGGGACGCTGCTCGACCTCGATGGACGCGCCGTCGGGGGTGTTCAGATCCACCGTGGTGACCGGCGCGACCACGATGAACGGCACGTGGTGGTATTTGGCCAGCACGGCGAGGGGATAGCTTCCCACCTTGTTGGCCACCGAGCCGTCGGCGGCGATGCGATCGGCGCCGACGAGGACAGCATCCACCTCCCCTGCCGCGAACAGCGAGCCGGCGGCGTTGTCACTCAGCAGGCTGTACGCCATCCCCCTGCTGGCCGCCTCGTACGCCGTCAGCCGCGCGCCCTGCAACAGCGGCCGCGTCTCGTCGACCCACAGCCGCCGCAGACGGCCCGCCCGGTGCGCGGCCAGCGCGACCGCGAACGCGGTGCCCTCGCCGCCGGAGACCAGACGCCCGGTGTTGCAGTGCGTGAGGACGCGATGGCTGCCGCCCGGCAACAGCTCGTCGAGCAGCGCGAGCCCGTGCCGGGCCATGGCCGCACTGCCCTCGGCGTCCAGCCGGTGCAGCTCCTTGGCCGCGGCCAGCGCCGCCGCCCCCGCCTCCGCCGGTTCCGCGCCCTTCTCCACCGCTGCCCGGTACGCCCTGGTCGCCAGCCGCACCCCGTACTCGAGGTTGACGGCGGTGGGCCGCGCCCCGGCGAGGTGCGCCGCTGCCTCGTCCACGTCGTACCCGCGCGCCGCGGCCAGCGCCACCCCGTAGGCCCCGGCGAGGCCGAGCAGCGGGGCGCCGCGCACCGCCAGTGTCTGGATGGCCCGCACGAGCGCCGGCACATCCGTACAGACCAGTTCCACCTCCTCGGCGGGCAGCCGGGTCTGGTCCAGCAGGACCAGCACCGGGCCCTCCGGCGGCTCGTCCCAGCGCAGCGAAGGTATTCCCGAGGGAGCGGACCCCATGGTCGTTCGCACGTCCTGATCAGCCATCCGCCCAGTCTGCCCCGTGAGCCACCGACAAATGAAGGTGCGAACGAGATACGGGGGCCGGTCCATGGCCCGGATCCACATGGCACGATGGCAGCCAACCCCAAGGAGCCGGCTCGCGCAGCCGGTCCCGTGACCAATCCACGAGGTGGACGACCGTGAATGACTCTCCGGGCTGGGCCTCGCCCGGATCGGCCCCCTCCGACGGCGACAACTCCGGGACCTCTCCGGCGCCCGAACCGTCCGAGCGGGCCCACGCCTCCTCGAAGTGGTCCCAGGACCAGCCACCGGCCGCCCCGTGGTCCTCGCCGGGTCCCGGCCAGAACCCGCCCCCGCCCGCACCGGGCTGGAACGGCCCGCCTCCCGGCCACGGCGGCTGGGGCCGGATCCCGGGACAGCCGCCCGGCGGCAACTGGAACCACAACTACGGCCGCCCGCCCGCCGCCAAGCCGGGCGTGATCCCGCTGCGCCCGCTGGGCGTCGGCGAAATCCTCGACGGCGCGGTTTCCGCCGCGCGCGCCCACTGGCGCACCGTCGTCGGTCTGACGCTGGCGGTCGCGGTGGTCGCCCAGACCGCCCAGCTCCTCACCACGCGTTTCATCCTGCCGGCGCCCGCCACGGTCGACCCCAACGCCACCGGCGCCGAAGCCATCAACCAGGCCTTCGACGCGATGCAGTCCAGCCTGCTCGCGCTGATGCCATCGGTGATCATCGGTCAGCTCGCCACCATGCTGACGACCGCCGTCCTGGCTTTGGTGGTCAGCCGCTCTGTGCTGGGCCGCTCGGTGACGCCGGGCGCCCTCTGGGCCGAGGCCCGCCCGCGCCTGCTCAGCCTGTTCGGCCTGGTGGGCCTGTTGACCCTCCTGTTCACCGCGATCACCGCCGTCGGCATCCTGCCCGGGGCGCTCCTGGGCGGGGGCGGCGGCGCCGCGCTCACCGCGCTCGGCGGACTCGCCGCGTGCGTGGTCACCCTCTGGCTGTACATCCGCTACATCCTCGCCGGCCCGGCGCTGATGCTGGAGCGGCAGGGCATCGTCCAGGCGCTGCGCCGGTCCGCCAAGCTGACCAGTAATTCCTGGTGGCGCGTCCTTGGCATCACCCTGCTCGCGCTGCTCCTCACGGTGATCGTCGCGATGATCATCGAGCTGCCCTTCGGCGTGCTGGCGATGGCCGTGGACAGCACCTCCTTCGGCGACGTCATCAACGGCACCGCCCCCGACTTCGGCTGGGCCTACCTGATCATCTCCGGCATCGGGGGCGTGATCGCGTCGGCGATCACCTACCCCCTCTTCGGCGGCGTCACCGCGCTGCTCTACATCGACCAGCGCATCCGCCGCGAGGCGCTCGACCTCGAACTGGCCCGCGCCGCAGGCGTTCCCGGCCACGAAACACCCAGGAGCTGATGCAGTGTCAGAAGCGGGGGGCTTCATAACGGCACGGCCGCTCATCGCGGCATCCGGCGGACCGCCGGTGGACATTCCGCGCGACGCGGCCCGTGAGGCGGCCCGGCGCGAACTGTCCGACCCGGCATACCACCAGCACGACCCGAGCCTGCTCCAGCGCGCCGTCAACAAGCTCTGGGACTGGATCGGCTCGCTCTTCGACGCCGCGTCCGGGGGCACCCCCAGCGGCTGGCTCGGCCTGGTCGTCATCGTGCTCGTCGTCCTCGCGCTGATCGGCGCGCTGTGGTGGCGGCTCGGCACGCCGCAGCGAGCCTTCACCACGAGCGGCGCCGTCTTCGACGACCGCCCGCGCAGCGCCGCCGAACACCGCACCACGGCCGAGGCGCACGCCGCCGCACACCGCTGGACCGAGGCCGTCCAGGAACGGATGCGCGCCATCGTCCGCTCCCTGGAGGAGCGCGCCCTGCTCGACCCGCGCCCCGGCCGCACCGCCGACGAGGCCGCCGCCGAAGCAGGCCTTCCCCTGCCCGCCCACGCGGACCGGCTGCGCGCCGCCGCCCGCTCGTTCGACGACGTCACATACGGCGGCCGCACCGCCGACGAGGCGGCGTACCTGCGCCTGCGCGATCTCGACCGCGACCTCGAACGCACCAAGCCCGCGCTGAGCGACGCGGCCCAGGGAGTCGCCGAATGACCGCCACCACGGCCACCACCACGTCCACGTCGCTCACGCCCCGCCATGTGTGGACCCGCGCCCGCGGCCTCCTCATCGCCCTGGTCATCCTGGTCGGGGGCGCTATCGCCCTGGCCGCGATACACTCCGACGCCCAGCACGGCAGCCTCGATCCGCGCTCCGCCGACCAGTACGGCAGTCGCGCCGTGGCCGAGCTCCTGAAAGCACAGGGCGTCTCCACGCGCGTGGTCACCACGCTCGACGAGGCAACCGCGTCCGCCGGCCCCGACACCACCCTCCTGATCACCGTCCCCGACCTCCTGACCGGGGGCCAGCAGCGTCAACTGCGCGCCGCCACCGCCGGCTCCGGGGGGCGCACCGTCCTCATCGCCCCCGGTGAGCCGTCCTTGGGCACCCTCGCGCCCGGCGTACGCGCCGAAAGCCCCGTCCCGGTCAGGCCGCGCGATCCCGGCTGCGCCGACGACGCCGCCACCCGCGCGGGCCGCGCCGACACCGGTGGCATCCGCTACGCGTCCTCGGGCGAGCGCACCGACGGCTGCTACCGGGCCGCCGGCCTGCCCACGCTCTTGACTGTCCCGGCCCCCGGACCGGGCGACACCGTCCTGCTCGGCGCCCCCGACATCCTCCTCAACCACCGCCTCGACGAGGAGGGCAATGCCTCCCTCGCCCTTCGCCTGCTCGGCACACGCGCCCATGTGGTCTGGTACCTCCCCTCGCTGGGTGACACATCGGCCACCGACGGCGGCCAACGCTCTTTCTTCGATCTGATCCCGGCCGGATGGCGCTGGGGCACCCTCCAACTCGCCCTGGCCGCCGTGCTCGCCGCCCTCTGGCGCGCCCGCCGCCTCGGCCCGCTCGTCACCGAGCACCTACCGGTCGCCGTCCGCGCCTCCGAGACGACCGAGGGACGCGCCCGTCTCTACCGCAAGGCCAACGCACGCGACCGCGCCGCCGACACCTTGCGCTCGGCCACCCGCGCCCGCCTGGCTCCGCTCCTCGGCGTGTCCGCTTCGGCGGCGCACTCCCCCGAGGTCCTGGTGCCGGCCGTATCCGCCCGGCTCCCCGCAGCCGGCCGCGACCCCCTTTCCCTGCTCTTTGGCCCAACACCGGCCAACGACACCGCACTTGTCCGCCTCGCGGACGACCTGGACGCCCTCGAAAGAGAGGTACGCACTTCATGAGCGACCGCACCCCGGAGAGCGCAGCGCACCCGGACAGCGCCCGCGCTTCCCTGGAAGCCCTGCGCGCCGAGATCTCCAAGGCCGTGGTCGGCCAGGACTCCGCCGTCACAGGCCTCGTCGTAGCACTCCTCTGCCGAGGCCACGTGCTACTTGAAGGCGTACCCGGCGTCGCCAAGACTCTCTTGGTGCGCGCCCTGGCGGCGTCCCTCGAACTCGACACCAAGCGCGTCCAGTTCACCCCCGATCTGATGCCGAGCGACGTCACCGGCTCCCTGATCTATGACGCCCGCACGGCGGAATTCTCCTTCCAGCCCGGCCCGGTCTTCACCAATCTGCTGCTGGCGGACGAGATCAACCGGACGCCGCCCAAGACCCAGTCGTCCCTTCTCGAAGCGATGGAGGAGCGTCAGGTCACGGTCGACGGAACCCCCAGGCTTCTGCCCGACCCGTTCCTGGTGGCCGCCACGCAGAACCCGGTCGAGTACGAGGGCACGTACCCCCTGCCCGAGGCCCAACTGGACCGGTTCCTACTGAAGTTGACCGTGCCCCTGCCCTCACGCCAGGACGAGATAGACGTACTGTCCCGGCACGCGAACGGCTTCAACCCCCGCGACCTGAAGGCGGCCGGCGTGCGCCCCGTGGCCGGCCCGGCCGACCTCGAGGCCGCTCGCGCCGCCGTCGCCAAGACCTCGGTCTCGCCGGAGATCACCGGCTATGTCGTCGATATCTGTCGTGCCACGCGTGAATCCCCCTCGCTCAGCCTCGGGGTCTCCCCCCGAGGCGCCACCGCCCTGCTCTCCACGGCGAGGGCCTGGGCCTGGCTCACCGGCCGCGACTACGTCATCCCGGACGATGTGAAAGCCCTGGCGCTCCCCACTCTTCGCCACCGCGTCCAACTCCGCCCCGAGGCCGAGATGGAGGGTGTCACCGCCGACTCCGTCATCACTTCGGTACTCGCCCACGTCCCCGTGCCCCGCTGAAGGCGACGCCATGGCCATCACCGGACGCTCCGCACTCCTGGCCGCCCTCGGTTCCATCCCGGTCGGCGTCTTCGCCCCGGGCTGGACCGGGATGCTGGCGGTCAACGCTCCCCTTGCACTCGCAATTCTGTGCGACTATGCCTGCGCGACGCCAGTCCGAAAGCTCCAGTTCACTCGAAGTGGTGATACGTCCGTTCGACTCGGCGACCGGGCCGACGTCGGCCTCACCGTCACCAACCCGTCGAACCGGCGCCTGCGAGCCCAACTCAGGGACGCGTGGCCGCCCAGCAGCTGGCCGGCGGACGCGGAACAGGCGGCCTCCCGCCACCAGGTCACGATCCCGGCCGGCGAACGCACCCGCCTCACCACGGTGCTGCGGCCGACCCGGCGCGGCGACCGCCACACCGACCGCGTCACCGTCCGCTCGTACGGCCCGCTCGGCCTGGCCGCCCGCCAGGGCCGGCACGAGGTGCCGTGGGCCGTGCGGGTGCTGCCGCCGTTCACCAGCCGCAAGCACCTGCCGTCCCGGCTGGCCCGGCTCCGCGAACTCGACGGCCGTACCAGCGTGTTGACCCGAGGCGAAGGCACGGAATTCGACAGTCTCCGCGCATACGTACCGGGCGACGACACCCGCTCCATCGACTGGCGTGCCACCGCCCGCCAGGGCAACGTGGCCGTACGCACCTGGCGCCCCGAGCGCGACCGCCACGTCCTCATCGTCCTGGACACGGGCCGCACCTCGGCGGGCCGCGTCGGCGACGTGCCCCGGCTCGACGCGGCGATGGACGCGGCACTGCTGCTCGCGGCCCTCGCCTCCCGAGCCGGCGACCGCGTCGACCTCCTCGCCTATGACCGCCGGGTACGCGCGCAGGTCCAGGGCCGGGCCGCGGGCGAACTCCTGCCTGCGCTGGTCAACGCGATGGCCCCGCTGGAGCCCTCCTTGGTCGAAACCGACGCGCGCGGCCTCAGCGCGGCCGCTTTGACGCACGCCCCACGCCGGTCCCTGATCGTCCTGCTGACCGGCCTGGACACCGCCGCCACGGAGGAGGGCCTGTTGCCCGTACTCCCCCGGCTCACCCAGCGCCACACCGTGCTGGTGGCCTCCGTGGCCGACCCTCGCATCGCGCACATGGCCAAGGGCCGGGGCGACATCGACGCGGTGTACGAGTCAGCGGCGGCGGGCCAGACCCAGCAGCAGCGCCGGCTCACGGCGGAGAAGCTGATGCGTCATGGAGCCACAGTCGTCGATGCCGCCCCGGACGCACTGGCCCCGGCCCTGGCGGACGCCTATCTCGAACTGAAGGCGGCGGGCCGCCTGTAGAAATGGCATTGAGTGGGGCAAGGCACGAAAGCGCCTTCATCAGGCCGACCCGCAACAACACCGGATCCTCGGCGATCACTGCGCGCACGGCAGCTCCGCGGTGATGGTGGTGGGCCCGCCAACGGGGCTGCTGACGTGGAAGACCCCGTCGAGGGAGCCGACCCGCTTGGCCAGCCCGGTCAGCCCCGTGCCGGCGGCGGTGTCGGCACCGCCCAGGCCGTCGTCGGTCACGCGCACGCGCAGCACCTCGCCGACCTGGCGGACTATCACCTCCGCACGCATCGCGTTGGCGTGCTTCGTCGCATTGGTCAGCGCCTCAGAGATCACGAAGTACGCGACTGCCTCCACCTTGGGCGCCAACCGCCCCTCCAGATTGACCCGCAGCCGCACGGGCAGGGGCGTACGGGCAGCCAGCCCGGACAGCGCCGCGTCCAGACCCCGGTCTTCGAGCACGGCCGGGTGCAGCCCCCGTACCAGGTCATTGAGTTCGGCGATCGCCTCCTTCGCCTCCAGGTGCGCTCTCGCGATCACCTCGCGGGCATCACTCGCCAGGTCCGGGCGGGTGGCCATGGCCAGACCCAGGTTGACCGCGAGAGACACCAACCGCTGCTGGGTGCCGTCGTGCAGGTCGCGCTCGATCCGGCTGCGCTCCGCGTCGACGGCCTCGATCAAGTCCGTCCGGCTCACGGCCAGCTGATCGACCCGCTCCTGGAGCCGCTGCGCCCGGCTGGGGCCGAGCAGGCCCAACGCCAGCCGCGTCTCGGCTCGGGCTACTGCCCGCGCGGTCCAGGGCAGGCTGCACAGGAGGAGGAGCCCAGCGGCTGTGTAGACCGGCAGCTGGGTCAGGTAGCCGAACCAGTCCTGGCGGATTCCGGACGGCAGCGCCCATGCCCAGCCGTAGGCGACGACGCCCGCCAGGGACGCCGCCACCACCGCGAGCACCAGCAGCTCCAGCAGCGCGAGCAGCGGGCCAAGCAGGAGGTGGTAGCCGATCTTGCGCCAAGGCCGCGTCGCCGCGAGCCACCGGGCGATCGAGGCCCACGTCCATTCTTCCGGTGCGGCGGGAGTGAACCGGGGGACGTCCACGCCGATCAGCGCCCGGTAGCGAGCCCGCTGAACGGCCGTCACCACCGGGGTACCGAGCAGAACCAGTGCGACCGACAGGCAAACCGTAAGGAGCAAGTTCCCCGTCCTGGCGGTAGTCGCCGCCCAGGACCACACGGGCACCAGCGCCAGGTGCGGCGGTACACCTGCGGCTAGAAAGCCGATGTCCCGCTGCGCCCGGAGGCCCGTGCGTCTCAGGCCGGCTGGAAGCGTCATGGCACGACGCTATGGCACCCCAGCAGGACGGTGCCATGAAACCTGTACCCGAGCTCATGGTGAACCTAGTACCAGCTGTAGGTCTTGATCTCAGCCTGCGCACTTATAACACCAAACGCGAAAAAGCCCCGCACCGTCGACCGTATTCCTACGATCGGGTGCGGGGCTTTTCCCACAATTTGTTCGGCGGCGTCCTACTCTCCCACAGGGTCCCCCCTGCAGTACCATCGGCGCTGAAAGGCTTAGCTTCCGGGTTCGGAATGTAACCGGGCGTTTCCCTAACGCTATGACCACCGAAACACTATGAAGTTGAACTCGACCAGCACACACCCAAAGGGTGTGCGGGAGTTCATTGCTTCAGAACAAACACAGTGGACGCGAGCAACTGAGGACAAGCCCTCGGCCTATTAGTACCAGTCAGCTCCACCCGTTACCGGGCTTCCACATCTGGCCTATCAACCCAGTCGTCTACTGGGAGCCTTACCCTCTCAAGGAGGTGGGAACACTCATCTCGAAGCAGGCTTCCCGCTTAGATGCTTTCAGCGGTTATCCTTTCCGAACGTAGCCAACCAGCCATGCCCTTGGCAGGACAACTGGCACACCAGAGGTTCGTCCGTCCCGGTCCTCTCGTACTAGGGACAGCCCTTCTCAATGTTCCTGCGCGCGCAGCGGATAGGGACCGAACTGTCTCACGACGTTCTAAACCCAGCTCGCGTACCGCTTTAATGGGCGAACAGCCCAACCCTTGGGACCGACTCCAGCCCCAGGATGCGACGAGCCGACATCGAGGTGCCAAACCATCCCGTCGATATGGACTCTTGGGGAAGATCAGCCTGTTATCCCCGGGGTACCTTTTATCCGTTGAGCGACGGCGCTTCCACAAGCCACCGCCGGATCACTAGTCCCGACTTTCGTCCCTGCTCGACCCGTCGGTCTCACAGTCAAGCTCCCTTGTGCACTTACACTCAACACCTGATTGCCAACCAGGCTGAGGGAACCTTTGGGCGCCTCCGTTACTCTTTAGGAGGCAACCGCCCCAGTTAAACTACCCATCAGACACTGTCCCTGATCCGGATCACGGACCGAGGTTAGACATCCAGCACGACCAGAGTGGTATTTCAACGACGACTCCACAACCACTGGCGTGGCCGCTTCACAGTCTCCCACCTATCCTACACAAGCCGAACCGAACACCAATATCAAACTGTAGTAAAGGTCCCGGGGTCTTTCCGTCCTGCTGCGCGAAACGAGCATCTTTACTCGTAGTGCAATTTCACCGGGCCTATGGTTGAGACAGTCGAGAAGTCGTTACGCCATTCGTGCAGGTCGGAACTTACCCGACAAGGAATTTCGCTACCTTAGGATGGTTATAGTTACCACCGCCGTTTACTGGCGCTTAAGTTCTCAGCTTCGCAACCCCGAAAGGTCACTAACCGGTCCCCTTAACGTTCCAGCACCGGGCAGGCGTCAGTCCGTATACATCGCCTTACGGCTTCGCACGGACCTGTGTTTTTAGTAAACAGTCGCTTCTCGCTGGTCTCTGCGGCCACCCCCAGCTCAGAGAGTAAATCTCCTCACCAGTGATGGCCCCCCTTCTCCCGAAGTTACGGGGGCATTTTGCCGAGTTCCTTAACCATAGTTCACCCGAACGCCTCGGTATTCTCTACCTGACCACCTGAGTCGGTTTAGGGTACGGGCCGCCATGAAACTCGCTAGAGGCTTTTCTCGACAGCATAGGATCATCCACTTCACCACAATCGGCTCGGCATCAGGTCTCAGACTATGTGTGCGACGGATTTGCCTACCGCACGTCCTACACCCTTACCCCGGGACAACCACCGCCCGGGCTGGACTACCTTCCTGCGTCACCCCATCGCTTACCTACTACAAGTCTGGGTCACCGGCTCCACCACTTTCCTTTCCCCGAAGGGTCCGGAACGGCTTCACGGGCTTAGCATCGCCTGATTCGATACTGGGCGTTTCAAAGCGGGTACCGGAATATCAACCGGTTGTCCATCGACTACGCCTGTCGGCCTCGCCTTAGGTCCCGACTTACCCTGGGCAGATCAGCTTGACCCAGGAACCCTTAGTCAATCGGCGCACACGTTTCTCACGTGTGTATCGCTACTCATGCCTGCATTCTCACTCGTGAACCGTCCACCACTAGCTTCCGCTGCGGCTTCACCCGGCACACGACGCTCCCCTACCCATCCCAGCAGGCGTTGGCCCTATATGCTGGAATGACACGACTTCGGCGGTACGCTTGAGCCCCGCTACATTGTCGGCGCGGAATCACTTGACCAGTGAGCTATTACGCACTCTTTCAAGGGTGGCTGCTTCTAAGCCAACCTCCTGGTTGTCTCTGCGACTCCACATCCTTTCCCACTTAGCGTACGCTTAGGGGCCTTAGTCGATGCTCTGGGCTGTTTCCCTCTCGACCATGGAGCTTATCCCCCACAGTCTCACTGCCGCGCTCTCACTTACCGGCATTCGGAGTTTGGCTAAGGTCAGTAACCCGGTAGGGCCCATCGCCTATCCAGTGCTCTACCTCCGGCAAGAAACACACGACGCTGCACCTAAATGCATTTCGGGGAGAACCAGCTATCACGGAGTTTGATTGGCCTTTCACCCCTAACCACAGGTCATCCCCCAGGTTTTCAACCCTGGTGGGTTCGGTCCTCCACGACCTCTTACAGCCGCTTCAACCTGCCCATGGCTAGATCACTCCGCTTCGGGTCTAGAGCGTGCAACT
>NZ_JBIAGO010000010.1:0-232879 GCF_042869775.1 Streptomyces sp. NPDC006711
GGGGGGGGGGGGGGGGGGGGGGGGGGGGGGGGGTGGTGGTTGGTTTCTGTGTCACCCGCGCCCCGGGGCGGGCGGGGGGGGGGGGCGGGGGGGGGCGGCCCCGCCCCCCACCACCCGGCCCGGTCCTGGTATCGGCAACCCCGGCCCGGCAACCCGGGCCCGGCAACCCCGGCCCGCCCGCCCCGGCACCGGCGGTACCCTCACGGCCCCCCACACCCGCGTTGTCCACAGGCCCCGCAGGCACACGCCCGCCATGCGCGACAATGAACAGATGACCACGCTCTCCATCGGCCCGCACACCGTGCAGCCGCCCGTGGTGCTCGCACCCATGGCCGGCATCACCAACGCCCCGTTCCGCACCCTGTGCCGTGAGTTCTCCGGCGGCAAGGGCCTGTTCGTCAGCGAGATGATCACGACGCGGGCGCTGGTCGAGCGCAACGAGAAGACCATGCAGCTCATCCACTTCGACGCGAGCGAGACCCCGCGCTCGATCCAGCTGTACGGAGTGGACCCGGTCACCGTCGGCAAGGCCGTCCGGATGATCGTGGACGAGGACCTGGCCGACCACATCGACCTCAACTTCGGCTGCCCCGTGCCCAAGGTGACGCGCAAGGGCGGCGGCTCCGCCCTGCCCTACAAGCGGCCGCTGCTGCGCGCGATCCTGCACGAGGCGGTGTCCAACGCGGGGGACCTGCCGGTCACCATGAAGATGCGCAAGGGCATCGACGAGGACCACATCACCTATCTCGACGCCGGACGGATCGCCGTCGAGGAGGGCGTCACCGCGATCGCCCTGCACGGCCGCACCGCCGCCCAGCACTACGGCGGCACCGCCGACTGGGAGGCCATCGCCCGCCTCAAGGAGCACGTCCCGGAGATCCCCGTGCTCGGCAACGGCGACATCTGGTCCGCCGAGGACGCGCTGCGCATGGTCAAGGAGACCGGCTGCGACGGCGTCGTGGTGGGCCGAGGATGCCTGGGGCGCCCCTGGCTCTTCGGCGACCTGGTGGCCGCCTTCGAGGGCACCGACTCCTTCGCGCGCCCCACCCTGCGCGCCGTCTCCGAGGTGATGCTGCGCCACGCCACGCTGCTGGGGGAGTGGATCGGCGACGAGAAGCGCGGTGTGATCGACTTCCGCAAGCACGTCGCCTGGTATCTGAAGGGGTTCGCGGTCGGTTCGACGCTGCGCAAGTCCCTCGCGGTGACCTCCTCCCTGGACGAACTGGCCGCTCAGTTGAGCGAGCTGGACCTGGACCAGTCGTGGCCGGACGGCGCCGACGGCCCGCGCGGCAGAACGTCCGGAAACAACCGGGTCGTCCTGCCGGACGGCTGGCTGAAGGACCCCTACGACTGCTCCGGCATCACGATGGAAGCCGAGCTCGACACCTCCGGCGGCTGATCCGGGCCGGTCCGGGCCGGTAGGAGCCGGTCCGATCCGGTCCGGGCCGCACCGGATCGTCCCGCCGAGCCGTCCGAGGGCCGAAATCCCGCTCGATCGAGCGCGTGATTCTCGCCACCCCTGATAGGGGTTGCGCTCAGATGAGCGCTTTCCGCGTGGCTGCATCTCTGAAAGGGGTGGCACTCAGTGCCACCCCTTCTGCGTTCACCTCATGAACTCACTTGCGGAGTCATCCGCTCCGATGGGCGCACATGTGCGGTTTTCCCGAGACTTCGTCTTCAAGTGTTGAAGAAGTGCCTGACCTACCCATTACGCGCCAGTCACTTTCGATCTGGTGGCGGACGGGTGGTTACGACCCCGTGACGCGCAAGTGGACGTACCCAGACACCTTCGATCTGGGTATGTTCCTCGCCGTCAGGGCAGCCACCGCGGATTCGAGGAGTCGAGACCCGTGTCGGAAGACAAAGACCTCCAGCACACCCAGAAGTTCGTCTACGACTTCACCGAGGGAAACAGGGACCTCAAGGACCTTCTCGGCGGCAAGGGCGCGAACCTCGCCGAGATGACCAACCTCGGCCTCCCGGTCCCGCCCGGGTTCACGATCACCACCGAGGCGTGCAAGGTCTACCTCGACAGCGGTGAGGAGCCCGCCGAGCTGCGCGACGAGGTCACCGCGCACCTGGACACCCTCCAGCAGACGATGGGCAAGAAGCTCGGCCAGGCCGACGACCCGCTGCTCGTCTCCGTCCGCTCCGGCGCCAAGTTCTCCATGCCCGGCATGATGGACACCGTCCTCAACATCGGTCTTTCCGACAAGTCGGTGGCCGGCCTCGCCAAGCAGTCCGGCGACGAGCGCTTCGCCTGGGACTCCTACCGCCGCCTCATCCAGATGTTCGGCAAGACCGTCCTCGGCGTCGACGGCGAGCTCTTCGAGGAAGCCCTTGAGGAGGCCAAGGCCGCCAAGAAGGTCACCATTGACACCGACCTCGACGCGAGCGACCTGAAGAAGCTCGTCAAGCACTTCAAGAAGATCGTCAAGGCGGAGGCCGGACGCGACTTCCCGCAGGACCCGCGCGAGCAGATGGACCTCGCGATCTGCTCGGTCTTCGAGTCGTGGAACACCGACCGCGCCAAGCTCTACCGCCGCCAGGAGCGCATCCCCGGCGACCTCGGCACGGCCGTCAACATCTGCTCCATGGTCTTCGGCAACCTCGGCCCCGACTCCGGCACCGGCGTCGCCTTCACCCGCGACCCCGCCTCCGGCCACCAGGGCGTGTACGGCGACTACCTCCAGAACGCGCAGGGCGAGGACGTCGTCGCCGGCATCCGCAACACCGTCGCGCTCGCCGACCTCGAGGGCATCGACAAGAAGTCCTACGACCAGCTCATGGGGATCATGGAGACCCTGGAGACCCACTACAAGGATCTCTGCGACATCGAGTTCACCATCGAGCGCGGCCAGCTGTGGATGCTCCAGACCCGCGTCGGCAAGCGCACCGCGGGCGCCGCCTTCCGCATCGCCACCCAGCTCGTGGACCAGGGGCTCATCGACGAGGCCGAGGCGCTGCAACGCGTCAACGGCGCCCAGCTCGCCCAGCTGATGTTCCCGCGCTTCGACGAGGACGCCAAGAGCGACCTGATCGGCCGGGGCATCGCCGCCTCGCCGGGCGCCGCCGTCGGCAAGGCCGTCTTCGACTCCTACACCGCCGTCAAGTGGTCGCGCTCGGGCGAGAAGGTCATCCTGATCCGCCGCGAGACCAACCCCGACGACCTCGACGGCATGATCGCCTCCGAGGGCATCCTGACCTCGCGCGGCGGCAAGACCTCCCACGCAGCCGTCGTCGCCCGGGGCATGGGCAAGACGTGCGTCTGCGGCGCCGAGGAGCTGGAGGTCGACACCAAGCGCCGCCGCATGACCACGCAGGCCGGCACCGTCATCGAAGAGGGCGACGTCGTCTCCATCGACGGCTCCACCGGCAAGGTCTACCTCGGCGAGGTGCCCGTCGTGCCCTCGCCGGTCGTGGAGTACTTCGAGGGCCGCATGCACGCCGGTGCCGACGACGCCGACGAACTGGTGGGCGCCGTGCACCGTGTCATGGCCTACGCCGACCGCGTACGCCGCCTGCGCGTGCGGGCCAACGCCGACAACGCCGAGGACGCCCTGCGCGCCCGGCGCTTCGGCGCCCAGGGCATCGGCCTGTGCCGCACCGAGCACATGTTCCTCGGTGAGCGGCGCGAGATGGTCGAGAAGCTGATCCTCGCCGACACCGACGACGAGCGCGAGACGGCACTCAGTGCCTTGCTGCCGCTCCAGAAGAAGGACTTCGTCGAGCTCTTCGAGGCGATGGACGGACTCCCCGTCACCGTGCGCCTCCTCGACCCGCCGCTGCACGAATTCCTGCCCGACATCACCGAGTTGTCGGTGCGCGTCGCGCTCGCGGAGTCCCGCAAGGACGCCAACGAGAACGATCTGCGCCTGCTCCAGGCCGTGCACAAGCTGCACGAGCAGAACCCGATGCTGGGCCTGCGCGGCGTACGCCTGGGTCTGGTCATCCCGGGCCTGTTCGCCATGCAGGTACGGGCGATCGCCGAGGCGGCCGCCGAGCGCAAGAGCGCCAAGGGCGACCCGCGCGCCGAGATCATGATCCCGCTGGTGGGCACCGTCCAGGAGCTGGAGATCGTCCGCGAGGAGGCCGACCAGGTCATCGCCGAGGTCGAGGCCGCCACCGGCACCGAACTCAAGCTGACCATCGGCACCATGATCGAGCTGCCCCGAGCCGCCCTGACGGCGGGTCAGATCGCCGAGGCCGCCCAGTTCTTCAGCTTCGGCACCAACGACCTGACCCAGACGGTGTGGGGCTTCTCCCGCGACGACGTCGAGGCCAGCTTCTTCACCGCCTACCTGGAGAAGGGCATCTTCGGGGTCTCGCCGTTCGAGACCATCGACAAGGACGGCGTCGGCGCGCTGGTGCGCTCCGCCGTCCAGGCCGGCCGCGCCACCCGCCCCGACCTCAAGCTCGGCGTCTGCGGCGAGCACGGCGGCGACCCCGAGTCGGTGCACTTCTTCCACGAGGTGGGCCTGGACTACGTGTCCTGCTCGCCCTTCCGCATCCCCGTCGCCCGCCTGGAAGCGGGCCGCGCGGCCGCCGTGCCCGGCGCCGGGGACAAGGGCAGCGACTCGCGCTGAGACCCCGCGGCCGCCGCCGGGTCCCCGACCCTCACCACCGATCCGGCGGCGGCCGCGGTCACAAGAAGGGGCAGCAACCCTGTGCGGGGGTGCTGCCCCTTTCGCGTGCGTCCGCGGTGTGTCCGCCCCGGGTAAGCGTTCGTCCGATGCCCGCGCGCCACCCGAAGCGGGTGTGCGAGCGCTTAATTCCGGTTGAATGGCGGACATTTAACGGGGAGGTGGCCGGAAATGCAGAGTGCGGTTCACGGATCCCCACCCGTGAACCGCACTCTGTCAACCACGCCGAGCACGGAGCCGCCACCTACGCCCACCGCCGCCAGAGCCCGCGAAGCCCCCCACGGTCTTCGCAGAATCTTTCCGGTCGGCTCGGTGTCGTGCCCGACGAGGTACAGCTTTTCGTCCCCGGTGCCCCTTCCGCGAGGCCTTTCAACTGTGGCTGAAAGGCCCGTGGTCACGGGCAGTGACGGGAGGCATACTCAGTCGAGTCGATCGGGGGATCAATTGCGGATGCAACACAACGCAACAGGTTGCAACACACTGGACAGGTGGGATTTCGGTGCTGCGCATTCATTTCACCGGCGAGGATCTGGCCCGGCTCCGTATGGCGCCGGGTCCTGACACGCTGTGGGAAACGATTCTCAGCTTTCACCGCTTAAGGGACCGGCGGGGCGCTTCCGTATTCGGTCAATGGCGACAGGAAACTCGTGGGCGGCTCAGCGGGAAAACACGATTGCTCTCCGCAGTCGTGCCCTGCCGGGGATATTTCCCCGACTTCCTCACCCCGCCCCAGGGCCCCCATTCCCTCGACGCCGGCCTCGAACGCATTCGGGAGACCGGCCTTGAGCGCCTGAACGCGGAACTCTCCCGGCTGCCCGGCGGCCGCCCCACCACCGGCTGGGCGGCCCGCCTCGCCGACGGCGGCCCCGGCCAACTCGCCCGCCTCACCGAGGCGTTGGCGGACTACCACCGCTCGGCCGTCTCCCCGTACTGGGCCCACATACAGACCCGGGTGGACGCCGACCGCGCCGCCCGGGGCCGCGCCCTGCTGAACGGCGGCGCCGGCGAACTCCTCGCCTCGCTGCCGCCGATGCTGCGCTGGCGCGCCCCCGTCCTGGAGGCGGACTACCCCGTGGAGCGCGACCTCCACCTGAACGGACGCGGGCTGCTGCTCCAGCCGTCCTACTTCTGCCGCCGCACCCCCGTCGCGCTCCACAACCCCAAGCTGCCGCCCGTGCTCGTCTACCCGGTCACCCACACCCAGGCGCCCTACGAATCCCCGCCCGCCCCCGACCGCGGCACCTCGCTCGGCCGGCTCGTCGGCCACACCCGCTCCAGCGTGCTGCACGCCATCGGCAACGGCTGCACCACCAGTGAACTCGCCCGCCGGGCCGGCGTCTCGCTCGCCTCGGCGAGCCAGCACGCCGGCGTCCTGCGCGACGCCGGCCTCCTGGTCACGCTGCGGCACGGCAACTCCGTCCTGCACACGCTCACCCCCCTCGGCTCCGCGCTCCTGTCCGGCGGCGCGCCGGCCGCGCCGCGCCGGCTTCAGTCCTCGATCCCCGAACGCTCCACGCCCGCCACGATGTAGCGCTGGAGCAGCAGGAAGACCACGACCAGCGGGACGATGGAGACGGCCGCCGCCACGAACAGCTCGTGCAGATGGACCACTTGGGCGGTCGTGAAGGTCGACAGGGCCACCTGCACCGTCCATGCCTGCCGGTCCTGCCCGATGACCAGCGGCCACAGAAAGGAATTCCAGGCACCGATGAACACAATGGTGCCGACGGCCGCGAACACCGGACGCGCATTGGGCACGACGATCCGCCAGTACGTCCGCCAATAGCCAAGACCGTCCACGCGCGCCGCGTCCTCCAACTCGCGTGGAAAT
Organism: Streptomyces sp. NPDC006711; assembly: GCF_042869775.1. Taxonomy (NCBI): domain Bacteria; kingdom Bacillati; phylum Actinomycetota; class Actinomycetes; order Kitasatosporales; family Streptomycetaceae; genus Streptomyces; species Streptomyces sp. NPDC006711. The sequence goes on from NZ_JBIAGO010000010.1 coordinate 6,475, forward strand.
CCCGTGAAGAACTGGCGGAAGACGAAGCACGCGAACCCCGAGAACAGCGTGGGGACGATCAGACCGCGCAAGCTGGACACCCATCCGAGCGACGAAACAAGAACGAAACTTGGTACGAACGTGACCGCCGCCGGAACCATCAGCGTGCCGATCACCGCGTAGAAGACCTGGCCCGCGAACCGGTACGGGATGCGCGCGAGCCCGTACCCCGCCAGGGAGGCCAGCAGCAGCGTGCCGAGCGTCGTCGCCACCGCGATCAGCGCCGAGTTGAGCAGCGAGCGCGCCATCGGCACCGCCGGATCGTCGAAGAGCTCCCGCACGTTCGACCAGTGCAGCGTGGAGGGGAAGAACGTCCACCCGGGCGAGGTGATGTCCTGCTCGGCCGCCAGACCGTTGCGCACCAGCAGATAGAAGGGGATCAAGAAGAGCAGCGCGAGCGCCACCAGGACCACCGCGCGCAGCGCGCGCCCCGCCCGCACCAGGGCGTCCTCGGGGCGCCCGCCCCCCTTGACCGGTGTCCTCCTGACCGGTGTCCTCACGCGTCCGTCTCCTTCCTGCCCAGGCCGAACCACCGCGCCTGGAACACCGTCACCACCGCGATGATCAGGGCGAGGATCACCGCGCCCGCGCTGCCCATCCCCAGGTTCTGGCCCTGGCCGAGCGCCGTGTAGTAGAGGTAGACCAGCGGCGGGCGGGCATAGGGCGGATAACCGCGCGCGTCGGAGAGCAGGTTGTAGAACTCGTCGAAGGCCTGGAAGGCGTTGATCACCAGGAGCAGGACCACCGCGACGGAGGTGGTGCGCAGCTGCGGGAAGGTGATGTGCCGGAACACCTGCCAGCCCGGCCGCGCGCCGTCCACGGCGGCCGCCTCGTACAGGCGCGGGCTGACGCGCTGGAGCCCCGCGAGGAAGAGGATCATGTAGAAACCGGCCTGGAGCCACAGCCGTACGGTCACGATGACCAGCCAGTACCAGGGCGGATGCGTCGTGGAGAGCCAGGCGGTCTGATCGGCGCCGAACCAGCCGAGCACCGTGTTCGCCAGGCCGAACCGTACCCCGCTGAAGATCGACATCTTCCAGATCAGGGCGGCCACCACATACGAACAGGCGGCGGGCAGGAAGAAGACCGAGCGGAAGAACGCCTGGAAGCGGCGGATCCGGTTCACCATCAGCGCGAGCCCCAGCGCGAGGGCGTAGGTCGCCGGCACGATGAAGAGCGAGAACACCGCGAAAGTGGCGAGGCTGGAGGTGAACGCGTCGTCGCGCAGCATCGCGGCGTAGTTGTCCAGGCCCACGAAGTCGGTCGGTGAGACGGTGTTGTGGGCGTCGAAGAAGCTGAGGTAGACGCTCCACAGGAGCGGGACGTAGGTGAACAGGGCCAGGCCGGCGGCGAAGGGGCCGACGAAGATCCAGAACCAGAGGGTGTCGCCGGAGCGGCGGCGCGCGGGGGAGGGGCGCGGCGCGGGGCGCCGCATCGCAGGGCGTGGCGTCGAGGGGCGTGGCGTCGGGGGGCGTGACATAGAGGGGCGTCGCATCGCTGTCAGTGCTTCTTCATTCGCTGAAGTTCGTCATTGGTTTGACGGATGACAGATTTCAGCTCACTGTCAGGGCTCGCCCCGTCCTTGATGATCCGGTTCAGCGCGTCCTGGTAGGCGCTCTGGAGCGTCGGCGTCCACAGCAGCGGCTGCGCGTAGCCGTGGTCGGTCACGAACGTGACGGCGTCGGCGGCGGCCCCCTCGCGCAGCTTGGCCGCCTTCTTGGCGAGCGAGAGCCGCGCGGGAATGTGGAAACCGTAGCTCAGCGCGAAGTCCTCCTGGTAGTCGGCGCGTTCGACCCACAGCCACTTCACATACGCCTTCGCCTCGGCCTGGTGCTTCGAGCGGGCCGACACCGCGGCGGCGTACGCGCCCACCGGTACCGACGGTTTGCCGGCCGGGCCGTCCTTGGGGAACGGCAGCACCCCGAAGTCGTCCCCGAGCGCCTGGCGCACGGCGGGCAGCGCCCACAGGCCCGACCACTGCATCGCGGTGAGGCCCTGGGTGAAGGCGGCCGGGTCCGACCAGTCGGACGGCGCGCCGAGCAGCAGCGACTTGTCGGCGTACAGCTGGCGCAGCTTGCCGAGCGTACGGGCCGCCGCCGGGTCGTCGAAGCCGGGCCGGCCGTCGTCGGTGACCAGGCTGAGGCCGGCCGCGTACAGCGGCGTACCGCCAAGGACGCCCGCCCCGCCGTCGTTGCCGAGGAAAAGCCCCTTGACCTTGTTCCGCGTCAACGCCTTGGCGGCGTCCACGAGTTGGTCGAGGGTGGCGGGCGGCTGGACGCCTGCCGCGGCCAGCAGGCTCTTGCGGTAGTAGAGGAACTGCGTGTCGATCACCTGGGGGACGCCCCAGATTCTGCCGTCGTACGTCTTCGGCGCGAGCACGGCCGGGTTGAAGTCGTCGCGCACGCCATCGAGCAGCGCGCTCAGATCGGTGACCTGGCCGCCCCTGATCTGGTCCAGGGTCGGCCCGTTGACCTCGAAGACGTCCGGACCGGAGTCGGTGAGCAGGGCGGCCGCGGTCTGCTGGTCGTAATTGCCGGGGCGCCACTGCACGGTGACCTTCGCCTTGCCGTAGGCGGCCGCGTAGCGACGCACCGCGGCCTCGGTGCCGGGCTCGCCGTACTGGTGGTACCACTGGCTGAGCGTGACACCCCCGCCCGGCGAACTTCCCTGGTCGCGGCCGGTGTTGGAGCCGCAGGCGGTGAGCAGGCCGAGTGCGGCCCCGGTGCCGAGCAGTGTCCGGCGGCTGATCGTCATGGCGGGCGCCCCCCTGTTCGTCATGTGGCTGTACGGCTCAACGATCAACCATGCAGGGGGATTACGACAGGGGTATTGCCAGGATGTGTCGGCCCGCGCCGGGCCGCCGCCGCGTCGCCCGGCGCTCAGGCCTCCCGGCGCGCGGGCGGCGCTCCGAGCCGCAGGCGCAGCCGGCAGATCACCGCGTCGGTGTCCCTGCGCACCGCGTGCGCCAGGACCGCGCCGCGCTGGTTCTGGAGCACCCGCTGCCAGATGTGCGCGGGCTCCACCTCCGGGATGAGGACGGTGACACGGGTGCGCGGATGGTAGGTGTGGACGCGGCGCACATAGGCGGCGACCGGACGGCCAAGACCCCGGTGTTCGCAGGCCAGCTCGACCAGCTCGACGCCCGGACTCCACCGCTCCCAGTCCCGGCGCAGCGCCTGTGCTTGGGGCCGGTCCTCCTCGTCGAGGTGGCTGACGGTCACCGCCCGCACCTCATCGCCCAGCGAGACCGCCGCGTTCAGGGCCTCGCGGGTCAGCCGGGACAGGTGCGACACCGGCACGATCACCAACGACCGGTCGCGGCAGGGCGGTTCGGGCAGGCGGCCCAGATCCAGGCGTTCGGCGATCCGCCCGTACGCGCGGTGGACCGCCTCCAGGACGAGCACCAGCAGCGGCAGCGCGACGACGATCAGCCAGGCGCCGTCGGTGAACTTGGTGGCGGTGACCACGACCGCCGCGACACCGGTCAGGGCCGCGCCGAAACCGTTGAGCAGGACCTTGCGGGACCGGCCGGGTGCGCCCTCGCGGCACCAGTGGACCACCATGCCGCCCTGGCAGATCGTGAAGCCGACGAAGACACCGATGGCGAAGAGCGGGACCAGCGTGTTGGTGTCGCCGCCGGAGAACACCAGGAGCACCGCGGAGACGGCGGCCAGCGCCAGCACACCGTGCCGGTGCACCTGCCGGTCGGCCTTGAGGGCGAACACGTGCGGCAGATAGTGGTCCCGGGCCAGCAGCGACATCAGCAGGGGCAGCCCGCCGAAGGAGGTGTTGGCGGCCAGCGCGAGCAGCACGACGGTGGCGAACTGCACGACGTAGAACGCCCAGGTGTGGCCGAGGGAGGCGTCCGCGAGCTGGGCCAGGACGGTGACGCCTTCGGCCGGCTGGAGGTGGAAGCGGCCGATCAGCACCGCGAGACCGATCAGCATGGCCCCGAGCAGTGCGCCGAGCGCCACCTCGGTGCGCTGGGCGCGCCGGGCGGCGGGGGCGCGGAAGGAGGGCACCGCGTTGGCGACGGCCTCCACGCCCGTCAGCGCGGAACAGCCCGAAGCGAAGGCCTTGAGCAGCAGCAGCGCGCCGACCCCGGTCGCGTTGCCCGCGAGGACGGAGGTGTGGCCGTCGGCGGTGTACGTGGACGCGGGCGCCGCCCGGAACAGGCCCACCACCACGATCGCCCCGATCGCGGCGACGAAGACGGCGCTGGGCACGACGAACAGCTTCGCGGACTCCACCACGCCCCGCAGATTGACGGCGGTGACCAGCGCCAGGGCGGCCAGGCACAGCGCGAGCCGGTGTCCGTACAGGCCAGGGAACGCCGACGTCAGGGCGGCCACCCCGGCGGTGACGGAGACCGCCACGTTCAAGACGTAGTCCAGGATCAGGCAGGCCGCCGCGACCAGGCTCGCGCGGGTCCCCAGGTGCCTGCGGGCCACCGCGTAGGAGCCGCCGCCGTCCGGGAAGGCCGCGATGACCTGCCGGTAGGAGGCGACGAGCACCGCGAGCAGCGCGGCGATGGCGAGCGTCACGGGCAGCGTGAAACCGAGCCCGTTTCCGCCGGCGGCGGCCAGGACCAGGACGATGGCCTCGGGCCCGTACGCCACCGACGCCAGCGCGTCCAGGGCGAGCGCGGCGAGCCCCTGCGTGGCGGTGAGCCGGTGCCGGTCGCCCCCGCGGGGGCGCTGTCCGGGGGCCGCGCCCTGGGCGACGGCCTTCGACATGGTGAGCATGGACCCAGCGTGCGGGCCGCTCGGGCACCCGCCGGGCGCCCTTGGCGCCCCCCTGTCGCGCGGAACACGCATCCATACGCGCTCTTGGCGGCCGCTCTTCGCGGCGGACGGAAAAACAAACCCGGCGGGGCGATGAGTTTTCGCGCGGCTTGCCGTCTACCCCTCGTACAGCCGACACCACCCACGAGGGAGCACACCATGCCCACCATGATCTTCGTCAATCTGCCGGTGAAGGACCTGGAGCGCTCGAAGGAGTTCTTCGGCAAGCTGGGCTACTCCTTCAACCCCCAGTTCACCGACGAGAACGCGGGCTGCCTGGTCATCAGCGACACCATCTACGCCATGCTCCTGACCGAGCCGTTCTTCAAGGGGTTCACCCAGCGGGAGATCGCCGACACCGCGACGACGGTCGAGTCGATCGTCTGCCTGAGCGCGGACAGCCGCCAGGAGGTGGACCGCCTCGTCGACACCGCCCTGGCCGGCGGCGGCTCGCCCGCCAACGACACCATGGAGCAGGGCCCGATGTACGGCCGCTCCTTCCTGGACCCCGACGGCCACCACTGGGAGGTCATGTACATGGACCCGGCCGCGGTCAACGCCTGAGAGCCGCCCGGGCCGCCCCGAGCCGCCGGAGCAGCGCACGGTCCGGGCCGCCCGTCCCGTACGTCACAGCGCCTCGTAGGTGACGCCGGTGAGCCGCTGGGAGGCCGCCCACAGCAGTTCACCGGCGTCGTCGTCGCGGGTCCAGGGCGCCCGCCAGGACGGGCCGGGCGCGCCGCGCAACCCCATCAGGGACGGCCCGGTGAACGAGTCGGGCCGCACCCCGGGCGCGGTCGCCGCGTACAAGGTGGGCAGCGCGCCGGTCTCGGCGGGCTGGGCCACCAGGCGGTTGCCGAGCTTGACGATCCGCTCGGCGGCCCCGCGGCCCTCCATGCGCACGGCCCGCGTCTGGAGGTTGGTGTCGGTGTAACCGGGGTGCGCGGCCGCCGCGACCACGGGGGAGTTCGCCGCGCCGAGCCGCCGCGCGAGTTCGTGGACGAAGAGCAGGTTGGCGGACTTGGAGCGCCCGTAGGCGATCCAACGCCGGTAGCGCCGCTCACTGTTGAGGTCACGGATGTCGATGGTGGACAGCACGTGCAGGCCGCTCGACACGCTCACCACGCGGGCCGCCCCGGCCGCCCGCAGCCGGGGCAGGAGCAGCCCGGTGAGCGCGAAGTGGCCCAGGTGGTTGACCCCGAACTGCGTCTCGAAGCCGTCGGCGGTGCGGCCGTGGGGGAGCGCCATCACGCCCGCGTTGTTGATGAGCAGATCGAGCCGGGAGCCGGGCAGCGCGGCGGCGAACTCCCGCACCGAGGCGAGATCGGCGAGGTCGAGCCGGCGAAACTCCGCCCGCGCGCCGGGGACTTCGCGGCGGATGTGCTCCTCGGCCGCCCGCCCCCGCTCCTGGCTGCGGCAGGCGAGCACCACCCGCGCGCCGCGACGGGCGAGCTCGCGCGCCGTGACGAGACCTATGCCGCTGTTCGCCCCGGTGACCACGGCCGTGCGGCCGCTCTGATCGGGGATGTCCTGAGCGTTCCAGCCACCAGTCATACCGCCACCGTACCGCTCGGTATGCGGGTGGGCGGGGGCGGGTGAGACCCCGCCGGTCAGGCGGAGGCGGCCGTGCCGGAACGCTCGGTCGCATACGTCCGCACGGCGTGCGCCTCGTCGTCGAGGCAGGCGCCGGTCTCCAGGTCGAAGCGGTGTTTGAGGAGCGGGGACGCGACATAGGGGCGGCCCTGCGGCGTGGAGCCGAGCAGCCCGCGCGACAGGACGTAGGCGCCGGTGACCGGATCGCGGTTGTCGATGGCGTAGGTACGGCCGTGCCGGTCGGTGAAGACGGCGGCCTGGCGGCCGTCGGGCAGCAGCGCGGCCACCCCGCGCCCGGGAGTGAGCCGTGCGGCCTCGCACACCGCGAACCAGCCTTCTTCCAGCTGGAGATGGACCATGGTCATCGGGTGGCTCCCAGGGTGAGGAGGGGCAGTTCGGGTTTGATCTGGTCGCGTTCGGCGACGAAGCGGACCGAGGGGTCGGGCGCGCCGGGCGCGTTCACGAACGAGACGAAGCGGGCGAGCCGTTCGGGGTCGTCCAGGGTCCCCGCCCACTCGTCGCGGTAGCCGGCCACATGCGCGGCCATCAGGGACTCCAGTTCGGCGCAGATGCCGAGCGAGTCGTTCACCACCACGTCCCTGACGTGGGCGAGGCCGCCCTCGATGCGCTCCAGCCACACCGAGGTGCGCTCCAGGCGGTCGGCGGTGCGGATGTAGAACATCAGGAATCTGTCGATCAGACGGACAAGTTCGTCATCTGTCAGGTCCTGGGCCAACAGGTCGGCGTGGCGTGGGCTCGCGCCGCCGTTGCCGCCGACGTACAGGTTCCAGCCGTTGGCCGTGGCGATCACACCGAAGTCCTTGGATTGGGCCTCGGCGCACTCGCGGGCGCAGCCCGAGACCGCGGACTTCAGCTTGTGCGGCGAGCGCAGCCCCCGGTAGCGCAGCTCCAGGTCGATCGCCATCCGCACCGAGTCCTGCACGCCGTAGCGGCACCAGCTCTGGCCGACACACGACTTGACCGTACGCAGCGACTTGCCGTACGCGTGCCCGGACTCGAAGCCGGCGTCCACCAACCGGGCCCAGATGAGGGGAAGTTGGTCGACCCGGGCGCCGAACAGGTCGATGCGCTGGCCGCCCGTGATCTTGGTGTACAGGCCGAAGTCCCGGGCCACCTCGCCGATCGCGATGAGCTTGTCCGGGGTGATCTCGCCGCCGGGAATGCGCGGCACGACCGAGTAGGAGCCGTTGCGCTGCAAGTTGGCCAGGAAGTGGTCGTTGGTGTCCTGGAGCGCGGCCTGTTCGCCGTCCAGGATGTGCCCGTTGCCGAGGGCGGCCAGGATCGAGGCGACGGTCGGCTTGCAGATATCGCATCCCTCGCCGCCGCGCGCCCCGGCGCGCCCGTGCCCGTCGAGCAGTTCGGTGAAGGTCGTCAGACGCAGCGCGAGCGCGATCTCGTACAGCTCCTGGCGGCTCTGGGCGAAGCAGGCGCAGAGCCCGTCGTCACCGGACTTCTGCAGCAGCTGCCCGATGGTCTTGACGCAACTGCCGCAGCCCGTACCGGCTTTGGTGCACTTCTTGACCTCGGGCAGCGAGGCGCAGGCGGTGATCGCTCCCTTGGTGACGTTGTGGCAGGAGCAGATGACCGCGTCGTCGGGCAGCGACTCGGGGCCGAGCGCGGCCGGCGCGCCGAGCCCGGCGGGCAGGACCAGCTGCTCGGGGGCGACGGGCGGCACGTGCCCGGTGAGTGGGCGCAGCATGCCGTACGCGTCGGCGTCGCCGACCAGGACGCCGCCGAGCAGGGCGCCATCCGCCGACATGACGAGCTTCTTGTAGACGCCGGAGCGGGAATCGGAGTAGACGACGTCGAGGCAGCCCGGCGCGGCGCCGTGCGCGTCGCCGAAGGACGCCACGTCGACGCCGAGCAGCTTCAGTTTGGTCGACAGGTCGGCGCCGGTGAAGGCGCGGCGGGCGGTGGCGGCGATGGTGTCGGCGGCGGTCTGCGCCATGTCGTAGCCGGGCGCGACCAGGCCGTAGACCCGGCCGTCGGCGGCCAGCGCGCACTCGCCGATCGCGAAGACGGCCGGGTCGCTGGTGCGGCACTGCTCGTCGACGACGACGCCGCCGCGCTCGCCGACCGTGAGGCCGCAGGCGCGGGCCAGCTGGTCGCGGGGGCGGACGCCGGCGGAGAAGACCACGAGATCGGTTGACAGATGAGAGCTGTCAGAAAGTGTCATCCCGCTGACGCGTCCCTCATCGTCGGCGGTGATCTCCTGGGTCCCCACACCGGTGTGCACGGTGAGGCCCATGTTCTCGATGGTGCGCAGCAGCGCGGCGCCGCCGCCCTCGTCGACCTGGACCGGCATCAGCCGGGGCGCGAACTCCACGATGTGGGTGTCCAGGCCCAGCCCGCGCAGCGCGCCGGCCGCCTCGAGACCGAGCAGCCCGCCGCCCACCACCGCGCCGGTCGTCGCGGTCTTCGCGTACGCCTCGATGGCGAGCAGGTCCTCGATCGTGCGGTAGACGAAGCAGCCGGGGATGTCCTTGCCGGGCACGGGCGGCACGAACGGGTAGGAGCCGGTCGCCAGGACGAGCGTGTCGTAGGCGAAGGTGCGGCCCGAGCGGGCGGTGACGGTGCGCGCCGCCCGGTCGATGGAGGCGGCCGGGTCGTCCACGTACAGCTCGATGCCGTGTTCGCCGAGGAATCCGTCGGGGACCAGGCTGAGTTCGTCGGGCGTGCGGCCCTCGAAGTAGGAGGTGAGGTGGACGCGGTCGTAGGCCGGGCGGGGCTCCTCGCACAGCACGACCACCCGGGTCCGCGCGGTCGCGCCGCGCTCGGCCAGGGCCTCCAGGAAGCGCTGGCCGACCATGCCGTGGCCGACGACCACGAGGGTGGGAAGGTGTTCGGTGGGCACGTCAGGAACCTCCGTCGTGGGTGAGCAGATGGAGCAGGGACGCGTCGGGCAGCGGCTCGTCGCCCTCCCAGGCGCGCGCGAGCGTCCCGACCGCGCCGAGGTCGCCGAGGAGTACGCCCCCCACCAGGCGGTCGCCGCGCACGACGACCTTGCGGTAGGCGCCCCGGGTGGCGTCCGCGAGATGGGCCACGTCGTCGCCGGGGCGGGGCGTGGGTTCCCCGAACGCGGCCAGGTCGAGGGGGCGCGGGCCGCCGAGGGTGAGCCGGGTCAGGCCCCGGGTGCCGGGGTAGGAACCGCGTCCGGTGGCGAGCAACGCGCCCAGCGTGTCGGCCTGTTCGAGCGCCGCGCCAGCCCGCCCGTACACCGTGCCCCGGTGCTCGGCGCAGTCGCCGACGGCGTGGATGAAGGGGTCGGACGTACGCAGTTCGTCGTCGACGACGACGCCCTGGCGGACGTCGAGCCCGGCGTCGCGCGCCAGCCCGGTCCTGGGGCGCACGCCGGTGGCGAGGACGACGAGTTCGGCGCCGAGCACGAAGCCGTCGGCGAGCTCGACGTCGGTGCCGGCCGGCCCGGTGAGCCCGCGCACCCGGCACTCGGTGTGCACCTCGACGCCGAGGACTTCGAGGTGCGCCCGCACCAATGACGAGGCCTGCGCGTCGAGTTGACGCTCCATCAGGCGCGCGCCCTGCTGGGCCAGGACGACCTGCGTCCCGCGTTCGGCGAGCGCCCGCGCCGCCATCACCCCCAGCAGGCCGCCGCCGATGACGACCGCGCGGGCGCCGGCCCGGGCTCGTTCGCGCAGCGCGAGCGCGTCGTCGAGAGTGCGGAAGGGGTGCACGCCGTCGGGGAGGCGGCCCTCGCGAAGGCCTCTCAGCGGGGGCAGGACCGGGTTGGAGCCGGTCGCGAGCACGAGCCGGCCATAGGGGACGGCGCGGCCGTCGTCGCAGTGCACCACCCGGGCCGCGCGGTCGATGCGCACCGCCCGCACGCCCCGCCGCACCGGTACCGGGGGCAGGGCCGTCACCTCGGGCCCGTACCGTCCGGCCAGCACCTCGGCGAGGAGCACCCGGTTGTACGGTGCGTGGGTCTCCTCCCCGATGACGGTCACCGGGACATGCCGGGCCAGGCGGGCACCCGCTGTGCCGCCGCCGATCACCACGATGTCCGTACTCATGTGCCCAGCGTGCGCGGCGGCTGTTTCCCGGCCGCATCCCGCCGATTACCGGCGGGGAACCTTGAGCTCAGCGGGGCGGGGGGAGGGGTGTGAGGGGACGGGGGGTGAGGCGAGGGGTGGTGGCTGGGGGTGGGGTAAACCGAACCTGCAAGATCCGTGCTGGCACGATCGAAAGGGCGGGCCCGGGGCGGGAGCCTTGACGCATGGACCTCGACCAGCGGCATTCCGCACTCCCACCGGCCCGGCCGGGCACGCACAGCCCCGCCCATCGGACACCGCGCGCCGTCACGGCCACCGGCGCGCCTCGCGCCGCGCCGCCGGGCGCCGGGGCGGCTGTCCCGGACGCACCGCGCTCCGATCGGCACCCTCAGCACGCCCAGCGACTCCAGTCGGCCCACCACGCCCGGTTGGCCCAGCACGCTCAGCCGGCCCAGCACGCCCAGCCGGCCCACCACGCCCGGCGCGCGGGAGGCCGGGGCCCGGACTGGAAGGGGATACCCCAGGAGCCGTTCCGGGCTCGGACATGGCTGCCCATACCGGTGATCCGCCAGCTCTGACCGAGCGGCTTAGGTTGTGCTCATGCACCGTCCCCACCTCGCGCGGTCCCTGGAGTTCCCCTACCGGCGGGAGCGGCTGGGCACGATCGCGCGGGCCGCCCTGTACTCGCTGATCGCGCTGCCGCTCACCCTGGCCGGCTGGTTCGCTGTCGTCGGTGTCCTGCTGGCCGGCGCGGTCCTGTCGTGGACGACGCCGGGGCTCTGGCTTCTCGCCATAGGCGTCCGGGGGGCGCTGGCTCTCGGAGACATTCAACGACGCCTGATGCGCGCCCTGTTGGGCATCGAGATCGATCCGCCGCCCCGCGCGGAGACGTCGGGGGCGTTCGACTGGCGGCGCTCGGTGCTGGGGGGACGGCACGGATGGCGGGCGGTGGGCTGCGCCCTGGTCGCGCCGCTGACGGCGCTGCTGCCGCTGCTCGCGGTGTGCGTCGGCTTCGTGCAGGGAGCGCTCCTGAGTCTGTATCCGCTGCTCAAGCGCTGGGACTACTTCACGATCACGGAAGGCGACGGTTCCATGCGGCGGGTGGGAATGGAGGTGGGAGGAGTGGAGTTGGACAGCTGGCCGCAGCGGCTGGCCCCATTCGTCCTCGGCCTGCTGCTTCTGTACGCGGCGCCGTGGCTGGTCCGTCACGCTCTGGCCCCGCACCGGATGCTGCTCACCGCGCTGCTCGGGCCCGACCGGACGGACCAGCGCATCCAGACCCTGGAGGAGACCCGGGCGCAGGCCGTGGACGACGCGGCGGCGACGCTGCGCCGCATCGAACGCGATCTCCACGACGGCACCCAGGCCCGCCTGGTGGGTCTCGGCATGCACCTCACGATGATCCGTGAACTGGTGATGGCAGGCGCCGATCAGGACCGGATCCTGCGGGTCGTGGAGACCGCCCAGGGCAATGCCAAGCAGGCGGTCGCCGATCTGCGGCACCTGGTGAAGGGCATCCACCCGCCGGTGCTCGACCAGGGCTTGGACACGGCGCTTGCCACCCTCGCGGCGGACAGCGCCCTGCCGGTGCGGGTGAGGTGCGGGATCGAGGGCCGGCCGAGCCCCGCGGTCGAGTCCATCGCCTACTTCTGCGCGGCCGAACTGCTGGCCAACGCGGCCAAGCACAGCGGGGCTTCGGCGGTGGAGGTCACGGTGGTCGGCGCGGCGCGGATGCTGCTGCTCACCGTCGAGGACGACGGACGTGGGGGAGCGGTGGTCGGCGCGGGCAGTGGCCTGGCGGGGCTGCGGGCCCGGGTGCGGACCGTGGATGGATCGCTGACCTGCAACAGTCCACCGGGAGGGCCTACGGTGGTGAGCGTGTTGCTGCCCTTCAAATGAGTGAGAACGGAACGGGTCGATTCATGCGCGTTGTCATCGCCGAGGACTCCTCGATCCTGCGCGACGGACTCGTCCAGCTCCTGGAGTTGCGCGGGGTGGAGGTGGCGGCCGCCGTGGCGGACGCGTCGGCGCTGCTCGCCGCGGTCGCCGAACACCGCCCGGACGCGGCGGTGGTGGACATCCGGCTGCCGCCGACGCAGACCGACGAAGGACTCAGGGCGGCCGTGGAGATCCGCCGCACGGCGCCCGGCACCGGCGTGCTGATCTTCTCGCAGTATGTGGAGACCAAGTACGCGGCGCAGCTCATCGGCGACGGAGGGGCCGGTGTGGGCTATCTGCTGAAGGAACGGGTCGTGGACATCGGGGAGTTCGTCAACGCCCTGGAGCGGGTGGCGGCGGGTGGCACCGCGCTGGACCCGGAGGTGGTGGCCCAGTTGTTCGGCGCGAGCCGGCGGGCGGCGGCGCTGGACGCGCTGACGCCGCGCGAGCGGGATGTGCTCGGGCTGATGGCGGAGGGACGCACCAACCATGCCATCGCGACGTCGTTCGGGGTGTCGGAGCGGGCGGTGGAGAAACACATCGCGAACATCTTCACCAAACTGGATCTGCCGCCGTCGGACTCGGGACACCGTCGGGTGCTGGCGGTGCTGCGGTATCTGGACCGGTCCGTGTCGCCGTAGCTCAGATCCGGCTCAAGGATGCCGAAAGTAATGGACGCACGCCGGCTGCGCTCCTTAAAGTCGCGCTGTGCCCGACATATCACTGACCATGCTCATCGTGCTCTGTCTCGCCGCCGGAGCGGCCGGCTGGATCGACGCGGTGGTCGGCGGGGGCGGACTGCTCATGCTGCCCGCGCTGCTGCTGGGCCTGCCGCACGTTCCGGCGGCGCACATCCTGGGCACCAACAAGGCCGTTGCCATCGTGGGCACCTCCGGTGCGGCCGTGACGTATGTGCGCAAGGCGCCCGTTCAGGTGAAGTCCGCGGTGCGGATCGGGCTCGCGGCGCTCGCGGGCTCCATGACCGGGGCGTTCTTCGCGGCCGGTATCAGCAGCGCGGTGTTGCGGCCGGTGATTCTGGTCGTGCTGCTGGGGGTGGCGGCGTTCGTGATGTTCAAGCCCGCGTTCGGGACGGCGGCCGGCGGGCGGCCTGTCACCCGGGCCCGCGCCGTGACGGCGGTCGTGCTCGTCGGCGGCGGCATCGGCCTCTACGACGGGCTCTTCGGCCCCGGGACCGGTACGTTCCTGGTCCTCGCCCTCACGGCCGTGCTCCACCTCGACCTGGTGACGGCGAGCGCCACCGCCAAGATCGTGAACGTCTGCACCAACGCGGGCGCGCTCGCGATGTTCGCCTACCAGGGCAACGTGCTGTGGCAACTGGCCGCGATCATGGCGGTGTTCAATCTGGCGGGCGGCATGATCGGCGCGCGGATGGCACTGAGCAGGGGCAGCGAGTTCGTCCGGGGTGTGCTGCTGGTGGTCGTCTTCTCCCTGGTCGCGAAGCTGGCCTTCGACCAGTGGAACGCGTGAGGGCGGCGCGGGGCGCGGCGCTGAGCTGAGCCAACCCCGCCCGGCGCGGGGTCCGTTCGGTCAGAGGGCGCGTTCCGGACCCGCGTGGGCGGGTGGGCGGAGCACGCCGGTCAGGTGGGCGAAGGCGACCACGTTGCCCCGGTAGCCGGTCCCCGGGGAGAAGCCGCCGCCGCAGGTGATCAGGCGCAGCTCCGGGCGGGGCGCGGCGCCGTACACCTTGGCGTCCGGGAACGCCTCGTTCTCGTACACCTCGACCGCGTCGACGTCGAACACCGCCGTCAGTCCGTCGGCGCGGGTCACCTCGACCCGGCTGCCCTTCTTCAGCGCGCCCAGCGCGTAGAAGACGGCGGGACCGCGCGCGTCGTCGACGTGGCCCGCCATCACGGACGTGCCCCGGGTGCCCGGCGGCGTGCCGTCCTTGTACCAGCCCGCCATGTTCGTGCTGCCCGGCGGCGGCACGTCCAGGGTGCGGTCGGCGCCGAGGCCGAGCCGCGTCACGGGTGCGTCCACGCCGATCGCCGGGATCTTGACCCGTACGGGTTCGGCGGGCGGGAGGCCGTCGGGGGGCGGGAGTTCGGTCCCGGCCCGCACGGCGGACCCGCTCCTGGGATCAGCCGCGATCCCGTCGCGGGCCGCTCCCCTGCCCCCAGCTCCCGCCGGTCCCGCCGCGAACGCCTCGGCCCTGGCGGGCCGGGGCGGCTCCACGGTCTCCAGTCCTCGCTCGATCAGCCAGATCCCGGCGAACGCGGCGATCACCACCAGCCAGCCCGCGTCGCGCCGGACGCCCCCGGTCGACAAGGGCGGTCAGCCCCGGCCCTGCGCGCCGCTCGCCCGGCGACGCAGCAGCCAGGTGCCGCCCACGGCGGCCGCGGCCAGTACCGCCGCGCCCACCGCGATCTCGGTGGTGTCGGGGCGGACGCTGCCGCCGACCCCGGTTCTGACATGACCCCGTGGCTCGTCGCCCTCCCACGGCTTGACGCGCCCCGGCTGATCCTTGACGTCCCAGGACTTGTCGTGACCGGGGGAGTCCTTGACGTCCCAGGGTTTGTCGTGACCCGGCGGTCGGTCCTTGACGTCCCACGGTTTGTCGCGTCCCGTGCGGTCCTTGACGTCCCACGGTTTGTCGCGGGTCCCCTGGTTGTCCGGGTCCCACGGCGTGTCGCGGCCCGGCTGATCGCCGCTGGCGTTGACCTCGGGGCGCGTCTCGGCGGTCTCTGTGTTTTTGATGTTTCTGGTGTTTTCGGCGTTCTTGGCGTTCTTGGCGTTCGCGCAGCGCGCCGATCCGCAGGCGGTGGAGCGCCCGGCCACCGTCGCGCCCGGGGACGCGCTCGTCGCCCCGGGATCCGGCGGTCCGCCGGGCTCGGCGTCGGCGTACGCGAGCGCACCCGCCGGGCCCAGCACGGCGGCGCCCGCCAGCAGGGCGCTCGTCAGGAGTCGGGCAGCACGCATGGGTCCTCCGTGGGCGAGGCAGAAGCTACTGCCTACGACCTAAGAGCCACCCCGGCCCCGGCGCCCGCCGACGGGGGACAAAAGGGTGAGACCCGGGGCCGTACGAGTTACCGGTGTCCCGGCCCGCCGGGCCCCCCGCAGCGCCCCGCCCTCGCCCCCGCCGCCGTGCGGTGTGGGTCACCCCGGGTGGATCGGGTCCCAAGGGGTTTCCTCGAACGCTCGCCACACCACCTTCATCAGCTCCGCGTCCACCGCGAACTCCCGCTCGTCGACGCGCCCCACCGGGGCGATGCCGCGCGCGTTCGTGACGAAGGCCGCGCTGTACGCGGCAAGGCCCGCCAGGGTCACCTCACGGCGGGTCGACTTCAGGCCGTGGTCCGCCAGGCGGGGTTCGAGTACGGCCCGGGTGACGCCGGGCAGCGCGGGACGGTCGGGCCAGACCACCGAAGTCCCGTCCCAGAAGGCGATGTTGGTGACCGCGCCCTCCGCGATCACGCCACCGGGGCCGGTCAGGAGGGCGTCGGTGAAGCCCTGGCGGCGGGCGAGGCGGCCGTAGTAGGCCTGCGCGAACCCGCCGAGGTGCTTGAGGTGGGCGACCGGCCGCTCGTAGGGCACGGACAGCAGCGACTGGGCGCCGGAGGGCATGTCGACGGGCTCGTTCACGACGACCATCACGGTGGGCGCGTCCTCGGGCCCGTACACGTAGACCCGTACGGCCGCGTCCCGCGTGCCCGCCGCGTCCAGGGCCCCGGCCACCAGCGCGCGGATCCGGCCGCCGTCGAGAGCCGGGCCGAACAGCTCGCGGTTGGCCCGGTCGAGACGGGTCAGATGGTGGGCGAGACCGCGCACGCCCGCGTCGCGCACCTGCATGGCGGTGTAGTGCCCGTAGCCGCCGGTCAGCGCGGGAACGAGCAGGTTCTCGGCGTTCGCGGGACGGCCGTCGATCTCGACGTACGGAAGTGTCATGCGCCTCAACATAGTTCGCCGACGCCCGGGCTTGACCTCAACTGGGCTTGAGGTTGAATCCTTCTCGCCATGGACATCACCACGGACATCACCACCGCCACGGACACCGCCATCGACACCGCCACCGGCGCCACCACCGGCGCCGAGCAGGCTCCTCTTCGGCTCGCCGTCGTCATCGCCTCCAACCGCGAGGGCCGCTTCGCGCCGGTCGTCGCCGAGTGGTTCCTGGCCCGGGCCCGCGAACACCAGGGCCTGGCCATCGACGTGCTCGACCTCGCCGAGACCGAACTGCCGACCACCCTCTCCCACAACCCCTCGCCCGCCGTTGCCGCCCAACTCGCCGTCACCTCGCCTAAGTTGGCCGACGCCGACGCCTTCGTCGTGATCACCCCCGAGTACAACCACTCCTTCCCCGCCCCCTTGAAGAACCTCATCGACTGGCACTACACGCAGTGGCAGGCCAAGCCGGTCGGCTTCGTCTCGTACGGCGGGGTCTCCGGCGGTCTGCGCGCCGTCGAGCAGCTGCGGCAGGTCTTCGCCGAGCTGCACGCCGTCACCGTGCGGGACGGGGTCAGCTTCCAGCACGTGCACGGCCTGTTCGACGAGGAGGGCGAGCACCGCGAGCCCTCGCAGGCGGACGCGGCCGTCAAGAAGATGCTCGACCAGGTGACCTGGTGGGCGCTCGCGCTGCGCGACGCCAAGCAGGTCCGCCCGTACGCCGCCTGACGGCGGTGGCGAGGCGGCGCCGGTGACGTGGCGCCCGGCCCGGCGCGTCCGGCAGGATCGGGGTCCACGCCCGGGCCGGGGTGGCGCTCGCCGTCCCGGCCGGGCCCGGGCCCACCACCGAGGGAGGACGCCGTGACGACGGCCCAGACGCTGACCGTGCACACCACCACCGACAGCCAGGACAAGGCGGCGGCGCCGGCCCGTGGCGCGGTGCAGACCCGCCTCGCGGCCCGCGCCCAGATCGCGGGGCCCCTCACCTCCATCGAGCCGACCGAGTCGACTGAGTTGCCCGACCCGGCCGACCCGGCCGAGCGATGAGCCGCGACGAGCCCGCGCTCCCCTTCTTCGTGTACGGCACGCTGCGCCCCGGTGAGCGCTACCACCGGCGGTTCCTGCGTGGCCGTACGGTCGCGGAGCGACCGGCGCTGCTGGCCGGTGCGGTCCTGTACGACGGGCCCGGCTACCCGTACGCCCTGGCGCACGCCGCGCTCGAAGGCGGCGCGGCCGGGCCCGGGGTCCCTGCGGTCACCGGCACTCTCGTCGAGATCGCCCCCGCCGACTACCCGCAACTCCTGGGCGCGCTGGATGAGTTGGAGGAGTACTTCGGGGCCGGGGACCCCCGTAACGTCTACGACCGGGTGGCGCGCGAGGTGGCCGTCGAGGGGCGCGCCGTGTGGTCCTGGGTCTATCTCGCGGCGCCCCGCCTCGCCCGTGAGCTGCGCGCGGGCGGCACCGCGATCCCCGGCGGCGACTGGCTCAGGCGGCCGGCCCCGCCCGCTCCACCCGTACCGCGCACGCCTTGAACTCGGGCATCTTGGACACCGGGTCGAGCGCGGGGTTGGTGAGGTTGTTGGCCCGGCCCTCGCCCGGCCAGTGGAACGGCATGAACACGGTGTCGGAGCGGATCGCGGCGGTGACGCGGGCCGGGGCGGTGGCGTGCCCGCGCCGGGAGGTCACCGTCACCGCGTCGCCGTCGGCCACCCCGATCCGGCCGGCGAGCAGGGGGTGCAGCTCCACGAAGGCGCCCGGCGCCGCCGCGTCGAGTTCGGGGACGCGCCGGGTCTGCGCGCCCGACTGGTACTGTGCGAGCACGCGCCCGGTGGTGAGCACCAGCGGATACTCGGCGTCGGGCTCCTCCTCGGGGCCCCGGTGGGTGACCTCGACGAACCTGGCCCGCCCGTGGTCCGTCGCGAACCGTTCGAGGAAGAGCCGGGGCGTGCCCGGGTGGTCCTCGTCGGGGCAGGGCCAGAACACGCCGTCCTCGGCCTCGATGCGGCGGTAGCTGATGCCCGCGTAGTCGGCCGCGCCGCCCGCCGACGCCCGGCGCAGCTCCTGGAACACCGTCTCGGGGTCGGCGGGGAACTTCCTCGCCGTCTCCTCGCAACTCAGGAGCTTTGCAAGGGAGTTGAGGACAGAGAGGTCGCCGCGCACGCCGTCCGGTGGGGCGAGGGCGGCCCGGCGCAGCAGCACCCGGCCCTCCAGGTTGGTCATCGTGCCGGTCTCCTCCGCCCACTGCGTCACCGGCAGCACCACGTCCGCGAGTTCGGCGGTCTCCGAGAGCACCACGTCCGCGACGGCCAAAAAGTCCAGCGCGCGCAGCCTGCCTTCGATGTGGGCCGCGCGCGGCGCCGAGATCACCGGGTTCGAGCCCATCACGAGCAGCGCCCGCACCTCGCCGCCGAGCGCGTCGAGGAGTTCGTACGCGCTGGGCCCCGGCCCGGGCAGCGAGTCCGCGGGCACTCCCCACACTCCGGCCACGTGGGCGCGGGCCCGGGGGTCGGTCAGTTTGCGGTAGCCGGGCAACTGGTCGGCTTTCTGGCCGTGTTCGCGGCCGCCCTGGCCGTTGCCCTGGCCGGTGAGGCAGCCGTATCCGGACAAGGGCCGGCCCGCCCGTCCGGTCGCGAGACAGAAGTTGATCCAGGCGCCCACCGTGTCGGTGCCGGTGGCGTGCTGCTCGGCGCCGCGCGCGGTCAGCACCATGCCGTCCGGCGCGTTGCAGAACAGGCCGACGGCCGCCCGCAGTTGGGGCACCGGCACCCCGGTGATCTTCTCCACCAGCTCCGGCCAGTGCGCCATCACCGCCGTGCGCGCCGCCTCCCAGCCCGTGGTCCGCCGCGCTATGAACGCCTCGTCGGTGCGCCCCTGGGCCACCACCAGGTGCAGCAGGCCAAGGGCGAGCGCGAGGTCGGTGCCCGGGCGCGGCGCCAGATGCAGATCTGCCTGCTCGGCCGTCCTGGTCCTGCGGGGATCCACCACGATCAACTTGCCGCCGTTCTCGCGCAGTTCGCGCAGATGGCGCACGGCGGGCGGCATGGTCTCGGCCAGGTTCGAGCCCGCCAGGATCACACAGCCGGTCCGCGCCACGTCCTGGAGCGGGAACGGCAGCCCCCGGTCCACGCCGAACGCCCGCTGATGGGCGGCGGCCGCCGACGACATGCAGAACCGCCCGTTGTAGTCGATGGTGGAGGTCTTGAGCACCACGCGGGCGAACTTTCCGAGCGCGTACGCCTTCTCGTTGGTCAGGCCGCCGCCCCCGAACACCCCGACCGCGTCCGGGCCGTGCTCCTCGCCGACCGCGCCGAGCCGCGCGGCCACCAGGGCCAGCGCCGCGTCCCAGGTGGCCGGTTCGAGCCGTCCGGTGGCGGCGCTGCGGATCAGCGGCTCGGTCAGGCGCAGCCTTGGGTCGAGGAGGGCGGGCGCGGAGCTGCCCTTGCCGCACAGGGCGCCCCGGTTCACGGGGAAGTCGCGCGGGACCACTTCGAGGCCGCCGGGCGCGCCGCTCGCGGCCCGCAGCCCCATGCCGCACTGGAGGGAGCAGTACGGGCAGTGGGTGGCGGTGACGGGCGGGGGCGCGGGGGCTTCGGTGGGCATGCCCCCACGCTGCGCGAGGCGTGTTACGCCCGGCGCCGCCCGCCGGTTACGCGCCCGCTGCGACGGCCTCATCGCGGCGGCCGGCGCGCGGTGAGGCGGTCGCCATCGGAACGTGACCCGGCAGGGCCGGGCCCCCGCCGCGCCCGGGCCCCCGCCGCCCCCGGGCCCCCGCTGGGCTGGGCCCCCGCCGCCCGGCGGACCCGCCACCCCGGGCGGGCCCGCCCGTGCGTCAGCCGGCCAGCGCCCGCGCCACCCCGGGCTCGGTGGGGCCGAGGAAGGTGGGGTCGGGCTCGAACACGACGTCCATCAGGGCCTTGCCCGCGGCGAACACCTCGCGTGCGCCGCCGTAGTACCAGGTCACGTCGTGCGCGGCGTCGACGCCCACCCCATAGGAGCGCACGCCCGCGGCCTCGCACAGCGCCACCGCGCGCCGGATGTGGAAGCCCTGGGTGACCAGGACGGCCCGGTCCACGCCGAAGATCTTCTTGGCCCGTACGCAGGAATCCCAGGTGTCGAAGCCGGCGAAGTCGGCGACCACGCGGGTGTCCGGCACCCCGTGGCGCAGGAGATAGCCGCGCATCGCGTCGGGTTCGTCGTAGTCGGCGCGGCTGTTGTCGCCGGTGACCAGGACGGCCCGCACCTTTCCCGCCCGGTACAGCTCGACCGCCGCGTCGAGCCGGCCGGCCAGGTACGGCGAGGGCTCGCCCTTCCACAGGCCCGCCCCGAACACCACCGCGACCCCGGCCGCCGGGGCGTCCGCCACGGTGCCGACACGGCCGACGGTGCTGGTGCGGAGCCAGGTGGCGGGCATGAGCGCGAGCACGCACCCGGCGACCACACCCCGCAGCAGGCGCCGCCGCCCCGCGCGGGTACGCGGCAGACGGGGTCGTTTCAGTGGGATGCGCGGCACGGGGTCCCTCCGGGGGCGGATCGGTGTACGAAAGGGTGGACGCGTGGGGCGGCGCGCCGGTTCGCCCCGTGGCAGCGCGGCCCCGGGGCGTGAACGAGGGTGATGAGCGGGGTTTTCGGCGGGGTTGTGACGTGACTGGTGCTGTGACCGGTGCTGTGACCGGGGCGCAATGGGCCGGCAACATGCGCGCGGCACGATCGGCGCATGACAGATCAGTGCCGGCGCAGGACAGATACGGACTCCGGTGGGCCCGCTCTCGTGGCCGTCGCGCACGGCAGCCGTGACCCCGGCGCGCTGCGGACGGTCGACGCGCTCCTGGACCGGGTGCGCGCGCTGCGCCCGGATCTCGATGTGCGGCTCGGGAACATAGAGATGGACCGGCCCGCGCTGAGCGACACGCTGACTCAGCTGCGTGGCGAGGCCGTCCTCGTACCGCTGCTGCTGGGGCGCGGCCACCACGTCAAGCACGACATCCCGCACGTCCTGGCCACGGCGGGCGGCCATCTGCGGGCCCGGGTCGCGGCGCCGCTCGGCCCACATCCGCTGCTCGCCGAGGCCCTGCACGCCCGGCTCATCGAGGCGGGATGGCCAGGCGAGCCCGCCGGAGCGCGCGCCACCGAAACCGCGCCCGCCACCGACGCCGTGCGCGCCGCTGACACCGCGCTCTCCACCGACGCCGTGCGCGCCGCTGACACCGC
Organism: Streptomyces sp. NPDC006711; assembly: GCF_042869775.1. Taxonomy (NCBI): domain Bacteria; kingdom Bacillati; phylum Actinomycetota; class Actinomycetes; order Kitasatosporales; family Streptomycetaceae; genus Streptomyces; species Streptomyces sp. NPDC006711. Next base: position 27,962 of record NZ_JBIAGO010000010.1, read on the forward strand.
GCTCTCCACCGACACCGAGCGCGCCGCTGACACCGCGCACTCCACCGAAACCGCGCGCTCCCTGGCCGTCGTGCTGGCCGCCGCCGGCTCGCGCGATCCCGCGGCGGCCGCCGGCACGCGCCGCACCGCCCGCCTGCTCAGCGCACGTCTGGGCGGTGTGCCGGTGGTGCCCGCCTACGCGTCGGCCGCCTCGCCCACCGTGCCCGACGCGCTGCGCGCACTGGCCGCGCGCGGCAGGCACCGGGTCGCGATCGCCGCGTACTTCACCGCGCCGGGACGTTTCGCGGCGCAGTGCGCGGCCCAGGCGCCGTGGGTGGCGGCGGCGCCTCTGGGGGCGCATCCGGCGATGGCCGAGCTCGTACTGCGCCGCTACGCACAGGAGTTGACGCCGCACGCGGCCCTGCGCGATCCCCGCGCGGATTCGGTGCTCGCCCGGGTGTGAGCGGCAGGGACGCAGCGCGGGGACCCCCCCATGAGCCCCACTTGTCACTGTCTGCGTTTACTGTCGGTGCATGGAGTTCTACGCCGAGGCCGACACAGAGCGCTGGGCCGCCGAGCCCGACAAGCGGCCGGGCCGCACGGCTTTCCAGCGCGATCGCGCGCGCGTGCTGCACTCGGGGGCGCTGCGCCGGCTGTCCGGCAAGACGCAGGTCGTCACGCCCGGCTCGCTGCCCCGGGGGCTCGCCGCCACCCGGCCGGGACAGATCCCGCTCCAGGCCTGGGACGCGAGCCCGCGCACCCGCTTGACGCACTCCCTGGAGTGCGCGCAGGTGGGCCGTGAGCTGGGCGCCGCCCTCGGCTGCGACCCCGACCTCGTCGAAACCGCCTGCCTCGCCCACGACATGGGACATCCGCCGTTCGGGCACAACGGCGAGCAGGCGCTCAACGAATTCGCCGAGGACATCGGCGGTTTCGAGGGCAACGCGCAGTCGCTGCGCCTGCTGACCCGGCTGGAGCCGAAGCGGTTCGTGCGCTCGTCGGTGACCGGGGAGCCCGTCAGCGTCGGGCTCAACCTCACGCGCGCCGCGCTGGACGCCGCCACCAAGTACCCCTGGCCGCGCGGCGCCCACCCCGGCGGCCCGGCTTCGGTGAAGTTCGGGGTGTACGAGGACGACCTGCCGGTGTTCTCCTGGGTCAGGCAGGGCGCCACGCCCTACCGCACGTGCTTCGAGGCCCAGGTCATGGACTGGTCGGACGATGTGGCGTACTCGGTGCACGACTTCGAGGACGGCCTGCACGCCGGGCACATCGACCCGCGCGCGCTGCTCTCGGCGACCGAGCGCGCCGAGGTGTGGCGCGTCGCGATCGGCCGGTACGTGCCGCAGGACACCGCTCCCCAGGAGCTGGCCGACGCCCTGGACCGGCTCATGGAGCAGGAGTGGTGGCCGCACGGCTATGACGGCTCCGCAGTTTCCCAGGCCCGCCTGAAGGACGCCACGAGCCAGCTCATCGGCCGGTTCTGCCTGGCCGCCGAGAGCGCCACGCGCGCCGCGTACGGCACCGGACACCTCACCCGCTACGGCGCGGAGCTGGTCGTGCCGCGCGCGGCCCGCAATGAATGCGCCGTCCTGAAAGCGGTCGCCGACCGCTATGTGATGCAGCGCGACGAGCAGGAGCGGCTGCGCGCCGACCAGCGCGTGGTGCTGACCGAGCTGGCCGAGGCGCTGACGGCCCGCGCCCCCGCCGACGGCCTCGACCCGCAGTTCCGGGCGCTGTACGAGGAGGCCGGCGACGACCGCGACCGCAAGCGTGTGATCGTCGATCAGGTCGCCTCGCTCACCGACGCGGCGGCGCGTTCGCTTCACTCCAGACTCACCGTGCACCACCGGTAAATCCAGGCCGACCCGGCGTCCAGGCGGAGCAAGCCCTCTTCCCCCATCACGCTCCGTGCGGGACGCTCGCAGATGGCGGCGCCGCGCAGCAAGCACCGAGGAGGCATCAAGTGGTCGACGCAGATCGGACATTCGTGATCGTGGGAGGCGGTCTCGCCGGGGCGAAAGCCGCCGAGACCCTTCGCGCCGAAGGGTTCAGCGGGCGAGTGATCCTCATCGGTGACGAACGCGAACACCCCTATGAACGGCCGCCCCTGTCCAAGGGGTTCCTGGCCGGCAAGGAGGAGCGCGACAGCGTCTTCACGCACGAGCCGGCCTGGTACGCGCAGCGCGACATCGAGCTCCACCTCGGCCAGCCCGTGACCGCCATCGACCGCGCGGCCAAGACGGTCCGCCTCGGTGACGGCGCGCTCATCCAGTACGACCGGCTGCTGCTGGCCACCGGCGCCGAGCCGCGCCGCCTGGACATCCCCGGCACCGGCCTGGCGGGCGTGCACCATCTGCGGCGCCTGGCCCACGCCGAGCGCCTGAGGCACGTCCTGAAGGCGCTCGGCCGCGACAACGGCCACCTCGTCGTCGCGGGCGCCGGCTGGATCGGCCTGGAGGTCGCCGCGGCCGCCAGGGGCTACGGCGCCGAGGTCACCGTCGTCGAGCCCGAACCGACCCCGCTGCACAACGTGGTCGGCCCCGAGCTCGGCCAGCTCTTCACCGACCTGCACGCCGAGCACGGCGTCCGCTTCCACTTCGGGGCCCGCCTCACCGAGATCGTCGGGCAGGACGGCATGGTGCTCGCGGCCCGCACCGACGACGGCGAGGAGCACCTCGCGCACGACGTGCTCGCCGCGATCGGCGCGGCCCCGCGCACCTCGCTCGCCGAGACGGCCGGGCTCGCGATGGTCGACCGGGAGCACGGCGGAGGCATCGCCGTGGACGCCTCGCTGCGCACCTCCGACCCCGACATCTTCGCGGCCGGCGACGTGGCCGCGGTCCACCATCCCCTGCTCGGCGTCCGGCTGCGCGTGGAGCACTGGGCCAACGCCCTCAACGGCGGTCCGGCCGCCGCCCGCGCCATGCTGGACCAGGACGTCACCTACGACCGGATCCCGTACTTCTTCTCCGACCAGTACGACGTCGGCCTCGAATACTCGGGCTGGGCGCCGCCGGGCTCCTACGACCAAGTGGTGATCCGGGGCGACACGGGCAAGCGCGAGTTCATCGCGTTCTGGCTGAAGGAGCGCCGGGTCCTGGCCGGGATGAACGTCAACGTGTGGGATGTCACAGAGCCCATCCAGGCCCTCATCCGGGGCGGGGCCCAGGTGGACACCGACGCGCTCGCCGATGCCACCGTCGCGCTCGGCTCCCTCGCACCCTGAGTGTCGGCGCGTCCCCGTAGACTTCACGCGTGGCAGGCAGGATCAACGATGACGACGTGAAGGCGGTACGGGACGCGGTCCCGATCGACGCCGTCGTGTCCGAATACCTCCAGCTGCGCAACGCGGGCGGCGGCAACCTCAAGGGTCTGTGCCCCTTCCACGACGAGAAGTCCCCGTCCTTCCAGGTCAGCCCGAGCAAGGGTCTCTTCCACTGCTTCGGCTGCCAGGAAGGCGGCGACACGATCGCCTTCGTGCGCAAGATCGACCACCTGTCGTTCTCCGAGGCGGTCGAGCGCCTGGCCGCCACCGCGGGCATCACCCTGCGCTACGAGGAGGGCGGCTACAACCCCTCCCACCAGCGCGGCGAGCGCATCCGCCTGGTCGAGGCGCACAAGGCGGCCGCGCAGTTCTACAGCGAACAGCTGGGCAGCCCCGAGGCGGAGATCGGCCGGGCCTTCCTCGCCGAGCGCGGCTTCGACCAGGCGGCGGCCGCCCACTTCGGTGTGGGCTACAGCCCGGCGGGCTGGGACCACCTGACGCGTTATCTGCGCGGCAAGGGCTTCAGCGACAAGGAACTGCTGACCTCGGGCCTGGCCCAGGAGAGCCGCCGCAACCCCATCGACCGCTTCCGGGGCCGCCTGATGTGGCCGATCCGCGACGTGTCGGGCGAGGTCGTCGGCTTCGGCGCGCGCAAGCTGCGCGACGACGACAACGGCCCCAAGTACCTCAACACCCCCGAGACGCCGATCTACAAGAAGTCACAGGTCCTGTACGGCATCGACCTGGCCAAGAAGGACATCGCCAAGTCCAGCCGCGCGGTCGTCGTCGAGGGCTACACCGACGTCATGGCCTGCCACCTGGCCGGCGTCACCACCGCGATCGCCACGTGCGGCACCGCCTTCGGCGGCGACCACATCAAGATCCTGCGCCGGCTGCTCATGGACAACGGCTCGGCCCGCGTGATCTTCACCTTCGACGGCGACGCGGCGGGCCAGAAGGCGGCCCTGCGGGCCTTCGAGGACGACCAGAAGTTCGCAGCCGAGACCTACATCGCGATCGCGCCCGACAACATGGACCCCTGCGATCTGCGCCTGGCCAAGGGCGACGAGGCGGTCGCCGAGCTGGTCCAGCCCCGCACCCCGCTCTTCGAGTTCGCCATCCGCCAGATCGTGAGCCGCTACGACCTGGAGACGCCGGCGGGGCGGGCCGCGGCCCTGGACGAGGCGGCCCCCATCGTGGCCCGCATCAAGAACGTCGCCTCCCAGCACGAGGTCGCCGTCCAACTCGCGGGCATCCTCGGCATCCTGGACACCCAGTTCGTGGTCAAGCGCGTCGCCCAGCTCGCCCGCTGGGCCCGCGACCGGGGCGGCAAGGGCCCCGCGCCCGCGCCCGGGCGCCGCCAGGGCTACGAGAGCGCCGCCCCCCGCCCCACGGTGGGCCCCGGCCCCGCGCTGAACCTGCGCAGCCCCGCCCACCGCACCGAACGGGAGCTGCTGAAGCTGGCGCTCCAGTACCCGCACCTGGTCTCCCCGGCGTTCGACGCCTACGGCGCGGACGAGTTCACCGCGCCGCCCTACGCGGCGGTGCGCCAGTGCATCCAGGAGGCGGGCGGCGCCACCGACGCCCCATCGGACTATCTGCCCACCGTCATGGACCGCGCGCCCAACGACGTGGTCCGCGCCCTGGTCACCGAGCTCGCCGTCGAGGCCATCCACGCCCGCACGGTCGACGAGGCGTACGCGGGCGAGCAGTTGGTGGCCGTGCGCCGCCGCGCCGTCGACCGGCGCCTCCTGGACATCCAGGGCAGCCTCGCCCGCCTCGGCCAGCACGGCGACCCGGCCCAACTGGCCGCCGTGCAGAACGAGTTGTGGGTGCTCCAGCAGTACGGTCAGGCCCTGCGCAACAAGGGCGCGGCCGCGCTCTAGGGGGTGTCTGGTGGATCAGGCGCGCCCCCGGCCATGGTCCACCAGACACCCCCTAGGCGCCGCGCCGGCCCGATCCGGTCGCACGGCGGCCGCGCCCGGCCCCGCGTGGGTAACCACCCGCTCACGCACGGCTTCAAAAAGTCACCGCACGCCCGTCGCGGCGGGACTGTGTCGTACCCCACACTGGATGGCGGTGCCTGAGTCCTCGGAGCGCGGCCGGCCCACCCCCGCAGGTGGGCACCTCACCCCCGCGGATCCGCTCAATGATGAGTCCGGGACGGAATGCGGCCCGGCCGCCCCCGTCCCGCTGCCGGACGCCCCCGATCCGGCAGCGATCACCCTGGAGGTCGCCCCCGTGCAGACCCGGACCCTGACCGACCACGACGTCGTCACGGCGGCGCAGCCGCCTCGGCCCCGCCCCGCGCACCGCGCGGACGCGCAGCGGACCGGGCCCCAGGCGGGGCCCGCGCCCGAACCGTTCGAGGAAGAGACGCCCCGGCCCCCGGCCCCCGGGCCCGGCCGGACCGACACCGGCGGCCCCTCCTCGGACCTCTTTCGCCAGTATCTGCGCGAGATCGGACGCATCCCGCTGCTCACCGCCGTCGAGGAGGTCGAGCTGGCCCGGCGCGTCGAGGCCGGCCTGTTCGCCGAGGAGAAGCTGAACACCGCCTCCGACCTCGACTCCCAACTCGCCGTGGATCTGGACAAGTTGGTCGTCATGGGCCGCATGGCCAAACGCCGCCTCATCGAGGCGAACCTGCGGCTGGTGGTCTCGGTGGCCAAGCGGTACGTGGGGCGCGGCCTGACCATGCTCGACCTGGTCCAGGAGGGCAACCTCGGTCTGATCAGGGCGGTGGAGAAGTTCGACTACGCGCGGGGCTACAAGTTCTCCACGTACGCGACCTGGTGGATCCGCCAGGCCATGTCGCGGGCGCTCGCCGACCAGGCCCGCACCATACGGGTGCCCGTGCACGTCGTCGAACTCATCAACCGCGTGGTGCGCGTCCAGCGCCGGATGCTTCAGGAACGCGGCTACGAACCGACCGCCGACGAGGTCGCCGCCCACCTCGACCTGACCCCGGAACGGGTCGGGGAGGTGCTGCGCCTGGCCCAGGAACCGGTCTCGCTGCACGCGCCGGTGGGGGAGGAGGACGATGTCGCGCTCGGCGACCTCATCGAGGACGGCGACGCCGCCTCCCCCGTGGAGTCCGCCGCGTTCCTGCTGCTTCGCCAGCACCTGGAAGCGGTGCTGTCCACGCTCGGTGAACGCGAACGCAAAGTGGTGCAGCTGCGGTACGGGCTCGCGGACGGCCGGCCGCGCACGCTGGAGGAGATAGGGCGCATCTTCGGCGTGACCCGGGAGCGGATCCGCCAGATCGAGTCGAAGACGCTGAACAAACTCCGCGACCACGCGTTCGCGGAGCAGCTGCGGGGTTACCTGGACTAGCGTTCCCGGCGCCCGACAGGCAAAAGGGGCCGGCGCGCACCGCGCACCGGCCCCAACATGCCTACGGATCAGTCGACTTCGGCGACCGCCTGCGCGAACTGGGCCGCGTACAGGCGGGCGTACGCGCCGTCCGCCGCCAACAGCTCGTCGTGCGTGCCCTGTTCGACGATCGAGCCGTTCTCCATCACCAGGATCACGTCCGCGTCCCGGATCGTGGAGAGCCGGTGCGCGATGACGAACGACGTACGCCCGTGCGCGAGCCGGGCCATCGCCTTCTGGATCAGCACCTCCGTGCGGGTGTCGACCGAGCTCGTCGCCTCGTCGAGGACCAGGATCACCGGGTCGGACAGGAACGCCCGCGCGATGGTGATGAGCTGCTTCTCGCCCGCGCTGACCCCGGAGCCCTCGTCGTCGATGACGGTGTCGTAGCCCTCGGGGAGCGTACGGATGAAGCGGTCGGCGTGGGCCGCCTTCGCCGCCTCCTCGATCTCTTCGCGGGTCACGTCCTTCGGGGCGCCGTACGCGATGTTGTCCGCGATCGTGCCGCCGAACAGCCAGGTGTCCTGGAGCACCATGCCGATGCCGGCCCGCACCTCCTCGCGGGTCATCCGCGCCGCGTCCACCCCGTCCAGGGTGATCCGGCCGCCGGTGACCTCGTAGAAACGCATGAGCAGATTGACCAGGGTCGTCTTGCCGGCGCCGGTGGGGCCGACGATGGCGACCGTGTGCCCGGGCTCCACCGTCAAGGACAGGTCCTCGATGAGCGGCTTGTCGGGCTCGTAGCGGAAGGACACGTGCTCCAGGGCGACCGCGCCGCGCGCCACCTCGGGGCGCTCGGGCGATGCGGTGTCCGGCTCCTGCTCGTCGGCGTCGAGGAGTTCGAAGATCCGCTCGGCGGAGGCGACGCCGGACTGCACCAGGTTGGCCATGGAGGCGACCTGGGTCAGCGGCATCGAGAACTGCCGCGAGTACTGGATGAACGCCTGCACGTCACCGATGGACAGCGAGCCCGTCGCGACCCGAAGACCGCCGACGACCGCCACCAGGACGTAGTTCAGGTTGGACACGAACATCATCAGGGGCTGCATGACGCCGCTGTTGAACTGCGCCTTGAACGAGGCCTCGTACAGCGCGTCGTTCTGCTCGGCGAACGCCCGCGCCGACTCCTGCTGGCGGCCGAACACCTTCACCAGGGCGTGCCCGGTGTACATCTCCTCGATGTGCGCGTTCAGCTTGCCCGTGGACTTCCACTGCTGGACGAACTGGGGCTGCGAGCGCTTGCCGACCCTGGTGGCGACCACGATCGACAGCGGCACCGTGACCAGCGCCACCAGGGCGAGCAGCGGGGAGATCCAGAACATCATCACCAGGACGCCGACGATGGTCAGGAGCGAGTTGATGAGCTGGCCCATCGTCTGCTGCATCGTCTGCGAGATGTTGTCGATGTCGTTGGTGGCGCGGCTGAGCACTTCACCGCGCTTGGCCTTGTCGAAGTAGGACAGCGGCAGCCGCGACAGCTTGCTCTGGATGTCCTCGCGCATGCGGAACACGGTCTTGTTGATGGCGCGGTTGGACAGCCGGGTCGCCACCAGCATGAGCAGGCCCGCGCCCACGTACACCGCGAGCGCCGCGAGCAGCACACGTGCGACGCCGTCGAAGTCGATGCCGTGGCCGGGGTGGAAGTCCACTCCGGAGAGCATGTCGGCGAGGCCGCCCTGGCCCTTGTGGCGCAGGCCGTCCAGGGCCTGCGCCTTGGTGACGCCCTCGGGGATCTCGCGTCCGACGACCCCGGCGAAGACCAGGTCGGTCGCCTTGCCGAGGATCTTCGGTCCGACCACCGAGAGACCGACGCTGCACACGACCGCCAGGAGCATCACGCTCAGCGTGGCCTTCTCCGGTGCGAGCCGTTTGACCAGCCGTTTTCCGGAGTCCTTGAAGTTCATCGACCGCTGATCGGGGCCGCCGCCCATCATCATGCGTCCACCGGGCCCGCTCATGCCGCCTCAGCCTCCGTCAGCTGGGAGAGCACGATCTCCCGGTACGTCTCGTTGTCGGCCATCAGTTCGTGATGGCGCCCGGTCCCCACGACCCGTCCCTCGTCGAGGACGATGATGCGGTCGGCTTCCCGGATGGTGGAGACCCGCTGGGCCACGATCACGACCGTGGCCTCGGCGGTCTCGCGGGCGAGCGCGGAGCGCAGCGCCGCGTCGGTGGCGTAGTCGAGCGCCGAGAAGGAGTCGTCGAAGAGGTAGATCTCCGGGCGCTGGACCAGGGTGCGCGCGATGGCGAGCCGTTGGCGCTGGCCGCCGGAGACGTTGGTGCCGCCCTGCGCGATCGGCGCGTCGAGGCCGCCGTCGAGGCGGGAGACGAAGTCCTTGGCCTGCGCCACTTCCAGGGCGTGCCAGAGCTCGTCGTCGCTCGCGTCGGGGTTGCCGTAGCGCAGGTTGGTGGCGACGGTGCCGGAGAACAGGTACGGCTTCTGCGGTACGAGGGAGACGGTCTTGGCCAGCAGGACGGGGTCGAGGGTGCGCACGTCCTCGCCGTCGACCAGGACCTGCCCGTCGGTCGCGTCCATCAGGCGCGGCACGAGACCGAGCAGCGTGGACTTGCCGCTGCCCGTCGAGCCGATGACGGCGGTGATCTCGCCGGGCCTTGCCACCAGGTCCACGCCGCGCAGTACGGACGCCTCGGCGCCGGGGTACTTGAAGTCGGCGCCGCGCACTTCCAGATGGCCGTGCCGGCGCAGTTCCAGCACCGGGCTCCTGGGCGCCACCACGCTGGTGTCGGTGGCGAGGACTTCCTCGATGCGTTCGGCGCAGACCTCGGCGCGCGGCACCATCATGAACATGAAGGTGGCCATCATCACGGCCATCACGATCTGCATGAGGTAGGCCAGGAACGCGGTGAGCTGGCCGATCTGCATGTCGCCGCTGTCGATGCGGTGCGCGCCGAACCAGACCACGGCGACCGAGGAGATGTTCACGACGGTCATGACGGTCGGGAACATCAGCGCCATCAGGCGGCCGGTGGCGAGTGTGACGTCGGTGAGTTCGGTGTTGGCGCCCTTGAAGCGGTCCTGCTCGTAGGCGTCGCGCACGAAGGCGCGGATCACGCGGTTGCCGGTGATCTGCTCGCGCAGCACCCGGTTCACGGTGTCCAGGCGGGTCTGCATGGTGCGAAACAGCGGCCGCATCCTGCGCACGATCAGCGAGACCGCGACGCCGAGGACGGGTACGACGGCGAGCAGCACCGCCGAGAGCGGCACGTCCTGGCCGAGCGCCATGATGATGCCGCCGACGCACATGATCGGCGCGGACACCATCAGGGTGAACGTCATCAGGACCAGCATCTGGACCTGCTGGACGTCATTGGTGGTGCGGGTGATCAGGGACGGCGCCCCGAACTGACCGACCTCGCGGGCCGAGAAGGACTGCACCCGCGCGAAGACGGCGGCCCGGACGTCGCGCCCGAGCGCGGCCGCGGTCCTGGCGCCGAAGAAGACGGCACCGATGTTGCAGAACACCTGGACGAGGCTGATGGCGATCATGATGCCGCCGTGACCCAGGATGTAGCCCGTGTCGCCGTTGACGACACCGTTGTCAATGATGTTCGCGTTCAGGGTGGGCAGGTAAAGGGTGGCGCTGGTCTGCAAGAGTTGCAGCAGCACCAGGAAGGCGATCGGTTTCTTGTACGGCCCTAGGTGGGACCGCAGGAGACGTATGAGCACGCGCAGGCTCTCCGGGTCGGCAAGATCGGGGGTTCGACCCCCCATCTTGCGACACCCCACCCCTGGAAGCTCAAGCGATTATCGTGCTGGAGTCAAAAGGAATAGCAAAGAGCGTACGGCGGGCGCGCGTCAAGCACCCTGGCCGAAGGCGCCGGGGTGTATCTCGTCACGCGTCGCGACGTACTGCTGACGGACCGCCTGCCCCACGGCCAGTTCCTCACCGGCCTCGAAGACCTGCGCCGACGCCCCCTGCCAGGCGGGCGGGGTGTGGGCGGCGAGCGTGCCGCGGGCCACCCCGAGCGCCCAGGCGGCCTGGCGGGCCGCGCCGAGCGCCGCGTACTCGGCGGGCTGCGGCACGACGACCTGCGTACCGAAGATCGCGGGCGCCGCCGCCTGCACGGCGGGCAGTTCGGCCGCCGCGCCCAGCAGGAAGACCCGCCGCACCTCGACGCCGCGCCCGCGCAGCACGTCCAGGGCGTCGGCGAGCGAGCAGAGCATCCCCTCGAAGGCGGCCCTTGCCAGGTGCTCCGGCTGCATCGACTCGCGCCGCAGCCCCGAAAGCGTGCCGGCGGCGTGCGGAAGGCGGGGGGTGCGCTCGCCCTCCAGGTAGGGCAGCAGGACCAGGCCGCAGGCGCCGGGGGTGGAGGTCAGGGCGAGCTCGCTGAGGGCCGCGAGGTCCTCGACGCCGAGCATCTGCGCCGTCCCGCGCAGGGCACGGACGGCATTGCTCGTATGCACGACGGGCAGATGCATCCCCGTCGCGTCGGCGAAGGACGTAATCATCCCGCTCGGATCGGCCAGCGCCTCGTGGTGCACGGCCATGACCGAACCCGAGGCGCCGAGCGAGACCACCGCGTCGCCGACGCCGACGCCGAGCCCGAACGCGGCCGCCATCGTCTCGCCCGTACCGGCCGAGATCAGCAGCCCCTCGGGGGTGGTGCCGGCCGCGTCCGACGGCCCGAGCACTTCCGGCAGCGCCACCTGGTGGCCGAGGGCCAGCTCGACCAGATCGGGACGGTAGAAGCCGGTGGCCGCCGACCAGTAGCCGGTGCCGGAGGCGGCGCCCCGGTCGGTGGTGCGCCGGGCCGGCCGGCCGAGCAGCTGCCACACCAGCCAGTCGTGCGCCTGGAGAACACCGGCGGTGCGCTGGGCGGCCTCCGGCTCGTTGCGCGCGATCCAGCGCAGCTTGGCCACCGCCTGCGCGGCCTGCGGCACACAGCCCACGGCCTGCGCCCAGGCCTCCCGGCTGCCGAGCCCGTCCACCAGGTCGGCGGCGGAGACCTGCGCCCGCTTGTCGTTGCCGGTCAGCGCGGGACGTACGAGATTGCCCGCGCCGTCCAGCGGCAGCAGCCCGTGCTGCTGGGCCGAGACGCCGATGGCCTCGACCCCTTCGAGCAGCCCGCCGCTCGCCGCCTCCCCGAGCGAGAGCAGCCACGCCTGCGGATCGACCTCCGTGGCCTTGGGTTCGACCGGGTGGGGGGCGTACCCCTGGCGCAGAACGGCGCCCGTGTCCGTGTCGCAGACGACGATGCGCGTGAAGGCGGAAGAACTGTCAAGACCGGCGACTATCCCCATGGCCCCGATTCTGCCGCACGGGCGGGGCGGCCGGGACGGCAGTGGCCGGGACAACGCTGTCGCCCGGCGCGGGCGGGGTTCCGCGCCGGGGGCGTCGCCTGCGCGTCAGGTGGTGCCGGTGCGTCAGGTGTTGCTGGTGCCCCAGTCGTCCTCGCCGCCCGGACCGCGCTCGCGCAGGGAGCGCACCCGGCCGGCCACGGAGGCCGGCACCTTGTCCCCGACCTTCTCGCTCACCGCGTGGAACGCCTTGCCCGCCACGTCCCGCGAGGTCTGCGCGGCCGACTCGGCGGTGTTGCGCACGGCGGGGTTCTGCGCCACCTGGCGCGCGGACTTCTTCAACTGCTCGTAGCGCTCGCGGCCGGCCCGGGTCCCGAGCACGTATCCAAGAGCCATTCCGGCGGCGAACGAGAGCCGGTATCGCATGGCGGTCACCCTTCCCTAGCGTGTGAGCCGCGCCTACCCGCGCAGCCCCGTGATCACCCGGGGCGGAACCGATTGGCGGAGCACCCCCCTGCTTGCGCTAATGTATGTGTCGCAGCGAACGCACGCCGCCCGGGATCATCCCAGGTGGGTACGTTCGAGGCGACGAGACATTCCCCTGTAGCTCAATTGGCAGAGCAGCCGGCTGTTAACCGGCAGGTTACTGGTTCGAGTCCAGTCGGGGGAGCTCGGTCTCCTGTAGCTCAATTGGCAGAGCAGCCGGCTGTTAACCGGCAGGTTACTGGTTCGAGTCCAGTCGGGAGAGCAGCGGAATCGGACCCTTCGGGGTCCTTTTTCGTATCCGGTGGAACCGCCGGGATCCCCGCGAAGTCCTCATGGGCGTGCGAAGCCGACCATCCGAGGCAGGAGATCGTATGAGCGGCTATGCTGCGGCAGACGGCGCGCACACATGTGCGCGACGCGCCGTAAAGGGGCGGTAGCTCAGCCGGTTAGAGCAGCGGACTCATAATCCGTCGGCCGTGGGTTCGAGTCCCACCCGCCCCACCAGCAGTTCCCTGTGCAGAAACGTTCTGGCCTGCGCCTTTGGCGGTTTCGGTGCGCTGTGTGGCGTCCGCCGAGGGTGCGGCGGACGGCCCCGCTCGATCCGGATCGGGCCGCCGGACGATCTCCAGCGAGTGATCACCCGCCTGGCCCACCGGCACCGCCGAGCGCGTGTCGCGCCCCGGCCGGACGGGACCTCCCCGCCCCGCCGGACGCTTCGACGGGCTCTCACGGCTGAGTCGTCATCCGCACATCGGTGCACCCCCGTTGCTTCGCCTCGCCGTCCGCGAACGCCTTCAGGGCGGTGTTCGCGAAGTCGGGGGAGGAGCGGGGGGCCGGGTAGGTGACGGCGGACGCCGTCACCTCCTGGAGCCGGGTGAGCAGGAACGAGGCGGGTTCGGCGGATTGAGGGCACTGGGCGGTGGCCCAAACGCTGTCCTTGTCCTCTGCAAGGTCCCCTTCCAGTCGCTTCAGGGAGCGGGCCGCCGCGCTCGTCCGGAACTCCTTCGCGGTCGCGCCGTAGAAGGCGAACAGGCCATATCCAGGCTTCTGGGACGCCGTGGCGAGATAGCAGTTCACCTGGGGCGCCCGGGTGTCCGCGGGGAACTCCACCGCCAGCGGGGTGCCGCTCGGCGTCGCCGTCGGCGCGAGGTCGCGCAACGCGGCGCAGGACCCCTGTGACTGCCCCAGCGGCTTGGCCCGGTAGGACCCGGCGCCGACAGGAGGCGCCGACACGTCGCTCAGCTTCCCCCCGCCGCTCGTCCGGCACCCGTACTTCTCCGCCGCCTTGCGAGCGGTCTCGGCGGTCACCTGGCCCAGACCGGTGAGCGCGGCCGTGCTCCTCGACGGGGCGAAGCCCGGCGGGGCGAAACGTCCGTGGGCGATGAGCGCCTTGCCCCGGTCGTTGCGGCAGTCCAGGGCGACCTGGACCGCCCCGCCGTCCCCGCTTCGTGCGATGCCCGGCCAGCCCTTGCCCAGGGGCGAGGCCGCTCCCTTGAACCCGTTGGTGATGTCGGAGGGGAATGCCTCCAGGGGGGCAGGCCCGGTGCTGCTCCAGCGCAGGGACATCTCCAGCGAGCCGTTGCGTGCGGAGTCCGCCCTCAGCACCAGGCAATGGGCCAGATACCCGTCGTCGAGCTCAAGGGATCTCGCCCGCAGGTGCGAGGACTCCAGAGCCGTGGCGAGTTCCGGCCGTGCCACATTCCCGCCACAGGCCCGGTCCACCGACCGGCTGTCGCGCCAGGAGCCGTAGAGGCCGGTGCTGTAGACAACCTGGGCCGCTATGGCCAGAACGGCGACGAACGCCCCCGCGTACCAGCCGGGGTGGATGCGTCGGAGCCTGGGGTTCTTCTGCATGGTGCTCATTCTGTCGAGGGCCGTTCCGGCGGAGCGTCAGCGGTCGGGGCGCAGGAAGCGCATGGAGTCGTCGCGGCTGATGCTGTACTCGTCCTGGCCGGCGTGGAGGAAGTACTTGGTGTAGTCGCCGTTGAGGTCGTGCCCGCGGCTCTGGCTCCACATCCTGACCATGTGATCGACGTCACGCTGGCCGGCGTCGTACGTCTTCGCGTTCGCGGCGGTCGCCTCCAGATTCGCCTCGGCCGTGTGTTCCTTGTTGGACTCGTACGTCCAGATGTCGACGCTCTTGGTGGCCAGGTTCCCCACGGGGTCGAGATCGGACACCGGGTTGAACATCAGGGCCGTACTCAGCGCCGTGCCGATCCCGTGGTTGAAGTCGGCGGCCCACTGCGTCTTCTTGAAACGTTCGTCGAAGATGATGTCCGCGCGGACGCCGTCGTAGGAACCCATGGCACGCGAGGACTCGACGACGCGATCGTGGATGGTCTTCTCCCCGGCGTCCTGCGGCAGGGCGGCCAGGACATCGTGCGCATACCTCTGTTCCGCCCCGTAGAGGTGCCCGAAAGCCTCCGGATCGTCGGCGATTCCCCGCATGATCTTGGTCAAGTGGTCGGGTGCCAGGGCCAGATGGGCGCCGTCCTTGTCCTCCCAGACCGTCCCCTGGTCGTTGAAGGCGATCTCGTAGCGGGTATCGGACTTGGCGAACGTCTGGTGCGTGTCCGCCGTGTACGACGTCATGATGTGCGCCAGCGGCTCGGTGAGGTTCTTCGGCAGTTTCTGGGCGTGGTTGTCCGCGTTCAGCGTGTCGAGCGTCTGCCGCAGAATGCTCGCCTGCGCCGTCGTGTGGTGGCCGATGGGCTGGTACGCGCCCGGGGCGTTGCCCGTGGTCGCGGCCTCCAGGGCGGCGCCGAACCCCTTGCGGGTGTCGGCGTCCTCCACCAACACCGGCATGCCCTGGGTGGTGCCGCCCGGCGGGGTCGCGAAATGGTCCACGACGGTGTCCCAATCACGGCCGTGCAAAAGGTAGTTGAGGTTGTCGCTGTGCGCCGGGTCCAGGTAGGCGGTGCTGGTCGCCGGATCGCGGGACATCAGGCCGAGGACGCCGTCGAGCGGGTCGTTGGCGAACCAGCCCCGGTTGTCACCGCTGAACGTGTCCCGCAGGGCCCAGGGCGAGCCGGGCTTCCCTTTGGCCGCGTAGGCCGTCTCGGCGTGCCGGATGTCGTCCGCGGTGTCCTTGAGGAACTGGCCCGCATAGCCGTTGCCCTGCTGCATGAGCGTGACCAGGCTCTGGTAGCCGCGCACCCGCTCGTCCGGGATCCTGCTGAGGCCGTTCAGCTTGAATTCCTCGGTGCCCGACTTCTGCGTGCCGGCTCGGAAGCGCTGGTAGAAGGCGGAGTTCGGGTCGCGGGTGGCTGTGGCCAGCGTCGTGGCGAGACCCTTCTGGATGTCCAGGTACTGGCCGCTCTGTTCCGTGTCCTTGTAGTGGGCCAGGCTGTCCAGGGAGTTGGAGAGCTTCAGCGTTCCGCCGGCGCCCAGATCGTCCAGGAGGGTCTGACTGAACGCCGTGTCGCCCGCGTTGTCACGGAAGAGCCGTCGCAGCTCCTGATAGTCCTGGGCGGTGGCTTTGCCCGAGTCGACACGCAGCGCGATGTCCCTGCCCTCGTCCGCCTCGTACTGCTCGATGTCACCCTTGGCCCGGCCGTTGAACCCGTTGTTGGTGCCGTCGGTGATGTCGGGGTCCTTCACCACCTGCGTGAGCGCGATCTGGAACCCCTCGTCCGCGTCGCACACGCTCTGTACGGCGTGGTCGATACGGCTCTGCCAGACGCCGGCCTTCTCCCGCGCCGACTGCTGGTCGCTCAGGTCGTGGTCGTAGGCGCTCAGCTCGGACGGTGTGAGCCTGCCGGCGTCGAAGGTGACGTTTCCGGTCGCCGAGACGAGCATGCCGTCCTTGACGGCGCCGTCCCGTTCGGCCTCCAGCTTCTTGCGCAGCTCCGTGAACTGCGTGTGCGCGTCCCTGAGCAGGGAGGCCATCGCCCTGGCCTCGGTCTGGGCGTTCCTGTACTCGTTCAAGGTGACGCCGAAGGCGGCGTTCGCCGCATGGGAACTCTCGCCCACCCACTGGGGGGAAAGCGTGATCGTGTGCACCTGGTCGTGGTACAGCGTCTCCCGCTCGTGGAACTGTCCCGCCATCTCCTCCCACTGCGTCGCCGCCGTGGTCAGGGTGGACAGATCGGTCGCCAATATCTCTTGATATGTGGGCATATGAGGTCCTGTGGATCCGTGGAGGGGTGGGGAGGGCGGATCAGTAGTGGTCCAAGGGGGAGGGCACCCGCGCGATCCCGTGCTGGATGCCGATGTCGGTGTTGCTGAAGAGGGTGTTCGTGCCCCTCAGCGCCGACTTCTCGCCGCCGAGACGGTTCATGAGCGCCTGAACCTGCCCGCCCCAGGTGGCCTGCGCCTTCTTCAGGGCGCCGGACGTGGCCCAGCCCTGTCCGTCGCGGGGGCCGAACTCCTTGACCGCCGCTGCCGTCGCCGCGTCGGCGTGGCTGCCCGACGTCTTGGTGTCCGGTTCGAGGTGGGTCTCGATGGTGTTCGCGGCGGTCCTCTTCGCTTCCGGGTCGGAGGCGACATCGGGCTGCCCCGTGCCGGGAAAGAGGCCGGGGCCCGACGCCTGGTGGTCCAGGCTCGGTTGGGCCCTGCCGCTGTGCTCGTCGGTCGCGTCCATCGGCGTGCTCCTTGAGGTCCGCTGCGTGTTCCGTTGGGCTTCGGCGGGGCATGCGCGCGACGTAGGGAACGCCCCGGCTGGCATTCTGCGTGCTGCGACGCGAGCCCGGGCGACGGTTGAGGGCTTTCTGAGGTACACGGCCGGAAGGCCCCGGCAAAGGGACTCAATGCCACCGGTGGGCCGCGGTCCCCGGCCGCTCGGGGGCCACGCGGTCCGTGGCGGCGAAACGAAGGAAGCCCCCGGTGTCACGCACGCCGTGTGCGGATGGCGGGGGCTTCCCGGCGGGGTGTCGGAGTTACGCCGCCTTCACAGGGCCGACTGGAACGCCGAGGCGCTGGGGACGTTGGCGGCCGTCGTGGTGACGCGGTCCAGGGTGGCCGGCACGTGCCCGGCGTGCTGGGCGGCGGCCCGTGCGGTGAGGGGTACGCGCCGGGTGGTGGGCGGGGTGGGCGTGGCGCCGCGCACGGCGGCGGAGATCAGGGTGTTCATGGTGGGCCTTTCGGCGAGATGCGTCGCCGCCCCCGCCTGATGGAGGCGGGGGCGGCGACGACGCGTACTGATCGGGGGAAGCGTAGCGGCGGCCGGGGACTTCGGCGCGCGCGTCCACGTGTGGCGCGAACGTGCTCCCCGCAACCGGTTGCGGCCCCCAGGCCCGCGACCTGAGCCGACGGGTGCGCGGCCGGGGCGCCGACCGGTCCCGCGGGCCCGCACCCCGCCCACGCACCACAGACCCAGGCCATTGACCCAGCCGGGGTACGGGCCCCCACGACCCCGGTCGCCGGATGGGGCTCCGCCCGGCCGTCGGCCTGCGGGCCGATCGCCCCATGGGCCGGGCGGCACCCGGCCCGCCACCCCGGTTGACTCGGCGGGGCCCGGGCCGGCCCGCCCGAGCGGATACACCGGGCCACCGGCTGTCGGCCCGCGTCCCGCATGCCCCTGGCCCGTGCACCACCCGCCCCGCGCCGCCCCCACCCCCCTGTGAGGTCGGCCCTACCTCCCCCTCACCGTCGGGGTTAGCATCCCGCGTGAGCGAACAAGCCGAGCAGCCCGTCCAGAGCCCCGCGTCGTCGTGCGGTGCGGCCGGATCCGAGTCAGGGGCCGGTGCCACCCCGGGCGGCGGGACCGCGCCGGGGGCGGCGACCGGGTCCATACCGACCCGGGGTCGGATATTCGCCGACCTCACCCCGCTGCGGACCTCACCGGACTACCGCCGGCTCTGGTTCGGCAACATGGTGTCCTGGGTGGGCAGCGGCATGACCGCGCTCGCGATCTCGCTCCAGGTCTACGACCTGACCGGCTCCAGTTTCTACGTCGGCCTCGTCGGCATCTTCACGCTCGTACCGCTCATCGTGTTCGGTCTGTACGGCGGGGCGGTCGCCGACACCGTGGACCGCCGCAAGCTCGGCCTCTACAGCGCGTTCGGCTCCGCCGCGCTCTCCGCGGCGCTCGCGGCCGGCACCTTCGCCGGGCTCGCGAACGTCTGGTTCCTGTACGCCGTCATCGCGCTCCAGTCGATCTGCCAGGCCCTCAACGCCCCGGCCCGGTCCGCGATGATCCCCAAGCTGCTCCCGCCCGGGCAGCTGCCCGCGGCCAACGCGCTCAACTCCATGATCATGACGACCGGCACGCTGGTCGGCCCCATGCTGGGCGGCCTCGTCGTCGGCTTCGCCGGGTACAAGACGGCGTACCTCATCGACGCGATCACCTTCGCCGCCTCCCTGTACGCGATGTGGCGGCTGCCCGCGATGCTGCCCGAGCGGGCCGGCGGCGGCGCGCGGCCCTCGGTCCTTGAGGGGCTGCGCTTCCTCGCCACCCGGCCCAACCTGCGGATGACGTTCTTCAGCGACTTCTGCGCGATGATCCTGGCCCACCCCCGCGCCCTGTTCCCCGCCGTCGCCGTGCTCTGGTACGGCGGTGACGCGCGCACCACCGGGCTGCTCGTGGCGGCGCCCGCGATCGGCGCGCTGCTCGGCGGGGTGTTCTCCGGCTGGCAGGGACGCGTCCACCGGCACGGGCTCGCGGTGCTGATCTCGGTGGGCGGCTGGGGCGGGGCCATCGCGGCGTTCGGCCTGACCCGGCAGCTGTGGCTCGGCCTGCTCATGCTGGCCGTCGCCGGGTTCTGCGACACCGTGTCCATGGTGTTCCGCAACACGATGATGCAGGTCGCCGCCCCCGATGAGATGCGGGGCCGGCTCCAGGGCGTGTTCATCGTGGTGGTCGCGGGCGGGCCGAGGCTCGGCGACTTCCTCGCCGGTACGGTCGCCGACGTGACCTCGCCCGCCGTGATGGTGGTGGGCGGCGGCCTGGCCTGCGTCCTCGCGGTGACGGTGCTCGGCCTCACCCGCCGGGGCTTCGCGCGGTACGACGCGCGCGACCCCTAGCGCCCGGCCCGTCGCCAGGCCGTCGCCAGGCCGTCGCCCGGCCCCATCGCTCGGCCCGTCGGCGTACCCACCGCGCGCGAAGACCTCAGGCGTCCCACACCCCCCGCGCCACCCCGAGCTCCACCAAGTCCTGCGGGCGCAGGCGCAGTTGGGTCGCGGTGTGGCGCACCTGCGAGGCGTCGCGCTTCAAGATGGCGGCCGCCGACTCCGGGGCGATCACCGAGAAGTAGCTGTCCGCCGTCACCCAGGTCCGGTCGGGGGAGGTCAGGGCCAGCGCGCCGCCCGAGCCGCCCTCGCCGATGACCAGCGTGGTCACCGGGACGCGCGCCGAGGCCACCGCGGCGAACGCCTCCGCGATCGCCGCGCCCTGCCCGGCCCGTTCCGCCGCCGCGTCGTTGGCCGCGCCCGGGGTGTCCACCAGGGTCAGGACCGGGATGCCCAGGCGGTCGGCGAGGCGGATGAGACGGGCGGCGGTGCGGTAGCCCGCAGGGCGGGTCGCGGTGCCGGTCTGCGCGGCGTAGGCGTAACTCCGTCCGCCGTGCAGGCCGAAGCCGCACAGCATGCCCGGGTCCACGCCCCCGCACCGGTCGCCCACCAGGGCCTGGCGGTGCGCGAAGTACGCGTCGAGGTAGGCCTCCGCGCGGGGCCGGGTCGCCGCGCGGGCCCGGCTCACCGCCTCCCAGCCGTCCGCCGGAAGACCCGGGCCGTCGAAGGGCGCCGGCGGCGGCGCCGGCTCGGACCCGCCCGCGCGCAGCAGGGTCAGCCAGCCCGCGAGGACGCCCCGCAGGTCCTCCTTGCGTACGATCGCGTCGATCTGGCCGGCCGCGAGCTGGCCCCGGGCCGAGTAGGCCGCCGGGTCCGCGTCCGCCGGGCGCACCCGGGAGCCCGCGAAGCCGATCTGGGCGCCCGGCAGGGCGAGCACCACATCGGCGCCCGCGCCGAGCGTGGCCCAGCCGCCGCCCGTCGTGGGGTCGCGCAGTACCGAGATCTGCGCCAACCCCGCCGCCTTGAGGAGCGCCGACTGCCGTGCCACGCGCTGGAGTTGGGTGAGCGCGAGCATGCCCTCCTGCATCCGGCTGCCGCCGGTCGCGATCAGCGAGACCAGAGGCAGCCGCCGCTCGCGTGCCGTGGCGTACGCGAGTTCCAGCCGGTCTCCCGTGCACTGGCCGAGAGAGCCACCGAGGAAGCCGAACTCGAAGGAGAGCAGCACGCACGGCCGCCCCTCCACCGAGGCGAGGCCACACACGACCGACTCCGTCTCGCCGGTGCGCTCCCTCGCGCGCGCCCGCGAGGCGCCGTAGCCCGACCAGTTCAGGGGGCCGTCCTCGGGGAAGTCCCGCTCGGGCGCGGGCAGTTCGTCGAACGTGGACGCCACGGCCGCGATCGCCTCGCGCGCCGTCATCCGCCCGGCCGGCTCAGACATGCAGAGCCCGCTTCATGATCTTGCCCATGTCGTTGCGGGGCAGCTCGGACAAGTAGCGCACCACTCGCGGGCGCTTGTGCGGGGCGAGCTGCGCGGCGACGTGGTCGCTCAACTCGGCCGCGTCCGGCGGGGATTGGGGATCCGTCGGCACGACCCAGGCCACCACGCGCTCGCCCAGGTCCTCGTCGGGCTCGCCCGTCACCGCGGCCTCGCGCACACCGGGGTGGTCCAGGAGTACGTTCTCGATCTCGCCCGCGCCGATCTTGTAGCCGCCGCTCTTGATGAGGTCGGTGGCCTTGCGGCCGACGATCCGCACCTGGCCGTCCGCGTCCACGCTCGCCATGTC
Source organism: Streptomyces sp. NPDC006711 (assembly GCF_042869775.1). Taxonomy (NCBI): domain Bacteria; kingdom Bacillati; phylum Actinomycetota; class Actinomycetes; order Kitasatosporales; family Streptomycetaceae; genus Streptomyces; species Streptomyces sp. NPDC006711. The sequence goes on from NZ_JBIAGO010000010.1 coordinate 49,056, forward strand.
GCCGGTGCGGAACCAGCCGTCGTCGGTGAACGCGGCGCCGGTCGCGTCCGGGCGGTTCAGATAGCCGCTGAACAGGTTCGGGCCGCGCACCTGGATCTCGCCGATGCCGTCGGCCTCGTCCGCCAGGCGAAGCGCGACGCCGGGCAGCGGGGCGCCCACCGTGCCCGGGCGCGCCCCGCCGTCCGCGCGCTCGGCGCACAGCATCAGCGTCTCGGTCATGCCGTACCGCTCGATCACCGCGCGGCCCGTCGCGCGGGTGATGCGCCGGTGGTCGGGCGCGGTCAGCGCCGCCGAGCCGGACACCAAGAGCCGCGCGCCCGCCAGGGCCCTCGTCAACTCCTGGTCCTCATCGACCAGTTCGGCGATCCGGTGGTACATCGTCGGCACCCCGAACAGCATGGTGGCGCCCGTGGAGAGTTCGCGGGTCACGCCGTCCACCGAGAAGCGGCCCAGGTGGCGCACCGAGCCGCCCCGGCGCAGCGGGCCGAGGACGCCGAGGATCAGGCCGTGGACGTGGAACAGCGGAAGCCCGTGCACCAGGACGTCGTCCGCCGTCCAGGCCCAGGCGTCGCGGAGCGCGTCGAGCGTCGCCGCGATCGCCCGGCGGGGCAGCACCGCGCCCTTCGGGGGGCCGGTGGTGCCGGAGGTGTAGACGATCAGGGCGGGCGTCTCCTCGCCCGGCTCGGCGGGCAGCCGCCGCGCCGTCCCGGTCAGGGGTACGTCGATACGGGTCAACGCGGCCAGCGCGTCCGGGAGTTGGTCGCCCGGGGCGGCAAGGATCGCGGTGGGTTCGCTGTCGCCGACGATGTGGGCCAGTTCCCGCTCGCCCGTCTTCGGGTTCAGCGGGATCGCGGGCACGCCCGCGACGAGCGCCGCCACCACGCCGACCACGGTCTGGGGGGTCGGCGTCGCCCAGAGCGCGACGCGTCCGGCGCCCGCGAGCCGGGCCGCCAGGAACCCCGCGGCGGCGGCCAGCTCGGCATGGGTCAGCGACCGCTCGCCGAAGCGGACCGCCTCCCCGGGCTCGGCGGCGTACAGGGAGGGGAAGAGAGGGGACACGTACGGGACTCCTCGGCATCGACGGCGTCGCGCCGGTCGGCGCGCTGGGGGCGGTGGCCGGACCGTGCCGGGGCGCGGGTCGTGGACCCCCGCGCGGCGCCGTCCGGACGCATGATCCGCATCCTGCCGTACCGGGCCCCGCGTTCCGCCGGAGCGTGAGCACTCTCACGGCGGCCGGGTGCGGTCCGGGGCCGGCCGCGCCCGTGGCGGGTGGGACGGCGGCTACTCCAGCGGGGCCTGCCAGGTCAGGGTCGTGCCCCGGATGCCGTCGTCGCGCATGCCGTTGTCGACGACGGTGAGCCGGACGGCGGAGCGGCCGTCGGGCAGCTCGGCGTCCGCGTCCACGACGACCCGTACGGAGGAGACCCCCGCCCTGCGGTGCGCGGCGGCCAGCGCGCCGCGCAGCGCGGCGACGAGCCGGCCGCCCACCACGTCCCCGACCAGCGTGTCGACCGCCCCGTCGAAGCGGACCGAGGGGCGAAAGCCCAGCAGGGCGGCCGCCCCGGCGGTCTCGCGCAGGACGCGGCCGCGCGGTGTGGCCGGCGCCTCCGCCGGGGGCTGCTGAAGGGCGAAGATCGCGGTGCGCACCTCCTGGATGGTGGAGTCCAGCTCGTCCACGGCCCGGGTCAGCATCTCGTCCGTGTCGTCGGCCGCCGACTTCTGCGCCCTGCGCCGGGTGGACTCCAGCATCATCTCGGTGGCGAACAGGCGCTGGACGACCAGATCGTGCAGGTCGCGGGCGATGCGGTCGCGGTCCTCGTACACCGCGAGCTGTTCGCGGTTGTGCTGGGCGTCGGCCAGGACGAGGGCGAGGGCCGCCTGCGAGGCGAACTGCGAGGCGAGCAGCCGGTCCACCGCCGTGTAGGGGCGTGCTCCGCGCCTGCGGGGCAGCGCGAGCGTGCCGATGAGCTTGCCGCCGCTCTGCAACGGCAGCATCATGCTCGGCCCGAACCGGGAGCGGACCCGGGTGGTCATCCGGGGGTCGGTCGCCGAGTCCTCGATGAACACCGGCTCCCCGCCGAGGAGTTGGACCAGGACCGGCGAGCCGGGTTCGATCGTCGTGCCGATGATGTCGGCGGCGTCGGCGTCGGCGTCGGCTCCGGCTCCGGCTCCGGTGTCCGGGACGGACGCGGCGACGATCTCCATGCCGCCCGCCGGGGTGGGCTGGAGCACGACCCCGGCGGCCGCGTCCGCGAGCAGGCGGGCCCGCTCGGCCACCGTCGTCAGGGCGTTCGCCGCGGTGTCGCCGGTGAGCAGCGACGTGGTGACGGCGGCCGCGCCGTCGATCCAGCGCTCCCGCAGCCGCACGGTCTCGTACAGCCGGGCGTTGCCGACGGCGATCCCGGCCTGCGCGGCCAGGACCCGCAGCAGCGCGAGGTCGTCCTCGGTGAAGGAGCCGTCGCGCTTCTCGGTGAGGTAGAGGTTGCCGAACACCTGGTTGTGCACGCGGATCGGTACGCCGAGGAACGTGCGCATCGGCGGGTGGCCGGGGGGCAGGCCGACCGAACGGGGGTCCTCGCTCAGGTCGTCAAGGCGCAGGGGCTGGGGGTCGTGGATGAGGGCGCCGAGCAACCCGGTGCGGCCGTCCGGCAGCGGCCCGACGCGTTCCCGTTCGGCGTCGGTGAGGCCGGCGGTGAACAGCTCGGTGAGCCGGCCGCGTTCCGGGTCGACCACCCCCAGCGCCCCGTACCGGGCGTCGGTCAGCTCGGCGGCGGTGTCCACGATGTGCTGGAGCGTGGTGCGCAGTTCGAGATCGGTCCCGACGCTGAGCACGGCCTGAAGCAACAGGGGCAACCGAGGCGCGGCCACCGCCCTGGTCCCGGCGTCCGCGCCAGGGGCGCCGGGGGGCGGGTCCTGCGGGTCCGGGCCGGTGCGGGCCGGGTCTGGCGGCCCGGTGCCGGGCGTGGTGCCCGGGCTTGCGGCGGGGCGGGCCTGGGGGTCCGTGGCCGGGGCCTTTGGGCGCGGGGCGTTGGGGGGCGGGTCCTGCGGGTCCGGGCCGGTGCGGGCCGGGTCTGCCGGCTTGGCGCTGGGCGCGGTGCCGGGGCTTGCGGCGGGGCGGGCCCGGGGGTCTGCGGCCGGGGCCTTTGGGTCCGGGGCGGTGGGGGGCGGGTCCTGCGGGTCCGGGCCGGTGCGGGCCGGGTCTGGCGGCCCGGTGCCGGGCGTGGTGCCCGGGCTTGCGGCGGGGCGGGCCCGGGGGTCTGCGGCCGGGGCCTTTGGGCCGGGGGCGTCGGGGGGCGGGTCCAGCGGGCTGCGGGCGGTGGGGGCCGGGTCCGGTGGGCCGGTACCGGGCGGACCGGCCGGGCTCGCCGCGGGGCCGGCCCCGGGGTCCGCGGCCCCGGTGTCCGCCGCGTGTGTGTCCGCGTCGTGGGCGTCCGGGCCCGCGGTGGGGCGGCCCCGGGGCGCCGCGCCGGGTGGGCCCCCCGCTTCAGTCATCCTTCGATGATCCACCATCGCTCGACGCCGCCCCCGCGCCGCTCACTCGGCCACCGGCGTCGGGTTGAGGACCATCGGCTGGATCTTGCCCTCCAGCATCGCGCCCAGGCCCTGGATCGCGCACACGTCGGGCCGCTCCGCGATGTGCACCGGCACCCCCGTGGAGTCGCGCAGCATCTGGTCGAGGCCGGGGAGCAGCGCGCTGCCGCCGACCATCATGATGCCCCGCTCGGCCAGGTCGGCGACCAGGTCGGGCGGGCACTCGCGGAGCACCTTGCCGATGCCGTCGAGGACCGCGGTGAGCGGGGTGTGGATCGCGTCGCGCACGGCGGCCGTGTCCACCAGGACCGAACGGGCGAGGCCGGTCGCCACGTCGCGCCCGTGGATCTCGGTGCGCGCGGGCCCCTGAGGGGTGAGGCCATTGCCGCGCAGGGCCAGCTGCAAGGGGCGTACGGACTGGCTCGGAAGCATCAACTCGTGCTGGTGGCGCAGGTGTTGGATCACCGCGTGGTCGATCGCCTCGCCGCCGACCGGGATGCGGACGGCCGTCACGATGGCGCCGAGAGAGAGCACCGCGATCTGTGTCGTGGCCGCCCCGCACACCATGATCATGGTGGCGGTGGGCTGCTCCACCGGGAGCCCGCACCCCACGGCCGCCGCGATCAGGGTGTCGACGAGCTCGACCCTGCGGGCGCCGAGCCCCACCAGCGTCTCCATCGCCGCGCGCTGGGCCAGCGGGTCGCTGTCGTGCGGCGTGCAGGCGGCCGCGCGCAGCCGGGGCTTGCGGCGCAGCTGGCGGCGCAGCTTCTCGCCCAGCAGGTGGCGCAGCATGCGCTGGGCCATCTCGATGTCGACGACCGTGCCGCCCGAGACCGGGCGGGCCACCCGGATGTAGTCGGGCGTGCGGCCCGTCATCTGTTCGGCGAAGGCGCCGACCGCGATCAGCGCGCCCGTACGGGTGTTGACGGCGGCCACACTCGGCTCGTCCACGACGAGCCCGGCGCCCTTGATGTAGACGCGGGTCCTGGCGGCCCCGAGGTCGACGGCTACATGGCAACGGCGCAACTGCTCAAGACTGACGGTCACGGCAGATCCTCCCGAGAGCGGTACGTGGTTCGCTTCCTGCGACCGGCACGTAATTCGCATCATGGGACGGCCCGGGGACCGGCGCGCGCTGGGCTGCGCCCTTCGGGGAGCCGCCTCCTGACGGTCAGCGGGACGGGCGGCTCCCGCCGTGACCGGGGGCCCGGATCCGCGACGGCGGTCCGAGCGCCCGCCCCCTCACGGCAGAAGCCGTTGCAGCAACCCCCACGTGAACTCCGCGACGCGCTCCTCGCCGCCGGGCAGCGTGAGCGCCAGCTGCCAGCGCGTCGGCGCCGAGCCCTCCATCGGGAGGGCCGGCGCGAAGGCCCGCGCCGCCTCGTCCACCGTGCACGACCAGGGCCGCAGGTCCGCCTCCGCGCGCAGGTCGGGGCCCGGGATGCCCGGGGCCCGGACCAGCCACTCGTTCCACACCGCCCCGCCGGGCCCCGCCAGCACCTCGAAGCGCAGCCCGGGCCACAGTGGCACCGGCCATTGCTGCGACTCGCAGTCCAGATCACCGATCCTGCGCCGCGTGACCGACTCGGGCGCGCCCAGCACCGAGCGGTAACGGGCGAGCGCGCCACGGGAGCGGGACGAGCGGAGCATGGCCTGCCAGCGCTTGTTGGCCTCGCGCATGTCCGCGATCGACGCGCCGAGCTCGCGGCGGGCATCCTCCACCAGGCCCGGCTGGTGGTCGGCCATCCGTCGCAGCAGCACCAGTTGGAAGTCCAGCGGACCCAGCGGCCGCGTCACGGTTTCCGTCATGACGTCCATCCTGCCCCGCCCCACTGACAACGCCCCGGTCCATGGTGATTCGTCGCGCGGACGCGCCAGGGGCACGGCCCTTCCGCACAAGATCCACACAACTGTGGCCCCTTTTGTCTCCCGGCCGCCGCATAGCCTCCCGGAGCCATGGATTACTGCCACTCCTGCCGACGGCACCTCAACGGCGCCCTGGCCTGCGCCGGATGCGGAACCCCCGCGCAGGAGCTGGGGCCGCACCCCGAAAGCGAACCCGACGAGCTCCTGGTGTACGCCGGCGCCCCGGCCCGCACCCCGGGTGCGGCCGCGCCCTCGGGCCACCGACGCCGCGCGCGCCCGGGCCGGCGCGCCCGGCCCCGACGCGGAAAGGCGATCCTCTTCGGCGCGGCCGGCCTGGTCCTGGTGGCCGGCGCGGTGGGCTTCGTCCAGATGGCGCTTGAGCCGCCGACGGGCGACCGGGCCTCTTCCGTGCACGACGACGAGTCGATCTCCGACCCCCAGCCGCTGCCGTCGGGCAGCGTCGCGCCGGCGCCCGCGCGGGTCACGGCAGAGCCGGTGTCCTCGCGGGGGCACGGCCGGGGCGCGGCGGGCGGGCAGACGCCGCGCGGTGAGCGCAGTGACGGACCGCGCAGGGAGAGCCCGTCGCCGAAGGCGTCGGCCTCGCTCACCCACGGTCCCGGCGCCCCGCCATCCGGACCGGCCGCGCCCACGTCCTCCGCCTCCCCGGGCGTTTCCGATTCACCCGGGCCCCAGGACCCCCCGCCCTCGACCGGGCCCAAGCCGCCACCCCCGCCGCCGCCCCCCACGCCCACGCCGACCAAGACCTGCCACCGCTTCCTGTGGTGGTGCTCCTGATCCGGCGGTCGTTGGGCCTGATCGGGCGGTGGGGCGCCTGATCCCGTGGCGGGGCGCCTGATCCGGCCCGTACGGCGGCGTCCGAGCCGGGCAGCCCCCGGGCCCGCTACTCGCCGAGCATCCGCCGCAGCAGATCCCGCAGTACCGTGCGCTCCTCGGCGGAGAGCCCGGCGAGCGGTTCCCGCGCGAAGTTCAGGGAGTCGCGCAGATGGGCCGCCGTGGCCAGGCCCTCGGCGGTGGGGGCGGCCAGTTTGACGCGGCGGTCGGCCGGGTCGGGGCGGCGCTCGACCAGGCCCCTGGCCTCCAGCCGGTCGACGATGCCCGTGATGTTGGACGGCTCGCACTTCAGCTTCTGGGCGATCCGGCGCATCGGCATCGGTTCGAGGGCGAGGAGACCGAGCACCCGGGCCTGCGCGCCGGTCAGGGAGTGCTCGGCGGCGGCCCGCTCGTACTCCTCGTAGTAGCGGCCGACGACCGTGCCGATCAGCTCGACGACTTCGAGGCTCAGGGGATCCATTCGGGGGGCCATGCCCACCAGCCTACCGACATACTTGACAATCTCAAATATATGGGCGCATGGTTCTTTCAGTGTCTGAAGTATTCGGGCCCCGGCGCCACCGTGCCGTATGTCCCGCGTGCCCGGCTCGGGCGTACTGATGTGTGCCCGATGTGCCGAGCAGGACGAGCAGCCCGAACAGGCAGACCGAGCAGACCGAGCAGACCGATCCATCTTTGCTTCGCAGGAGGACGCACCCCATGGCCACCTCGCCCGCACTCCCCGCCACCAGCCGCGCCTGGCACCTCGTCGCCCGCCCGAACGGCTGGCCCGTGGCGTCCGACTTCGCGCTGCGCGAGACCCCCGTCTCCGAGCCGGCGCCCGGCCACGTCCTGGTCCGCAACCTCTTCATGTCCGTCGACCCGTACATGCGCGGCCGGATGAACGACACCAAGTCCTACATCCCGCCCTTCCAGCTGGAGCGGCCGATGGACGGCGGCGCGGTCGGTGAGGTCATCGCCTCGGGCGACGAGCGCTTCGCGGTCGGCGACCACGTCCTGCACGGGCTCGGCTGGCGCGAGTACGCCGACGTGGAGGCCAAGCACGCCGTGAAGGTGGATGCCGGGATCGCCCCGCTCTCCGCCTACCTCGGCGTGCTCGGCATGCCGGGCCTCACCGCGTACGCGGGCCTCCTGGACGTCGCCTCCTTCAAGGAGGGCGACGCCGTGTTCGTCTCCGGCGCGGCCGGCGCGGTCGGCAGCCAGGTCGGCCAGATCGCCCGCCTCAAGGGCGCCTCCCGCGTCATCGGCTCGGCCGGCTCCGACGAGAAGGTCAAGTGGCTCGTGGACGAGCTCGGCTTCGACGCCGCCTTCAACTACAAGAAGGGCCCGGTCCTGGAGCAGCTGCGCGCGGCCGCCCCGGACGGCATCGACGTGTACTTCGACAACGTCGGCGGCGACCACCTGGAAGCGGCCATCTCCACGCTCAACGTGCACGGCCGCGCCACCCTCTGCGGCGCGATCGCGGGCTACAACGACACCGAGCCCACCCCTGGCCCGTCCAACATGGTCATGGTCATCGGCAAGCGGCTCCAGCTCAGGGGCATCCTGGTCGGCGACCACTACGGCATGCAGGAGCAGTTCGTCGGCGAGGTCGGCGGCTGGCTGGCGTCGGGCGAGCTCAAGTACAACGAGACGTTCGTCGAGGGCATCGAGCACGGCGTGGACGCCTTCCTCGGCATGCTGCGCGGCGAGAACACCGGAAAGATGGTCGTCACGCTCGGCAAGTAGCCGGTGACCCCTCTGGGGGAGTGCGGCCGGCGTGCGAGGGGTAGTGGGCCCGCGAGTGGACCCCCGCGGCGGCGCGTGCTCCACCGCGGCCGTGAACGACCCTGCGGCCGCGAGTGACCCACCGCACACTCCGCCTCACGGTTTCCGCGATCCGATAAGGTTTTTCCACATCCCGGCGGCCGTGAGGCGCGAGCGGCCGCGTACCCAGGAGGAGCACCCCAGCATGTCCATTCAGAAGTCCGAGGTCCTCTACACCGCCGTCGCCACCGCCGAGAACGGCCGTGACGGCCGCGTCTTCACCGACGACGGCCAGCTGGACGTCGTGGTCAACCCGCCGAAGGAGATGGGCGGCAACGGCGCGGGCACCAACCCCGAGCAGCTGTTCGCCGCCGGTTACAGCGCCTGCTTCCAGGGTGCCCTCGGCGTCGTGGCGCGCAACGAGAAGGCCGACATCTCCGGCTCGACCGTCACCGCGCACGTCGGCATCGGCAAGAACGACGACGGCTTCGGCATCTACGTCGAGATCACCGCGACCATCCCGAACGTGGACCGCGCCACCGCCCAGGACCTGATCGAGAAGGCCCACCAGGTCTGCCCGTACTCCAAGGCGACCCGGGGCAACATCACGGTGAACCTCGCCGTCGCGTAACCAGCGCACGCGCGGGAGACCGCACCGCCGCAGGACCGAAGGACCGCGCCCCCTTGCCGGGCGCGGTCCTTCGCCGTGGGCCCCCGGCCGGGCCGCGTAACAATCGTGCTGCCCTCGCGCACGGTCCTTGCCAGGATGGCCCGCATGACCCATCCCGAGACGGCCCCTTACGACCACGGCATGCTCGACACCGGCGACGGCGACCTCGTTTACTGGGAGGTCTGCGGAAACCCCGAGGGCAAACCCGCCGTCGTGGTGCACGGCGGACCCGGTTCCGGCGCCACGCCGTCCTGGCGGCGCTACTTCGACCCCGCCCGCTACCGCGTCGTCCTGTTCGACCAGCGCGGCTGCGGCCGCTCCACCCCACCGGTCAGCGACGCGTCCACCAGCCTCGCCGCCAACACCACGCACCACTTGATCGCCGACATGGAGCGGCTGCGCGAGCACCTGTCCATCGACAAGTGGCTTGTCTTCGGCGGCTCCTGGGGCGCGACGCTCGGCCTCGCCTACACCCAGGCGCACCCGGAGCGGGTCAGCGAGATCGTCCTCGTCTCGGTCACCACCACCACCCGCGCCGAGGTGGAATGGGTCACCGAGGGCGTCGGGGTGCACTTCCCCGAGGCGTGGGCGGCCTACCGCGCCGCCGGGCGGCCGCGCGCCGGGGAGCGGGTCGTCGACGCGTACGCCCGGCTGCTCGCCGACCCCGACCCGGCCGTGCGCGAACGGGCCGCCTACGACTGGTGCCGCTGGGAGGAGACCCACGTCCGGCCGCCGGGGGCCCAACTCCCCGACGATTTGGGGGACTCGCGCTATGCCGACCCGGGCGTCCGCATGACCATCGCCCGCCTCGTCACCCACTACTGGCGCCACGCCGCCTGGCTCGGGGAGAATCAACTCAGGGACGGGGCAGCGCAGTTGGGCGCGATCCCCGGGGTGCTCATCACGGGTGAGCAGGACGTGAGCTCGCCGCCGGACCCGGCCCGCGCGCTCGCGGCGAACTGGCCCGGCTGCGAACTGCTTGTGATCGAGCGGGCGCGCCACGGCCTGGGGCACCCGGGGATGAGCGGCGCCGCCCAGGCCGCGCTCGACCGGTTCGCCCGCCCCTGACCCGACGCGGCGAAATCCGCTCCTTGGTGGCCGGATAGGGTCGAAGCCATGCGTGACATAGGGACGGGTTTCGGTTATCTGGTCAAGGGGCAGCGCTGGGCCGCCGGGCACGGCAGGTCACTCGGCGTGGGACTGCTGCCCGGCCTCATCACCCTCGTCCTGTACGTGGGCGCGCTGATCGGGCTCGCCTTCGGCGCGGACGACGTCGTCGGCTGGGCGACCCCGTTCGCCGACGGCTGGTCCTCGCCCTGGCTCGGCCTGTTCCGGGGGTTCTTGACCGCGCTCGTCTTCGCGCTCGGCCTCTTCCTCGCCGTGATCTCCTTCACGGCGGTGACCCTGCTCGTCGGCCAGCCCTTCTACGAGAAGCTGTCCGCCGACGTGGACCGGGCGCGAAGCGGCGGCGCGGCCCCCGAGTCGGGCCTGTCGCTCCGGCGCGAGCTGTGGATCTCCGCCCGTGACTCCCTGCGCGTCCTCGTGCGGGTCTCCTGCTACGGCCTGCTGCTCTTCGGCCTCGGCTTCGTGCCGGTGATCGGCCAGAGCGTGATCCCGGCCATCGGCTTCTGCGTCACGGGCTTCTTCCTCGCCGAAGAGCTCACGGCGGTCGCCCTGCAACGCCGGGGCATGGAACTGCGGCCCCGGCTCGCCCTGTTGCGCTCGCGCCGTCTGCTGGTCCTCGGCTTCGGCGTGCCCCTCGCCCTGGCCTTCGCCGTCCCGCTGGTCGCGGTCTTCCTGATGCCGGGGGCGGTCGCGGGAGCCACCCTGATGGTGCGGGACCTGCTCGGCGAGCCGGACGCCCCGCAGGGCGACGACGCGGTGCCGGGCGACGACGCGGAGCCGGGCGACGACGCGGAGCCGGGCGACGACGCGGAGCCGGGCGGGGACGTGGGCGCGGCCGGCGCGGCGCCGGCCGCCTGCTAGAGCCCCGCCGGAAAGCCGCCGCGCCGGACGGGCCCGGCCCCGCCGCCCTACTGCGCCGCCACCGCCACGATCGCCCTCATCTGGGCCACGATGTCCAGGCGGTTGCGGACGAACTGGGGATCGCTGACCGTGCCCGTCCCCGGATCGGTGTTGCCCGGCCCGAACTCCAGGACCGGCGTGTGCACATGGCCGCCCGGGATGCCGAGGCCGAGGCGGTCGCGGAGCAGGGTGGCCCGGTAGGCGATCTCGTTGGAGAGGTAGTCGCCACCGCCCCCGGCCCGCGCGGCCGAGTCCGGCGTGGGTCCATCGGGCCGGTCGACCGGGGTGGTCGCGCCGGCCGGGATCTCGGTGACGTCGGTGTGGTCGTAGACCGGGAAGGGCCCGGTCTTCGCGGCCACGATGCGCTGGTACGGAAGTGTCGTACGGGTCCACTGCGGCTGCGAGGCCGGGTCGCTCACCGGGACCGTGCCGGTGCAGGACGCGTCCACGTTGTCCCAGAAGCCGCCCCGCCAGGCCCCGTTGAAGCGCTCGACGTCGATGCGGCCGACCCGGCCCTGGCTCACCGTGGTGAAGGCGTCCACCTTCGGCAGGACCGGCGTGAGCGCCCGCTCCACGGCCCCGTCCGCGAAGTCCTGCCAGCGCACCGGGAACGTCACGGCCTCGATCCGCGCGAGCTGCCCGTCGGGGGTACGGAGCCAGGTGCCGTCCAGGGCGAGCGCGGTCGCGCCCGAGGGGTTGCTGATCCGGATGTCGCTGTCCAGCGTGAACGGATCGAACCCGGTCACCAGGACGCGCTTGAAGCCCTTGCCCTCGGGATAGCGCACGCTCTTCTGGCCGCGCGAGGTCTGCTCAAGGCTGTCGATGAGCGCCGCGCGGTCCGCGTCGGACAGGGTGAACTGCGGCTCCCACAGCCTCAGTTCGCGGGTCAGGCCGAGCCTGGCCCAGTACAGCGGGCGGTCGTCGTCGCGGCTCAGGTCGCCGCCCGCGGGGCCCCGGCCCTGCACCCGGTCCACCGCCCGCTGCCACAGCCGTGTCCCCTCGCGGGCCACGAGCCGGCGCGCCGCTTCGGCGGACCGTACGCCGTCAAGGGCGCGCGTGAACTCGGGCGCCACGTCGGAAAATCCGCTGCGTGCCAGGATCTCCTTCGGCACCGGGCCCGCAAGGCGCTGCTCCTCCACGGTGGCCGTCCGGGGCCCCGTCGCGGCCTGCGCCGGGGCCGGGCCGAGCAGTGCGCAGAACGTCAGCGCCGCCAGAGCCGGGGCGAGCCGTGCCACCCGTATACGTCGTCGCACCATGGGTCCTTCCGTCGGGGTCGGGTGGCGCCCAGTATTGGCACACAAGTCCCGTGTGGATAGAGGGACTTATGAGCCGCGGGACCCGTGCAGCAGTGTCACGAAGTCGCGGAAGGCGCCCGCCATGTCCACCGCGTCCGGATCGAGCAGCCACTGGTACTGGAGGCCGTCGAGCACCGCGACGAGCAGCGGCGCGGCCCGCTCCGGGCTCAGGCCACCGGGCAGCCGTTCACCGAACTCAGCCCGCAGCACCGCCGCCATCTCCTCGCGCACCTGCGCGTAGCGGCCGGTGAAGAACGCGCGCGCCGGATGCCCCTCGGTCACCGATTCGCCGAGCAGCGCCGAGAACGTCTGGACCACGCCGGGCCGCATGGCGTTGTACTCGACCAGGGAGGCCAGCAGCTCAAGGCGCCAGCCCTCGGCCGCCTCGCGCCGCCCGCCGGTGTCCCACTGGTCCCGCTCCTCAAGGACGGCGACGAGCAGCGCCTCCTTGGTGGGGAAGTAGTGGAGCAGCCCCTGCTGGGTCAGGCCGACCCGTTCGGCGACGGCGCCGAGCGAGGCGCCCCGGTAGCCGCGCTCCGCGATCACTTCGAGGGCGGCCCGCAGGATCTCCGCGCGCCGTTCCTCGCTCCGGGCGCTCCTGCCCCTCGTGGCCCTCGCCATGGATCCCCCGCTCCGTCCCGGTCCTTCGCTGTTCCGAGAGGACCGTACGGCATCCTATTATCACGGAAAGGTCACTAACCCTACCGCTCTACAGGCAAACCGGTCACCATGGGCCCGACAGCGGACTTCTCCGAGGAGGCACGGCCGTGGCAGGCGCATCCGTTTCCACCCCCGATCACAGCGACGTCGTCGAGGCGGCCCTGAGCGGGCTCGACCTGGACACCAAGGCCCGCCTGCTGGCCGGGCAGGACATGTGGTCCCTGCCCGCCCTGCCCGCGATCGGACTGAGGTCCCTGGTCATGTCCGACGGGCCGATCGGGGTGCGCGGGGTCCGCTGGACGGCCGACGACCCCTCGATCGCCCTGCCGTCACCGACCGCGCTCGCGGCCACCTGGGACCCGGAGCTGGCCCGCGAGGCCGGCACGCTGCTCGCCCAGGAGGCCCGCCGCAAGGGCGTCCACGTCCTGCTCGCCCCGACGGTCAACCTGCACCGCACCCCGCTCGGCGGCCGGCACTTCGAGTGCTTCTCCGAGGACCCGCACCTGACCGGCGAGATCGCCTCGGGCTGTGTCCGGGGCGTCCAGGGCGGCGGCGTCGCCACCACCGTCAAGCACTTCGTCGCCAACGACGCGGAGACCGACCGCTTCACCGTCGACAACGTGATCGCCCCGCGCCCGCTGCGCGAGCTCTATCTCGCGCCCTTCGAGGCCATCGTCGAAAACGCCCGCCCCTGGGGCATCATGGCCGCCTACAACCAGGTCAACGGCACCACGATGACCGAGCACCGCCACCTCCAGAAGGACGTCCTGCGCGGCGAGTGGGGCTTCGACGGGATCATCGTCTCCGACTGGATGGCGGCCCGCTCCACCGTCGGCGCCATCCTCGGCGGCCTCGACATCGCGATGCCGGGCCCGGTGACCGTGTACGGCGACGCGCTGGCCGCCGCCGTCCGGGCCGGCGAGGTGGCCGAGGCCGCCGTCGACGACGCGGTGCGCGCTGTGCTGCGGCTCGCCGCCCGCGTCGGCGCCCTCGACGGCGCCGAGCCGGCCGTCACCGAACTGCCCCCCGCCCTGGACGGCCCCGCCCTCGCCCGCGAGATCGCCCGCCGCTCCTTCGTCCTGGTACGCAACGAGCGCGGCGCGCTGCCCCTTGATCCGGCGCGGGTGCGTGAGGTGGCGCTCATCGGCGCCGCCGCGCGCGATGCCCGGGTGCTGGGCGGCGGCTCGGCCACCGTCTTCCCCGAGCACGTCGTCTCCCCGCTCGACGGGCTCACCGCGGCGCTGCCCGACGGCGTTCTGACGTACGCCGTGGGCGCCGACCCCAGCGACGAACTTGCCCCCGCAGGACAGGGATTCGAGTTGCGCGCGGTGTGCCGGGACGCCGAGGGGAACGTCCTTGGCACCGGCTCACTGCCCAGCGGACAGGTCCAGTGGATCGGCGGCGACCTGCCCGCCGGAGTCACCCACGAGCGCCTGTGTTCCGTCGAGGTCACCGGTACCTTCACGCCGCGCGAGAGCGGCGAGCACACCTTCGGGACGCGGGGGACCGGCGCGTTCACGCTCGCGGTCGGTGGCCGCATCCTGTGGCAGGGGACGCAGGAGCCCCGTGAGGGCGGCGACCCGTTCGAGGCGTTCTTCGGCGCCCCCGCCGAACGCCGCCGCGCCCATCTCGCCGCCGGTGAGCCCGTCGAGGTGTCCCTGCTGCACACCGTGCGCCGGGCGCCCCGCGCCGCGCTCAGTGCCGTGATGTTCTCGCTCACCCACCTCGGGCCCCGGCGCGACGCGGACGAGCTGATCGCCGAGGCCGTCGAGGCGGCCCGGTCCGCCGAGGCCGCCGTGGTGGTGGTCGCCACCACCGACCGCGTCGAGTCCGAGGGGTTCGACCGGCGCGACCTGCGGCTGCCCGGGCGCCAGGACGACCTGGTCCGCGCCGTCGCCGCCGTCAACCCGCGCACCGTGGTCATCGTCAACTCCGGCTCCCCGGTGGAGCTTCCGTGGCGCGAGTCCGTCGCGGCGGTCCTGCTGAGCTGGTTTCCGGGGCAGGAGGGCGGCGCCGCGCTCGCCGACGTGCTGCTCGGGCACGCGGAGCCCGGCGGGCGCCTGCCCACCACGTGGCCGGTCTCGCTGGCCCGGGCGCCGGTCACCCAGGTCTGCCCGGCGGATGGCCAACTCCCCTACGAGGAAGGCCTGTTCATCGGCTACCGGGCCTACGACCGGGCGGGGGTCGCGCCCGCCTACCCCTTCGGGCACGGGCTCGGCTACACCACCTGGGAGTACGAGTCCCTTGAGGTGACGCCGGCGCACGCCACGGTCCGCGTCCGCAACACGGGGGAGCGCGCCGGGCGGGAGACCGTCCAGATCTATCTGGCTCCCCTGGACGACGCGGTGGAGCGGCCCCGGCGGTGGCTCGCCGGGTTCGCCCCGGTCGAGGCGGGCCCCGGCGCCACGGTGCGGGTGGAAATCCCGCTGCGCGGGCGAGCCTTCGAAATCTGGGACGAGGAGCGGGGGCGCTTCCGCTTCGTCCCGGGCCCCTATGAGGTGCGGGCGTGCCACTCGCTGGGGGATACGAGGCTGTCTGCGACGCTGGAGGTATAGCCCCCTGAGCGCGGGCCAGCCCGCACCGGTGGGCCCCCGTCGGCGTGTGCGCAGTTCCCCGCGCCCCTTGTAGCCCCTGTTCGCTTTCGGGTGCGGGCCGTGCGTGGCTGGTCGCGCAGTTCCCCGCGCCCCTTAAGGGCCTTGTGGTCGGGTGCGGGCCGTGGTCGCTTTTCGCGCAGTTCCTCGCGCCCCTGGCGGGGTTCGTGCTGGCCCGCATCGGCATCTTCAGCCTGTCCGGCGATTGAGGACGAGGCCGTTCAGGCCGGACGGGGTCTGGGGCGGAGCCCCAGGGGCTTTCACCCCCGGCGGGTTTAGGGAAGGGGCGGGGTGGGGCCCACCGGGGTTCGGGGCGGAGCCCCGACGGCGTGACCCCGGCGCACGCTCACGCCGTGACCCTCGCGTACGCGAGCTCGGCCAACCGCGCCTGCCCGTCCTTGCTGGGATGGAACCAGTCCCAGGGGCTGAGCTGAGCCCCGGAGAAGGAATAGGAGAAGACCGCCCCGCCGTCGTAACGGCACGCCCGGTCCCGCAGGCACACGTCCTTGAGGACCTGGTTGTACGCCACGACCCGGTCGTAGACGGCCTCCCGCCGAGCGACCGCCCCCGCCCCCAGATCATCCGCGTCCGCCAGCATCGACTGACAGATGCCGAGCTTCCAGATCTGCTTGCCCAGCGGACTGCCCCGCCCCGTGGACCACAGCCGCTTCAGATCGGGCACACTCGCCACGTACACCTGGGACTGGGGCGAGACCGCACGCAGTTCACCAAGCGCCTTCACGAAGTCCGTACGGAAGGCGGCGACCGGCGTCATGGCCGCCACATCGTCGCGGCACGCGTCGTTCGCGCCGGTCATCACCGTGACCAGGCCGGGATGTTCGGCCGCGGCCCGCGTCATCTGCCCGGGCAGGTCGGCCATCCTGGCCCCGGTCTTGGCGTAGTTCCAGCTGTGGGTGGGCGCCGATGGCCCCAGCAGCCGCGTCGCGAGGGAGTCGACCTGGGTGTCGCTGCCCGTCGCCCAGGAGACCTCGGGGCAGTCGGCGAGCACCGTACAGGCGTCGAAACCGCGGGTGATCGAGTCACCCACGGCGGCTATCGAGCGGGGGCTGCGGTTCCAGGCGGGCGACGGCGTGGGCGACGGCTTTTTCGAGGCGGCGGGGCCCGCTCCGGTGGGGCCACCGGACTCGCAGCCGGCGGTCAGCGCGAGCGCGGCCGCCGCGAGCAGGGCGGCCATGGCGGGCGTGCGACGGCCCTGGCGGCTGTCCGGCATGTCCCGGTCCCCCTCCGTGCGGTGGTCGTGCGGTTCTCGCGGCGTCCTCGCGGGTGAAAGCTTCGTGTTCGAAGACGCCCCGACCGACATTACGACACCCTTGGCAGGGCTCAGCGCGGTAGCTTGGGCCCGTCCAGCCAGAGGAACCACGCCAGACGGCTCCGGTACATTACATCACGTCACATACTGTCCCTTTTCAGGAGATTAGCTCCCGATGCTGTTTACTGTTGAACCCAGGGGCAGAATGTCAGGTGCTGTCCTGACCGGGAACGGCAGGGGCGCGAGGCCGCTGGGGAAGGCGAACCTCGAACCGCACTGGAGGTCCCGGTGACGACACGTGGAGTTCTCTACGTCCACTCAGCCCCGCGCGCGCTGTGCCCGCACGTCGAATGGGCCGTGGCCGGCGTCCTGGGGGTGCGCGTCCAGCTCGACTGGATCCGCCAGCCCGCCTCGCCCGGCACCTGGAGAGCCGAGTTCTCCTGGCGCGGCGAACCCGGCACGGCCTCCAAGCTCGCCTCCGCGCTGCGCGGCTGGCACCTGCTGCGCTTCGAGGTGACGGCCGAGCCGTGCGCCACCGCCGAGGGCGAGCGCTACAGCGCCACGCCCGACCTCGGCATCTTCCACGCCGTGACCGGCATGCACGGCGACATCCTGATCCCGGAGGACCGGCTGCGCGCCGCGCTCGCCCGCTCCGCGCAGGGCGAGACCGTCCTGGAGGCCGAGATCGCCAAGCTGCTCGGCAAGCCCTGGGACGATGAACTGGAGCCCTTCCGCTACGCGGGAGAGGGCGCCCCGGTGCGCTGGCTGCACCAGGTCGTCTGACGCCACACCCGCGTACGCGAAAGGGCCCCGCCACAGGGTGGGGCCCTTTCACACGTGTACGGAACGCGCTTGTACGGAACGCGCTCAGACCGAGCGGAAGGCGAGCACCACGTTGTGGCCGCCGAAGCCGAACGAGTTGTTGATCGCGGAGATCGAACCCTCGGGCAGCTTGCGGGGCTCACTGCTCACCAGGGCCGCGTCGACCTCGTCGTCGAGTTCGTCGACGTTGATGGTCGGCGGCGCCACGCGGTGGTGCAGGGCCAGGACGGTGGCGACGGTCTCGATGCCGCCCGCGCCGCCGAGCAGATGGCCGGTCATGGACTTCGTCGCGGAGATCGCCACGTGGTCCAGGTCGTCGCCGAGCACCTTGCGCAGCGCCTTGATCTCGGCGATGTCACCCTGCGGCGTGGAGGTGGCGTGCGCGTTGAGGTGGACCACCTCGGACGGCTTGAGGTCGGTGGAGTCGAGCAGGTTCCGCACCGCGGCGGCGACGCCCCGGCCGGTCGGCTCGGGCTGCGCGATGTGGTGGCTGTCGGCCGAAAGACCCTGGCCCAGCACCTCGCAGTACACCCGGGCGCCACGCTTGGCCGCGTGCTCGGCGGACTCCAGGACCACGACGCCGGCGCCCTCGCCCAGGACGAAGCCGTCACGGGCCTTGTCGTAGGGGCGCGAGGCCTGCTCGGGGTGGTCGTTGTTCTTGGACATCGCCATCATGTTGGCGAACGCCGCGATGGGCAGCGGGTGGATGGCCGCCTCGGTGCCGCCCGCGACCACCACGTCGGCGCGGCCGGTGCGGATCATCTCGACGGCGTACCCGATGGCCTCGGCGCCCGAGGCGCACGCGGAGACGGGGGTGTGCACGCCCGCGCGGGCGTTGACCTCCAGGCCCACGTTGGCCGAGGGGCCGTTGGGCATGAGCATGGGCACGGTGTGCGGGGAGACGCGGCGTACGCCCTTCTCCTTGAGCACGTCGTACTGGTCGAGCAGGGTGGTGACGCCGCCGATGCCCGACGCGATGACCGTGCCGAGCCGTTCCGGCGCGAGGCCGGACTCCTCGCCCGCCGGCGCGGTGAAGCCCGCGTCCGCCCAGGCCTCCTTGGCCGCGATCAGCGCGAACTGCGCCGAGCGGTCCAGCTTGCGGGCCAGCGGGCGGGGCAGCACCTCACCGGGGTCGACCGCGGCCGGGGCCGCGATCCTGACCGGCAGTTCGGCGAAGCGCTCACCCTCTAGGGCACGGACACCGGAGCGTCCCGCCAGCAGACCTTCCCAGGTTGAGGCGGTGTCGCCACCCAGCGGTGTGGTTGCGCCGATACCGGTGACGACCACGGTGCGATTGGTCGAGCTCACAGGAAATTTCTCCACGTGTGTAAGGGGCGTGAATCAGCGGCGCCACCGCTGGGTGGCGGCCCGAATTCAGGTCCTGAATCAGGCCTGGTGCTTCAGGATGTACTCGGTGGCGTCGCCGACCGTCTTGAGGTTCTTGACGTCCTCGTCCGGGATCTTGACCTCGAAGCGCTCTTCGGCGGCGACGACGACCTCGACCATGGACAGCGAGTCGACGTCCAGGTCGTCGGTGAAGGACTTGTTCAGCTCGACGTCCTCAACCGGGATGCCGGCGATCTCGTTGACGATCTCGGCGAGACCCTCGAGGATCTCTTCCTGCGTGGCGGCCATGTTGGCGCTCCTTCGGTGTTAATGCTTCGAATTACGGGCTTCCGGAAGATCCGGAGTGCCTAGGGGAGGGTAACGACCGTCGCGGCGTACACGAGACCCGCCCCGAAGCCGATGACGAGCGCGGTGTCGCCGCTCTTCGCCTGTCCGGTCGCCAGAAGCCGCTCCATCGCGAGCGGAATCGAGGCGGCCGAGGTATTGCCGGTGGTCTCCACGTCACGGGCGACCGTGACGTGGTCCGGCAGCTTGAGAGTCTTCACCATCGAGTCGATGATCCGCATGTTGGCCTGGTGCGGAATGAAGACGTCCAGGTCGTCCGGGCTGATCCCGGCCGCGTCCAGCGCCTGCTGGGCGACCTTCGCCATCTCGTACACGGCCCAGCGGAAGACCGCCTGGCCCTCCTGCGTGATGGCGGGGAACTTGCCCGAGCTGTCGTACTCGGTCCACGGCACGGTCTGCTTGATGGTCTCCGACTTGTCGCCCTCGGAACCCCAGATCGTGGGGCCGATGGCCGGCTCGTCCGACGGGCCCACCACGACAGCGCCCGCGCCGTCCCCGAACAGGAACGCCGTCGCGCGGTCCTCGAGGTCGGTCAGGTCGCTCAGCCGCTCCACGCCGATGACCAGCACATACTCGGCCGAACCCTCGACGATCATGCCCTTGGCCAGGGTCAGACCGTAGCCGAAGCCCGCGCAGCCGGCCGAGATGTCGAAGGCGGCCGCCTTGCCCGTGCCCAGCTTGTCGGCGATCTCCGTCGCCACGGCCGGGGTCTGCTTGAAGTGCGAGACGGTGGAGACGATCACACCGCCGATCTGGGCGGCGTCGATCCCGGCGTTGGCGATCGCCTTGCCCGAGGCCTCGATCGACATCGCGGCCACGGTCTCCTCGGCGGAGGCCCAGTGGCGGGTGGCGATGCCGGAGCGCGAGCGGATCCACTCGTCGGAGGAGTCGATCGTCTCCAGGATCACCTCGTTGGGCACCACACGCACCGGACGGTAGCCGCCGACGCCCAGGACGCGGGCGTACGGAGCGCCCTTGCTGGGCCGGATCTTCGACATGGCTCTTCGCTCCTCAGGCGGATGCGTGCTCGGCGATGACCGCGCGAGCCGCGTCGAGGTCGGCGGGGGTCTTCAGGGCGAGGGTCTTGACGCCGGGCATCGCGCGCTTGGCGAGGCCGGTCAGGGTGCCGCCCGGGCACAGCTCGATCAGCGCCGTCGCGCCCAGCTCGGTGAAGGTCTCCATGCACCGGTCCCAACGGACCGGACTGGAGACCTGGTTGACCAGGCGGGCCACGATGTCCTGGCCGCTCGCCACGGCCTGGCCGTCCGCGTTGGAGACGTAGGTCAGGCGCGGCTGCGCGATGTCGAGCGACTTCGCGGCCTCGGCCAGCTCCGCCACGGCCGGGGCCATGTGGTGGGTGTGGAAGGCTCCGGCGACCTTGAGGGCCACCACCTTGCGCACGCCCTCGGGCTTGTCGGCCTCCAGCGCGGCCAGCTGCTCGGCGGTGCCCGCGGCCACGATCTGGCCCGCGCCGTTCACGTTGGCCGGCGTCAGACCCAGCTTCTCCAGGTGCGGCAGCACGTCATCGGGCGCGCCGCCGAGCAGCGCGGCCATGCCGGTCGGCGTGACGGCGGCGGCCTTGGCCATGCCCAGACCACGCTTGCGCACGAAGCCCAGCGCGGCCTCGTCCGACAGGACGCCCGCGATGGCGGTGGCGGTGATCTCGCCCACGCTGTGCCCCGCGACGGCGCCCGGGGAGACCTCACCCAGCGCCGAGGCGGCCAGCAGACCGGCGGCGACCAGCAGGGGCTGGGCCACGGCGGTGTCACGGATCGCGTCGGCGTCCGCCTGCGTGCCGTAGTGGACGAGGTCGAGACCGATGGCGTCCGACCATCCGGCGAGCCGGTCGGCGGCGCCGGGCAGTTCGAGCCAGGGGGTCAGGAAGCCGGGCGTCTGAGCGCCTTGGCCGGGAGCGACGAGTACGAGCACTCTCACACTCTCTCTTGTGGACGGCTCCGTACGCCCGTGGGGACAGGGACGAAGAACCGTCGGGGGAATTGTGGGTGTCCGACAAAAGTCTAGGACTGTGAATCTCCGTCGGCCAGGCGCCCCAGGATCAGCGCGATCCGCAGCGTGAACGCGGAGCGCACATCGGAGGGTGACCATCCGGTGACGTCCGTCACACGTCGCAGCCGGTAGCGGACGGTATTGGGGTGGACGAACAACATCCGGGCGGCGCCCTCGAGGCTGCTCGCCTGCTCCAGATAGACACTCAGGGTTTCCAGGAGCGCCGAGCCCGCCTCTTCCAGCGGTCTGTAGATCTCCTCCACCAACTGCTCGCGCGCGGCAGGATCGGAGGCGATCGCGCGCTCCGGCAGCAGATCGTCCGCGAGGACCGGCCTCGGCGCGTCCTGCCAGGCCGAGCACGCCTTCAGTCCCGCGGCCGCCGCCTGCGCGGACCGGGTCGCGGCCAGCAGGTCGGGCACGATGGGCCCGGCCACCACGGGGCCCGCGGCATAGGGCCCGATCAGACCCTTCGCCACCTGGAGCGGATTGTCGCTGCCGCCCGCGATGACCACCAGACGGTCACCGAGCACCCCGGTGAGCACCTGGAGCTTGGTGTGCCGCGCCGCCCGCCGGATCGCCTCCACGGTCAGCTCGCTGTCGCCGTCGGGCGCCGTACCGAGCACCACGCACACGTGCTCGGGCGAATTCCAGCCGAGGGCCGCGGCCCTGGACACGGCGCCCTCGTCCGCTTCACCGGAGAGCACCGCGTTGACCACAAGGGATTCGAGCCGCGCGTCCCAGGCGCCGCGCGCCTCGGCGGCCTGCGCGTACACCTGGGCCGTGGCGAAGGCGATCTCGCGGGCGTACACGAGCAGCGCCTCACGCAGGATCGACTCGTCGCCCGGCGCCGCGACCTCGTCGATCGCGGTCTCCATGACCTCGATGGTGGTGCGCACCATCTCCACGGTCTGGCGCAGGGTGATGGCCCGGGTCAGTTCGCGCGGGGCGGTGCCGAAGACGTCGGTCGAGATCGCCTGGGGCGTCTCGGGATGCCGGAACCACTCGGTGAAGGCCGCGATGCCGGCCTGGGCGACCAGACCGATCCAGGAGCGGTTCTCCGGCGGCATCGCCCGGTACCACGGCAACGTCGCGTCCATGCGGGCGATCGCGTTCGCCGCGAGCCGTCCCGAGGACTGCTCCAGGCGTTTGAGGGTCGCCGCGTGCGGATGGGCATTCTTCGCGGGGTGTTCGGGATCGGGTGCTGGCACGGGGACAAGAGTGCCTTATCGGCAACCCTCCGCGCCGGGCCGGGGTGAGTCCGGGTGACAAACGGCTCGGGCCGGCGCCGCCGGGTCTACCGTGGTGGGCGTGATTTCAGTCAGGCGCGGCGACGAGCGCTACCCGGGCGGGGAAGCGGACGCCGGCATCGAGTCCCTGCACGCCTTCTCCTTCGGCCGCTTCTACGACCCGGACAACCTGCGCTTCGGGCCGGTGCTCGCGTGCAACGAGGAACGGCTCGCGCCCGGCGCGGGCTTCGACGAGCATCCGCACAGCCACACCGAGATCGTGACCTGGGTGATCGAGGGTGAGCTCACCCACCGCGACTCGGCGGGCCACACCACGCGGGTGCGCCCGGGAGACGTGCAGTGGCTGAGCTCGGCGGCCGGCGTGCGGCACGAGGAGCGCAACGAGGGCGTACAGCCGCTGGTCTTCCTCCAGATGTGGCTCGCCCCGGCCGAGCCCGGCGGCGTCCCCGCCTACGACGTCGTGCGCGCCGTCGCGGACTCCACGCCGTACGCGGTCCGCCCGGCGGGGGCCATGCTCCACGTGCGGCGCCTCGCGCCCGGCGCGCGCACCGAGGTGCCCGACGCGCCGGGCGTGTACGTCCATGTCGTGCGCGGTCGCGTGCGCCTGGCGCAGGACGTGCTGGCGCCGGGCGACTCCGCGCGGATCAGCGCCGCCGGCGGCCTGGACCTGGTGGCCGAGGACGCCGCCGAAGTGCTGCTGTGGGAGCTCAGCTCCGGGTGAACTCGGCGAGCACCGCGTCGGTGAACACCGGCCACACCTCGGCCGCCCAGGGCCCGAAAGCGCGGTCGGTCAGGGCGACGCAGGCCAGGCCCGCGTCCGGGTCGCACCACAGGAACGTACCGGCCTGGCCGAAGTGGCCGAAGGTGCGCGGCGAGGACGAACTGCCGGTCCAGTGCGGGGACTTGGCGCCCCGGATCTCGAAGCCGAGCCCCCAGTCGTTGGGGTTCTGGTGGCCGTAGCCGGGCAGCACGCCCTTGAGGCCCGGGTACTGCACGTGCGTGGCCTCGGCGACCGTGGCCGGGTGCAGCAGCCGGGGCGCCTGGAGTTCCGCCGCGAACTTCGCGAGGTCTTCGACGGTGGAGACGCCGTCCTTGGCCGGGGAGCCCTCCACGCTGCTCGCGTCCATGCCGAGCGGCGCGAACACGGCCTGACGGACGTAGTCGGCGAAGGGGATGCCCGACTGCTTGGCGATGTGGTCGCCCAGGACCTCGAAGCCCGCGTTGGAGTACAGCCGGCGATCACCGGGGGGCGCCATCACGCGGTGCTCGTCGAAGGCGAGGCCGGAGGTGTGCGCGAGCAGGTGCCGTACGGTGGCGCCGGCGGGCCCGGCCGGCTCGTCGAGCTCGATGGCGCCCTCCTCGTACGCGACGAGGGCCGCGTAGGCGGCGAGCGGCTTGGTGACGGAGGCCAGCGGGAACCGGTGGGACACCGTTCCGTGCGCGCCGGCCAGTGTTCCGTCCGCCCGCACCACCGCCGCCGCGGCGGTGGGCACGGGCCAGGTCTCTATGATCCGCAGGCTCTCCATGCGTACGAGCCTAGCCCGCGCCCCAGCGCCCGACGCGCCCGCGTCGGGCTCCGTCCGGTTGCCGCGAGCGCCCGGGCGGTGTGCGGTGGAGGCGAGCGGAGGCACGCGGGAGGATCCGGGGCCCAAATCGCTTGCTTGGAGTGCACTCCAAGGTCCTAGCGTGGAGGTCATGACGGTGATCGACAGCACGGCGGTGAAGGTCGCGGCACGGGTCCGGCAGGGGCTGTGCGCGACGGAACCGCCCCACCCCCGCCCCGACGGCCAGGACCGCTACACCATCAGCGAAGTGGTGGCGTGCACCGGACTCACCGCGCACACCTTGCGCTGGTACGAACGCATCGGCCTGATGCCGCACGTGGACCGCTCGCACACCGGGCAGCGCAGGTTCAGCAACAAGGACCTGACCTGGCTGGCCTTCGTCGGCAAGCTCCGCCTGACCGGCATGCCGGTCGCGAGCATGGTCCGCTACGCCGAACTCGTCCGCGAGGGAGCGCACACCTTCGAGGAGCGCCAGGAGCTCCTCGAGCAGACCCGGCGCGACGTCATCGCGCGCATGGCGGAGCTCCAGGACACGCTCGCCGTACTCGACTACAAGATCGACTTCTACGCGGACGCCCGCAGGGCGTCCGAAGCGGACGCCTTCCCGGCGTCGGAAAGGGCCTGAACCCCCATGAGCGAGAACCCGGTTGAGAAGATCAGCACCGTACGGCTCGGCGCCGACGGGCCGATGATCGGTGTCCAGGGCTTCGGCGCCATGGGCATCAGCGAGTTCTACGGCGACACCGACGAGGCCGCCGCGCGCGACACCCTGGAGGCGACCGTCGAGGCGGGCGTCACCCTCATCGACACCGCCGACGTCTACGGCTCCGGCGCCAACGAACGCTTCCTCGCGCCCTTCCTCGCCGCCCACCGCGACGAGGTGACCCTGGCCACCAAGTTCGCCATCGAGCGCCGCGCCGACGACCCGCACTACCGGGGCATCAACAACAGCCCGGCCTACATCAAGAAGGCCGTCGAGGCGAGCCTGCGCCGCCTGGACATCGAGGTCATCGACCTCTACTACATGCACCGCCGCAACCCCGAGGTGCCGCTCGCGGAGTCCGTCGGCGCGATGGCCGAGCTGGTACGGGAGGGCAAGGTCAAGCACCTGGGCCTGAGCGAGGTCACCGGCGCCGAACTGCGCGAGGCGCACGCCGTGCACCCCATCACCGCGCTCCAGTCGGAGTGGTCGGTCTTCAGCCGCGACGTCGAGCGCAGCGCCGTGCCGGCCGCGGCCGAACTCGGCGTCACCTTCGTGCCGTACTCGCCGCTGGGCCGCGGCTTTCTGACCGGCGCGTTCGCCGACGCGGGCAAGGACTTGGCCGACGGCGACTTCCGCAGGCACCAGCCCCGCTTCACCGGTGACAACGCCGCCGCCAACGCGGCCCTGCTCGAACCGCTGCACAAGATCGCGGCGGCGCACGGCGCGACGACCGCGCAGATCGCGCTGGCCTGGGTGCAGCAGCGGGCCCAGGTGCACGGCCTGACCGTCGTACCGATCCCCGGTACCCGCAAGCGCGGCCGCCTCCTGGAGAACACCGGCGCCACCCGCATCACCTTGAGCGCCGAGGAGCTGGCGCTGCTTGAACCCATCGCCGGGCAGGTGGCGGGCGACCGCTACCCGGACATGTCGTCCACCTCGGCGGCCCGCGAGCAGTAGGCCGCCCGCCGCCACCCCGGACTCCTGGCTCCTGGCTACAGCCCCGTAAGGATCTTGCCGCCTACAGCTCCGCCAGGAGCTCCGCCTTCTTCGCGCTGAACTCGTCGTCCGTCACCAGGCCCGCCCGGTGCAGGTCCCCGAGGTGGCGGATGCGTTCCGCGATGTCCGCGGGGTCGCGCCGGTCCGCCGGGACCGGGACGATCTGGTGCGGGATCGAGAGGCCTGCCCCACCCGCCCCACCGGCACCGCCGCCCCGCACGGCCGCCAGGACCGCGGCGGCGAAGGGCAGCGACTCGTGCACCGGGCCGTAGCCGAGGCCGAAGACCACGGATGCCGGATCGCGGTCGGCGGGTCCGGCGAAACCTTCCGTCCCGTCCGTCGCGCGCGGCAGCAGCCGCAGATGTCCGTCGAAGACCTCGGGGGAGCGCCATTCGACGCCGCCGAGCCGGGCGACGGGGAAGGTCTGGTCGCCGGCCTTCCACTTCTCCGAGGAGGCGCCCGTCCAGAACCAGCGGAAGGTGACCTGCTTGCCGTCGAAGCCGGCCCGGCCGTCGTACGCCTTGAAGCTCAGCGGGGCCTCGGGCGCCGCCACCAGATGACGTTCGGCCGTGTCACCGGCGTGTGCCACCAAGGAGGAGCGCAGTTCGTCGGCGTAGTACTCGGCCAGCATCTCGCGCTCGGCCGGCAGCACCAGGCGGTAGGGGTCACAGGACTCCTTGAGCTGGCCGGCGGCGGCTTCCATCAGCGGATCGGCGCCAGGTCTCGGCACCGCGTGCAGCACCACCGTGCCGCGTTTGCCCGGGCGGAGCGTCACCGACTCCAACGCCTCGTAGGGGATGCGTCGTTCCCGCAGCGCCTGGAAGAGCTTCGGCGCGCGGATCCCCCGTTCGAAGCGGATGAGCACGGAGTCGGTCCCGAACTCCCAGGTGGCATGAATTCCGGCCAGCACATCACCCATGCGCCTCATCGTAGGCGGCGCGGGCCCCCGCGTCCCCCCTCCGAGAAAACCCCGTCCTCGCCCCGCCGCACGGGACGACCCGCGTCGTCTACGCGTGTCCGCCCGCCGTCGCGTCCGTCAAGCCGCGGACCGGACGGACATTCCGCTGGAGCAGTCGGCGTCGGCGGCGGCGCAGCCGACCGCCTGGTACGCGCCAACTCCGATGGCGGCGAAGTTGGCGAGGCTGCGGGTGCCGGGCTCGAAATAGCCGGTGTGGCCGATCGCTCCGGCAGCCGACATGACGCGGGCGCCGAAGGCGGCCGAGACCGGGTCCGCGCCGTGGCCGAGGCCCGCGACGTCCAGGTACGGCACGTCCTGGATCCAGTCGTCCTTGTCGCGCATCGCCCAGACCTGGGCCGAGGTGCCCAGCTGCGCGGCGTCGCGCACCCGCATGCCGGGGCTGCCCGCCACCGCGATGTCACTGACGCGGGACGGCAGTGCACGGGTGGAGACCCCGCACACCACGGAGCCGTAGCTGTGGCAGAACAGCTCGACCCGCGAGGTCCCCGGCAGCGCCCGCACCATGGCGGAAAGGCGTACCGCGCCCTCTTCGGCCAGCCTGCCGATCGCCGCGTCGATGCCGAGCCCGACCGGCGCCGTGTAGTCGGCCCAGGCGATCACGGCGGTTCTGGTGCCGGGCGAGGCGGCCTGCTCGGCCGCGTACAGGGACTCGGCCATGCCGACCGGGGCGGTGTTCTTGCGGCTGGACTTCTCGAAGGTCAAGACGTTGGTGTCGACCCCGGGGACGATCACCGAGACCCGCTCGGCGTGGTCCAGATCACCGAAGACCTCCGCGACCCGGCCGGTGTCGGAGGGGTCGAAGGCGAGGATCTGGCGGTCGTCGTCGAGCAGTGACGCGAACCGGCGCATCCGTCGGTTCGCGTCCTGGCGGCCGTCGGCGGAGAGCCTGGGATCGACCGTGCGTTTCTGCTCGACGGCGCGGGCCTCGGTGAGCGCGGCCCGGTTGGCGCGGTAGCGCAGGGATACGGGGGCGCCGTTCAGGTTGCCCACGACCAGCGGGTAGCGGTCGGCCAGCTCGTCGCGCTCGTGGGAGGTGAGCGTGCCGAAGAAGTGCGCGAGCTGCTGCGCGGTGCCGTCGGCACCGGGCAGCTTGTGGCCCTCTATCGTGCCCCGCGCCCAGGCCGCGAGGGCTTTGGCGCGAGGCGCGGAGTCGTCGGCGTGGCCGCGGATCGCCGTCCAGCCGGAGGTCGCGAGCATGACGAACACGACGGCGAGCGCGAGCAGCGCGCGCCAGGCGTTCAGCGTGGGGGAGGAGTCGAAGGAAGTCACTGCGGACCACATTAAGAGACCCAGGAGGCCCCTCGTACCGACAGTGACTCAGATCACGTTTGAACTCGGCGTGGCCTCACCAAGAGCGCGCGCGGGCGCACGCTCCGTACGGCGCGGGCGCCGCCGGCCCCGCCGCGCCCCCTTCGCGTCAGGAGCGCCAGTCGTCGGCGAGGGCGGGGCCGAGGTGATCCATGTAGGCGCAGGTGAGCTCGCGGATCGCCGCCACGCTCATGTCCTCGCCCTTCCCCCAGAGACAGCCGGCCACCCGCATCACCCCGGTGAAGGCGGCCACCGCCACCCGGGGCCTGGGGTCGGCGTCCACGTCCAGGCCCTCGCGCTCGGCGATCAGGCGCGCGATGTGCTCCTCCAGCTCCACCGAGCGGCGCAGATGGACGGCGAGCAGCGCGGGGGTCGACTCGATCACCTGGTACGTACGCATGTAGAGGGTGACCGGCACCACGGGGGACAGGCGCTCCTCGATGGTGTCCCAGGCCGAGAGCACCGAACGGCGCATCGCGGTGAACGGGCCCTCCCCGGGCGGCCGTTCGCGCAGCGCGTCGATGAAGTGCCCCTCCACGGTGGACTGGGCGGCGAAGACCACGGCCTCCTTGTTGGCGAAGTAGCGGAAGAACGTGCGCTGCGAGACGTCGACCGCTTCGGCGATCTCGTCGATGGTCGTCCGCTCGTACCCCTGGGTCGTGAACAGTTCGAGGGCCACCCGCAGCAGGGCGTCGCGGGTGCGCTGCTTCTTCAGCTCGCGCAGGCCGCCCGAGGGCGCCACCGGCCGCTGCTCCACCGTCACTTCAGGGTCTCTTTTCGTCGCGTGCCAGTCGTATGGCCGGTCCGGATACCGGCCAAATATCCACCGCATTCCAGCCGAATCCCAGCCATATCCGGCCGTATTCGGCACGCTCAGTCTAGCTGTGAGCCATGTGACAGCCACCGACTTGTGAAATGGTTTGTCAACTGTCAGCCGCTGACACTAGCCTCGAACGCATGACTAGTCATACCGCCGTGGAAATGGCGCCGCAGGACGAGATACCGGCGCCGGCCAAGGGGCTGCGCGGCCACCCCTGGCTGACGCTCTTCGCCGTGGCCATCGGCGTGATGATGGTCGCGCTCGACGGCACCATCGTGGCCATCGCGAACCCGGCCATCCAGCACGACCTGGACGCCTCGCTCCAGGACGTCCAATGGATCACCAACGGCTACATGCTGGCCCTGGCCGTCTCGCTGATCACCGCGGGCAAGCTCGGCGACCGCTTCGGCCACCGCCAGACCTTCCTCATCGGTGTCGTCGGCTTCGCCGCCGCGTCCGGGGCCATCGGCCTGTCCCACAGCGTCACCTACGTCATCGCCTTCCGCGTGCTCCAGGGCCTGTTCGGCGCGCTCCTGATGCCGGCCGCGCTCGGCCTGCTGCGCGCCACCTTCCCGGCCGAGAAGCTGAACATGGCGATCGGCATCTGGGGCATGGTCATCGGCGCCTCCACGGCGGGCGGCCCGATCCTGGGCGGCGTGCTCGTCGAGCACGTCAGCTGGCAGTCCGTGTTCTTCATCAACGTGCCGGTCGGCGCGATCGCGCTGGTGCTTGGCCTGCTGATCCTGCGCGACCACCGCGCGCAGAACGCCCCGAAGTCGTTCGACGTCCTGGGCATCCTGCTCCTCTCGGTCGCGATGTTCTGCATGATCTGGGCCCTCATCAAGGGCTCGGAGTACGGCTGGGGCAGCGGGAAGACCCTCGGGTTCATCGCGGCCGCGGTGATCTGCTTCGTGCTCTTCGCACTGTGGGAGACCAAGGTCAAGGAACCGCTGATCCCGCTCGGCCTGTTCCGCTCCGTCCCGCTCTCGGCGGGCACGGTCTTGATGATCCTCATGGCGTTCGCCTTCATGGGCGGCCTCTTCTTCGTCACCTTCTACCTTCAGAACGTGCACGGCATGACGGCCGTCGACAGCGGGCTCCACCTGCTGCCGCTGACCGGCATGATGATCGTCGCCTCGCCCGTCGCGGGCATCCTGATCACCAAGCTCGGTCCGCGTATCCCGCTGGTCGGCGGCATGGTCTGCACCGCCGTCGCCATGTTCGGCATGTCCCGGCTGACCATCGGCACGGGCACCGCCACCATGTCGATCTGGTTCGCGCTGCTCGGCATGGGCCTGGCCCCCGTGATGGTCGGCGCCACCGAGGTCATCGTCGGCAACGCGCCGCTTGAGCTGTCCGGCGTCGCGGGCGGTCTCCAGCAGGCCGGCATGCAGGTGGGCGGCTCGCTCGGCACCGCCGTGCTCGGCGCGGTGATGTCCTCGCAGGTCACCTCCAAGCTCCCCGAGAACTGGGCCGCCGCCAAGCTCCCGCCCCTGAGCCCCAAGGACTCCTCCGACCTGTCCAAGGCGGTCGAGGTCGGCATGGGCCCGGCCAAGCCGGGTACGCCGCCGGAGATCGCGGCCAGGATCGCGGGCGTCGCGCACGACACGTTCGTGTCGGGCATGAGCGCCGCGTTCACCGTCGCCGGGGTCGTGGCGGTGCTCGCGGCGGCGGTCGCGATGTTCACCAAGCGCGGCGAGAACGCGCAGGCGGGTGCGGGCGCGGGTCACATCTGACCGGGCCGGCCCGGTGGTCCGGCGGGCGCCGCGCGCCTCGATCCCCTTAATCCCCCTATCCCATACGGGAGTTCAGGGTGTGGGGGAGCCGAGGCGTGGTACCCGGTTCTGTGGAGGCCGAGCCGACAACCTCAGGGAGTGATGATGGCGGGCTTCGGACACACGAGCCGTACGCGCAGGACCCCCCGGTCACGGAACCGCATGTGGCCCCGGACCGGGCCGGACCGCGCGACGCTGGGCATCATCGGGCTCGTCTGCGCGGTCGCGGGGTTCTTCGTCCTGTCGATCGTCCTGGGGCCGGTGGCGATGGCCTGCGGCTGGGAGGCGATGGGGCGCCGCCGGGCCTCCGGTGCGGTGCCGGCCTGGGTCGCTCTGATCCTGGGCGCGATCGATACGGTGCTGGCCATCGTCTGGCTGGTGGGCTGAGCGTCTGGGGGTGGCCGGGCCCACCCCGTCCCTGCCGGGGGCGAGGGGGAACGCGGCGAGCCCACCCGCACCCGGGCCCCCGGGGCTCCGCCCCAGACCCCGGGGTGCCCCTCCCCACCCCTTCCCTAAACCCTCCGGGGGCAAAGGGAAAACCCCTGGGGCTCCGCCCCAGACCCCGTTCGGCCTGAACGGCCTCGTCCTCAATCTCCCCCAAGGCCTTAAGGGCCAGGGGGGACCCCCATGACGGGCTGAGGGTGCCGGTGCGGGCCAGCACCGCCCCCGCCAGGGGCGCGGGGAACGGCGCGAGCAACCACGCACGGACCGGCACCCGAGGTCCGACCTTTCAAGGGGCGCGGGGAACTGCGCGAGCAACCGCGCACGGACCGGCACCCGAGGTCCGACCCATTAAGGGGCGCGGGGAACTGCGCAAACCAGCCACGCGTGGCTACAGGCGGCCACGCGCGGAGGGCGAGGCCGGCGGGGGAGCAACCCCGCCGGCGCCCACCGCACCGCATCCGTACCCCGCAACCCCAGCGGAGCGCCTACGCGTCGCCCCCCGCCACCCCCGGCTCAGCCGCACTCACATCCAGCAACCGGTACCGGTCGACCGCCTGCTTGAGCGCCGAACGGTCGACCTTCCCCTCCCGGGCCAGCTCCGTGAGCACGGCCAGCACGATCGACTGCGCGTCGATGTGGAAGAAGCGCCGCGCCGCACCCCGCGTGTCCGCGAAGCCGAACCCGTCCGCGCCGAGCGACTGGTACGTGCCGGGAACCCAGCGCGCGACCTGGTCGGGCACGGCCCGCATCCAGTCGGAGACGGCCACGAAGGGCCCCTGCGCGCCCTGGAGCTTGCGCGTGACGTACGGGACGCGCTGCTCCTCCTCGGGGTGCAGCAGGTTGTGCTCCTCCACCTCGACGGCGTCACGACGCAGCTCGTTCCAGGACGTCGCCGACCAGACGTCGGCCCGTACGTTCCACTCCTCGGCGAGGATCCGCTGCGCCTCGATGGCCCACGGCACGGCGACACCGGACGCCATGATCTGCGCCGGGATGGCGCCCGAGGCACCGGGGGCGACGCGGTGGATGCCCTTGAGGATGCCGTCCACGTCGACGTCCGACGGCTCGGCCGGGTGCTGGATCGGCTCGTTGTAGACCGTGAGGTAGTAGAAGACGTCCTCACTCTCGGGCCCGTACATCCGGCGCAGACCGTCCTTGACGATGTGCGCGATCTCGTAGCCGTACGCCGGGTCGTAGGCGACACAGGCCGGGTTGGTCGAGGCCAGCAGGTGCGAGTGCCCGTCGGCGTGCTGCAACCCCTCGCCGGTCAGCGTCGTACGCCCGGCGGTCGCGCCGAGGACGAATCCGCGCGCCAACTGGTCGGCCATCTGCCAGAACTGGTCGCCGGTGCGCTGGAAACCGAACATCGAGTAGAAGACGTACACCGGGATCAGCGGCTCGCCGTGCGTGGCGTACGCCGAACCCGCGGCGATCAGGGACGCCGTGCAGCCGGCCTCGGAGATGCCGTCGTGCAGCATCTGGCCCGTGGGCGACTCCTTGTAGGCGAGCAGGAGTTCGCGGTCGACCGCCTCGTACTGCTGGCCCAGCGGGTTGTAGATCTTGGCGCTCGGGAAGAACGCGTCCATGCCGAAGGTGCGGTACTCGTCGGGCGCGATCAGCACGAAACGCCTGCCGATCTCCTTGTCCCGCATCAGGTCCTTCAGGATGCGCACGAACGCCATCGTCGTGGCGATCGACTGCTGGCCCGAGCCCTTCTTGGCGGCCGCGTACGTCTTGTCCTCGGGCAGCGGCAGCGGCTTGGCGCGCACCACGCGCGTCGGCACATAGCCACCGAGCCCGAGCCGGCGGTCGTGCATGTACTGGATCTCCTCGGACTTGCGCCCGGGGTGGTAGTACGGCGGCGCGCCGCCCTCCAGCTCCTTGTCCGTGATCGGGATGTGCAGCCGGTCGCGGAAGCCCTTCAGGTCGTCGACCGTCAGCTTCTTCATCTGGTGGGTCGCGTTGCGGCCCTCGAAGTTGGGCCCGAGCGTCCAGCCCTTGACGGTGTGGGCCAGGATCACGGTCGGCTGGCCCTTGTGCGCCTTGGCCGCCGCGAACGCCGCGAAGATCTTCTTGTGGTCGTGGCCGCCGCGCCCGAGGTGCAGGATCTGCTGGTCGGTCATGCCCTCGACCATGGCCCGCAGCCGGTGGTCGTCGCCGAAGAAGTGCTCACGGATGTAGGCGCCGGTCTCGGTGGCGTACGTCTGGAACTGGCCGTCCGGCGTGGTGTTCATCTTGTTGACCAGGATGCCGTCGCGGTCCTGGGCGAGCAGCGGGTCCCAACTGCGGTCCCAGATCAGCTTGATGACGTTCCATCCGGCGCCGCGGAACTGCGACTCCAGCTCCTGGATGATCTTGCCGTTGCCGCGTACCGGGCCGTCGAGGCGCTGGAGGTTGCAGTTGACGACGAAGGTCAGGTTGTCCAGGTTCTCGCGGGCCGCGATGGACAGCTGGCCCAGCGACTCGGGCTCGTCCATCTCGCCGTCGCCGAGGAAGGCCCACACGTGCGAGTTGGAGGTGTCGGCGATGCCGCGCGCCTCCATGTAACGGTTCATCCGCGCCTGGTAGATCGCGCCGAGCGGGCCGAGGCCCATCGAGACGGTCGGGAACTCCCAGAAGTCCGGCATGAGCCGCGGGTGCGGGTAGGAGGAGAGCCCGTACGGGGCCTTCGACTTCTCCTGGCGGAACGCGTCGAGCTGCTGCTCGCTGAGCCGGTCGAGCAGGTAGGCGCGGGCGTAGATGCCGGGGGAGGCGTGGCCCTGGAAGAAGATCTGGTCGCCGCCGTCCTCCTCCTTGCCGCGGAAGAAGTGGTTGAAGCCGACGTCGTACAGGGAGGCGGAGGAGGCGAAGGTCGCGATGTGGCCGCCGACGCCGATGCCGGGGCGCTGCGCACGGGAGACCATCACGGCCGCGTTCCAGCGGGTCGCGTTGAGGACCTTGCGCTCGATCTCCTCGTTGCCGGGGAAGAACGGCTCGTCCTTGGTGGCGATCGTGTTGACATAGTCCGAGCTGCGCATCTCGGGCACGGCCACGCGCTTCTCGCGCGCCCGCTCGATCAGCCGGAGCATCAGATAGCGGGCCCGTTCCCGGCCGCGTTCGTCGACGGCGGCGTCCAGGGAGTCGAGCCACTCCTGGGTCTCTTCGGGATCGAAGTCCGGGACCTGGCTCGGCAGGCCGCCAATGATGATCGGGTTGCGATCGGATCCGGAAGCCACGCTGTTCCTTCACTGTCGGGGGATGCGGGGACAGCCAATTGTGCGCCGCATCCCATCGTGTACCGCTGGGGCGCAAACGTCATCTCTACCGCGAGGTAACCGTCACCGGAGCAGGAAGTAGGCTCAGGGCCTGGACGGGTCGGGCCAAATCGCAACCTTACGCTCAACCCGGCCATCCGTTCCCGAAGGGTGTTCGAACCCGAGAGGGGTACCCGGAGGAACAGAACGGAACAAATAGTGACCAAGCGTGTGGGATGAATCACCGGCGGGGATGCGGATGTCCCTGAACACGGCCACACTGGGCCCCGAAGGGCGGGTTCGGGTGCCGGGTACTTGCGAGATTCGTCCCGCCCGTGTGGACTACGCCCCATGCCCCGCGTACGCGCGCGGCTGGAGAACTTACCGAATCAAGATCAGGAGGCAAGCCGTGAGCGCGACCGCGGACCACGCGGAGGAGCGGACCAACCCGGCCATGAGGCTGGGGTTCGAGCCCGGACAGGTGGTCCAGGAGATCGGTTACGACGACGACGTCGACCAGGATCTCCGCGAGGGCATCGAGTCCCTGATTGGCCAGGATCTCGTCGACGAGGACTATGACGACACAGCCGATGTCGTGCTGTTGTGGTTCCGGGACGAGGACGGCGACCTTACGGACGCGCTGGTGGACGCCATCGGTCTTCTGGAGGACGCCGGCACCATCTGGCTGCTGAGCCCGAAGACCGGCCGGGACGGATACATCGAGCCCAGCGACATCCAGGACGCGGCGCAGACCGCCGGCCTGTCGCCGGCCAAGAGCGTCAGCGTCGCCAAGGACTGGTCGGGCACCCGCCTGAAGTCCGGCAAGCGCTGATCCCTCCTCACGCCCCAAGGGCCCCCTCAGGCTGTTGCCCGAGGGGGCCCTTGGCGTGGCGGGGTGCGTAGGGTGGGTGTCACCAGATCGGCCCAGTGAAGGGAAGGCGTTTTGATGGCTATCGAGGTCGGCACCAAGGCCCCGGAGTTCGAGCTCAAGGACAACCACGGCAGGACCGTGAAGCTCAGCGACTTCCGCGGTGAGAAGAACGTGGTGCTGCTCTTCTACCCGTTCGCCTTCACCGGCGTCTGCACGGGCGAGCTGTGCGAACTGCGTGACAACCTGCCGAAGTTCGTCAACGACGACACCCAGCTGCTCGCCGTCTCCAACGACTCCATCCACACCCTGCGCGTCTTCGCCGAGCAGGAGGGCCTGGAGTACCCGCTGGTCTCCGACTTCTGGCCGCACGGCGAGGTCAGCCGCGCGTACGGCGTCTTCGACGAGGACAAGGGCTGCGCGGTGCGCGGCACCTTCGTCATCGACAAGGAAGGTGTGGTCCGCTGGAGCGTGGTGAACGGCCTTCCGGACGCGCGCGACCTGAACGACTACGTCAAGGCGCTCGACACCATCTGAGCGCGCGGCGCCGCCGGACCGGCCGGGCGACACCTGACGCGTCGTTCGGCCGAATCGTCTGTTTGACCCGGGAACCGGTCACTAGGATCCATTCGTTGATCCGATGCCAACGCACGACGGGGACGCTGACCTAGCTTGCCCCTCACACCATTGGGAGGACTCGTGGGAGTCAGCCTCAGCAAGGGCGGCAACGTCTCGCTGACCAAGGCCGCCCCCAACCTGACCGCGGTCATCGTCGGTCTGGGATGGGACGCACGCACCACCACCGGGGGTGACTTCGACCTGGACGCCAGTGCCCTGCTGACCAACGACCAGGGCAAGGTCACCAACGACTCGAACTTCGTGTTCTTCAACAACCTCAAGAGCCCCGACGGCTCGGTCGAGCACACCGGTGACAACCTCACCGGTGAGGGCGAGGGCGACGACGAGGTCATCAAGGTGAACCTGGCCGCGGTGCCGGCCGACGTCGCCAAGATCGTCTTCCCGGTCTCGATCTACGAGGCCGAGTCCCGCCAGCAGTCCTTCGGCCAGGTGCGCAACGCCTACATCCGCGTGGTGAACCAGGCGGACAACTCCGAGCTGGCGCGCTACGACCTGAGCGAGGACGCCTCGACGGAGACCGCGATGGTCTTCGGCGAGCTGTACCGCAACGGCGCGGAGTGGAAGTTCCGCGCCATCGGCCAGGGTTACGCCTCGGGCCTGCGCGGCATCGCGCAGGACTTCGGCGTCAACGTC
The DNA here is from genome assembly GCF_042869775.1 of Streptomyces sp. NPDC006711. Lineage (NCBI taxonomy): Bacteria > Bacillati > Actinomycetota > Actinomycetes > Kitasatosporales > Streptomycetaceae > Streptomyces > Streptomyces sp. NPDC006711. The sequence continues at coordinate 85,293 of NZ_JBIAGO010000010.1, forward strand.
TGAGGCCGGCCTCCGACCGCAGGCCCCCCAACTTCACCTTGGGGGGCCTTCGCGGCGCTATGCGTCGCACGCCCGCTCATGACTGATCGGTGCGGCCGAGGCTCCCGGCCCGGATCACCTCGGCGACCCGCTCGGCCAGGTACGCCGGGAGCTGACCCACGTCGACCCAGGCCGTCCCCTTGCGGCTCACGGTGGGCCGCAAGCGCGCCGTACGGCCGGCCCCGGCCCCCATCCCGTCCAGGGCTTCCCTGAGCGCGTCGGTGGCGTGCTGCGCGCGGTCCCAGGCGTCGCGCCATTCTCGCATCTCCACTACCTCGCCCGGCCCGGGTGAGGGTGGTTGCGAACCTCCGCCGCCGCGTCGTACGCCGCGCTCCACTTCTCGGCCGCCTTGGCCTCACCCAACTCCCTCACCAGCGCGGCACACACCCCGCACCCATCGGCCGGCGCACAGCCGTACAGGTACGCCTCCACCGCCCCGGCCAACTCCACGGGCGGGCGCGGGTACTTGAGCGGACTGGTCATGGCTTCCTCTCGTCGGAGTCCTCGTTACCGCACAAGTGTCAGCCTGGCGCGGACCGTCGCCTAGAGAGTTTCCTGTTCGCGCAAAAAGCCGTCCCGGATGGAAGCGATCAATTCCCGCATATCCTCTCCAGCAACAGCATGACGCGCGAATCCATCAAACTTTGACGTGTAGAGCGCTATATCCCGGGGATCGGTCACCACGGTCTCTGCATGGACAGTCTCAACGGTCACCGTGCGCTCATCCTTGATGGAGAACGAATGCCCCGGAAAGTCCACCTGTGGGGCGGCCAGGGGCACCACTCGAATATCCACGTTGGGGAGCCGGGATACGGATATTACCCTGTCCAACTGTCCAACCATCAGTAGCGGGGCCACAATCCGCCAGCGAAGCACAGGTTCCGTAATGATGAACCGAAACGCCTTGCCGGCATCATAAAGCGCGGCTCGCCGTGCCAGCCTCGCACTGATCGTCAGATCCAGTTGCGCCTCGGTGAGGTTCCTGCGCGCGAAGACGGCTCGAATGTACTCCGGTGTTTGGAGGAGGCCAGGGATCAGTGACGGCTGAAACAGACGGAAGAGGTGAGTCTGAGATTCCAGAGCCTGAATCTGTTGTTGCTTTCGGTTGTACCCCAGTCGTCGGATCAGGCGCCAAGGGGTGATCTCAGTCGCTGCTGCTCGCGCGGCAGCCATGTACTCGGCCTTGATCTCTTCTGGAACAGCCAGCGCGCTGAGGATGCAGTCCACGTCAGTGACGCTCGGAGACGTGTTGCCGTTCTCGATCTTGGACAGTTTGGACCTGGACATGGCAGCGCTACGAGCCACTGCCTTGGCCTCCATACCGGAGGACTCGCGCAGCGCCCGTAGCGCAGAGCCGAGACTGGATCTGTTCACTCGCCGTACTGGGCCCACCATTCGGGGAACGGAACGGCCGAAGCCATCGCCGTATCCCGGTACCGGCGGAACTCCGACCGTTTGTCTTCACCGATGAAGTCGACGCCGAGGTACTTACCCTCACCGTCGTACTTCATGGCGCCAATCGTCTGGTCATCGAACATCCAGAAGTCGGGAGCGTCCGGGACAGGGTTCCCCTGGCTGGTGGTGTCCAGGATGAAGAACTCTTCTCCGGCAGTCATGTTGCGAATGTAGCCCCACGACAACTCGAACCGAAGATAGTCGGTCAGCGGACGTGCCAACACGTGTACGCGGTAGATGCGCTTTCCCGCCTGCACCGCGTCGCTTACTGTCCTGACCCATCCGGCCGCTTTGTATTCCTCCGGTTGAGGTTTCCCGGCAAGGAAGGCTTGGTAGGCGTCCACGCCGCCGGACTGGCTGTAATCGTCCAGGGTTTCCAGTCGGAAAGCTTCCCGCTCGAAGTCTTCGAACCAGTCACCCGCACCTTGTACGGCGAGCGTCCCCCTGTCGGTGGCGTAGATCGTCGGGCAATCGCCCTCGTCACAGACCCCGACCAAGAGCGTCAGTTCTGTTGCCACTGGGCCCCCTCCGCTTCAGGTGTCGTGTCCGATGTTCGCGGCCCCTCATGGCGGTGGCAAGGGGATCGAGTTTCCTCTACTGGAAACCGCCCCCACGCGCTGAGGTGTCCTGGCCCGGACGGCCCGCGGGCCGGCACCCACCCATGACGGCGCCCCCAAACGCACCCACCCCCCACCCCACCCCCAAAGGCACGGAAACGGCCCGGAACCCGCCGGGAATGCGATCAGGGCATGTAGGCTCTGACCTGTGCGTTTGGCTGTGCCGGACGGGGGTGCTATAGGCCCTGGTCACAGGGGCTGAGGGCTTCGGCGTGCCGTCGGAGCCCGCCGCTTTTTCGCCCGGCCCGCCGCCCCCGAAAGGCGCGGCGCCGGACGCGCTCGCCACCTGTTCCACTTATCGGGGAGGACACGATCATGGGCGTCACGCTCGCCAAGGGAGGCAATGTCTCCCTCTCCAAGGCCGCACCGAACCTCACGCAGGTCCTCGTCGGCCTCGGCTGGGACGCGCGCTCCACCACCGGAGCCGACTTCGACCTGGACGCCAGCGCGCTGCTGTGCGCCAACGGACGCGTCCTGGGCGATGAGTACTTCGTCTTCTACAACAACCTCACGAGCCCCGAGGGCTCCGTCGAGCACACCGGCGACAACCTCACGGGCGAGGGGGAGGGCGACGACGAGTCCCTGATCGTCGACCTGACGAAGGTGCCCGCCGGCTGCGACAAGATCGTCTTTCCGGTCTCGATCCACGACGCCGACAACCGGGGCCAGACCTTCGGGCAGGTCGCCAACGCGTTCATCCGCGTGGTCAACCAGGCCGACGGCCAGGAGCTGGCCCGCTACGACCTCAGCGAGGACGCCTCGACGGAGACCGCGATGATCTTCGGCGAGCTGTACCGCTACGGCGGCGAGTGGAAGTTCCGGGCCGTCGGCCAGGGGTACGCATCGGGTCTGCGCGGCATCGCCCTAGACTTCGGGGTCAACGTCTCCTAAAGAGATCACCCGGTTGCCCTCAAATCGAGCGCCGATCGGGGCGGTCCCTGCAAGGGGGCCCGGGGGTCCGCCTCCGGGAGACAGCTGCGTCAAGCCGCGCGCGGTGGCGGGGGGACACCCGCTCTTCGTCGGGTCGGCCCGCTCTACACGATGGGGAAGTCAGTGCTTCTGAAAACCTTCGGCTGGTCATTCGTGATCACCGCGATCGGCCTGGCCCTGGCCGTGCTCTACGACGGCTGGACCGCCCTCGGGGTCGTCGCCATCCTGGCGGTCCTGGAGATCTCGCTGTCCTTCGACAACGCGGTGGTCAACGCCGGAATCCTGAAGAAGATGAACGCCTTCTGGCAGAAGATCTTCCTCACGGTCGGCGTCCTCATCGCCGTCTTCGGCATGCGCCTGCTCTTCCCCGTCGTCATCGTCGCCATCAGCGCCAAGATCGGTCCCATCGACGCGGTCGACCTGGCCCTGAACGACGCGGACCGCTACCAGCAGCTGGTGACCGACGCGCACCCCTCCATCGCCGCCTTCGGTGGCATGTTCCTCCTGATGATCTTCCTCGACTTCATCTTCGAGGACCGCGACATCAAGTGGCTCGCCTGGCTCGAGCGCCCGCTGGCCAAGCTCGGCAAGATCGACATGCTCTCGGTCTGCATCGCCCTGATCGCGCTGCTCATCGCCTCCATGACGGTGGCCACCCACGCCCACCAGCACGGCGGCGCGCACGTGGACAAGGCGCAGACGGTCCTGATCTCCGGCATCGCCGGCCTCATCACCTACCTTGTCGTCGGCGGCCTCTCGGGCTACTTCGAGAACCGCCTCGAAGAGGACGAGGAGCGCGAGCACGAGCAGGAGGAAGAGGCCAAGCGCACCGGCAGCAAGGTGTCCGCCGTCGCCATGGCCGGCAAGGCCGCCTTCTTCATGTTCCTCTACCTGGAGGTCCTGGACGCGTCGTTCTCCTTCGACGGCGTGATCGGCGCCTTCGCCATCACCAACGACATCGTCCTGATGGCGCTCGGCCTCGGCATCGGCGCGATGTACGTACGGTCGCTCACCGTCTACCTGGTCCGCCAGGGCACCCTGGACGACTACGTCTACCTGGAGCACGGAGCGCACTACGCGATCGGTGCGCTGGCCGTGATCCTGCTCGTCACCATCCAGTACGAGATCAACGACGTGATCACGGGTCTGGTCGGCGTCGTCCTCATCGCGTGGTCCTTCTTCTCCTCCGTGCGCCGCAACCGGCGGATCGCGGCGGCCGGCGGCGAGGACGCGGGCGAACCGGCGGAAGTCGGCTCCGGGGTGTGACCCCGGTGCTTCCGGAGCGCACGCCCCAGGGCGTGTGATCCGCCCTCGAATGAGGAACGCTCTGAGCGGGGCGGTCACGAGGCTCTGGCCTCGCCGGCCGCCCCGCGTGTGTGTCGCCGGTCCGGTGCCGGCGTGTGCGGGGACGGTTCACGACCTATGGGGTGGGGGCAATGGCGTTCTGGGACGGCCTGTGGCGAGGCAAGGCCTCACAGTTCGACTCGGGCAGCGCGGCGACCAACACGATCGAGCTGACCCGACGGCACAACACGGTCTCGCTCGGCAAGCAGGGCGCCAACACCGGCAGCCTGCGGGTCAACCTGTCATGGCGGATGCGGACCTCGGACTTCGGCGGCAAACCCGAGCAGGGCGGGCGGCTGCTGCGCCACCCGCTCCAGTTCTTCAAGCCGGAGATGGTCCAGGGCCACACCCAGTCCATGGTCAACGTGGACCTCGACCTGGGCTGTCTGTACGAACTCCAGGACGGCACCAAGGGAGTCGTCCAGCCGCTCGGCAACTTCTTCGGCGCCACCAACAAGCCGCCGTACGTGGAGTGCAGCGGCGACGACCGCTTCGGTTCGGCCTCCGGCGAGACGGTCTTCGTCAACCTGGACCACCGCGACGAGATCAAGCGGCTGCTGATCTTCGTCTACATCTACGACCAGACGCCGGCCTTCGACCGCACCCACGCCAAGGTGACGCTGTATCCGAGCAACGGCCCGCGCATCGAGATCGAACTCGACGAGCGCGCGCCCGAGGCCCGCTCCTGCGCCGTGGTCTCCATCGAGAACGTCAAGGGCGACATGGTGGTGCGCCGCGAGGTGAAGTTCGTGTACGGCTTCCAGGCCGAGCTCGACCGGCTGTACGGCTGGGGGCTCCAGTGGGGCCGCGGCTACAAGACCAAGGCCTGAGCCGCGGCCGCCCCGGGCGTCGCGCTAGGGGGTGTCTGGTGGACCATGGCCGGGGGCGCGGCGTCTGGCACGGCACCTCGCGGCGTTGCCGAATCGCCCCGATAACTCCGCTATCGAGACGCTCCGGCGCCTTGCGATGCACCGCACCAGACGCCGCGCCCTGACCGACCCTGATCCACCAGACACCCCCTAGGAGCGGATGAACTGCGGCCCCATGGGCGGCAGTACGAACGCGGGGTCCGGCGTGAGGGCCGGGGCAGGCGCCGGGACGCTCTGGGGGTAGCCGTACGCGGGCCCCGGCGAGGCCGGCTGCGGATAGCCGTAGGAGGGCGCCGCGGCCGGCGGCCTCGCCGGGGGAGCGGGGTGCGGATAGCCGTAGGCGGGCGGGGCCGCGTGCCTGGGCAGCGGCTGGGGCACGGACGGCGCACTGGGCGCGCTCGGGGCGCCAGGGGCGCTCGATGAGTTGGACGCGCTGCCGGCGCTGTCAGGACCGCCGACGCCGTCGACGCCGCTCGCGCTGTCCGCGCCGGCCACGCCCTCGCCGTCGTCCACCGAGATGCCGTACTCGGTGGCGAGACCGACCAGGCCGGTGGGGTACCCCTGGCCCACCGCGCGGAACTTCCACCCCTCGCCACGGCGGTACAGCTCACCGCAGATGATCGCGGTCTCCTCGCCGGTCTCGGGTTTCACATCGAACAGCGCGACCGGCTCGCCCCCCGACGCCGCCGCGTCGAACAGCGCGATCCGCAGATCGCGCACGGCGCGGAAGGTCGCCCCGTCCGACGACGCGGTGATCAGCACGCGGTCCACGGACGGGTCGAGCGCCGACAGATCGGCCTCGACGGTGTCGGTCAGACCCTCCGCGACCCGCTTCTTGGGCAGCCGGCGCACCAGACCCGAGGGATGGCGCGGCTGGTTGTAGAAGACGAAGTCCTCATCCGAACGCACCCGTCCGTCGGCGGCGAGCAGCAGCGCCGAGGCGTCCACGTCCGGGACGTCGGCGCCGGGTGACCAGCGGAGCACGGCCCGTACGGCCGAAGCCTCCAGCGGGACGTTCGACCCCTTCAGCATCGCGTGCGTCATGCGGGTCATCCTGCCTCCCCGTGGGCCCCCCGGACAACGCGGGGACCGGCCCGGTCCCGTCCCACGGCCGTCCCACGGCGTACGCGCGTGGCCCACGGGGCGTGACGATGCAGATGAGTTACGCGAATTTCATGCACTTGGGGAACTCTTGACACGTCTTCCTACGTACTATTACCGGCCACCCAAAATCTTGGCCCGCCGGGCAGTACAGGGGATATATATGCGTCATTTCGGGCACGTCCCGTCGGCTGTGCGGAAGGACCTCTTCCATCAGGAGCCCGCTGAGTTCACCGCCGGCTCTCCCGCACGCGTGCTGTCGGCCGCCCTGGGCGCGACGCTCTACAGCCCCGCGACCAGGCCCGCCCTCGCCGACGACGTCCTGAAACAGGCCCGCCGGGGTGTGGTGTCCATGGTCCTGTGCCTGGAGGATTCGATCGACGACGCCGAGGTGGCGGCCGCCGAGGACAACCTGGTCCGCCAGTTCGCCGACCTCGAAGCCCGGGGCGAGGAAGTCCCGCTGCTGTTCGTGCGCGTCCGCGACCCGCTCCAGATAACCGGCCTCGTCCAGCGCATGGGCACCTCCGCCCGGCTGCTCAGCGGCTTCGTCCTGCCGAAGTTCACCGAGGAGCGCGGCCTGCCGTTCCTCGAAGCGCTCACCGCCGCCGAGACCGCGTGCGGCCGCCGGCTCTTCGCCATGCCCGTCCTGGAATCGTCCCAGCTGCTCCATCTGGAGACCCGCGCCGAAACCCTGGCCGGGATCGCCCGCACCGTGGAGAAGTACCGCGAGCGGGTCCTCGCGCTCCGCCTGGGTGTCACCGACTTCTGCGCCGCCTACGGACTGCGCCGCTCGCCGGAGATGACGGCGTACGACGTGCAGATCGTGGCCGGCGTCATCGCGGACGTGGTGAACGTGCTGGGCCGCGCAGACGGCAGCGGCTTCACCATCACCGGCCCCGTGTGGGAGTACTTCCGGCTCCAGGAGCGGATGTTCAAGCCCCAGCTGCGCCGCAGCCCCTTCCTGGAGGGCCGCGCCGAGAAACTGCGCACCGCCCTGATCGAGCACGACCTGGACGGCCTGCTGCGCGAGATCGAGCTCGACCGGGCCAACGGCCTGCTCGGCAAGACCTGCATCCACCCCTCGCACGTCGCGCCCGTCCACGCCCTTTCGGTGGTCAGCCACGAGGAGTTCAGCGACGCGGCGGACATCCTGCGGCCCGAACGGGACGGCGGCGGAGTGCTGCGCTCGGCGTACACGAACAAGATGAACGAGGTGAAGCCGCACCGCGCCTGGGCCGAGCGCACCCTGCTGCGGGCCGAGGTGTTCGGGGTCGCCGCCGAGGACGTCGGCTTCGTGGACCTCCTGGCCGCCGGGCTCGCCGTCTGACCCGCGCGCCACGGCCGGTCCCGGGCGGGCGAACAAGAACCCTTTTCGCGCGAACGAGAAACCCTTTCGTGCGAACGACACGAACGAACAGAGAGAGACAGCTACGTGGTTGAGTGGTCGGGAACGTGGGTCGCCGAGCGGCTGGGCGTCGAGCTCGTCGGGGACGAGCGCCTGCGCGACGCGCTCGGGCTCGCCCTGCGCCGCAACCCCAAGCGCGCCCACCTGCTCGTCTCCAACGTCCTTGGCAAGCACGTGCCGCAGAGCCCGACGGTGGTGTGGCGCGCCGGGTACGAACTGGGCGTACGCGTGCGGAAGTTGCTCGGGGACGAGTCGGCCGCGCGGGCCGTGGTCCTCGGGTACGCCGAGACCGCGACGGGCCTTGGCCACTCGGTCGCCGACGGCCTGGCGCTCGCCCCCTGTCTGCACTCCACCCGGCGCCCGGTCGAGGGCGTGGCCGTGGCCGGCGGCTTCGAGGAGTCCCACTCCCACGCCACCTCCCACCTGATCCTGCCCGAGGACCCCCAACTCCTCGCGGGCGAGGGACCGTTGGTGCTGGTGGACGACGAGTTCTCGACCGGCAACACGGTCCTGAACACCATGCGCGACCTGCACGCCCGCCACCCCCGCGACCATTATGTGATCGTCGCCCTCGTCGACATGCGCGCCCCCGGGGACCGCGACCGCCTCACGGCCTTCGCAGCCGAGACCGGCGCCCGCGTCGACCTGGTCGCCGCCGCCTCGGGCACGGTACGGCTGCCGGAGGGCGTCCTGGAGAAGGGGCGGGCCCTGGTCGAGCAGTACGAGTCGAAGAACCGCCGACACCTGCTTGGTAAGAGCAGCGCTCTCCACCCGGGCGCCCCGCGCCGCGTCGACCTGCGCTGGCCCGACGGCCTGCCCGACGGCGGGCGGCACGGGTTCACCCCCGCCCACCGGGCCGAGCTGGAGGCCGCGCTGCCCGGCATGGCCGCCCGGATCGCCGAGGCGCTGGGCGCCCCCGGCGCCGGCGCGCGGCCGCGACGCGTGCTCGTGCTCGGCTTCGAAGAGCTGATGTACGCGCCGCTGCGCCTGGCCGTCGCCCTCGAAGAGCTCGGCGCGGCCGAGGTGCGTTACTCCACCACCACCCGCTCGCCCGTCCTCGCCGTCGACGACCCCGGCTACGCCATCCGCACCCGGCTCGCCTTCCCCGCGCACGACGACCCGGCCGACGGACCGGGCGAGCGGTACGCCTACAACGTCGCGGACGGCGGCTTCGACGCGGTCGTGGCCGTCGTCGACTCGGTCGCCGACACCCCCCAACTGCACGCGCCCGACGGCCTGTTGGCCCAGCTCGCCGCCCACATACCGCACGTCGTGCTGGCCGTGCTGCCCTCGTACGTACCCCAAGGTGCCCCCATGCCCGAGCCGCTGCCCGAACCCCTCAGGGGACCCGCCTTCTCCTCCTACGCGCCCGACGAAGTGGGCTGGCTGCTCAAGGACCTGTCCGGGACCGAGCTCGAAGCCCCCACGGAGGAGCGCGAGGAGGCCATCCAGAGCGGCGGCGCCCACTACGCGGAGTCGCTGCCGGTCGAGTACCAGCCGAGCCCCCAGTACCAGGAGCTGTTCCGCGCCGCGCTCGACGCATCGGCCCCCCGGATCGCGCGCGCCGTCGGCGTGGTCACCGAGACCGTCCTGACCGAGCTCCCCCAACGCCGAAAGCGCCGGGGGGACCCCCATCCGCGCCCGGTGCTGGTCTCGCTGGCCCGCGCCGGAACGCCCGTCGGCGTCCTCATGCGCCGCTGGGCCCTGCACCACCGCGGCCTCGCCCTGCCGCACTACGCGGTGTCCATCGTGCGCGGCCGCGGCATCGACCTCAACGCCCTGCGCTGGCTGGCCGCCCACCACGACCCGGCCGACGTCGTGTTCGTCGACGGCTGGACGGGCAAGGGCGCCATCACCCGCGAACTGGCCGCCGCGATAAGGGAGTTCCCCGAGTTCTCCGGCTTCGACCCAGGGATCGCTGTGCTCGCCGACCCCGGGTCCTGTGTGCGCACCTACGGCACCCGAGAAGACTTCCTCATCCCCTCCGCCTGCCTCAACTCCACGGTGAGCGGCCTGATCTCACGCACCGTGCTGCGCCAGGACCTCATCGGCCCCGGCGACTTCCACGGCGCCAAGTTCTACCGCGAGCTGGCCGGCGCGGACGTGTCGGGCCACTTCCTCGACGCGGTCGCGGCCCGCTTCGATGAGGTCGCGGACGACGTGGAGCGCGAGGCGAAGGAGCTGCGCGACACCGACCGCACCCCGAGCTGGGAGGGCTGGGCCGCCGTCGAGCGGATCAGCGAGGAGTATGGCATCCACGACGTCAACCTGGTCAAGCCCGGCGTCGGCGAGACCACCAGGGTGCTCCTTCGCCGCGTCCCCTGGAAGATCCTCGCGGCGCGCGGCGCGGGCGGCGACCTCGACCACGTCCGCCTCCTCGCCGAGCAGCGCGGCGTACCCGTCGAGGAGGTGGACGGGCTGCCCTACAGCTGCGTCGGCCTGATCCACCCCCAGTACACCCGGGGTGCCACCGGCGCCGACGGCAAGGCGGTGGCGGCCGAATGAGCCCGCTCCCGCTGGTCGCGAGCGACCTCGACCGCACCCTGATCTACTCCAGCGCGGCCCTCGCCATCGCCGGGCCCGACGAGCGGGCGCCGAAGCTACTGTGCGTCGAGGTGTACGAGCACAAGCCCCTCTCGTACGTCACCGAGGACGCGGCCCGGCTGCTCACGGAGCTGAAGTCGGCGGCCGTGTTCGTGCCCACCACGACCCGCACCCGCGCGCAGTACCAACGCGTCCGACTCCCCGGCCCGCCCTCGCGGTTCGCGATCTGCGCCAACGGCGGCCACCTGCTCGTCGACGGCGCGTCCGACCAGGACTGGGCCCGCGCGGTGGCCGCCCGCATCGCCGCCGAGTGCGCCCCGCTGGCGGAGATCACCGCCCACCTGCGGGCCACCGCCGACCCGCGCTGGCTGCGCAAGGAGCGGACCGCCGAGGACCTGTTCGCCTACCTCGTCGTCGAGCGGGATGCGCTGCCCGAGCAGTGGGTCAAGGAACTCACCGCCTGGGCCGGGCCGCGCGGCTGGACCGTCTCGCTCCAGGGCCGCAAGATCTACGCCGTGCCGAAGCCGCTCACCAAGAGCGCGGCGGTCCGCGAGATCGCCCGGCGCACCGGGGCCACTCTCACCCTGGCCGCCGGGGACTCCCTCCTCGACGCCGACCTGCTGCTCGCCGCCGACGCGGCCTGGCGCCCGGGCCACGGCGAACTGGCCGAGGCCGGCTGGCTCGCCCCGAACACCGAGGCGCTGGCCGAGCGCGGGGTCGTCGCGGGCGAGGAGATCCTGCGGCGATTCCTGGCCCGTGCCGCGCGCTGACGCGAAACGGCCGAACGGCGCCGGGATCCGGGTACGGTCGCCGCATGAGCAAGGGAAACAGCACCAAGATCACGGATGAGCTGTACGCCTACATGCTGGCGCACAATCCGCCCCTCGACGCCGTTCAGCAGGGCCTGGTGACCACCACCTACGACCGGCTGCCGGACCACGCGGGCATGCAGTCGGCCGAGGAGCAGGCGCCGCTCCTCGCCTTCCTGGTACGCCTGGTGAACGCCCGGCACGTCGTCGAGGTGGGCACCTTCACGGGCTTCTCGGCGCTCGCCATGGCGCAGGCGCTGCCGGCCGACGGCACGCTGATCGCCTGCGACATCTCCGAGGAGTGGACGGCGTACGGCAAGGAGGCCTGGGCGAAGGCGGGCGTCGCCGACCGCGTCGACCTGCGGATCGCGCCGGCGCTCGACACGCTGCGCGCGATGCCGGCCGAGCCGCACATCGACTTCGCGTATCTGGACGCGGACAAGGAGAACTATGTCGCGTACTGGGAGGAGTTGGTGCCCCGGATGCGGGCCGGGGGGCTCATCGCGGCGGACAACGTGCTGCTGCACGGGCGGGTGGTGGATCCCGGGGCGGGCGGGGCGGCGGCGGGGATCAGGGCGTTCAATGAACACGTGGTCGCGGACGCGCGCATGGACAGCGTGATGCTGACCGTGGCGGACGGCCTGACCCTCGCCCGCAAACGCTGACCGCCCGCCCCGCGGGGTTGGCGTGCGGGTGTGTGGGGTCTGGTCGCGCAGTTCCCCGCGCCCCTGGCGGGGCTTGTGCTGGCCGGCACGGGCATCCTCAGCCCGTCTCCGCGCTCCTGGCAGGGCTGGTGCTGGCCCGCACGGGCAACCTCAGCCCGTCTCTGTGCCCCTGGCAGGGGTCCGCGCGGGCCCGCATCGGCACCCTCAGCCTGTCCGGCGTTTGAGGACGAGCGCGTTCAGCGCGATACGGGGTCTGGGGCGGAGCCCCAGGGACCTCGGCTGCGGACCGTGCTGGGCTGAGCGCGCAGTTCCCCGCGCCCCTGGCGGGGCTGGTGCTGGCCCACCCGGCATACCTCAGCCTGTCCGGCGTTTGAGGACGAGCGCCCTTTAGGCGCGAATGGGGTCTGGGGCGGAGCCCCAGGGAGCTCGGCTGCGGGCCGTGGGTGGCTGGGCGCGCAGTCCCCCCGCCCCTGGCGGGGCTGGTGCTGGCCCACCCGGCATACCTCAGCCCGTCCGGCGATTGAGGACGAGCGCCCTTTAGGCGCGATCGGGGTCTGGGGCGGAGCTCCAGGGGCCTCGGCTGCGGGCCGTGGGTGGCTGGGCGCGCAGTTCCCCGCGCCCCTTGGCGGGGCTGGTGCTGGCCGGCATGACGTTCTCGGCCCGCGTGGCCGCGCCCCGCGCATCCGGCCCGCATGCCCATGCTCACCCCGACGGAGTCAGGCGCAGCAACCGCCGCCGCAGCAACCGCCCCCGCCGGACGGCGCCGGCCCGGACTTCGCGGAGCCGCCCACCGCCACGGTGGAAAGCAACTTCACCGTGTCCTCGTGCCCGGCAGGACAATTCGCGGGCGCGGCGGACTCCGCCATCGGCCGGCTGAGTTCGAAGGTGTCGCCGCACGAACGGCAGCGGTATTCATAACGAGGCATGGCCTCAGAGTAAGCGCTGCCCCGGCCGGCTGAGCCGCAGTCGACCGAGCGGCCCACCCCCCGCCCATGCCCCGGACGGGACGGGGCGATCAGGGGCGCTCTTCCTCCACGTGCTCGTGCCGCGCCCTCCAGTACGGATTGTCGTGCGGCAGAAACCCCGTGACCCGCCCGTACATCCCGAACACCATCAGGATCAGCCCGACCACGAAGCTGAACAGCACGTTCTGCATCTTGAACGCGAGGAAATTGCGCGAGGTGTCCAGCAGCGCGAGGTTCACGAACCCGCTGATCAGGAACAGCACGCCGAGCACGATGTTGAGGGTGGAGGCGAAGTTGCCGCCCCTGACCATCCCGTACAGGAGCAGCAGCCCGACGACGATGGACAGTACGCTCAGCGCGCCGTTGGTGCTCAGCCCGGCGACGGTGTCACCGCCCGTGTCGAAGAAGCCGATCCGGTGGATCAGACCGAGGATGCCGAAGACCAGCAGGACGGCCCCCATGGCCCCGGCGCCGAAGCGGTAGACGCGGTTCAGCCGGTGGTCGACCGGCAGGTGCTCGTTCAGCGAGACCCGGCTGTGGTTGAAGCGCTGCGAGATCGTATGGCTGGCCATCGTGGCGGCCCTCCTCATCCCTAGACCGGCAGAGCGCACGCGACGTACGTGGGCGTACATGACGTACTCAGGCATACGTGACGTACTCGGGCGTACGTACACCAGGGTGCGCCCGGCCGGTGTCCGCAACAACTCAGCGCCGGGCGGACGGGGCAGCGGCAGGGACCGGGCCGGAAGCGGACCGGTCAGGCGCCGTGCCCCAGCTCCTCGCGAATCGTGGCCACCACCCGCGCCACGGTCGCCCGCACCGCCTCGGTCTCCGTGAGGAAGTGCCAGTAGTCCGGGTGACGCCCCTCCAGCGTGGCGATCGCGCGCTCCAGGCGTGCCACCGCGTCGTCCAGGGGCCGGGCGTGCCGGGGGTCGGGGGTGGTGCGGCCGGACATCGCCAGGCGCTGGGCGTCGCGCAGGGCGAAACGGGTGCGCTGGATCTCCTGCTGCGGGTCCTTGGCCACCGCGTCGAGGCGGCGCAACCGGTCACCGGCGGCCGAGACGGCCTCGTCCGTGGTGTTCAGGAGCGCCCGCACCGTACTGAGACGCGAGGTGGCGTCGGCCCAGCGCTGCTCCTGGCGCGCCGAGGCCGCCTCCTTGAGCTTGTCCTCGGCCTGCCGTACGGAGACGGCGGCCTGCTCGGGCACCTGCTGGAGGTCCTGCCAGCAGGCGGCGGCGAAACGGCGGCGCAGCTCGCTCAGGACCGGCTCGACCTGGCCGGCCCGGGTGGTGAGCGCCTGGGCGCGGGTACGCAGCGAGACCAGCCTGCGGTCGATCTCGGCGGCCTTCGCGGGCAGCTGCTCGGCCTCGGCTCGCAGCGCTTCGGCCTCACGCAGTACGCGGTCGGCGCGCTGCAACGTCTCGGGCACGCCGTGCCGGCCCGCGCCCTCGTTGAGCTTGGTGAGCTCCGGACCGAGCGCGGCGAGCCGGGCGGCGAGGTCGTCGGCGCGCAGCCCCGAGGCGCGTACCGCGTCGAGCGCGGTGCTGGCGCCGAGCAGCGCGTGCCGGGCGCGTTCCACGGCGGGGGCGAGCCGGGCGAGCTGGGTCTCGGCGGTGTCCAGGAGCGGGCGCAGACTCTGCTCGAAACGGTCGAGGTCGCCCTTGACCCGGACGAGTTCGTCCTTGGCGGCCGTCAGTTCCGTCCGCGCCCGTGCGGCGACGGAGGTGTCGAGGCCGTCGCGGTCGAGGTCATGGGCGTCGACCGCGTCGATGTAGCGGTTGGAGACCTCGTCGATGCGGCGGCCGAGTGCGGCGAAGTCGTCGACGGCCCGGCGGGCACCGGGCGAACTGTCCACCGCCGTGATCGTCTCGATGGAGATCCGCAGATCGCGCTGGGCGGTGTCGAGCTCGTAGAACGCGGCCGCCGCGGCGTCCTTGGCGGCCTGCGCGTCCGCCCGCACGCTCTCGCCGCGCCCGCCGAACCAGCGCCGCGTGCCGCCGCCTGCGAAGGCGCCGGGCAGCACCGATGCGCCGAGCACCAGGGGCAACGCCATGAGCGCCAGCACATCCCGGACGGTGGCACCCGCTCTGCTGTACGGCCGCGCGTGTGTCGCCGTCACATCCCTCTCCCGTGCTGTGTCGCCCTGCCCGGTCCATTCTCCCACCAGGTAAGGACGAACACGCGGCCCGGTCAGTTCACGCCCGGCCCCGGCTTTCGCGTGCGGTGCCGGTCGCGGTGCCGGCCGGGCGGGTTCAGCTGTGCCGGATGGTGACCCGGCCGTCGTCGCTGCGCGCGGTCAGGTGGTGCGTACTGCCCTCGGAGCGGTCCACGTCCACGTCGACGCGGCCGTCGTCGGAGCGGGCCGCGACCTTGTACGTGCCCTTCGGTACGGTCAGGTCCACCCGCCCGTCGTCACTCGTAGCCACCACGCTGTCCGGTACGGCGGCGAACGTCAGCGTCACCCGGCCGCTGTCCGAGCCGGCCCGTACGCTGGCGGCACGGATGCCCTCGCCGTCGATCCGGCCGTTGTCGGAGGTGAGGTCGAGCGGGCCCGAGGAGTCCTTGACGCTCACCCGGCCGTTGTCGCAGGAGATCTTCAGCGGGGTGTCGAACCCGCTCGCCTCGACCCGGCCGTCGTTGTCGCGCACGGTCACCGCGACCCCGCGCGGCACCTTCACCACGTGCCGGGCGCCGCAGTTCTCGATCAGCCCGCCGCACTTCACGGTGAGGCTCAGGGTGTCGTCCTTGAGCCCCCAGCTCGCCTCGGGTCCGCTGCCGAAGGCGACCCATCCGTCCACCTGCCGGTCGACCTCGACATCCTTCACGTCGGCGGGCGAGACCACGACCGTGGAGTCGTCGGCCTCGATGACCAGCGCCTTCCCGGCGAACGCGAAGTCCTTGTGCTCGACGGGTGCCTTGGAGGCGTCCGAACTCCCGCACCCCACGAGAGCCGACGCCAGCAGTCCTGCCCCGCCCGTGGCGATCAGCGTGGTGCGAAGGCGAGATGCCATGGTGTTCTTCCCCCCGGTTTGCCTGCCGGTCCGCGTCACGCGCGCGGCCGTCCCTCCACGCTAGAGCCCCGACCCGCGCCGCACCCTGAGGCCCGCATCCGAATCCAAGGTGGTGCCAGCCCCACCCCCGGGGTCCGGTGTGCGGTGGTGGGCCGCAGGCCATGTAGGCTGTTTCCTCATCCACGGGTGTGTAGCTCAGGGGTAGAGCGCTGCTCTTACAAAGCAGATGTCGGCGGTTCGAAACCGTCCACGCCCACCGACCGGATGTCAGCAGGTGAGAGCCTGCTCAGGCCCTCCAGCCAAGATCGACTGGAGGGCCTTCTCTGCGATCGAAGTCCACAAAGAGTCCACTACCCCAAGCGATCATGAAGCTCCGCGCGTCATGTCTTCACTCTTCAGGGTGACTTGCCCAACGTCAACAAGTCGTTAGAGTGCTCTCGACCGGGGCTGGCGCGTCTCCCCCACGCGCGCCTGATCTACGCCGGTCATGTCCTGTGGTGCTGTGGCGGGGAGGCCCGGCCCGCAGGGAGAGGCCCCCTGCCGCGATTGTCGGCGGGGGGCCTTCTTGCACAACATAAACCGCCCCGCCCCATGAGCGGGGCGGGGCGGCGCGCTCTGACCGAATCAGAGCACCGGACGGTCGAAACAGGCGGATCTACGTACACCGTCGACCGTCCAACCCGACCGCGCGCGCACGGGCGGCGCGGCCGGGCGTATACGTAGTGGACTCCAGGGAGTACCCAACCGAAATATGATCACAGAATGTAGGTTTCACCCTACATACTTTCGATCTTGTACCGGTGAGCGTGGACTCGTGCCGCGCTCCGTTCCACCGCCCGACTGGGTGATCACCCGCCGTCAGGCCGTTGGCGATCGCATCCGCGCAGCTCGGCTACACGCGAATCTGACGCAAGAGACCGTCGCGCTGCGCGCCGGCATGGACCGGGCGACGTACAACCGCATTGAGCAGGGTCACTCGTCGCCCCTCTTGGACAGCCTGTTCCGCATTGCCGAAGTCATCGGCGTACCGCTCGCGGACCTCGTGCGACGGTAAGAAGCCCCGACCGCCGAGCGGGACTGTCAGACAAAACGTGCGGCAGTTCAGTGAGAGGCGTTCACCGGGGCGGACTGGGCTCGCAACTCAGCCAGACGCCGCTGATACAGGGGGCCGACGGCGTGAGCCCCCCTCGCCTCACTGGGAGTGGCCTGTTCGATCAGGTGATGGGACACGGCCCGGAGGTGCGCGGCCCACGCGATCACGTGCTGTTGAGCTGGGCGCCCGCATTCCTGTGGTTCACCGGGGAGGCACAGCGGGAGCTCCGGCCCCAACTTGTTCGCGGCGTGCCGGACGTACCGCGCGATGGTCGCCCACTCGTCCTCGGTCCGCCGGATGGCGTTGCCCTGGGGCTCCCACCCCCATGGGCCGAAGTCATCACCGTGATCGTCCATTGTGTGCTCCCTGACGTGCAGCGGGTTAGTTCGGTGCGCCGATCGTAGCGGCGGCTTCTGTTTCCCTGGGATCGCAGTGTCCGACCGAGGGGACGCACGGCCCGCACGGCCCGCACATCGGGAGGAACTGCGGCGGGGTGCACGACTGCATGCCGTCCCCGTGCACAGCCCTGATGTCGGCCTCCACTACGGCCATCTGCGCCCCGCCCCAGACTTCCGCCAGGGGTGTCTCCGTCACGTTGCCGAGAGTCAGGAAGCGGCCCAGGACGCACGGCCACACGTCGCCGGTCGGGCCGATGGCGCACTTCTCGTGCGCGCAGTGCCCGCACAGGTCCGCGATGGTCGGCGTGGCCCCCTGGCCGGCCCGCCCGAACGCCCGCGTGCGGTCGCCGCCGACCTGCTCAACTCCGAGGTTCAGAAGGTCTTGCAGTCCCTCACGGGCCCGTTGGTCCGGGCGGACGGTGACGACTCCGCCGCGCAGCGGGATGCCGAAGCCGAGCGCCTTCTCGATGTTGGCGCGGGTCTTCTTGTGGGAACCCCTGAGCCGGGTCACTTCGTCGTGCTGCTCGGCCTCGTCGGAGTAGTACGAGGTGGCGAGCTTGACCCCGCACGCCTGGAAGGTGTCCCACAGCGGCTCGCGGATGTGGGTCAGGTTGGAGAACACCTCGATACCCAGTCCGGCTCCGTGGGCGTGCTCGATCAGCTCGGGCAGGTGCGGGTACAGCGTCGGCTCCCCGCCGATGAACTGGACGTCCAGGGCGCCCATCTCGGCGAGCTCGTCGAGCACCCGCACCCAGTCCTCGACGGCCATGGTGCCGTGCGTCCCCTTGGGGCCGCTGTCGGCGTAGCAGTGGTCACAGAACTCGTTGCAGAGTCCCGTCACCTCTAGCCATGCGAACAGGAGTCGGTTTTCGGCAGCGCTCATCGTTGGATCTCCTTTCAACCGTTGCTTTTTGGTGAGCCGCCCTGGTCGGGCAGGGGCGGCGGGATCAGCGGTCGGCGTGGTGGCAGGAGCAGGCGCACCGCAGAACCTCTACCGCGACGATGCTCGGCGGCCGCCGGACTTCGAGGGGGCCGGGACAGAGCAGGTGTCCCCCGCGCCAGAAGAGATTGCTGGCTTCGCGGCACTCGGGCGTCACGTAGGCGGCAGGGGTCGGCAAGTCGGTCACAACTCGATCCGGCCGTCGAGGATCGCGGTGCCCGCGTTGACCAGCCCCATGACAGGGATCGGATTGCACAGATCGCCAGGTGTCCGCATCGGCACCACCCAGTAGCTGGACCACGTCTCGGTCTGCTCGTCGTCGCCGACCCGGGGCACGCCGATGTAATGCCCGAGGCCGAGGTACGCCGCGTGGGGGCCGAGGCTCGGGCCGGGCGGGGACGCCGGCACCAGCGCGTAGAAGCGGCCGTTACGCGGGTCGTGGATGACGGGCCCGTCCAGCGCACTCAGCACCTCGCTGGCGATCCCGGGATCCGTGCCGGCTGCCACCGCGTAGACGAGTTCGTCGGAGAGACGGACCGCGGAGAACCGGCGGCCGAGCGCCAGCACCGCAAGATGGCCATCCGCCCACTGCGCTCGCGCGTCGGCGGGCCGGTTGAGGCTGTCGGCCAGCCAGGCAGCGATTGCTCTTCTTTGGCTTGCGGCGACCGCGGCGCTCACTGGGCCACCCGCCCCGTGCCGCTGGTCCGGTGGTTGGCATCGAGAGCGTCCTCGATGGCAGCCAGCAGGGCAGCGGGGTCAGTGTGCCAGGTCGCATCACCCGGGCAGATCCGCCAGAAGGGCCCCGGTCCTTGCGTCCGGCGGGCCGGCGGCACGTATACCGCGCTGCCGAGCGTCAGGAGTTGGGCACTCTCTCCGTCCCAGTCGGCACCCACGCCGGGCGACAGGAACCAGTACAGGGCACTCCCGTCGTCGATGACGGCGCCTGAGCGGCGCCCGAGGATGCACAGCGCGGTGAGGCCAAGGACGCGAGGCACACGGATTGCGTCCCAATCGACCCCTGCCCCCCGGAGGGCGCACGTGCCTTCGGTGGGTGGCCCGGTGGAAACGACGTCCATGCGATACAGCTCCTCGGTTCCGGCGCTTGCTTGCGGAGGGAGACCAGAGTGGGCCAGAAGGCGCGTTAACACGAGGACTTTCAAGGGGCTTTTGGCGCTTGCAAAGCGGGCTTTGATGAGCTCATCCGGGTGAGACCTAGCCACCAAGCGGACCTGCGACGACACTGGCAGAGCATCAACTCAGCGGAGGTGAACCGTGCCGCGCTCCACTGGCAACGCGCGACTTCGAGCTGCCCGGGTGGCGGCCGGGTACAACTCGCAGCAGGCCCTCGCCGACGCTCTCACCAAGCTGGGTCTCTCGGTTGGTACCCGCCAGTTGCGGCGATGGGAGTCGGCCAATCCTCCGTGGCCTCACCCGGATTGCCAGCGGGCACTCACACGCCTGCTCGGCCAGGACATGCAGTCCCTCGGCTTCACGCCCCCCGACGGTCGTGACGAGGCCAGCCCGGATCCCTCGCGGCGCGTCGTCGTCGGCGGGGCGATCGCTGCTCTCGGCCTGGCCACCGTGCCCGCGCAAGCGCAGGCGACCATGCAGCCCGCCACCGTTGCCGCCGATTTCGCGGCAGTCACGCGATCACACCGTCGGATGTACTGGTCTGTGGCGCCCGCCGAACTGCACCCCTCGGTCCTCGCCCACGCCCGGCTCGGCTGCGCCTTGCTCGCCGAGACGGCCGGGGACACCCGCAAGGCCGTGGCCGTGGCCCTTGCCGAGAGCTACCTCCTCGCCGGGAGAGTCGAGTTCTTTGACCTGCGTGAGCCGAACGCCGCCGACTCCACCCTCCTGCGCGCACTTCAGGCCGCAGGCGAGGCAGATGACCCACTCCTCGGGGCGGCCGTGCTCGCCCACACTGCGTTCATCCCTGGGTGGGCCGGCGAGCGAGAGAAAGCCATCGAGCGACTGATCGCGGCGCGGACGTATGCACGGCGCGGCCCGGCCAGCGCGGACCTGCTCGCCTGGCTCGATGCCGTTGAGGCCGAGTGCGAGACACGGTGCGGCAACACTCGTACCGCGCTACACCTGATCGGCCACGGCGAGGGCGTCCTCGCCGCAGATACCGGGCACCCGACACCGGATTGGCTGGACTGGTTCAGCGCGGCACGTCTCGCCGCGTTCAAGGGCAACACGCAGTTGAAGGCGGGGCACTTGCCGCAGGCCCGCCAGACGCTGGAGCAAGTCCTCGAAGAGCTGCCTCCGGAGTCGGACAAGCAGCGCACGGTGATCCTCGGCGACCTCGCGGCGGTAGAGGCTGCGGCCGGGAACCCGGAAGAGGCGTGTCGGTACGCCACCCTGGCCCTCAATCAACTGGCGATCACCTGGTACGCGACGGGCATGGACCGCGTCCGCGAGGTGCGGCGCGCCCTGGCACCGCACCAGCATGAACAGTGCGTTCGCGACCTTGATGATCAGCTATATGGGTGGGCGACGACCGTTAGCGCGCTGACGCGTTGAACTTCGCGATCTGCTCGGGGAGTTCGGTGAGCCTGTCGATGCGCATTGTCGGCAGGCTCTTCGCTTCCTCGGTGTTCCATTGGATTGTGGCCCACGGCCCGCGGTGAACAAGCGCGGTGTGCATGCCCGCCTGTGCGCCGGGGCGGAGGTCGTTGTCGACGCGGTCGCCGACGTACAGGATCTCGTGGTTGGAGAACGGCACGACGTCGGCGACGCGGTGGAAGAACTCGGGATCTGGCTTCGATGCGCCCCAGTCGTCCGACGTGCCGATCAGGTCGACGTCGTCCATGAACAGCTCGCGCAGGATGCCGCCAGCCCGCACGGTCTGGTTCCCGGCGATACCGAGCCACAGGCCGTCCGCCCGCAGCTGGGCAAGGGCCGGGCGAACGTCCGGGTACAGGTCGCTCTCGTCAAAGTGCTCCGGCTGCCCCGCATCCGCGCGCGCCTGGCGCTGCTCATACAGGTCGAAGCCCGGCCGGAACTCCTGGAACACTTCGCGGTAGTCGCGGCCTTGCGCGATGACGGCGCCGAACATGGCGGCGAAGGTGTGGCGGGGTACGCCGAGCCAGTCGGCCCAAGTGCCGTACTCACGGGTCTCGTCTACCAGGCACTCGCCGACGTCAAATACCACTGCGCGAATCGTCATGGCCGGATCCTAGGCGGTGGTGTACGGGTGCTGCTGGGTAGCCTTGATCCATGCCTACTACACCTGCCGCTGCTGGCTCCGCGCGCCCCGCGTCGGTGATCAACGAGGAGATCCGTGGGCTCGTCGAGCAGGGCGGTCTCGGGTCGGAGACGTACCTGGAGCTGCTGGTGGAATGGGCGGCGGCTCAGCGGTCGGAGACCCTGCGCGGCGACGTAGCCGAGGCGGCTTAGGATCCTGGCTCGTGGCAATCGAACTGAGCGATGACCTGATTGAGCTGGAACGCAGGGCCTGGGCTGAGATCCAGGCGGGCGCGCTGACCGTGGAGACCGCCGAGGCTGTGCAGGCGGCCATCACGGCGTTCGCGGAAGCGGACGAGGCGCACAGCCGCTACGAGGTCGAGGCGGCGCTGAAGAAGCTCGTGCGGCACCCCGAAGACGCGGCCTGATCTACAGCGCGGACTGGAAGGCGGACGCGGACGGCACTGTCTCGGCTGCCTCGGTGACGCGGTCGAGGACGGCCGGGGCGTGTCCGGCGTGCTGGGCTGCGGCCCGGGCGGCGAGCGAGATCCGGCGGGTCTGCGGGACGGCGACTGTGCGGGTCGCGGCGGAGACGAGCGTGGTGGTCATGGCTCATTGTGGCAGGCGGTGGTCATGGGGTGCAGCCAGTCATTGATCGCCCCACGGCACAGTCACGGCAGGAGCCAGCTTGGCGCGGATCCGAGTAAGAGCGGCGCGCACCTCGGCGGCGCCCGGCGCTGACCGGTCGCGCCACTCGGCTTCCAGGGCGACGCACTCCCAGTGCGCATCCCGAAGGGTGCGAAGGGCGAGCAGGCGGGCTCCCATCGCGGCTTCGGCAGCTGCTTCCTGGAGGCGTTCATAGGGGGTCAGATCGTCAGCCACGGCAATCCCTTTCAGTGTTGGGCACTTTGTCGTCATGTACGGACGACGTAACTCGCCAGTCACTCCCCAGGTCCCCGACGCGCCCCGTTGAACAGCAGTGGCCCGCCGGTCGCTGTCCCGGCGGGCCTCCAGCAGCAAGCCCCGCATGCTCGGGGAATGTGATGCTGCCACTGTACGGGCGGCCACTGACAACGGCGGGCGTGTTGAAAAGGTCTGAGTCGGACGCCGCTTAAGGCCGCCGAGCAGGAGCAGGCGGAAGCGCCGTAGACTCGAACACATGTCCGACCCGTCGCGCCTTGACCTGCTCCGCTTTCTGGAGCGCGTCCAGCTCCAGCAGCTGGACCAGACGCGGCGGTGGATCGCGGCCGAGGAGGAGCGGGCTACTGCCGCCCGCCGGACGCCGCCGCCCGTCCCGGACTGGGTGATCGCCTACCAGCGCAGCGGGACGGGTCCGGTCGCGGAGGGCGTGCACGTCGGCGGGTGCGGCATGGCAGCCGGCCGCACCGAGGCCGTCACGCGGGAGCAGGCGCTCCGTGCGCTCACCGTCGACGCGGTTCCGGCCTGCCCGTACTGCCGGCCGGACAGCGAGCTCGGGGTGCTGGAGTCGTAAGCCCGACGCACCCTGGATGCATGGCCGATCGCCGGATCATCGTCGTCTACCCGCCCGACGAACAGGGCGCCCGCCGCGTGCGCATCGACGGCAGCACCATCGGCCGGGCCACCGACCTCGCCGACCTCGTCATCTGGCTGCGTCGGGCCGGGCTGGAGGTCGACGACATCGACGTCGTCCGGTCGCCGCTCATCGAATGGCGCGGCGGCGGCGGGCCCGAGGCGTGGGACGAGAGTGACGAGTTGCCGCACGCGTAGTGACAGGGCCGGGCCATCGGTCTAACGTGGCGGCGCGGCCTGCCTCGTTCGCAGCGACCCCCTCGGGGGCGTGGGGAGTAACCCCTCGGCAGGCCGCACCTGCGCCTACAGCCCGACTCTGAAAGGTTGGACGCCCTCTGGGAGCGGCCGGGTGCCAACCATCTCGCCGATGCGCGGAAGATCAAGCAGTAGGCAGATCTCCTTGTCGTCATAGGCCCACCGCGCAACCGCCCCCTCCACCATCAGATGTGCGGCTGTACGGCTGGGCAGCGTGTAACCGACCTCTAGCGGCACAGACCACGGGCGGACCTCGAAGGGAGCGTGCACGGAACCGTAGAGGCCTTGCTGGTGAAGCACGCGAACGCCGAGTGCCCGCCAGAAGTTCACGGGCTCGCTCCACGAGAGCGTGCCATCGCTGTCTGCGCCGTTCTGTGTCATGCCCAGTTCGGCTCGGAACGGATCTGTGACAGCTTTCAGCTTCGCCGCATTTCCCTGCCGGTCTGCGTCCGGGCCGGGCTCGGCTCCTACTGGGATGCGTCGACGGATGATGCGCCCATAGGACAAGCCCTCAAGGACGCGCATGAGGGCCGCTACCTGGTGGGGCGGCCAGTAAGCCGGCTCGCGTTGCGTCTGCCCCACCAAGGCGATGAGCTGCCGACTGTACGAACCGTCGCGCAGAGTTGCGGTCATGCGGGCGAGCATTGTGGCGCCATCCGGTTCGCCTTGCAGCTCTTCAAGTAGTAGGCGAGCGGCGTCCTCGTGGATGGTCATTTCTCTCCCAGCCCGAACCGGTCGGTAATGCCGCTGAACAGGGCTTCGGCCGCGTCGACATGGGCGGCGTTGCGCTGCCCCTTGTTGCGTCGCTTCCAGTAGCCGACGGTGGTGGCTGGGTTGTCGTGGTCGGCGAAGGCTTGGACTTCGGCGAGGTCGACGTGGTCGTCGAGCATGTGCGTGATCCGGCTGGCCCGCAGGACGTGCGGGGTGAGTTTCCGGCAGGCCTTGCAGCGGGCGAAGGCGTGCGCCGGCTGGTCGGCGGCCGAGCAGACGAGGACGCGCGCCTTGCGGCCCAGGCGCGTGAGGAGCCGGGCGATGTCGTGACGGTCAAGGCGCTCACCGGCGGAGTCGAGGAGGAGGGCTTTCTCCGTGCGGCCGGCAGTGTGGGCGTCGAGGAGTTCGGCGACGGTGGTGGGCAGCGGGAGAATACGCTCCTTGCTCTCTTTTCGAGTGACGTCGAGGTAGGAGCGTCGCCCTCGTTCGATCCGGTCGGTGACGTCAGCGGCGCACATCTCGCTGACGCGTCCGGCAAGGGTGTAGAGGAGGAGGACGATGAGCGCGTCGAACTCGTTTTCCGCCGCGTTGACTACGGCCTGCACTTCGTCGACTTCGAGGACAGGCGTGCTGCGGGAGGTGTTGCCCTTGTCGACCTTGGGGCGGTCGTCTTGGGTGACGGGGTTTTTGGGGAGGTCGATCTTCTCGGCGGCGTAGGTGTGCAGCGAGGAGAGCGTGTTGAGGTAGCGGCTGATTGTGGTGGGCGGTGCCCCGCGGCCTTCCATGCGGAGTCGCCAGGCGCGGATGTGGTCGGCCGTGAAGCAGCCGAGGGCGAAGCGGTCGTGGCCCAACTCCTGGGCGTAGGCGCCCCAGACGCGGCGGATGTCGTCGACGTAGTTGCGCTTCGTTTGGAGGCTGCCCCGCCGGGTGGAGGACAGCCAGTCCATGACCATCACGAATGTCTCGGAGGTGACGGCCTCGGCGAGGAGTTCGGCTCGGGCCCGGTAGATGCGCGCCCGCCCCTTGCGGTCGACCTGAACTTGGCCAAGGTCGTCGACGAGCTTGCGGCGGACTTCTTCGAACAGGTCCGAGCCGGGTAGCGCGATCGACTGCCCGGCGGCTTGCTTCGGCAGCAACTCGGTCACGCCGCCTCCGGGTGATCGGCAAGGAACTCGTGCCGGTAGCCGCCGAGTTCAGCG
Source organism: Streptomyces sp. NPDC006711 (assembly GCF_042869775.1). Lineage (NCBI taxonomy): Bacteria > Bacillati > Actinomycetota > Actinomycetes > Kitasatosporales > Streptomycetaceae > Streptomyces > Streptomyces sp. NPDC006711. The sequence continues at coordinate 110,383 of NZ_JBIAGO010000010.1, forward strand.
AGGCGGAGCTGGTCGCGCTCCCAGCTGGACGGGCCGCTTTGCCCGTCGAGGGTGTCGTTCCAGCCCGGCCGGTAGTCAGGGTGGTGGCGCCACATGCGGGTGAAGTAGCGCATCGTCGAGCAGGGGAAGCCGCAGGATCCGGGGCAGGTGAAGCACCTGCCCCACGACTTGCCGTCGTCATCCACGTAGGGCGAGTGCTGGACGACGGCAAGGCGGAGCGACTCGACACGGATCACGGCCGCGTCCCGTTCGTCGCCTTCGGGTAGTGCCTCGGCTGCGGCGAAGTCTTCGCGAAGTCGCGCATGTACGAAGTCCTCGGCCCGGAACTCCCAGAGCCAGTTTGGATCATCGCGATTCGTCATGCCCGATTCTACCAACTCCCTAGCGCATAAGGGAACGTTATGCGCTACCGGCCGCCACGCCGCGCGCCCACGCCCCCTCCGCAAGCCTGTAGACACGACTACAGGCGAGCTGTAGAGTGGTCCACAGAAGGGGCGAGGGTCGCACTCAGGAGAGGCCGCCATGCTGACGATCACCACACGCACCGGCGACTACTACGGCGACGGCAGCAGCTACCACATCTGGGAGACCCATAACGCCGACGGTGAACTCATCGCGGAGCTCTACATCTCCACCGACCGCAACGAGATCATGAACATCGAGGTCAGTGAGGACCACCGCGGCGAAGGCCACGCCCGCGCCCTCTACGAGGCCGCCAGCTCGCAGATCCCCGTCTTCCACGCTCCCGTCGCCCACCGCACCGCCGAAGGCAACGCCTTCGCAGAGGCCGTAGGCGGCGAAACCGTCGCCGCCTACCCCTGCGACTGCTATGCCTGCAACTTCACCGAGGAATGACGCATGCAGCGCTACGAACTCGAAGCCTGGCTCGGCGACGACCACGGCCTCACGGGCGACCAAATCGACGAACTCCTGCACACCGCCGACGACATCGCAGAGCAGTACCCCGATGCCGATGACCGTGACGACCGCGAAGCTGCACTCACTGCCGCCTACCGGCTCATGACTGAAGCGCCCGAAGAACTCATCGCGGAACTCGCCAGCGAGCGCGTCAACGCCCGCCTGGCAGAGCAGAAGGCCTTCATCAGCCTGCGGCAGATCGCCGTCACTCGCATCAACAGCGGCGACGCCACCGAAGCCGGGTTCGCGAAGCAGGCGGGCATCGACCGCATGACCGTTCGCAAGTGGCTCGGGAAGCGCTGACCGGCAGCAGCCCCCGCCCGCAACATACTAAGGAGACCGCATGACCGAGCACCCCACCGTCGGCGAGCCGGTAGCCGCCAACGGCCGAGGCTTCCTTACCTATGCGGGCAGCCCGATCAAGACGAGCTATGGGCACACGATCCGCGTGCAGGAGTCATCGGCCGCGTCTGAGCCTCATGTCTGGCTGTTCATTGGCGACAGCCCCGCTGCGAGCGGTCGCAATCCGCACCTCAATCTGGAGCAGGCGATCGCTCTGCGTGCCGCGCTCGACCAGTTCATCGAAGGCGTACCGAACCGGTGGAGCAACGGTCAGGCCATGCTGGATGAGGCCAAGCGCGCCATCTTCGGTAACCACGACAAGGAGGGCTGACCGTGGACAGTTCGGCCAGCACGAACGTCAGCTTCTTCGTCCCGCTCGTCATCGCCCTCTCGGTGTTTGCGGCCATCGTCCTACCCGGCGAACTGGACGGCGCGCGCTTCGCTGTGGCCGCCGCGGCGTTCCTCGTCATTGCGCCGGGTGGTGCTTGGTTCCTCGGTCGTCCCCCGCGATAGCCGCACAGCGAAGCGGTCCCGCCGACATGCGCAACCACGAGAAGCCCCACACCGAGAAGCGAGGACACGATGAAGGACGACAACCCCCAGCAGTGCGGTGCACGCGGCAGGCTGTGCGACGCGGACGTCATCAAGCTCCAGAACCTCGCGCGGGTCAGCGGGATCGTGGATTGGGACGCTCAGGGGCTGACGTGCCATCTGCCCGAACGCCATGAGGTCGAGGAGCACGAGCAGCCCCTCATCAGCCAGGACTTCGGGCAGCACGAGCAGATCTGGTGGGCGACGTGGCGTGACATCGACGGCCTGCGGGAGGAGGCGGCCATGTTCACAGGGCCCTCCTGCGCCTTCGAGCACGATGGATGGACGTGCCTCCTGCTGGCTGATCACACGACGCCGAACGACCAGCGGCACGTGCTGGCATAGCGACAGCACAGCGAAGCGGCCCCACCCTCCGAAGAGGACGGGGCCGCTGTCGCGACCAAGAGCCTTGGCCCACCGTTGCAGCGGTGGACAGTCAAAGGTGCACTCACGCCAGCGAGTTGCAGCCCCAGACCTTGCCAGTATGGCAGCAAAAGACCCCGCCACCCTTTGAGTGGCGGGGTCGTTCGATGCTGATCGGCGCCCACGGGGCCTAGGGCGGGGCGCCGCCACGATCCTTACGGATGTCGCATCCAGGGGCCGAGCAGGGGTGCACGTACTGGAGAGCCTGAACCGCCGAACGCCCCTGCCGAACGGGCAAGTTGTGCGCGGCCCCGAGAGACCTTCCCCGCGAAACGGGTAGGCGTGCGCGCCCTGCCGTATCGCCAGTGTGACAGAAGGAAGCCCCCGCCACTCAATGAGCGGCGGGGAACTTTCACGCGATCTCGGGGACTTCGTCGTCCTCGATGGCGGGCTCCAGGAACAGGCCCTGGTACTCGGGCGGTGGGGGTTCGGACTGGGGGTCGAGGACGCCGATGTCGACGAGCGTGCCGGCGCCGGCCGCGCCCGTGTCGGGCGGCGGGGGGAGCTGGCGGGGAGGGCGGTCAGGCATCAAGCCTCCTGTACATAGAAGTCATTGCCAGCGCGCCGATGCCGACGAGACTGCGGCGGGCCGCTGGGGACGGGCCCGGTGCCGGACTGTTTACGGCGGTGCACTTGTAGCGGGGCGCGGTCGGGTCGAAGCCGTCGGCGGGGACGCACTGGTACTCGATGCCCTGCGGGTCGGTGTAGGACCAGCCCGCAGGTGGGTGGCCATCGGCGCCGTCCTTGCCGGGAGCGCCATCGGCGCCGTCCTTCCCTGCCGGGCCTGGAGCGCCCGTAGGTCCCGGGTCACCCTTGGCGCCGACGGGCCCGGCTTGCCCTGCGGCGCCAGGGGAGCCGGTTGCGGATATACCGGGGGCGCCGGTATGTCCTGTCTGCCCGGTGGGTCCGGCCGGACCGGCTGGCCCTGTGGGTCCCACCGGGCCGGGTTGGCCCTGGGGACCGCGCGGCCCGGTGACAGACTGCCCCGGATCGCCACGGCTTCCGGGCGGGCCGGCGACGGGCGTGTGGCCGAGCCCCTGAACCTGGCGGGCGAGGAGGTCCCGGGCGTCGTTCGCGGTCCGCAGATCGTCGCCCAGCTGCTGCATCGTGAGAACGATCCAGCACAGGGCACTGACGGCGACGAGGACTCCCAGCGCGAACCAGGCGTCCGCCCGTCGGCGGGCGGGGGCCGGCGATGCGTGGTCACTCACGCCCCGGCTCCCCTCGTCGTCAGATACACCTGGAGCAGGACAAGGAGGACCGGCACGATCAGCGCCGAGAAGATCAGGCGCCGGTCGGCCGCCCGCTGCTTGTCCTGCTCCTTGCGGGCGTCCTCGATGCCCTTGACGCGCTCCAGCAGTTGCTTGAGTGCGTCATCGCGCTGCGCTTGCTCGATCTGGTAGCGCTCCAGAGAGACGCGCCCGTCGATCCGGATACCCAGCTGCCGGATGTCGTCACGGACGTCGCCGAGCCGGTCCTCCAGGCGCCGGGCCAGCTCGCCGAGGGTCGGATCGTCCGGCACGTGGCGCTCCGATCAGACGGCGGTCGGACGGCTGATGGCCGGCGCCGGGACCGGTGCGGTGACCTGAGTGCGGGTGTACGCGGCGACGGCGGCCGAGACGAACGCGAACACGACGGCTTGGGTGTCCGGGGCCCAGTGCAGGCCGAAGCCGACCGCGGCGGCGATGCCCGCCTGGGTGAGGCCGAGCAGGGCCGCGCCGATCCCGTCGTGGACCTGGAAGGCGATGATGACGGCCACGGCAGCGGCGGCGACGGTGTTCACCGTGGCCTGCTGGTCGGCGGTGGTGTGGAGCCAGAAGGCGCTTACGAGCTTGACGGTTGCGGCGACGAGGCCGAGGACGAGTGCAGGCTCCCTGCCGAAGATCTTCATGACGGTGCTCCTAGTTGGCGAGGCGGCTGGCGATGTTGGCGGCGACCTTGGCGGCGATGGCGTCGGCGAGCGCCTGGTTTGCGGCGATCGCGGTGGCGAGCGCCTGCATCTGCGCGTCGCTCGCGCCGGTCGTGGCCAGTGAGCTGACCGTCGCGGCCAGGGCGTCGAGCTTTTTGCCGAGTGCCGAGACGCCTGCCGATGCGGCGGCGGCCTGCGAGGCGGCGTTCGCGAGGGTCTGGTGTACGTCGGGCTGGTCGCCGTGCGTGTAGGACCAAACATCGCCAGGGGTCATGTCGTCCTCCTGTTGGGGTTGTGTGCCGAGCGCCCACGCGCGGAGGGCTGCGGCGTCGAGGTGGCAGAAGTCGCGGTCGAGGCCGCCGGCCTCGCTGTACTGATGGAAGACCCACGGCGCCGCGATGCCCGGGTCGCCGGCGCTGCGGTTGGCGGTGGCGATCCACAGGAAGTCCCCGAAGTACCCGGTCTTGTCGACGTTGCGCCAGTAGTCGGTGTTGGCGTACATGCCGACCCTGTTGTTGGGGAGCTTCGCCTTCACGTACCGCAGCCAGGCGTCCTTGTACGCGGCCTGCGTCGCCTTGGGTACGCTCGCGTTGGCCGGGTCGTAGCCCTCCCAGTCGAGGACCACCAGGTCACCCGGCGCCCACGCGACCTGCTTGAGGAAGTAATCGGCCTCGGCGCGCGGGTCGTTGGCCATGTGGGGGTAGTGGTAGGCGCCCCACACCAGGCCATTGGCCTTTGCGTGGTCACGCTGGGAGACCCACAGCGGGTTGATGTACGACAGGCCTTCGGTGATCTTGACGAACGCGAACCCGAGGCCGCTCGTACTGGGCTGCGCGGACTGGTACGAAGCCCAGTCCTGCCCGTAGGTGCCCATCACTCGGTCCCGACCACGGACCAGGTGGGGATGGTGACATCGCCCTGCTGGGCAAGGAGCCAGCGCAGGTCGGGCGTGGTGAAGTAACCGGACCCGGAGGCGCCCCAGCCGGTTCCCCACGAGTTGGTGATCCAGTAGTCGCCGGTGGTGGCGTCGAACCGGTTCAGCTCGATCTCGTGGCCACCGGCGATTCCGGAGGACCGGACGACGGGGATGCGGCCGTCCCGGTCCGTATCGAACATCGAGTTCAGCCATGGAATGCCGATCATCACGGGGCCGTGCTGGAGTGCGCTGGTCAGGGCGGCCAGTGAGAAGGCGTGGCTGTACGAGGTGGCCAGGCCGAGCGCATGCAACGCCTTGGCGACGCCGAGGCCGGAGGAGCCCGTGTCGGTCGGCGGGTAGTACCCGGAGATCGAGTCGAGACGGGTGGCCAGCGAGTACAGGCGGACCGCGAAGTCCTCATCGGGGACGTACACGCCCGCACCGAAAAAGCCGTGCGACGCCTTGGCGGCGGCAGCCGAGATCGTCACGGAGGTCAGGCCCGGCCGGGCCGCCGAGTCGGTGCCGAGGAGACCAGTCCCCGCATTGCCGGTGCACGACCCGAGCTGCCCCTGGTCCAGGACTGGCGTGCGGCGGGTCCAGGCGACGGAGCGGATCGCGTCGGCGGGCAGCGTCTCGTGCGCGAACGCCCGGGAGCGCGGGTCGTGCTCGACGTGGCGGCCCATCGGGCGCCCCCGGCGTGCGGGCAGCAGTTCAACGTGAGGGGTGCTCATGGTGCCTCCAGGGCATGACGAACGCCCCGGCCGTCGGCTCGGGGCGTGAGGGTGGTGGAGACGAGTCAGCTGAAGCTGGGCGGCACCGCGCTCATGTTTGTCGAGTAGACGCGGTTTTCGAGGTCCTGCTTGGTGACGGACATGGGGTTGACGATGCCGTGTGGCCAGGGCTGCGCGTTGAACGCGGCGACGATGCCGAGGGCGATCTCGTCGGTGACGCCGGCCAGGGAGGTCAGCAGGAAGCCTCCGTCGTTCTCGCCGGTGGCGCTGTTGATCGTGAAGTTGAACTGGTATTCGGTGAGTGTGTCGATCGAGCTCACTGGTTCTCCTTGGCTATCGGCTGATCCAGAGGACGCGCATCGAGGCGATGAAGGCAGCGCCGGCGCTCGTATTGAGGGAACCGCCGGATGCCTGAGCTGCCATCACTTCGATGTAGTCCGTGCTCCCGTTCGCAGTGACGAACGCCAGGGCCTGCTGCCCAGACGTCACCGCGTTGACCGGGTCGAAACTGGTTCCCGAGCCGATGACGCCGCCGCCGTTGAGGCCGATTTGCAGGCGCCGGTCGCCTGCGGTGGTGTTCGGCCAGCCCACGGACCCGAGGACCAGGTACAGGCCGGGCACGGTCGGCGTGTACCTGGATGTGTTGGTGACGGTGGAGTGTCCGCCGTCGGCGTCCAGCACCTCGGTGTCCAGGTTCAGCCCGACCATCACGTTGCTGCCAGGGATGGACTGCGAGGTCGTTGCGTACCCGAAGAACACGGGCGGCGCCAAGGCGAAGTTGTTCAGGTCCCTGACCTGGGCGTTGAACAGGGCGGCGGTGTCGTAGTTCCCGGGCGATTCGGTGACGGCTACGGGGACGGTGCGGCCCACGGGTCCCTCCGATCAGTAGGCGAACGCGGTCGCGTCGAACGCCGACACGGCGTCCCAGGTGGTGGGGTCGGTTGTCCCGGCCGGGAGTGTTTCGTTGATCAGGTCACCGGCCGTGTGCGCTTTGGTGGTTGGCGCGGTGAGGGTGAGGACGGCGCTGGTCCAGCCCGCCGACGTCGCCCCGACCGCAGAGATGGTCACCGTCTCCTGGTTGGCGGTGTTCTGGCCGAGGACGATCTGCGTGCCGGCGGGCAGCTGCGCGGCCAAGGGGTTGGTGTTGTCCTGCGAGTTGTTGACCGTGATCGAGCTGACGCCGCTGGCCACGGTCGTCTTGAGGGTGGTGTGCCAGGCGGCGAACAGGCCATACGGCGTGAGGTCGGCGGGCGAGCACTGGAGCGTGCACCACGCGTCCTTCTTGTCGCTCAGGTCCCACTGAATCGACTCGACGAAGCAGTCGATGGTGATGGGGGGAGCGCCGAACGGGCGCTTGATCACCCGTACTCGGGTGCCGAGTTCCAGGCCGAGCAGCACTGGCCACAGGGCCGGGTAGGCGCTCGGGTGAAGCTTGAGGCTGGCCACCCGGTACGCGGGCTGCTTGTACCGGGACACCAGATACGAGGCGGCGTCCTGGCATTCCTGCGACGACGTGGAGTTGATCGTGCGGGTGATGTTTCGCGGCCCGTAAGCTGCGACGGACGTCGCGTCTCGTGCGGTGAACTTGGAGGCGGGCGAGACCTGGCTGACGACCGCCACGTTCCCGAGGTGCGTCGTATCGTAATCCAGGTCGATGGTCTCGTAGGGAAACTCCCCGCCCGCGACGTTCTCGCCGAAGACGCAGAGGGGGGCCGTCGCGTTGTACCGTGCGCCCCGGGATCGGAAATTTATCCATCCGTCCGCCCCAACGAAATGCGCACCGTTCTCGGTGTCCACCACAGCCTGAAGCGCTGTGAACGCGTCCTGGCCGGTGAAGTCGGCCGGGCCCATGCTCGTGGTTAGGCCGGGCTGAATGTCCCAGCCGATGTTGTTTCCCGCGTACTTCAGAATTCGGGCGTAGCGCCGGTTGCTCGAATCACCGGTGAAACTATTCTTCCATGCGGCGTAGATCGCATCGGTGTCGGTGTTCAACAGATAAGTCGGAAATTCGCAGGCGAACGCGATGTCCCCTTGAAAGTTGTCTCCTGCCGCACCGCCCAGGCCCAAGTTGTACCAGGCGCCGAGGCTATCGCTGATGAGACCCGTTGGGGTGACGGTGGATCCGGCCGTGCGAAACCAGTTGTTTCCGTCGATGCTCACCCGAGCCTCACCGAAAGACTGATTCCACCCGAAAACAGCCAAGTGCCAATTCCCGTCCGCGACGGTGGGGAACGTGCCGTCATTGCGTGGGAATGGCGCGCTCAAGATGGCGCCTGTGGGACCGCCGATGGTCAAGTAGAGCAAATTGTCTATGCCGATCGCCAGAAATATCCTGCTCCCAGTGGCTAGGGCTTCCGTTGGCGCGTGCTGCGTATCCATCGATGTCCAAATGCATGCCCCATCCGTCGGTGTGGGCCCTGTGTATCGGAACGCGATCGCGCGGGTCCACACCGTGGGGTCCGCCGGCCCTTTGATGCCCGCTGTCGTCAGGTCGATCACGGAGCTCGCGAACAATCCGCCGACGCCCGGGGACGGGTTCGTGACCGTGGTGACGGTGCCCGTGCTGCCGGTGAACACGCCGTTGATCGGGTCGGTTGCCGTGATCTGTGTGCCGGGAGTTACTGAACCCGCTCCATTTTTCGAGTTGATGATCCCTGCGACGCCACAGTTGCCGGTGGTGTCAGCGAACTGCGTTGCGCCCGAGCCCTCGTCGAGCCGGTACACGAAGCGCGCGCCGGCCGCAGCCAGGGCTTCGGTCAGGGGGTCGTCGAGAATGTACTGCGCCAACAGGGAGAGTGCGTCGACGCTGCTGGGCGTGACCGTGGTGTACTGGTTGCCGTTGAACGCGGGCTTCCACTGGTTCGCGTAGCCCAGGTACATCGGGTACCAGACACCCGGCTGGGCCCAAGCGGACGCCGAACTCCCCTTCTCCAGCTGCCAGGCATCGACCTGGATCGTGCAGGTCGCGGCGGCGGTCGCCGCGACCATGGCGCCAACGACCAGCCCCAGCACGCCCGCCGGGGCGGTGGCCGTCACCGTGATCTGCGTCCATGCTGCCGTGGCCGAGCCGGTGAGCGTGACCGTGGAGCCGTAGGTGTACGCCGTGCCAGGCGTCAGCGGTGTCAGGTACCAGCCCTGCCCAGCCTTGACCTGGAGCGAGGTCCCCGGCGTGATGTTCCGGATGCGCATTTGCATTGTGTACGTCTGGCCCGGGAGGGCCGCAGGCTCTGCGGTGAGGCAGATCCGGGCTCCCACGGCCGTTCCGCTCGGCACGGAGAACTGCAACACGTTGGCGCCCTGGTAGGCCGTGGCGGACGCGGCGACGACGGCGGACGAGTCTGTGTCCGAGAGGATGTTCGCGTCCGTGACCTTGGTGCCGACGGCATAACCGCCGAGGTCCCCGCCCGTCGCCATGACCTGCGACAGGAGGTTGATGCTCGGCGGCCACATCGCGCGGCGCCGCACCGGCTGGAACGGCTGGATCCGCCCGTAGAACGGGCTGGCCGTGTTCGCCGGGTCGAGGGCGCCGGCCGGGTTGGACAGCACAGTGGACGCGGTGCCGGGCTGGATCTGGTCGAGCTCGTACTGACGCCCCCGCTTGCTGTCCGACTTGCTCGTGGTGGTGGGCGTGACCTCCACGAACCGGTCCACCGGAGTCAGAGCGGTCGTCGCGTTCCAGTACGGCCCCCAGGCCTCTTCGAGCACGGGCCAGTTCGGGTTGAGCGCCACGATCACCTCCGGAAGGACTGGTAGGTCTGCGCCTGGATGGAGCCGCGCTGAAGGAACTGGGACTGGATGACGTCCTGGAGGTCCTTGTCGGTGAGGATCGACCCCTGAACGTGCAGATGGACAGTCACCGTGCCCCCGGCCGCGCCGGGACCGATGCCGCCGCCGACTCCGGCTCCGGCCATCGCCAGCGAAGGCACGCCCACCCGCTGGCCGGCGAGGAGCCCGGACATCGAGGTCACCGACTGCACCGCGAGGTGGGCGTGGTCGTCGATGCCCTTGGCGATGCCCTCGGGGATCGCTACGCCGACGTTGTCGGCGAACACCCGCGATGGCGAGTTGATGCCCAGGAATTTCTTCGCGCCCGAAAGTGCGCTACTCGCCAAGTTCTCCAGTTTGTCGAGCAGTGCGCCGCCTGCGTTCTCGACGCCCTGAATGATGCCGTGAACGATCGATGATCCGATGCTCCAGAATTTCGACCCGATGTTTTTAACCGCCGTCCAGGCCTTATTGAGGCCGTCGCCGATAGTTTTCGCGACGCGGCCGATCAAGGTGGTGATCGTGGATACAGCGTTGGAGATAGGGTTGATCATGCTGGTCTTGATGCTGTTCCACACCGCCGAGGCAACCGACCTGATGGCGGACCACTTGGCGCTGAGGAAGTTCCCCAACGCCGTCCCGATGGCCCGTATATCGCTCCAGAGCGCCAACACCGGATTGATGATCACGGCGCGGATGAGCGACCACACCGCCGACGCAACGGCTTTGATTCCGTTCCATACCGTGCTCAAAAATGCGGTGATCCCGTTCCATACCGTCATCACGGCACCGATGATCTGTGTGTGAAAGTGGTTCCAGATCGCGATAAGCAGGGCCACGAACGGCAGGAATATGACCAAGAGCAAGGGCCACCACTTGCGGAAGAACCCGGCGATCGCATCCCAGATTGTTGTGGTGACGGACCAGAGGAAATTCCATCCCGTCACCAGCGGATCCACGACCCGATGCCATGCCGAGACGAAGAACCCGGCGATCGCGCCCCACACGGCAATCACGGTGCCGCTGATGCTGTTCCACACCGACACCGCGACCGCAGCCACCGAATGCCACACCGACGCCAGCTCGTGGCCGACAGATTCCGCGACGCTCTTGATCGCGCCCCACACGGCCGACCAGTGCGTGGCGAGAGCGATGACCGCCGCGATGAGGGCCACCACGCCGAGGATGATCCACGTCATCGGATTCAGGGCGGCCGCCTCGGCCATGCTGTACAGCGCCGTCGTCAGAGCGACGATCGAGAACAGCAGCACGCCACCAATCACGCCCGCCGCGATCTTCGCGGCGAGAGTGTGCTTCGCCAGCCAGGACGCGGCCGTCGCGAGGACACCGATGATGGCCTGGACGTAGGGCATGAGGATCTGCCCGATCTGGATGCCCAGTGCCTCCAGAGACGCCTTGGCCTCGGCCACCTTCTGGTTGAAGTTCTTCTGAACGTCCGCCCAGCCCTCGACGCTCTTGCCGCCCGCCCGGACGTGCTCGTCGATGCCCTTCGTCTTGTCGATGAAGTCCTGCAAGTGCGGGCCGGTCAGCTGCAACGCGGCCTGCATGGACTTGGTGCCGCCGACCATCGTCGCCAGCGCACCCACGTAGGTCTGCTGCGCGGGGGACAGGTTCGCGAGCACCTTCTGGTACTCGGTCGTGTTGGCCGCAGCCTTCTGAAGGTGGCTGATCAGCACGGTGCCAGCCGGACCCATGTGCTTCTGGATGGCATCGGTCAGCAAGGTCAGCGTCGAGGCAAGCCCGTCCTTGCCGAGCTTCTGGCCGACCTGCACGGCCGACAGACCAAGCGACTCCATCTCCTTCGCGGCCTTGCCGGACGGATTCGACAGCTGCCCGATCGTCTGCCGCAGATAGGTCGCGGCGACGGCGGCCGGCGTGCCCTGAGCGGTCATCGTGGCCATGGCGCCCATGACCTCGTTCAGCCGGACATGCGCCGCCGCCGCCACCGGCAGGATCGACGACATCGACCCCGCGAGCGCTTCGAGGTTGGTCTTGCCCTCAGCCTCAGTCGCGATCAGCGCGTTCATGGCCTCGGTCGTCTGCCCGGAAGTCATCTTGTACGCGTTCATCGCGGTCGTGACCGCGTCAGTGGTCGTGTGCAGGTCGGCCGCGCCCACCTTGGCGCCCTCGGCGCTGACCTGGAGCACCTTCAGAGCGTCCGCGCCGTGGTAGCCCGCCGACTCGACCATGTACAGACCGGCCGTCAGCTGCGAAGTCGACTGCCCGACCTCGCCCGCCATCGCGAGGACGCCGTCGCCGACCATCTTCATGTTCGACGCGGCCTCGCCCGCGCCCGTCCGGACACGGGTCATCTGAAGCTGGAAGTCGCCCGCCATCTTGACGGTGGCGACCGCCGCAGCGCCAGCGGCGACGCCCAGTCCGAGCAAGGCCGCCTTGCCGATCATGCCGGTCTTGGCGAAGGCGCCGGCCCCGGCTGCATCGACCTCGGCCAACTGTGTTTTGACGCCAGTCGCGGCCGCCTTGACCCCCGCGAAGCTGCCAAGAAACTCGATGAACACCGGGGGCAGAGCGCCCATGCCGGATCACCTCCATCCGGCTGGTGCTATCGACTTGTCAGCTCCGCATTGCCCGGGCCCACGCGGTTTGCCAGGCGGCGGCCATCTTCGGCTCGGCCGCCTTCACTCCGGGCCTGATGTACGGGTACTTGTCCTCGACTTGCCGCTTGTACAGGTTCTGGAGCTTGCCGCCGGCACCCACGCCACCTTGAAAGCCTCCGCCTGGCAGGGGCTTGGGGCGGCGCACGCCGCCGACGCCTCCGGCGAGCCGCCCAGTCAGCCGCCCAGGACCACCCGACTTCGCGACGTGGTGCGGCGTGAGGTGCAACTTGATCGAGTCGCCGGTGCGGGACGATTTACCACGGTGGTCCCAGCGCGGGCGCCCCCGCATCTTCGCCTTGATCGACGACTTTGCTGCGCTCTGGCTTGCCTTGAGGGCTTTCAGGGAGGCAAGTTCGATGCGCTTGTCCATAGCGGACACGGCGGCCACGCCTTCCTTCGCGCCCCGCACGACGACCCCAATTCCTCCGCTAGGCATGGGACGCCCTCCGCTCCTGCGCTTCGCGCACCTTGGCCACGGTGTTGTCGATCGCCAGCAGCCAGTCGAGGTCTACGGCCGACTCGTCGTCGAGGTCGGACGGGCGGCAGTGCAGCATCGTGCAGAGCCGCCACGTCCGGTACTCCTCGTCCGGCACCTCGGACGGCCCGTACTCGAAGGCCCCCTCCAGCACGCCTCTCAAGCGCTGGAGGGCTCGGTAGGGGATGCCGGATCCGGGCTCGGCTCGAAGTCCGGCGACAGGGCGCGCTGGTAGGGCGCGACGGCCTTGCGGAGCGCATCGAGCGCAGGCGCCGGCAGGTCCAGCACGGCATCCGCCGTGACAGGAAACTCCCACGACCAACCGCGCACCGCGCACACCACCAGCTCGTCTTGCAGCTGCTCAAGGACGTCGAACGCCGCGCCCATGGCCGCAGCGATCCGCAGCTCTTCGCCGGGGGTCAGGTCTTGGCCGTCCGTCTGGCTCGACCTGGCCTCGGACACGGCGGCCATGAACTCCGGGTATGAGCCCAGCTTCGCCGAGAGCCGCTTGACCGGGCGCCGCAGCCGCTCGGTGATGTCGCAAACCGGCCGCAAATCCGCCCAACCGCCGGGCAACGGAACGCGGTTGGGCTGCGTGATGTCGAGGGTGTCCGTCACTTGTACGTTCCTGTCGCGAGGGCGTTCTGGAGGGTGACCTTGAGCGGCGAGTAGCCGCTTGAAGCGCCGACGTCGGTCGTGTTCGCGACCGCCTCGTAGTCCACCGACAGCGCGATGTAGTCCTTGCCGCGGTCGATGTCGGCGGTGGTGAACGCGGCCTTCGTCATGTGGAGCTTGACCTGCACGGCGGCGGCGCCCGCGCCCTGGGAGTAGTTGATGTCGAGGGACGGCTGGCTGTTGTTGAGGTAGTTGAGGAGCTGGGTGTCGTCCTCCATGACCATCGTGAGCTTGCCGCTGACCGACACCGGGCCGGACCACAGGGCGTAGGGCGCCTGCGTACCGTCCACAGTGCTGATCACGTCCACGCTCCGCTTGATCGTGCACTCGCCGTCGATGAGCGTCAGGTTCGACGAGCCGCCGATGGAGACCGCGCCGACCCAGCCCGCCAGGGGCGTCACCGCGGTGTACGACGGGGTCGGGGCGGATGCCGTGGCCGAGCCGAGCGCCACCGCCTTGGCGGAGTACGTCAGCAGGCCGTCGCCGGAGAACTTCAGGCCGACCTCGGAGAACTTGACGCCCGCGTACTGCCGGGTGGTGATCGTGTAGTAGTCCGACAGCGTGTAGGACGGCGGCTGGCCGGTGCCGGTGTTCAGCACGGCCATGGTGTGCGTATACGGGGCGGACGCGCCCGTGGTCGCGACGTCGCCGAGGACTCCGGCCAGCGGGAAGCCGATCGTGTCGGGGAACACGTCGCCGTCGAAGTCGTACTCCGACGAGAGAACTCCGGCGATCTTGCCGTAGGAGTCGACCATCGCCCCGCGCCTGCCGGCGTCGTCGAGGAATTCCTGCTTGTCCTTGGGCTTCATCGACTTCACGGGGATGAAGGTCGTCGCGGGCACGGCAGTGCCGAACGTCGCTTCCTTGCCGATGCCGAGGAAGGAGCGGAACGTGGGCTGAGGCATCACTCACCATCCTTCGGTGCGGTCTTCGCCGCAGCCTTCGAGCGGGTCGGCTCCCAGCGGCCGTCCCCGGGGTCTTCGTCAAGTTCGGCCGACAGACCAGGAACGGCCTCAATGCCGAGCCCCGGGTAGTAGCGAGGCTCCGTGCCCCGGTAGGTGTACGCGGCCACGCCGCCCTCCTAGATGCGCTGATAGCAGGAGATCTGCATAGGGGTGATGCAGTGACGGCCCTTGTGCTCGTCGTCCCACGCCACTTCGTGGGAGCTGGCCGTGGGCCGGGCCGACAGCACAGCGCCGCCAAGCGTCGGATCGGACCGAACGACCACACAGACGGCGTCGAACAGAGCCACGCTGCGCGCGAAGACGTGCTGTGGATAGTCGCCGCCGCGGTAGACGTCGATCGTGACGTCGACGTCGTAGGTCTCCTCCAGCCAGCCCGGCCCGCCGGAGCCGACCATGCTGGACACGTTGTCCTGCCTGCTGACCTTGCCGATGGAGACGATGTCGGCAGGCTGGAAGGTGCCCGGCTCGTCGAAGCAGACCAGAAGCTGCTCGTTGGGGAAGTCCGGATCGGAGGTGAGTGTGGCGGAGAGCTGATCGAAGAGGTACTGGCGCACTGCGGGCGCCGACGAGGCGGGAATGGTCATTACACGATCCCTGGTGGCCGTCGGAAGGGCTGCCACAGCTCCAGCACCCGGGCCGGCAGTGCGAACCCGGTCGGCACGACGGATACCTCGCCGTCCAGGCCCGCACCGCCGAACTGGGGTCGTCCGCCCTGTTGGGTGAGCTGCCACAGGTGCCGGATGAGCTCCAGGGCACCGAGTCGGACCGACGGCGAAACCATGCCGAGCCTGCCGGCCGTGTACTGGATGACGATGTTCTTCGACCCGGACGCGAATTTTGTCGCGTCGCCGCCCAGGGCCCGGCGGGTGAGCTGCCCCGTGTTGTAGTCGACGGTGTACCCGAACGCGTTGGACTGGCCGCCCAGCGGCTGCTCGGCCAGGGCATAGGAGGACAGGCCGTAGTACTCGGTGACCGATACGATGGAGGCGAGTGGCAGCCAGTCCACGGTGATCGTCGTCGTCCCGCCGTCGAAGGCCTGCGTGTGCGACTCAGGGAAGACTGGGCCGATCACGTTGCGGGCCAGATCGCCGGCCGCGTCGATGAACCCCTGCAACTCGGCATCCTGGCTGGTGTCGCTGACCGGCATGTTGAGGTGGAGTTTCACCGCTGAGAGATCGACGATCGACACCGAAACCCCCTGCCTAGTCAGCCTTGTTGGGGGCCTTGGCGGCAGCGGTGTTGCGCTTGAGGCCGCCGGATCCGGTGACCTCTTCGAGGCGGCGACCGGTCTCGCGGATCTCCACCGCGATCGGAGTCGGGACGTGCTGGCCGTCGATCTCGACGGTGGCCGGGTCGACCAGGCCGCGCATCTCCGCGACGGCCTGTAGGACGTCATCCTTCATGGCGATCAGATCGGCCTTGATGCTGCCGGCGAGTTCGTGGTCGATGTCCTTGACCTGGTCCCACTTGTCGAGGAGACCCTTGGCGATGTTGATCGGATTCATGGTGCCCTCCAGGGCCTGAACCGGCGGCGGGCAGCCCTCACTGGCCGCCGCCGGGGTCGGTTGGGATCAGAACGTCGGGGTGATCGAGCCGGTGCCGGTGATCGTCGCGATCGACGCCGGGTAGCGGCCTGCCTGGAAGCTGACGTAGTTGTACAGACGGACGAACAGGCTGAGCTGGTTCGCGTAGGTCTGCTCGAACGCCTCGGCGCGAACCGAGCCCTCCCACAGGTAGATGTCAGGCATCCGCGCCACCAGGATCACGTCCTGGTTGGTGCCGGCGCCGAGGTTCGTCGCCAGGTTCGCGTCCGTGTAGACGGGCAGGCCCAGCATCTCGCCGACGTGCCCTTGCGCGGCCAGCGACCCGGGAACGCCTGTGGCGTTCATCGGCCCCTGGGCACTCGGCACGACCAGCGGGCGGTTCGAGGAGTCGGACTGGGCCATCGCCCACGCCCAGCGGCGCGGGTGCATGACGATGTGCGTCGGTGGCAGGAACCGTGCCCCGTGAATGGCCGAGACGGCCGCGCCGATCGAGGAGTACATGCCGCCCGCACCACCGAGAGCCGGAGTCGCCTGCGTCCAGGCCACCGAGTTCGTGCCGGCGAGGGTCGTGATGCCGGTGACCTGGCCGCTCGAACCAGACCCGGCCAGGACCTGGAGGTCGGCCTTCTTGGCGTAGTCGGCCGCCAGGTCACCGAGGACCAGGTCGTCGACGTTCAGCGGCGACTGCTCCACCAGTTGCATCGACATCGTCTGGCCACCGGCGATCGTGATGACCGGCGAGGAGACCGACGTGGTCGTCATGTCCGTGTTCTGGACTGCCGAGTTCTGCGTCGACTGCACGGCCGTGGCCGTACCCGACAGAACCTTGGGGATATTGATGCTGTTCGTCCCCGGCGGCACGTCGCCGTGCACGCACAGGTCCGCGGTGACGCGGCCGGCTCTGGCCAGGGCAACGAACTGGTCCTCCAGCCACAGCGGTGGCACGAACTCACCGCCCGCGCCTGCGGTGGTGGAGATCGCACGGGCCTCGGCGACCATGCGGTCGTTGCGGCGCAGCCGTTCGATCGCCGCACTGTCGCCGGTGCGCCGCGCCTGGTACAGGTCCCTGAAGTAGCTCTGGCCGCCGGTGCCGGAGCGGTAGACCTGCGGCTCGGTGACGTGCAGGTCGGCGGGGCTGCGCCGGGTCTCCGGCTGGGGCGCCGCATACCGCTTGGCGACCTCTGCCGCGGCTTCGTCGGCGCGGATCTGCTCGTCGAGCTCGCTGATCCGGGCGTCGATGGCGCGAATCTCGGACTCGCCGGTGTCGAAGGTGGACTTCTCGTCGTCAGTGAGCGCGGTGCGCTCCTCGGTCTGAACGGTCTCCAGGATCGTGTCGAGGGCAGCACGCTGCTCGGCACGCTTCTCCTGGAGAGCCTTGATCATGTCCCGCTTGTTCACGGGGGCTCCTCGGGTCGAGTTGGGCGTGCCTGCCGTCGAAACGGGTGGTGGTCCGGGTGGTGCCCCTGACGGGGTCCGGCGCGGACTCCGGCGCGTGGCCGGGCAGGCGAAAAGCCCCGGCGGCCGGTCGGCTCCGGGGTGGTCTGTGGGGTGTCAGAGAGACAGAGCGCGGGCGCGCCGCCGGTACAGATCCAGGTCCGCCGGATGCGGCAGCGGCGGCTCGTCCACGACAGTCGGGGCCTCGCGCTCGGTGAACTCGCCGGCGAGCCGGTCGAAGACCTCGCGGCGTTCGTCCAGGCCGAGACGCTGCAAATACCCGGCGAGGTCACGGGCGTTGAGCTGGGCGCCGGCGGTGTGCGGGTTCGCGCCGTAGTTGACGACCGACACGTCACCCTTGTTCAGATTCACTTCGAGGATGTCGCGTTGCTCGAAATCAGGCGACCACTGCTGTCGGGTCACCCAGAACGCGAAGGACATCTCGTCGAGGTCGCCGCGCTCCATCGCCGACCGCAGCGACTGCACTGCGGGATTCGACGGGTCCAGGCGGGCTTCGGTGTGCAGGCCGCTGGAATCCTCTGCCAGCCGCAACGTGCCGGACTTCGTGCGGGCCAGCGTCATCCCGGTGTGATTCACCAGGAACGGCACGTCGGCACCCTCGCTGAGGGTCTTCTTGAACGCGCCGGACCGCACGACCTCCGTGTAGGGGCCGAGCCAGTCCTGCATCTCGTAAGACGCCTCGGTCACGCACGCGTACCCGGTGAACGTCAGGACATCGCCGCCGGTCCCATCTGGTGCCGACCGCAGCTCGACCCCCTTGAAGGGCATGCCGCGGCGTTCGACGGCGGCGGGCTTCACATCGCGTGCGCTGAGGTCCATCACTTCTCCTGTCCAGACTCGGCAGCCGACTTGGGCGTCTGCGCTCCGGCATCACCCTGCGGGGCGTCGGTGTGCGCCGAGTTGAGCGGCGCGAACGGGTCGGCTCCCTTGCCGTCCGGCAGAGGGGCTAGGTTCTCCAGCGCCCGGATCTCGTCCGGGGTCATGAGTGCCGCGTTGCGGGCCATCGAATAGACCGCGTACCGGCCGGCAGTGTCCGTGCGCAGCAGCGCGTCGACGTTGAAGCGAGCAGTCTGCGGCTTGGGCAGCATCGCCGACCAGCCGTCCTCGAACGTCCCGATCCAGCTCGCCAGCGTGTAGCGCAGGAAGCCGAGGCTCTGCTGCTCGATGCCAGTACCCCACGACGTAGTGCGGTCGACCTGGCCGAGCATGTGCGGCGGCAGCCCGAACAGCATCGCGATGTCGATGTTCTGCGCGGCCCGGGTGCCCAGGAACTGGGCGTCCTCCGGGGTGACGGAGATCGGCGTCCACTTGGCGCCGCCGGACAGCACCCCGACCGCGTGCGAGTTCTGCAAGCCTGAATGGGAGGCGCTGAAGGACTCCTTCAGCTGACGGGCGCGCTCCTTGTCGAGGTCGCCATCCAAGCTGATCACCCCGGACAGATGGGCGCCCTGTCCGTAGAACCGGGAGCCGAACTCCTCGGCCGCCAGCCCCAGTCCGATCGACTGACGGGCGTAGGAGATGACGCTCATCCCCGTCGGGGACTCTGGCATCCCCATGCCCATCAGATGGACCATGTCGGCGGAGTCCACCGGCTTCCGGGAGATCTTGTAGGTGCGCCGGCCCGCATCGTCGAAACGGCACTGCACACGGTCCGGATGCAGAACCCGCAGGCGAGTCGGGCGCAGCAGTCCGTCCCGCGCGGTGATCGCCGCATAGGCGTTGCCGCGCAACAGCAGCGACACCATCATCTGCGTGAACCCGGCCCGCCGCGTCGGCATCGACGTGTCGCTCGCCCCGCCGAACGGATCACTGACGATCCCCGGCGGGGGCTCCATCGTCTCCCGCAGCTCCCCGCGCATCCGCACCGCGTCGAAAGGCAAGCCGGCCACCGTCGTCGACAGGATTCGCACGCAGGCGGCGACGGCCAGCAACTGCATCGCCGTGTCCTCCGTCACCGGCACCCCGGCCGCAGTCAGCGGAGCCAGAGAAGCGTTGGACGGCACCGACCAGGGGTCGCCTGCGCCCGTCTGCGGTCCGCTGAAGCGCCGTTCGGGATTACGGGCGAGCGCTCTACGCATCAGGCTCATTGCCCACCACCCACCCGACCAGCAGCAGGACCAGACCCGTCACGACCAGCCCAACCACCGGCACCCACCACCACGCCGCACCCACCAGACAGCCCAGACCAGCCAGATCGACGACGTCGGACACCGAACTACGGGGGACACGGAACGAGGCGAACTTGAAGAGGCGCACAGCACCCCCTACAGGTCGGCCCAAGAGAAGAACTGGGGCTCAGGCGGTCGTTCCGGCTCGGTACAGGCCCGCTCCAGGGCCATGACGGCCGAGACTGCGAGGTCGATTTTGCGTGGGGAGGCTTTCGCGTCTTTCGACAGGCGGGAGCCGCGGGAGTCGGTGCGCACCACGCAGTTCGCGAGATGCCGGGCCAGCCGCGGGTCGCCGGAGTGCGTCAGCGACCGGTTCATGACCGCCTCGAAGAATCGCGTCGTCGCCGGGATCATCCGCGCAGGAGACTGCGGGAACTCCACGACCGGCAGGCCCTCGTCTTCGAGCACCTGGTAGGTGCGACCCCACCGGTACGGGTCGCAGACGATCTCCCGGACGTTCCAGCGACGGCAGGCGCCCCGGATCGCCGCCTCCACGTCCACGATCGGCACGGTCCAGTCGTTTCCGGCGGTCGACGGGCGCTCCCACGCCTCCACCACGTCCACGTGCGGCAGTTCACCGCCGCCGGACGGGCAGGACACGACCACCAGAGCCGTGCTGTCGCCGTTGAACGACCCGTCGAAGCCCAGGCAGACCTCGGCGCCGTCCGGTACCGGGCCCGAACCGGCGCAGGCGTCCCACGCACCGGCCGGCAACCACGCGGCGGCCGTGTTCACCCACTGGTTCAAACGCTTCGTGCGGAACTCGGCCTCGGGGGTGCGCTTGACGGCGGCCTCGAAGTCCTCCGGGTCGATCAGATCCCCGAAAGCCGGATTCGCGGCGGCCCACACCGCAGGATCACGGTGATCCGCCGTATCCGGGGCGCCCCACCAGGCCAGGAACAGACTCGGGTCGGTCTCCTCGCCGGCCACCAGGCGCTGCCCGTACTGGAAGAGCCGGTAGCAGACCGAGTCTTTGCCGGTGCTGTCGCTCTTCACCCCGGCCGTGGTGATCGCGAACAGCAGCGGGTCGATGCGGGCGCCTGCCGCGAGCGCCATGACGTTGAACAGCTCGTCGTTCGGCTGCACGTGCAGCTCGTCGAAGACGACCCGGGTGGGGGAGAGACCTTCCTTGGTGAAGGCCTCAGCGGACAGGCATCGGTACACCGACCCCGTACCCACAACTTCGATCGCATCCCGGTAGACCTTGCATGCCGAGGCCAGATCGGGGGCGTTCTCGACCATCCGCCGGGCATCCCCGAAGACGATCCGCGCCTGCTCCTTGTCACCCGCGCACGAGTAGACCTCGGCACCCTGGCACTCGAACAGGCCCTCCAGCGCGATCCCCGCGGCGAGCCCGGACTTGCCGTTCTTGCGCGGTTCGCCGACCAGCGCGACCCGGTGGCGGCGCCGTCCGTCCGCCCGCCGGGCGAAGACATGGCCGAGGAGCTTGTGCTGCCATGGCCGCAGTGTCAGCGGAGAGCCGGACGGGCCAGCGAAAGTGTCCCGGGTGACGGTGCATAGCGTCTCGATGAACTCGGCGACGCCCTCCCCGTCCCCGCGGCGCACATCGGCCGCCGGGACCGGCGTCAGATAGCGCGGCGGCCAGCTACTGGGCGCGCGCCTGCCTCTTGGAGAGGAGGTCGTCGAGCTTCGAGGCACGCTTCACCTCCGCGTAACCCAGGCGGGCCCGGTCAGTCGGCGTGAAGCCGCACAGCGACTCGTACTTGGTCATCTGCGACTCCAGCGAGCGCAGTTCGGACAGCAGCGGGTTCGCCCGGCGCTGCCCCATCGACCCCGTGACCATGTAGCCCTCATCCGCGATCGCGTCCCGCAGCGCCTCACGCTCGTCGTGCGCCTCGCATAGCCGCGTTAGCAGATCCAGGTCCGTCGCGGGCGACAGCCACGCCTGACCAGCCGTCCACAGGCGGTCCCAAACCGTGCGGCCCTTATCGGCGAGCGTGTCCGGCGGAACCGGGATCGAGGCGACCGCAGCAAGCTGCACCACCGGCTCAGGGAGCGCCCGCTTGCCCGGGTTCCCGGTGCGGCGCTTACGTTCCGTAGGGGTTGGAGGCCGTCCACCAGGCATGGCGACCACCCCCGGGAGAAATGACCTTGATCAAAAACCGGCTCAGAATCGCGGCCGTGTTTGGGGGCTGGGGGCCGGGTCCCTTAACGATCTTCGTTTCCAAGATTCACCCACCCCCCGGTGCGTGCGCGAGCAGCAGGGTGAGTCACACAGTGTGATGACCGTGGCTCTTCGTGAAATGCCGTGCCTGCCTCGCGCCTCGCCGCTCGGTGTGTGTGCTGCGCTGCTACGCCGAGTACTGGCCGTGGGCTGGGGCGCAGGACTGTCGGGGTGGTGCGGTGTGGCGCTACCGTGCGCTCCTTGGCCCACTGTGGTGGTGGGCAGTGAGGGGCGGTGCACCGTGGGCATGCTGGACCAGGCCGTACTACAGCAGCTGAAGAAGGCGCAGGGCGAGACGAACACCAGGCTCGACGCCCTACTCGCTGAGCAACAGCGCACCAACGAACTGCTCGCTCGGCTGGTCGCGTTGCAATCTGCGCACGGGGCGATGCCGGCGCCCGCAATGCCGACCACCACGACCTGGGGCCGGGGGGTTTGACCTGGGGGTTGGCCTGGGGGTGTGATGCCCCCTTTGTCGTGGACCCCTGAAAACTTGGATGGGGGGCCTCAGGCGTTGTGCTTGCGGGAGTTGCAGGCCCGGCAGAGCACGGTCACGTTGTCGAGGGTGTCGGTTCCGCCTCGGCTCTTCGGGATCTTGTGGTCGCCGGTGAGGTCGGTGGCGGGGTGGGCCGGGACGTTCCAGCCGGGACACCAGTCGCCGTAGACCTGGCGGTGCGCGGTGACGGCCTGGCCGCGCGTGCGTCGCCAGGCCGAGCCGTATCCGCGCTGGGCGGCTGAGCCGCGCCGCTGGTTGAACGCCGTGGTGCAGGCGTCGCACCGCGAGGGGTTGCGGGTGAGGGTGCCGCAGTCGAGACAGGGCCGCTTACGCATTGATCCAGGAAGCGGGGAGCGGGGGCGGTGCCGGTTCGGGCTCGGGTGCGGGGGTCGGTTCCGGGGTGCAGGTGCAGGGCGGCGCGGTGCAGGTTTTCGCGTGGACGAGGGAGGCCGCGTCGAGGCCTATGGCGTGGTCGGCGCAGCCGTAGATGGTTCGGATGCAGTCGGCTGGGGTGGGCATGGGACCGAAAACGGGCGCGGGGAGTTGAGGGTCGGCGAGGAGGGTAGTCCTGTCGCGCCGTTCCTGTTCGAGGGCGACGTAGGCGACAAACTCGTCGTCGGTGAGGCGTCGGCCCCAGTGCACGACGGCGGGCGCACCGCATCGGGTGCACGGTGGCCCGGCGGGCTGGATGTCGGGTGTGGGCTCGCTCATGGGCACTCCTCGTCAGGCAATGCGGGTCAGCTTGAGCCAGGAGCCGCTTTTGATGGTGGTCGGCGTAGCCCAGCTCGCCGTCGGCGCCCACCGCAGCCGAAACGTGCCTGCGGTGCCGCCCACTTGCAGGACGCCGCGCGGGGCGATGCTGGTGCCGCTGGAGGCGATTCCTACGGTTGCGGCGGTCGCAACGTCGAGGAGGTCAAGCCGCACGGAGGTTCCGTTGTCGCTGTTCGAGGCGACAGGGCCGTTTTCCGTCCACCGGAACACAGAACCGGCCGGGGCGGACCAGGCGAGGCTGATATCTGCCGCTGGGTCGCCAGTCACGGCCAGATAGCTTTCGACGGCGTACCAGCCGCCGATTTCGACGGTTAGCGCGAGATGCGCGTCGTCGTGGACGGTAGTGCTGATCACGGCCTCGTCGACGGTCTTGGCGGCGGCCTGCGTTTCAGCCTCGGCTGCGTTCATGCGCAATTCAAGGCTGGCGATGCGCGTCTGGGCGTCAGAGACGTAGGAGTTGAGGTTGTTGCCATACGCCATCGGGTAGTAGGCGGCATCGCCGTAGGCTCGGTCGCCGTGCGGGTCGGTGGCGCTCGTGTGCGCGCTCACCGCTCCGGTAGCGGCCCCTGAGGCGTCAGCACCAACATCGGACGCTCCAAGGACGACCGCGCCAGTCTTCGTGTTAACGGACTGCACGAGGTTGACAACCAGATAGGTCCCGCTGGACGCGCTGGCGGCCGGTGTGGCGGCCGGGAGCAACACGGTCGGGACGGTCTTGGGCAGGCTGAGCGGGAAGGCGTCACCAGTCGCGTCGGTGAAGGCGATCCGCACGTCGTAGGTGAACCCGCTTGGGCTGATGCCGGCCGAGTCGGTGGCGACGACCGTCATGGTGAACGACCCGGTCGCGTCCAGGCTCTGAACGGCCGGTCCTTGCACGACGAGCCCAGAGGTCGCGGCGACGATCTTTCCCGGGTGAGGGCAGAGGCTGACGGTGCCGCGCATCGGCGTGCCGTCGGGGTGCGTGTAGGTGCCGGACACGGTCACCGTCTGGAGGCCTGGCGGGAGCGTCATGGGCACCTCCAGACGGAAAGTGGGGCCCGCTCCGGCCCGAGGGTGAAGTCGGCCGGAGCGGGTTGTCCCACCAGGAGCCCGGGAAGGCGGCGGGATGTCGGGGCGCGAACCTGGGGGGAACGGGCGCCCCGAGACAGGGGGTCAGGCGGCGCGGCGCAGGATGCGCTGGGCGCGGGGCCGGACGGATCGTTCGGCGGTGGCGATCTGCGTCTGGGTGTAGATGCGCCGGCCGTGCTCGTCGTGGTGCGCGTCGGTGAGGATGCCGCGCCGTTCCCAGCTGTAGATCGTTTCTTTGGTGCGGCCGGTGAACTCGGCGGCCTGCTTGATCGTGAACCAGATCTCGCCGTTGGCGTCCTCGCGATAGGTGTCCATGCGGGCACCTCCCCGGACATGCGAAAACCCCCGCACGTGGCGGGGGTTGACTTTGGGCGCACTGATGGCGCTGTTACGCATTGTGCATAGCGATGATCGCCTTGTCCAGTACGGGCGCGGATCAGTTCTTCTTCGGCGCGCCAGGGGTGGGCTGGTCGGGCCTGGGGAAGTGGCCGCCGCGCGAGGCCTGATAGGTCGTCTCATGCTTCGGATCGGGCCGCGTCTGAGGGGCGATTGGCATGGTCTTGCGGAGCGCCATGATGGCGGTTCCTGTCTCGCGTAGGGATGGGAACCGGGGCGGCTTCCTCGCCTGGCAGCAGTGGCCGCCCCGGGGTCAGTTGGTCGTTCCGGGCTCCCTGGAGAGCACCCGCACGTGGGTCCGCGCCGGGTTCTGGGCGTCGTCGACCGTCTCGATCAGAAGGTCCCCCACGCGCCTGCGGTCGGCCGTAGGTGGCGCTGTAGGTGTAGGTGTAGGCGCCCCTGTAGGCGCTTCCTGACCTGCGACGACTACACCTCCTACGGGCCCCGCGGCCGGGGTCGGAGAGGGGCGGGGAGCGGGGGGCGGGAGGTCGTCCACGCGGACCCCGGTCGAGGGGGTGCGGCCGGGCATCCGGACGCCCTGCCGGACGGGCACGTGAGCGGCAGTGAGGGCGGCCCGGGTGTCGGCTGTGGACCAGGGTGTGCCAGTGGCCTCGGTGAGGTGCTGGGCAAGTACCGAGAGGTGCACTCCTCGGCCGCCCCCTGCGACCTTCCGGACGTGGTCGAGGAGGTCGGTGGCCGAGAGGGTGGGGGAGGCCTCTTCTTCGACGGGTTCCGGGGCCTGGGCGGCGGCTGGAGCCGCAGGCCGGGGTGGTCGGCCCGCGCGCCATGCCGCGAAGCCGACCGCAGGGGCGATGGCCCACAGCAGCGCCGGGGCGGCCCGCACGAGGCGCCACAGGATCCACAGCCCGGCGCACAGCACCGCGAGACGGATCCAGCAGCCGAGCGAGGCCTGCCAGCCGGTGAGGTCGTCGCGGCGTCCGGCCCGTACCCACGCGCCGGCACGGTCGACGAGGCGGCGGCCGAGCAGCGTCGCGCCGTCGGCGAGGCGGGTGACGGCCCGGTTGAGGCCGCTCACAGCAGACCACCGAGCCCGTTGAACGCGCTCACGATCTGGTCCCCGCCCTGGTTCACGAGCCCGGGCAGCCAGTTGAGGAGGCTGGCGATCCCGGCCGTGACGCACAGGCAGGAGCCGTTGACGAGGCCTCCGGTCATGCGCTTCTTGTCAGCCTTGCCTGCCGATTTCCAGATGAGGCAGAACGCGACGGTCCCCAGGAACACCACGATCGCACCGTTCGGGGTGAGCCCCTGGAGCGCGCCATGGGCAAGCGGAGAGCTGTTGCCCTGCCCGGTGACGGCCTTGAGGGAGTGGTCCCCCGCCCCGTTGGTGACGGTTGGCGCGCAGCCCGTGAGCCAGCCGAGGATTCCGCCGACGCACATCGTGCCGAACGCGCCGAGGAGCAGCCCCTCCCCCCAGGGCACCAGGAGCTTCAGGTCGCGGCTCCCCTTCCACCACGGCCGCAGGTTGGCGAAGGCGATCACAAGGTTGATGACCAAGCCCCCGGCGGTGAGCCCGGCGTTCACCGCGTCACCCCCGTCACGGCGGTCACGGGGTCGAACAAGGACATGGCGCCGGTCGCGCCGACAATCGCGGTGACGAGCAGGGTGCGCGCCCACCACCGTCGGGACCGGTCAAGGAGGAACGCCACGCCGAGAGCGACGCAGGCGAGGGTGTAGGCGCCGCCGGTGCTCTCCTCGGTGCGGCACTTGTGCAGCACCTCGGCCCACGCGGCGATCAGGCTGTAGCCGTGGGGCAGCAGAGGCAGCGCGGCGATCCCGGCCGTGGCGATGGTCTGCACGGGGCGCAGCCATGCCCACAGCCACGACCAGTCCCTCGATGGCTCCGGCTCCGGAACGGGCTGCACGAGGTCGACGGTGACCCGCACTTCGAGCGGCGCGGGCGGCGGCGGATCCGGCAACGAGTACCAGGGCGGCGGCGGAGGCGGAGGGGGAGGCGGCGGTGCGTCGGCGACAGGGATCGGGATGTGGACGCCGGACGGGATGATCCGCGTCGGCTCGATCGGGGTAGGCATGGCGGGGCTCACAGGAGGTAGGCCGACACGGCGGCGCTGCCCAGGGTCGTCGCGGCGAGCGTGGCGGCGGGCCGGTGGTGACCGGCGTGCCAGGCGGCGACGACGAGGAGCGCGGCAACTGCGTCGGTGAGGCGGGTGGCGGCAGGGGTGGTGAGGCCGAGGGCGACACACAGGTGCCAGCCGTCGGCCAGGTCGCGGAGTTCGAGGTGGGCCACGGTCACCACGCCCGCCAGGTGAGGGCGAGGCACAGGGCGCCGGTGACGACGCAGGACGCGGCGACGAACAGCACGGCGTGCACAAGCACCGCATGGGTGACGTCGTCGCGGTAGGTGCCGATCGCCAGGCCGAGGGCGGCGACGATGGCCACGGTCGGGAAGCCGATCATCAGGGCGAGGAGCATTAGTTGTAGCCCTCCCCGCCCTGTCCGACCTCGCCCGTGACGGGCTTGGTGGGCTTTTTGATCTCGCGGTCGAAGGTGCGCCGGACACTGTCCGGACTCGTGTCCGGGCCCAGTACTTCGCGGGTGATCGCAACGGCTGCGGCGCGGTCTTTGAGACCCTTCTGGAGCAGGGCGCGGACCGTCTCGCCGATTGTGTCCGGACGCTGTCCGGACAACATGTCCGCCCTGATCAGCGCGATCTGGGGGTCGGACTCCCACGGCTCCTCGGGCTCGGCGTCCGGGACTGTCCGGACACGGTCCACGGTGTACTCCGTCGGCCGCCCGTGAAGGATCAAGGCGACCTGTACGGCATCGACATGGACGCCGTACACGCCGAGGAGCGAGGCGAGTTCGGACGGCGTCAGCTCAGGCTGAGACTCGTGCGCGATCCGGATCACCTCGGCGGGGTCCATCTCGGCGAACCGGCGGCCGAGGACGGCGGTTGCGGAACGGTCCGTGTCCGACTGTCCGGACACTGTCCGGCCCGTGTGCTCGATGTGGTGGACAGCCCGGTCCTTCACGGTTCGGCCCGCCCGCAGTGGGGCGAGCATCCATGCCCAGCCGCCGAACGCCGGCAGTCGATAGGGGTGCTCACCGCGCGCCGTGCGGGCCGCCGCCCGGGGTCCGGCCCAGGAGAGTTCGGACACGGCGAGCAGAGCCAGCGTCGGCACGGAGAACAGCAGCGTTGCGGCGATCCCGCCGTGGATGAGGTCGGCGTGGAACTTGTTGAGGTAGACGGAGGTGCCTGCCGCAGCGATCGCGGACATGCGGGCCCCGATAGCGGAGCGTCCGGCCTCGGAGGCTTCAGAGGCGAGGTGGAGGCAGGCGTAGGCGGCGCCATCGAAGACAGCGACGGCTGCGCCTGCGATGCCGGTGGGGGCGTCGTAGTGGCGGGCCACGGCGTACAGCGACCAGCCGGTGGTGGCGACGGCGGCCAGCGACACGGTGGTCAGTGCGGCCCGCCAGGCAGTGCGGTTCATGAGAGCCCGTCCAGGAAGGTGCGCGGGTGGGCCGGGCCGCACGCGGCGGCCCGGACGCCGTTGGTCAGCGGGGCTGTTCGGCGTATGCGGCGGCGTTGGTGAACGCGTCGTGGGCGGCGTCGCGCCAGAGGCCGATGGACCAGCGGTCAGGCTCCGTCTGGAGTTCCTGGATGCGGTGGGTGAGCGCTTCGCCGCGTGCCTGCTCTTCGAAGGCGAGGGCGGGGGCGGGCTGCGGCGTCATCGGATGCCTCCCACTGCGCGCCGAAGGTTCAGCGCGTACTCGCCGCGCGTGATCGGCGCGTCGTCGGTGATGCGGGGCATGAGGCGCAGCACTTCGCGCTCGACCTCGTCGGCGCGCTGCGACCGGAAGCCGTGGGCCTCGGTGGCGTAGCGCAGGGCAAGCGCCATACGGCTCGGCTCGCGCATGGCGCCGGTGGGGCGGACCTCGGTGAGCCGGTCGGCGATGGCGACGAGGACGGCACGGGCGTCGGCGCTGGGCCCGGTGACCTGCCTCAGAGCCTCGTCCTGCTGGCTGGGGTGCTGCGGGGCGCTATCGGTACTGCGCAAAGCGCCAGTACGATCGGTCATGGCTTTCCTCCTGGTGATGCAGGTGGATGGCTGGCCCGGCCCGGTGTGCTACCACCGGGCCGGGGTTGAGGCGGGGCCTGGTGTGCTACCACCGGGCCCCGCCGCCGTTCAGCCCCGGCTCGTTGTGTCACCAACGGCCGGGGCTTTGTGCTGTGTTGACACTAGAGCGAGTACTAGCGCTTTGACAAGTACTCTGGAAGGGTGGTGCCATGCCGGACGCTGACAGAAGGGGGGACTTCCCCGAGATGGTGACCTTCACCGAGATCGCCAGACGGCTCAACGCCGGCGACTACCTGACACGGCCCATCACCCGCCAGGGCGTCAGGTACATCGCTGACCATGACCCGCTCTGGCCAGTTTCCCGCGAGAGCTGGCTGCGGATCGGCAACGCCTGGGCCGTCCCCTGGGCTCCCATCGAGGCTTTCTTCCGTTCCCGAACCACGCGTGGCAGAGGCCCCAACAAGGTCGTCGAGTAGACCGCCGCCCCCGGCTGTAGTCGGGGGCGGTTTGCGTGTCAGCTGGCCATGGCTATCCGGGCGGCGAGCGCTAGATCGTCACCGGTGAATAGGGAGCCGCAGGCCCCGCACTCCGTGTACGCCTCCCAGTCCCGCTTGCGCAGAGCCAGCGAGTCGCAGCGTGGACACGGCTGATCGACTGGCCGCACCCTGGGGCGCAGCTGAGTGATGCCCCGCACGGCGCGCATCATCGAATAGAGCTCGTCGCGCATCTCACCCGCCCAGGGCTGCATGGCCGCCCAACCGAGGTGAGGGATGAGCCAGGCCGCGAGCGCTTCCTCCGTGCGGCTCCGGGGACCATGAAGATGCCGCTCCTCGGTGATGAGCTGCACCCAGCCGCCGAGAGTCCCGCTAACGGGGATGTCACCGTGCTGGTCGCCGTCGGCGTCGCAGACCGCTTCGAGGGCTGCCGGGCCGACGAGGTTCAGCGTGTCGAGTCGGCCAGGCAGGGGCGGGGTGCGCGTGCCGGCACGCCCCTGGTCGCCCGTGACCTCGCGCAGCATGCTGCCACGGCGCAGGACGATGAGCTGCTGCGGGAGCTCGGCGAGCCAGCCGGACATCTGCCGCACGCAGGGGTCGCAGAGCAGTTGACGGGTGGCGAGTTCGTGGGCTCGGAGTTCGCGGGTGCAGGTGGCGGCGGCGCACGGACGGGCGGTGTCGTTCACGGCGGGCTCCATGGTGCGGTGGGTCAGGGGTGATCAGCAGCTGATGTAGATGCGGGCCTTGGGGTAGGCGGCGCAGGCGTCGCGGAGTGCACGCAGGTAGTTGAGGGCGCCGTCGTAGTCGCCCCAGCCGTTCTTGGGGTTCATGGCCCGGTACTCGTCAGGCTCGGCTTCCATTGCGGCGACGGCTCGCTGGAGAGCGGGGAAGCTGTCGCCGGCGTATGCGTCCGCGAGGTCGGCAAGCCGGTGCCCCAGGGCCTTGGTCCACATCGGGGAGACGTTGCTGGTGTAGTTGCCGATGTCGGCGGGCCGGAACTCGGCGGGCTCGGGGCCGCCGGTGTCGACGGTCATGTACAGGCTGATGTCGTAACTCACGGTTGCTCCCGGGTGGGTCAGGGGGTGGCGGTCTGGCCGATGGCCCGGAGGTTCAGGACCTCGGCTTCGTCGTCGAGGAGGCAGGCCGCCGCGTCGGCATCAAGCCCGGCGGCGGCGATCGTCACGGCGCAGTGTTCGAGGAGGGCGACAACGGCCGCGCAGCTGATGTACGGCTGGCCGTCCTGGGCGGTGGACAGCGGCAGGAACGTCGCGAGGATGACGCGGTCGGTCATGATCCCTCTCGGTGGCAGCGGCAGACGCAGTGCCCGCCCCGGTCGTCGGCGCTCTCGCAGAACTTGCACGTTGCCGCGGTCTTGGTGCTGCCGTCGTACCGCTTGGCCTGGGTCTGGCAGTAGCTGTGGTCACCGTGCAGGCAGCCAGTGGACAGATAGGCGTGGTGGCCGTGGCGTTCGTCGACAAGGCGGGCGCGCAGCGCCTGAAGGGCGCTACAGGGGCAGGACTCGGGCTGGTCGTTCACGGGCTCTCCTCGGGCAGCAGCAGGTCGGTGATCGTCTCGGGCCAGTGGCGGTAGGCGGGCGGGCGGGTGGCGGGCCAGCAGCCCCCGTCGGCGGCGAGCCCGGAGTGGTAGCCGGGCCAGTCGAAATGCCGCGGCTCGTCGGGGGCGTGGAGGTCGAGCCAGGCCTGCTCGTCGGGGTCGGGGTCGGGGTCGGGGGCGGTCACGGCTGGCCGTCGGTTTCGAGGATGTAGCCGTTGCGGCGGGGCTTGCCTTCGCGGGTGGTGGCGGTCGGGTGGAGCTGACTGGCCTCGATGGCGCGCCGTCGGACCTCGCGCCCGGTCTTGGTGAGGGTGACGACGGTGACCTTGCCGTGCCCCCAGATACCGGGGATCGACTGCACCTCGCCGACGACCTTGATCCGGGTCGGGTCGTCGACAGCGTGGTGGCGGTTGCTGAGAGAGCGGTAAATCTGGCCGGGTTCTATGGGCATTTCGGTTCCTTTCGGGTGGGGTTGGGGTGGCGGGGCGCCTGTGCGGCCCTGAGAGCCGCGCAGAGCGCCCGACTTAGCGGATTACCTGCTCGGTACGTTCGGGCGCGAGAGAGGCCTTCAGGGGCTTTCCTGGGGGCATGTTGCGGCCCGCCGTGTCGACCAGCTCGCAACCGGTCGCCGATGCCGGCGGCGTGATGGACGCGTGCAGCGACACGTTGAGCGTGAACAACGAGACGGCCCGGGAGCCCTGTTGGCCGACCGACGCCGCCAGGGCCGCAACGGCTCTCAGCCGCGCCTCCGCCGCACGGCCTCGGCGTACCTGGGCGCTCAACCGCCCGTCGGCTGCCGACCGGGCACGCGACAGCCGGCAGATCCCCACACGTAGCCGGTCCGCCTCCGCCGCCGTCAACCGGCCTCGCTCGGCACGATCGGCGAGGACGAGCAGCTGCTCGACCGTCGGTGGCCGGCTCACGTCCGCCTCCCGTTCCCGGTGACGATCCGCCCCGCGGCGTCGAGGTGCCCGTCCGCAGCGGCGAGGAGCCGCACCGCGCGGGCCAGCACGACGGCTGGGGACTCGTAGCGGTAACAGCGGCGCAGGATCTCCGCCGTCCGCGCCCTGAGCGTTGGTGACATGGGGCGCGGGGCGCTCATCGTCGCGCCTCCCGCGCCTGCCGCTTGGCCTCACGCTCCAGGTACAGCTCGGTGCGGTCCCGGTGGGCTTTGCCGTCCTTCAGCCAGCGGCCGCGGGTGTCCATGCAGCGGGCGCCGGACACGCAGCCGCAGCGCGGACACTCGACCATGAGCGCCCGGTTGTGGATCGTGGGTTCACGGTGGGTCATCGGGTTCCTCCGAGGATCTTGCGGGTGAGGGTGATCTGGGTGGCGAAGGTGTACGCGGGGCCGCTCGCCCGGAGCGCCGGTTCCGTCAGGTATCCGTGGGCCTCGATCACTCCGTCGGCGAAGTCGGCCTGGTCCCGCATCCATTTGGCGAGCCCCCGGGCGGCTTCCGGCGACAGGAGTCCGGCGAGCAGGCCCCCGGGGCCGCCGACCGCGTCGTCGATGCCGTGGGCGAACCACAGGGACTCGGGCGCGATCCGGCTGTGCCAGCAGGGATTGGTCTTGATCTCGTCGTCGGTCTCGTCCGCCAGGTCCAGCAGGATCTGCGCGGCAGTCCGAAGGTCGTCGATCATGTCGTTCATCGGGTTCCTCCAGGGGTGGTGGTTGTGCTGGACTGGGCGGGTGCGGCCCCGGATAGGCCCCGGGGCCGCACGGTGGGTGTCACGGGGTGGGGTGGTCTTGGGCCCGCTGCCGGAGATAGGCCTTGAACTCGTCGACCGCCTGCTGGTCGCCGGGGCTGAGGCGGAAGTTCGGGTTGTTGCCGCAGCGCGGGCCGACCGTGGCGGCGGGCTCGATGGCGTCCCGCTGCTCCTGACGGCGAATCATCAACCACGGACCTCGTCGACGTAGACGCTCACCGTCCGGCCTCCTCGGGCTGCTGCGCCGCGTCGGCCATGCGGCGGAACTTCGCCAGTGCGGCCTCGTCCTCGTCGGTGAAGCCGTCGGCGAGCGACATCTCTTCGGCCGCCTGGTCGAGGGCGAAGGTGAGGAACTGGCGCTCGTTGTCGGTCAGCAGGGGCGCCCAGTCGGTGACAGTGATGCGGCCCGGAGCGGCGGCGAGGGCCGCGACGGTGCTGACGTACCCATGGTGATGGGATTCCCGGGGCACGCCGCAGTGTCCGCACAGGCCGATCGTGTCGGCCTCGGCCGCCCGGTCGGCGGGCGCGGGCAAGGCGGCCTGGTCGGTGGCGAGCAGCTCCCGCAGCACCTCGGGCACCTGATGCGGTCCCACGGGATGCGAGGCAGGCCAACCGTCGGGCCCCTGCTCGTGGCGACGCATCGCCGAGAACGGGTTGCCGAGTTCGGTGAACCGTTCGGTGAGGACGGTGCGGAGGCGGTCAGGCAGGTCGGTCATGGGGTTTCTCCTCGGTGGGGGGCGGGTCAGGGGGCGGCCACGGCGGTTGTCGTGGCACGGCAGGTCAGGCGGCGTCGGCCGACTCGCGGAGTCCAGCAAGGAGCCGTTCACGGTTGGCCTGCTGCTGCGCGGGGCTGAGCGGCACACGGCCAGCAGGCGCCATCGCGCGGCCCGTTGGGACTGCCTCGGCGTACAGGCGTCCCAGAAGGTCTGCGGGCGGCATCCGCAGAGCCCTGCGGGCCTCGGCGACCGTGTTGCGGTGGCAGCCCACCCGGAAGGCGACGGACGAGTCCGTGTGCCCTGCGCGGATCAGGGCGGCGATGTCGGCACGGACCTTCATGCCGCCACCTGCTCGGCTTCTTCGTACCGGCGGGCGTGGACGGTGGCCCTCGCCCGCCCGTCTTCGTGGCACGGGACGGTCGGCTCGACCTGGCAGGTCGGGCAGCACGCGGTCAACTCCGCCCAAGCGGAGATCCGTTGCGGGTGTAGCGAACCGCCGGTGAGCAACCGGGTCTTGCCTGCCCGGCAGGGCTTGTGTGCGGCGACCCCGCACCAGGGGCAGGCGACGGACCGGGCCGGGTGCTGGCCGGCGCGCAGGTTGTGGCGGATCGACTCGGGCATCGGGGCTTGGGACTTCACGGCTTCCTCCTCAGGTCGGTGCACGGCTTGCAGGGGCAGGTCTGGCGGGATCCGTCGTCGAGCCGGTCGCGGTGCTCGGTGGCGACGACGTACTCGCGGTACGCCTCCAGGGCTCGGCTCCAGGCGCCGGGCGGCTGCGGGGGCGGCGGGTCTGGCGGACGCGTACCGGTCGGCCAGGCGCCGGGCTGGTAGCCGGGCGGCTTCGGCGGCGGCGGCGCGGTGCTCGGCTTGTCGCGGCGGGCGCGGCCGGCGGCTATCTGGTCGCGGAGGTACCGGCCGAGGTCGCCCTGCTGCCGCATCGCCTTCACGTCATCGCGGTCGGGCTCATTCACGCTCGGCCTCCAACTGCTCGATGCGCGCTTCGAGAGCGGCGATGCGGGCCATCGCGCTGTCTTCGGTGGGCAATGAGCGGTTTGCGGCGCAGGTGCACCACGTGAGGAGCCGTGCCGTGCTGGGCGAGCCCTGGTTGGCGGCGGTGCCCATGCAGCGGGGCATGACGTCGTCGTCCAGGTCCGGGCACTGATGGCAGTTGGGCGGACAGCGGTGCGCGGTCACTTGACCCCCTCCCGTCCGTTGAGCTCGGCGAGCTTGGCGAGGGATGCGGCCCGGCGCTGCTCGATCACCTCGGGCGACTCCAACTGCGCGGGCCCACCGTTCGCGACCCGGGTGCGGGCGGCGTGCGGAGTGTGGAGCTCCTTGCGGCTGCCGCGGCTGCCCGGCACGTCGACGGCGCACGGCCGTCCGATCGCGGCCCGGCAGACAGGGCAGGCGACACCGAGCGGGCCGGGGCGCTTGACCTCAGCGACCTCCTCGCCAGGCATGTCGGGCAGGGCGTCGGTGAGGCCGGCGATGAACTGGGCAATCGGGCGGCGCCGCAGCGGGATGCCGTCCGCGGCCTTCGTCCGCTGCGCTCGCAACGCGGCGAGGTAGGCGTGGACGTTGTCGGGGTCGGCGTCCGGGACCTCGGCGGGCAGGCCGGGCCCCTGGAAGTCGGCGGCCCGGTTGCCTCGTTGACGCCAGATCTCGCCGATGATCTCGGCCGGGCTGACGAACGGCTGACGTCCGGCAACCGCTGCGGCAGCGGCGCGGGCCTCGGCCATCGGCCACGCGGTGAGGACGTCGTGCCAGGCGTCGGGGGTGAACTCGTCGAACTTCTGCTGCGGGCACAGGGCTTTGACGTAGCGGGTCAGAACGACGGTCTCTTCGGGGGTCACTTCTCCTCCTGCATGCGGGACTTGGCTCGGGCCATGGCCCGGTCGAACAGGTCGTTGGTCTCCTGCTGCTGACGGTTGGCCGGGGCGATTCCGCTGCCGACGGCGGCTGGCAGGTAGGCGACGCCGTCCTGCTGCTCGGGCGCTTCGAGGGAGCGCCAGCCCTGGACCCAGGCGGACGCGCCGGCGGGTTGGCCTTTGAGGCGGGCCGAGTTGACGGCGTAGGCGACCATCGCCGGGATCCCCACCCGGTCCATCGCTTGCCGCGTGTACTCCCAGCCGGACTCGCGGAGGTCCCAGGCGATGCCGGAGAGTCCGGCCGTGGCGATGGCGCGCTTGAGAGGGGCGAGCTGATCCGGCAGACCGCCCGCTCGGTCGCTGCTTGCAGCACCAGTACTTCCGTAGGAAGTACTGGTGGGGGACGGGGCGGGGGCGGGGGCGCCGTTACTAACGCCGTTACGAAACGCGCTGAACTGCGAGGATCGTTGATTCTGCGCGCGGCTTTCTCTCGTCTTCGTGTCGTCGTCGTGTCGCGATGCTGTCGCCGTCGTGTCGTTTTCCTGGTTTTCGACAGCACTCGTAACGCCGTTACGAGAGGCGTTACGCGCAGGCCCCTGTGAGGCAGCCTTCTTCGCCTCCCGCTCAGCCTTCTTCCGGTCACGGAATGCCTGCTGCCGGGCCGCGTTCGCCTGCCGGTCGGCCTTGATCTTGGCCCGGTCGGGGTTGTATTCGAGGAAGTCGTGGATCTGCCATCCACCATCGACCCGATCCCAGAGCTGAGCTTCCTCAAGCTCCCGCGCGCTGGCCTTAAGTCCACGAACCCGAGAGACGACCGAGAGTTCGCGATCCAGGATCTTGCCCTCGGTCAGATTCTCGGAGGACCAGCACAGGGCTGAGATGTACAGCCGGAAGGCGCGGTCAGACAGCAGCGCAACCTTCCGGTGCGATGGAAACCTGTCGTCCAAGCGGACCCACGGCATGAGCGGCTTCTTCCTGGCGGTACGGGTAAGGGGTGCGGGTGCCGGGCTAGTGGGGGCCGGCGCGGGCCGGGCGGGAGGCGGTCACGCGGCGGCCTGGTCCGAGACGAGCGCCGCGCGGACCGTGTCGGTGGAAATACCGAGCCGGACCGCGATCTCGTGGCTGGAGAGGCCGCAGTCGTGCAGATGCTTGGCCTCTTCGCGGCGGAGGGCTGCCAGCTCGTCGCGGTTCAGGGGCCGCTCAGTACCCGTTTGAGGCTTTGCCGCAGGGTCGTCGATGGTGTCGTCGTCCCAGGCGCCGACCGGCGCCCAGCTGCGGCCGACGGCGTGGTTGCGGGCCCTGCTGTAGGCCTGGTTGCCGACGCCGTGGTCGCGGGGGTCTGCTCGCCACAGCTCGTCGTACAGCCGTCGCACGGCTCGTTCGGTTGCGGCAAGCACCTTCGCCGACCGCATACTCGCCCCGAAGTTGGCGCGCTCCATGCCGAGCCGGGCCGCTAGCTGCGCTTGGGGCCAGCCGGCGGCGACGAGCGCTTGGAGACGGCGGTGGGTTCCGGTGCTGTCCACGGGGACCGCTCCGCCCAGCCGGTCGCCTTCTGGACGGATGGCGAGAAGCTTCGCAGCGGTTTCGGGACGTACCCGCTTGGAGGGTTCCATGCCGCGGTGCGCGGCCCCGTAGAGCAGCTTCTCCACCGTTCCTCGACCGACACCGGCCATGGCGGCGATGCGTTTCCAGCCCATGCCGTAGTCCATGAGCATCTGGACGTGGGCGCGCACGGGTCGTGCGTCGATGTAGGGCTGCCACCGGCCGTATGCCTGCTGCCGGTACCGGTCGTTTTCCGCTTGGCGATTGGCGGTCTTGCAGGGCTCGCACCGGCAGCGTTCCACGACGTACTTGGCGCGGGTTCCGTGGGCGCGGGTCGCCATCACGCCACCTCCGTCAGGGTGCGGCGCCAGCGGTAGTAGGCGGTCTGGAGGCTGTCTTTGGTCACGCCGAGCCGGTTGGCGGCGTGCTCCCAGCTGTGGCCTTGTTCGAGAACCAGTTCGTGGGCGTTCTCTCCGAGGATCACGGCGCGCGGTGAGTGGCCGGTCGCCGGGGTGAAGTCGGGGTCTTCGAGGGTGTCGGGATCCCAATAGGCCGGCGGCGCCCAGCGGTTGGCTTCAGCGCGCTGCCGGTTGCGCTCGTGGGTGCCGGGGGTATCGGCGAGCCGCAGGTAGGCGCCGGTGATGCGGGCTTCGGTGTCGGCGCGCAGAGTCTGTCGGCGGCCGGAGATGAGGGCGGAGATGACGGACTGGTCGACGCGTGCCGCAGCGCAGATCCCGCTCGCTCCGTTGACGTGATGCCCGATGGCGAGGAGGGCGCGCAGCCGCCGCGCTGAGGCGAGGGCCGGCACGAGGCGTCCGGGCTGGGGATCGACCGGGACGGCAAGGATGCGGTTCGCGACGGTGCGCTTGATGGCGGCTTGCCCGTGGAGCAGGCGGTGGATGGTGCAGCTGGAACATCCGGATTCGGTGAGGAGGTAGTTCCATCCGCAGTTGTCGAGGATCTTCTGTGCGTGGGCGGCGACGGGCGGTGCGGGGACTCGCAGGCTGCGGCCGGTGGCGTTCATGACTCGGCGGCGCTTGTCGTAGCTGTTGCGGGCGTCGCAGCACCGGGGGCAGCTGCATCCGCGGACGCCTTGTGCGGGGCGGCCAACGGATCGGGCGTAGGTCCCGTGGGGCGGGAGCGGCTTGGTCGCGGTGGTCACTGCCGTCCCTCCTCTCGCTTGTGCAGGTCGATTTGGGCGATGCGCCGGTCGAGTTCGGCGTCGAGCTCGGCGAGGGCCTGCGCGTCGAGCACCGCCGGGCTGGGGGCAGCCTCGGGCTGTTCCTGCTGCCGGGTGGTGATCCGGCGCAGGGCGCTCCAGGCCAGCCGGACGAGGACGGCGAGGAGGAGCAGGTAGCCGACCGCCAGATACACGGCGAGGGCCCGGGCCGCGTAGATCGCGAAGGTGGTCATGACGCCTCCCGGGTGAAGGCGGCGTGCTGTTCGGGGGTGATGAGGCCGCTGTTACGCCACTGGTCAATGAGGTCGTCTTGGCCGGGGATGGCTACGCAGGAGGAGCAGAGGCGTCCGGCCGGGGCGGCGTCGTTGTCTTCACTGGGCGGCTTCTGACCCCACCGGCACGCCTTGATCCCGGCAGCCTCGGCCTCCCGCTCCAGCTCCCTCATGGGGGCGGCGGCGTGCGGGTAGAAGAACTCGATCTCGTCGGGCTCGCCGGGCTTGCCATAGGCCAGGCACAGGCATTCACCGGACATGTGGATGTGCTCGGTGACCTCGTTCAGCGGCAGCGCCCCGTCGAAGCACAGGCGGTGCTGAGCGTGTTCGTGGTCTTGCTGGCAGCGGTGGCGGGCCCGGTACTCGCGCATGTGGGCGTCGGTCCAGTGCACGAGCGGTGATACCCAAACGATCGCGCCGTCCTGGTCGATCGCTTCGGCGTTGCGGAAGCGGCGTTCGGTCTCGCCCCAGCGCATCCCGCCCAGGTAGGCGATCTTCCGGGTACGGCCCTGGTCGCCGACGACGCTCTTACGGAACCGCATCAGCGGCTCGTCCTTGAGGTGCCGGTACATCACCTTGTGGCCGGCCGGCCCCGGGAAGCCCTTCCACACAGCGCGCTTCCCGGCATTCGGGCCGGTGGACGCGATGACCTTGCCGAGGACGAGATCCCGGTAGGAGTTCTTCGGGTGCAGCTCGTGCAGGGTGTCCCCCCACGCTGCGGCGAGGTCGCGGACGTACTGCGTGGTCTCGGGGATGCCGGTGCCGGTGTTCACGTGGAGGACGGCGTCATACCGGTCGCGCAGCAGGTGGCCGACGATCGCGGAATCGTTGCCCCCGGAGGACAGCCAGTACGTGCCGACGACCGGGTAGACGGACAGGGCATCATCGAGGATTTCGGAGGAACGGGCGATCGCCTCGTCGAGGGTGCGGGCGACGTGCTCGCCCTCGACGGCTTTCGGCGGCTGCTTGCCCAGCAGGTCGGGCATGCCGGGGAACATGTCGCCGACGGGCTGGTTGCGCTTGCTGCGGGCGCTCACGCGGCTGCCCTCCCGGCTCGTGCTGCTGCGGTGCCGCGCCAAGTCCTTACGCCGCTGTGGTGGGCGGTGGGCCGGTCGGAGCAGGCCCAGCCGGCGGTCTCAATGAGGCCTTCGTCGCGGAAGAGCGTCATGGCTCTTCCCCATTGCGACTGCGGGTGGCGTGGGTCGGGGAGGTCATTGGCGTCTGCCACCGAGAAGGCGGTGAACTCGCGCCCTGATGCGGCTGCATGCTCGAACGCGGGGCGGATCTGGTCGAGCCAGTCGTCGAAGGCCTCAACTTGGCGTCGTGTCGCAGTCGTTTTCGGCTCCGGCACGGAGCCATCGAGTGCCGGCTGTACGAGCGCGGTCATCAGTGCGCCCCCTTCTTGCGCCTCTTGTACTCGGCGCAAGCTGCGTTCTGGCAGGCACGGCAGGCCCTTCCGTCGGGGCGGGCGTAGGTGTTCTCCGGGGTGAACTTGTGGCCGCGATGACAGTGGGTTTTGCGGGCATTTAGGGCGCTAGGGCTGACGCCGCGCTGGGTGTTCTCGCCGGGCGGTACGGGCTCCAGATGAGCCGGGTTTACGCAGCGACGGTGGAGGCAGTCCGACCCGCCAGGGCATGTGGTGTCCATGGAGTGGCAGGTGTGGTCGAGGACGAGGCCTTCGGGAATGGGGCCGATGAAGGCGAGGTACGCGACACGGTGGGCGCTGTCCCGCTTGGTTGCCTGTATTACGCCGTACCCGTCGCGGTCGAGCGCCTTTTGCCAGATCCAGCAGTCGCTCGCGATGTCGGGGATGCTGTGCGCCTGGATTCGGTCCCTGGTGCGTTCGCGGTAGCTCTCGTCGTGAGCCGTGGTCCCGGTCAGGCTGGCGACCGGGCGCTTTGATCGCGATCCACTGCCGTCGAGGGCAGGCTGGACGAGGGTCATGACGTGCCCCCCTCGGCCTGCTCGGTGGCTGCGGCGATGTCGTCGAGCTCGGCCTTGTCGGCTTCCTGGGTCTGCTGCTGGGCGGCGGCCAGTACGTCCTCGGTCGGCGTCCAGAACCCGAGGGCGCCTTTGGCGGGGACCGGCTCGGGGAGGGCCACGACGTCGTCGAGCGTCCAGTGGTACGTGCTGGGGAATGCCCATTCGCTACAGCAGATGTCTGCGTCACTGGCGAAGTGGCAGCCGGTCAGCGTGGCGGCGCCGACGATCGCGCCGTACACATCCAGGTGGGGTCCGTAGACGGTGGCCCAGCGGTTGCGTTGGGCGCCGGCGTGGATGAGGATGCGGGCGCCGTGCATGCGCGCGGGGAGCTTCCAGGTGCGGTTCTCGACGCGCTTCGTCTGGTGGACGATCGCCCCAGCCCACGGCTGTTTGATCGTGAGTGCCTTCATGGCGTGGTCTCCTTGGGGGTACCGGGGCCCCTGCCTGTTTGCGGCGGGCAGGAGCCCCGAAGGCGGGTTAGGCGGTGGGGACTTCGGCGACGGCGGGCCAGCCGCCCTCGGGCTCCAGCTCGGCCTCGACGGGCTCCGCTTCGGCGTCCATGCGCTCGGCGATGGCCATCAACTCCTTGGAGAGCGGATCGCTGCCCTTGGGGTCGACGTGTCCGGCCTTCCTCGCCTGACGCCACACATCGCGGACGTCGTCGGAGGTGAGGGCGCCCTCGGCGAGGGCGAGATAGTCGGGGCGGGGCGCTTCAAGCGCGGCAACCGCACGCGACCCGGACGGGTCCAGCGCCATCGCCGTGGACATCGGCCCGGCCAGCGCCTGCCGCGGAGTTACGCCGCGCAGCTCGACGACGACGACCGGGAACTTCTTCGTCTGCCCGTCGCGCACGACCTGGCGAGGCTCGATCCGAAGCGTCACCGGGACGAAGCCCTTACCGTCGGTGCCGGCGAGGACCATGTCGACCATCCCGCCCCACTCGGATGCGGCATAGAACGAGTGGGTCTCGGCCCGCCACATGCCCATCCCGGACAGGTCCGGCAGCATGACGTTGAAGCGGGAGGTGGCGGAGCAGACGGTGCCCTTCTTCTGCTGGTGCCAGTCCTCGCCGAATCGGGCCAGGCACAGGCACGGCTGGCGGGACAGGAGCTCGGTCTGCCCGTCGCAGCGGCGCTGGCATCCGCCTGCGGACCACAACTCGTTGTACTGGTTGAGCGGGTCACCGGGGGTGATCAGCGCCTCGATGGAGGACGCCTTTGTGATGACGCGCCACTGGGCGGTCGTGGAGTTGAGCGGCTTCCACGTTTCCGGGGTGCCGCCCCAGAGTTCGGCTGCCTTGCGGACGTGTTCCTCGGAGTGGGAGGTGACGACCCAGGTGGCGGACTTCACGGGCCGGTTGCCCTGGGTGTAGCCGGTGCGCAGGCGTCCGTGTTCCGCGGCGCGTCGCTGGATGTTGAGGAGTCGGGAGCCCATCAGGCGGCCTTTCGGATAGTGCGCCGCGGCTTGGCGGCCGGCTCGCCGGGGGCGAGCAGCGCGGGATAGGTGGACGGCGCGGCGTGGTGCCACTGCGCGTTGGCAAGGGCCCCGCGGAATGCGCGGTGGGCGTCGCGGTTGGCAGGCATTTCGACGAGGGCGTGGGATTTGGCGCGCAGGTTGAGGACTCCGGCCCGCTGGATCTTCGGCATGGGTGCGTCGGTGCCGTCGGGCAGCAGGACCGTCTCGGCGTAGCGGAGTGCGGCCAGTTGCTGGGTGTTCTCGGGGTAGACGGACTTGGCGGAGCGGGTGGCGCTGGTCTTGTAGTCGATCAGCCAGAGTTCGCGGCGCCGGTTGGGTCCGGTGGGCAGCCAGATCATGAGGTCGGCGGTGCCTGCGTAGCCGAGCCGCCGGTGCATGACGGTGATTTCGGTGGCGAACACGTCGCCTGCGAAGTCGACGCCCCACAGGGAGATCCAGCGGTCGAACTGGGCCAGGTACGGGGCGACTTGCGGGTCGTCGGGGATGGGGGCGCCGAGGACGCGCTGTTCGGCGGCCTTGTGGATGCGGTCGCCGAGGTTCGCCGCGGTGTCGCGGGCGTCCCGGTGGAGTTGCTTGATCTCTTTGGTGAGCTGGGTCCGGTCGGTGATGGCGCGCCGGGCGACTTGCATGCGGTTATCGAGGATCCACTCGACGGTGACCTTGACGGCCCAGGGCATGAGGGCCCGCTTGTTGACCGAGGTGTCGAGGACGTTGGTGACCGAGACGAGGTCGGGGCCGCCGGCCGGGTCGCTGTAGTAGCGGCCGTTCTCCGTGTCGTGGGCGTACTTGGGGGCGGTCATCAGAACGGCTCCACGGTTTCGGCTCGCTGGCTGCGGGAGCGGGGCCACAGAGGCAGGCGCCAGGTGTGGAGCTGGTCGAGGCAGCCGCATTCGTCCCAGTCGGCGCCACCGGTGTAGGTGATCCAGCCGCCGCCGGAGCCGGAGCAGTTTCGGCAGTTCGGGTCGGGTTCTCGGGTGACGTGCACGGCCCGCTGGTGCAGCTCGGCTGTCCAGCGTCCGATGCGAATGGTGGGGCTCATGGTGCGGGCCTTTCGGGAGTGAGGGGCCAGGCCGCCCCGGTCAGGGGGCGAGGCGGCCTGGCTGGCCGCGGAGCCGGGGGGAGCTCGGACGCGGCCGGTATGGGTGGTCGTCGCCGGCGGGCGGACTCGGAGTCGACGCCCGCCGGCGGGTCTAGGCGGCGCGCTGTGGCACGTCGATGAGGGGCAGCGTCTGCGTGGTCTCGTTGCTGGTGTCGCGGTACGGCACCGGGGAGACGTAGGGCAGTACGACCTCGGGCGAGTACGGCCGGACCATCTCCGACGGCACTGCGGTGATGCGCGGCCGGGCTGCGATGACGGCCTGCCGGAGGCGTTCGTGCTCGGCGCCGGCGCGGATCACCTTGCCCTGGAGCCGCCGGACTTCAGCGACTGCGGCGTCCCGTTCCCGCTCGGCCTGGGCGATGCGCATTTCGTCGCGCAGGGAGTTCATCAGCGCCTTGTGGACAGCACAGTTCAGGTCCGAGGTCTCACCGATGAGCGTCCGGTTGTCGGCGAGGAGCTGCGCGATCGTGTTCTTCAGCTGGGTCGGGGTCTGGCCGGCATGCTTGGCGCGGCTGGTCGTGCCCTGCCACGGGAGGGTGAGCGTCACAGTTCCCACTCCTCTGCTGCTTCGCGGTCGTTGCAGTCGTCGCAGCCGCAGTAGTCCAAGGTGCCGTCGATGAACTCGGCCTGGCATTCGTGGTCGTCGGGCGTGACCTGAAGCCGCTTGGCTTCCTCGGCCGCGAACCGTGCCTCGTCGGCCATGTCGAGGGCGATCTCGGCGGCCTTCTCTTCGGCGGCCGTCGGGTACTCGCGTTCCTCGTCGGCGTGCTGCTCGTAGTCGTTCACGGCTGTTCCCCCTGGCGCTGGTGCGGGATGGCGGTGCGGGCGGCTTCGCGGCGGGTGCGGAGCTGGTCGCTGACGTGCTGGCCGAGGACCATCAGGAAGCCGAACAGGGCGATCAGTCCGGCTGTCCAGGCGATGGACGGCCACGGGTTGGAGGTCACGCGATCACCGCCGGTGCGCCGAGGCCGAGTCCGACCAGCAGGTCTTCGTTCTCCTGCCGGAGCCGGGCAACTTCCTGTCGGAGCGCGTCTACCTCGGCCATCGGTGTGATGAGCTCGTAGGCGTTCTCCCACGGGCAGTTCATCGAGGAGTGCTCTCCGATGACTTCCTCGGGGGCGACGGCGTAGGCGAGCTTGTCGGCGACGTCTCCCCTGTGATCGCGTTCGTCGATCAACTGCCCAATGTCGCGGTCGGCCGTTGCGAGCTTTTCTTCGCAGATCCGGACCTTCTGCCGAGCTTCCGTCAGCTCGACCTGGACATATTCGAGATCGGCACCCAGACGCTCGCGGATCATGCGCTCGTGCAGCGGGAGGACGGCTGAGACCCAGTGCTTGATCGAGTCGTAGACGGACGCCGAGAACGGGCCTGAGCGTTCCGCGATGTCGGCGGTGAAGACGAGCTCGTCCCACTCTTCGACGGTCAGGGCGATCGGCGGGAAGTCAGTCGTCATCGCGCTCACCGGCCTTTGTTCGGCACGCAGCAATCCAAGCCTTCGGCTCAGCGCGGTTCATGCCGTACTGGCTGGGCTGAAGCGCGGTCGCGGAGGCGAGGGCGAGCGTCGCGTGCACCTGTGCCTCAGCGATCGTGCGGTCCGCCTCGCACGGCCTTTCGTCGTGCGGTCGCGCGATGGACTGCGACTCGGCGAGGAGGCGTTCGGCCTCGCGGTAGTGCTCGGGTCCGGTCACTGGTTCCCCCAGGTGCGGCGGCCTGCCCAGATCAGGGCGGCGATGGATGTGGCGAGGTCGACGGCCGTCAGGGCCGCGATCGTGCGGAGGCTCATCGGCCCGCCCCCTGCCAGGTGTTGAGCCAGTAGGTCCGGCAGTCCCGTTCGTCGCGGCACAGCAGCAGTCCCTGGCGGGCGAGGAAGGCGAGGTCGTCGCGGGCGGTCTTCCGGCACGGCGCCGCGTGTCCGGCCGCCTTGTACAGCGCCTGCACGGTGCTCGTCGTCCACGGCCCCGGGCGCTCGATCACCGCGCGGCGCAGGATCGCCAGCCGGTCCCGGGCGCTCACCGGGCCACCGCCCAGTACGCGGAGCTGCCCTGCACGTAGTCGCGCGGCTTCGCGGTCTGCGCCCGCCACGAGGCCAGTCCCTCGATGTACCCGGCGATCTGCGGCGCGGACTTGCCGGCCGTGCGAGGCGGCTCGATACCGGCCTCCCCGCACGAGCGGCCCAACGCGTAGGCCGCCATGAACGCCGGCGGGCTCTTCGACTTGCGGGCCCGGGCCTCGGCGATGGTGAAGGCGCTCACGCCGCCACCCGCCTCGGGTCACCGAACGGCAGGCCGGGGCAGAGGTGCGGGCCGGAGCCGCGAGCCTCGAACGCTTCGATGTACGCCCCCTCGTTGTCCCGCTGCAACCGCTCCAGGCGCTCCGTCAGCAGGGCTACGAGCTCCCTGCACTCGCGCAGCTCGCGCTCGGTGTCGTTCACGCCGCCACCGCCAGTCGGGGAGCCGAGA
Source organism: Streptomyces sp. NPDC006711 (assembly GCF_042869775.1). Lineage (NCBI taxonomy): Bacteria > Bacillati > Actinomycetota > Actinomycetes > Kitasatosporales > Streptomycetaceae > Streptomyces > Streptomyces sp. NPDC006711. The sequence goes on from NZ_JBIAGO010000010.1 coordinate 155,222, forward strand.
ACATGAAGTCGATGTCGCGGGCCACCGATTCGAGAGCTGCGATGACCTCGTCGGCGGTGCGCTCCGGCTCGTCGTTCCAGTCCGCGATGCGCTCCTCCGGGTCCGTGTCGACGATGGCCGACCGGATGCGCCTCGACAGGAAGGCGACCGCGTCCTGGTACAGCTGCGGGCAGTCGATGAGGTCGGCCGGCGGGACCGGGGCACCGGTGATGACCAGGGACAGGGCGCCGGTGGCGTCCACGGGAACCGTCTGGCGAGTCCGGGTGAGAAGGAGCGTCCCGTCGAGGTAGGCGCCCTGGTGGTGGCCGTTCTCTCGGATGATGTTGGCGGCCTTGCGGTATACGGCTGCGAGCTGCGGGTCAGTCATGACGCCCCTCCACGGGTGCGGAAGCTGTTGCTGTAGTCCCGAACCCGCAGGTCGGGGTCGATGTCGAGGAACTGGTGCAGGCACTCGATGAGCCGGCCGTCAGGCACGGGCACGGCGGCGTGGGCATTCGCTGAGGTTTCGGCGGCCAGTTGCTCCAGCGCCACGGCCTGCTGCCGGAGGGCCAGTGCCTTCACGTCCGCCGCGAGACGGGGCAGCGGCACGTCCCAGTCCTGCGGGCTGCGCGGCGGGATACCGATGTCAGTCATGACGTCACCGCTCCTTGGCGCCGCAGTAGACACAGCGCCTGCCGTCCGCGAGGAATGCGCCGTTCTTGAAGAAGTGCGGGCCCGCGTCGTCACCGACCACGTTCCGGGGGCAGGGCTCCAGCACGACCAGGCGCTCGACTGCGACTCCGTAGGGGGCTTCCGCCCCGTGCTCGGCGATGCGGGCGTCGATGGCCCGCATCGTCTGCGCGACCAGCTCCGCGCGCTCCCCGGCCGGGAAGGACGGCAGTTCGGCGCGGCGGACGTCAGCGGCAGCCTCGGCGCGAACCTCGGCACGGTAGGCGTCTAGCAGCGTGTTCGCGCGGCCCTCGTCGACGAACGCGCCAGCCACACGGCGGAACAGCTCCTCGCGGGCGCTCATGCCGCACCGTCCTCGGCGCCACGGATCTCCAGGCCCTTCTTCGCTGCCCAGCGTCGTGCGTTACGCTCGGCGAGGAAGTCGGAGTGCGCTGCGAAGTCGACGTATCCGTAGGCGTGGAGCTTGATCGGACCGAACTCGCGGGTCGTGGACGCGTTGCCCTCGTCGTCGTAGACGACGTCCTGACCGAGCTTCGCGGCGAACTCCTCGACCGCGTCGTTCGTCGACAGCGGTAGCAGGAATCGCTCGTCGGACGGGATGGCGGCATCCGGGTTCTCCTCCAGCCAGGTGGCCAGAGCGCGAAGGCCGCAGATATAGCGGGTGCGGTCGTTCATCGCTGCACACCGCCGTTCAGGGCCTGGAGCACGTCGCCCCAGGTCGCGCCCGCCGGCAGCGTGGCCAGCAGGGCGAGCGCCGTGGCCTTGTCCTGCTCGAACGCGTCCTCGGCGGCGTCGAGGGCAGCGTCGGCGTCACGGGCGGCGGGCCAGTGGCGGGCCGCCATGGCCGGGGTCGCGAACAGCAGGTACTTCGTGTGCGTGGTCGACGCGTCACGTGCGGCCGTCCGCAGGTCGCTGACACGGTGCAGGCGGTGGGCGGCCATCACCAGGGCGACACGGACGCGGCCGAGGTCGGCCACCGCCGCCAGGTCAACGCCGTCGTGGACCACGAACCGTTCGGCGGTCGCGGCGAACACGGCGGCGGTCATGATGCGCGGCCGGTCAACGGGTGTGGTTTCCCTGTCGGAGCCCGGCTTAGGCGGGGCGGTAATCTTGATGTTCACGGTGTCCTCGATTTCGTGTGGTTGAGGTGCCGAGGGGTCGCATACGGACCAGGCCCGGTCCGGGCGGCCCCGTCCTTTTTGATCAGGTGGTGGCCGCGAGCTGCGCCCGCTCGGCCATCCACGTGCGAACGGCCTCCAGGTCGAAGCGGCGCCCGCGGAACGCGGTCGGCTCGACGGGGCAGCCGTTCTTCACCCACTCGTTGACCGTCCAGTTGCTGACGCCGTAGCGCGCCATCAACTGAGCCGTGGTGAGCAGGGGGGCGAGCCCGGTGGTGCGCAGCGTCTCGGCGCGTTCAGCGAGAGTCGGCATCAGGGCTGGACCTTTCTACTGTGTCAGTTGAAACTGATGGCGTGAAAAGCTGCTCCAGGGGCACGGCGAGCGCCCCCGCGATGAGGTCCGCCGTCCTGCGGCGGCACCGCTCCCGGGCCGTCTTGCCCGTGGTGGTGAGCCGCCCGATGATCGCCGGGCTGATCCCGATCCCGCGCGGGTCGGACGCCTTGGTGGCCGCCGCGAGTCCGGGCCCGGAGAGGTCGGCCGCCTGCATTGCGGCTCTGAGTGGCTTGCCGTCGTCCTTGCGAAGCACCGTGCTCATGAGGGACCTCGTGCTGATGGAGAGTGAACTTCGGCTTCATCGCCGCCGTTGACACATTTCTACAGTGTGAGTGTCAATGAGGTCAAGGGTGGCAGGCCCAGTTTCGGTGAGGGTGGGCAAGTCGCTGACATGGGTCGAATGGGCGTTCTACCCTGAGTGCATATGCCAGTGACTACGGCGCGCGGCGGGGAGGCTGCGCGCTGCCACCATTACGCGCCACGCTTCTACTTTTACTTGCGAAAGTAGAAGGCCGCCGGGCACTCTGATGGTGTGGACCACGGGCAGCAAGAAGATCTCTCCGCGCTGATCAAGCGACTCAAGGACACCTACAAGGTGACCGAGTCCGAGATCGCGCGTGCCATCAACGTGGCCCCTGCCACCGTGAACTCCTGGGTGCTCCGCAAGCGCGGCACCGGACGCGGTCCGAACCCGGAGAAGCTGCGAGCCCTGTCGGACGCCTTCCCGAAATTCACCGTTGCGGAGATCTTCGCCGCGGCCGGCCGCAGGGTCCCGGGCCCGCTCGCCCCCGAGGCTGAGGCGCGCCTCTTGGAACTGTTCCGTGGCCTCACGCCCGAACAGCAGGCCATCAAGGAGATCGAGTTGCGGGCCCTGAACGAGGCCAACCGCTCCTAGCCGCAGGGATTGCGCAACCATCTGTGGCCCTCACGAGTCCCACACGGATGAGTACTTGACTGGCCGGTAGAACCCTCCACATCTTGTGTTTCTGGAGTGGTCGCATATTCCACTATCCGGGAGTACGGTCTGTTTCTCGGCTCGCGTCCTCCCCCGCGGCTGACGTTCCGTCGCCCGCACCACGGGGGGTTCCGCATGTGCATCCGCGTCCACTACAGCTCCGCCGAAACATTCGCACCATGGGACGCACAGCGCGTCATCATCACTGTCCCCGCCGGGCGCCCCTGGCTCGTCACTGTCGGCGCCGTGCGCGCGGTTCTCACGCAACTCGACATCCCGCAGCCCGCGTTCGGTGCACGCTGTTTCTGTGGGGAGCCCGTTCGGCTGCTCCCCCGCGTACCCGAGCAGCGAAGGAGTGAGCAGGTGATCACTCATGCCCCGTAGGCCACTGAACAATCCCCGGCAGATCCGCAGCAAGACATGCGGCTGCGTGCTCTGCATCGAGGAATATCCCCCCGGCCAACACGGGGACCGGAAGCGCCGGCGCGACTGCATCGGCTCGTGGCAGGCCCGATACCGGGATCCCACGGGCCGGCAGACCGCCAAGAACTTCACGAAGAAGGACGGCGGCAAGACAGCCGCCGAGGCCTTCCTCGACAAGGTGCACACCTCAGTCCGTGAGCGGACGTACCGCGATCCCGCCCGCGGGAAAATCACGCTGGAGACGTGGCACGAGACGTGGTGGGAGATCCAGGAGAAGAAGGGACGGACCACCACCGTCAACCGGAAACGCTGCGTCTGGACGAAGCACGTACAACCCCGGTGGGGTGGGTACAGGCTCGTGGACTTGGAGTTCATGGAACTCCAGAAGTGGCTCTCCGGGATCCGCAGCCACGAGACGCAGGGCCGGGCCCGTGCGATGCTGCGGAGCATGCTGGACGCCGCCATCCGAGACGGCGAACGCATCAGTATCAACCCGGCAACGCACCTCGAAGTGACGGCGGCGCGGCCGCAGCGACATCCGGACGACTTGAAGCCCCCCACCACGGAGCAGTACGCGCTCATTCACGCCGCGCTGCCTGAGTACTACCAGGTGCTCCTGCGGGACTTCGCATACGAGACAGGCCTGCGGCCCGGCGAGTACGCAGGCCTGCGAAATCACTGCATCGACGACGAGGAGCGCCTGGTACACATCAAGGAGATCCTTATCAGCGACGGCGGCCGGCTGCGCCGTCAGGCCGCCCCGAAGACGGACGCCGGTTTCCGCACCGTGCCGCTCACGGACCGGGCCTGGGGCGCCGTCCAGTTCATGCGGGACAAGTGGCGGCCGAAGCGGACTCGGTCGGCGATCGGCGACGGCTTCGACATGCACTTGGACGAGCTGGTGTTTCGCGGCCCGCGAGGCGCGGCGTTGAACGTCAACAATTTGTCGCGCCCGTGGCACAAGGCCACGTTGCAGGCGGGCGTGGCCCGGAAGGTCTATAACCCGGACACGAAGCGACACGAGTGGTGGCCGCGGGTCTACGACTACCGGCACGACGCCACCAGCCGCATGCACCATGGCGGCGTGTCCGAGGTCGACGCGCAGCGGGCCCTGGGGCAGGAACGAGGCGGCCGCGTGACGTGGATCTACACTCACGAGAGCGAGGGGGCGCGCGAGCAGGTTCGGGCGGCCCTCGGCGGCGGTAGTGGACTCCGGGCCGTGAAGTGATCCATTCGGGTTCGGGTCCACAAAGAGTCCACAAACCCCACTCACTGATCCGCATCGATCCTCACTGAGGCTCACAGTTAGAAGACATCCATAGAGGGCGTGAGGCTCACCGTCACTCACTGAGGCTCACTGAGTCTCATGGCGGTGAAGGAAGCTCTTACAAAGCAGATGTCGGCGGTTCGAAACCGTCCACGCCCACCGTCGGGATGTGTCCAGGCGAAAGCCTGTGTCGCCCCCCCAGTCGTAATCGGCTGGGGGGCCTTCTCGTGACCGAGGCCGGCCCGTCTCCCGTAACGCGTGTCAGGTCTACGCCGGTCGACGTTCAGCGCCGGTGCGGCAGGAAACTTGGCTGGGACTCCCGGGTCAACCCCGCCGCCCGCGCAGTCTCCGTCTCCACCGCCGAAGCTGGACGCAACTCGCCGGTCCGGATGGTTGCCCCGCTCAGTTGGCCCGGCGAAGACGGCCGCAGGAAGGCGATCCGCTTCATGTCGGGCCCGAGGCCGAGGGTGATGCGCCCGGTCCGGCCCTCGCGTTCGTAGCCGACGTAGTCCCACTGCTTCACGCGTCGGCCTCCTCGTCGAGCGCGGCCGTGCCGGCGCGGATGAGTCTCAGGACGCGGGCCGGGTCGCAGAGGGCGCCCGGTGCGGGCATGGGGATGGCCCAGTAGCTGGACCATATGTCGGTGTGCTGGTCGTCTTCGATGCGCGGTACGCCGATGTAGTGGCCGAGGCCGAGGTACGTCGCGTGGGGGCCGTGGTCCGGGCCCGGCGGCGCGGGTGGCACGAGGGCGTAGAAGCGGCAGCCGCGCGGGTCGTGGATGACCGGGCCGGCGAGGGTGCGCAGGATGGTCGAGGCGGTCGAGAACTCGGTGGCGGCGTCGACGGCGTGCACGAGTTCGTCGGCCAGGCGGAACGCGCAGAACCGGCGGCCCAGCGCGAGGACGGCGAGGTGGCGGTCGGCCCACTGGGTGTAGGCGTCGGCGGGACGGTTGAGGCTGGCTGCCAGCCACGCGCTGACCGCCTGGTTTTGTGCCTTTTCGGGTGCGGTGCTCACGGAGTCTCTCTGTCCCTGGGATCGGGTGTGTGAGGCGGTGGCTACAGGGTTGTGTCCGGCGAGGGCGCGGCCTCATGCGTCTTGTCGAGACGGGCGGCCAGACGGATCGCGACGTCGGAACGGACGCGTCCGAGATTGATGAGGCCGTACGGTCCGCCGTCGTCAAGTCCGAGTGACGGGAGGACGATCCCCGCGCGGGTCAGCGCGGCGCGCAGCTGTTCGGTTGCCGCGCTCGGATCGATCGTGTCGCTCTGCGTTGCCATGAACGGGACGGTAGGGATGACGCGTTCTCCCAGCTATCCCGATTTCTCGGTATTTCCCACGCGAGCACCCGGCTTTCCCAGGATTTCTTCTGAGGGTCCGCACACGCTGTGGTACCGATTTGGGGGCGCCCGGAATGATGGGCGGACCAACGTCCACGAAAGGGCAGTGACCATGACCCGGTGGCTGCGCTTCAACGGCACGGACAGCAAAGAAGGCGGCTGCCCCGCCCTGCACACCGACACCGAGACGGGCGAGGTGATCGTTCAGGGCAGGCCGCTCACCGACCCCACCGACCTGCATCAGCTCCAGCACTTCAGCGACGGGGACGTGGCGGTGATCGTGCCGCGCGACCTGCTCGTCAACTGGGGACCGAAGGAGACCGAGCACGTGCCGCACATCATCGAACCGGCCGAGCTCGGCGCGCTGTTTCGCAGCTTCAAGCACACGGCCTGGAGGCTGGAGACTCGCCGGGGCTACGCATCCGACCTGGACGACGACTCCTTCATCGCGTTCAAGGAGACCGGTTCCGCCACGTGGGACCTCGACAGCCCCTGGGCCATGAACATGCGCGCCCAGACCGCAGCGGGTAAGCGCGTAGGAAGGGTCCGCGTCGTGGACGACCCCCCGACCACGGGCCAGTTGTTCCTCCTCGACTACGCGAAGTGCAACGCGGCGACCGGCGAGGACATCCGCAGCCTGTGGCGCGGCGACGCGGAACGCCTGCACCTCGGGGACGAAGACTTCTGGATCTTCGATTCCCGGCTCGTGGCCGTGCTCCGCTTCGACGACAACGACGTGCTCCTGAACATCGAGCTGACCACGGAGCCGGCCGAGGTGGTGCGATACTCCATGCTGCGCGATGCGGCCACGCATCACGCCGCCCCCTTCGAGGAGTTCGCGGCCCAGCTGACCGCGAGGCAGTAGCGGGAGTGATCCGGTGGGCACGGACTACCAGCAGGCACGTAGCGCACTTGGGGCGCGATTACGTGAACTGAGACTGCGAGCCCTGCTCACCGGAGCCCAGTTGGCCTCAGCTCTCGGCTGGCCGCCATCCAAGGTCAGCAAGCTGGAACACGGTCGGCAGACGGCGACGGTCGACGACCTGAAGCGATGGACCACGGCAACAGGGACGCCGCAGGCTCTCAACGAACTCACGTCGCGGTTGCAGGGATTCGAATCGCACATCCGGTCATGGCGCCGACAGCTCGCCAACGGCCACGGACCCGTCCAAGAGACCTGGAACGCGGAGATCCGCAGGACCGCCACCATCCGGGTATGGGAAGAGGCGGTCATCGTCGGCATGCTTCAGACGCCCGATTACGCCCGCCACATGTTCCTGAGCTACACGCGGTTGCACGGCTCCGCACGCGATATCGACGAAGCGGTGCGGGCCCGCATGCGTCGCCAGGAATGGCTGTACGAGCCGGGGCGCAGACTGCACGCCATCATGTGGGAGCCGGCGCTTCACGCCCTGATGTGCCCCCCGTCAGTGCTGGCCGCCCAGCTGGACCGGCTCGCCGGACTCATCGGCATGGACACGATCGAACTCGGCATCGTGCCCCTCTCCTCCTCCCTGAAGGTACCCACGGCCAACGGGTTCTGGATCCTGGACGACCGCCTCACCATCACCGAGGACTGGCACGCCGAGCTGTGGCTGGACGACGAAGAATCGGTCAGTCTGTACGCAACCGTGTGGAATGCCTTGCGCGAGTCCGCGGTCTACGATGCGGACGCACACCGGGTGATCGCTCGCGCCCGAAGCGCGCTGCACCGCCCGTGAGCACGCGAAACGCCGGGGGCCAGGCGGGGGCGTACTCGCGAGGTGACGCTCCCCGCCCGACCAGGGTCGGGGGGTGGGGACCACCTCGCCCGCCCCTCCACTCGCCAGATCGCCCCCGTCCGTGCACCGATGCTCTCCGTTCGCGCCTGCCTGGGCGGCGGTCGCCCCTGGGACGATGTGGTGTTCCGTCCATGGCGATTCGTACGCAGGAGGGGCACGTGACGCAACCGTTGTGTGGAGCGCCCACCAAGAGTGGGAAGCGGTGTCAGAACAAGGCGGTCATCGGCACTTCCCGGTGCTCCAGGCATCAGGGGTCGTGGTCCCCATACGCGGTCGAGCAGCGGAAGAAGAAGGAAGCCGAGGCGAAGATGAAGAAGATCCGCAAGAAGCGGTGAGGCGGGGCGCGGGGCGCCGGGCACTGGACGCCGAGCGCTGGCGCCGAGCCCTGGTCGCCGGGCGCCCGGCGAACTCGCGCCCAGCGGGTGCCGGCCGTTCGGAATCGGGGCCGTGCACTGCCGGCCCGGCGGCTCGGCACCAGGGCCGTCGCCGGCGTGGCGGTTCGGGGCCGGGCCCGTTCACCGCTGGCGCGGCGGTTCGGGGCCGGCCCCGTGCACTGCTGGCCCGGCGGTTCGGAATCGGGCCCCCGTCACTGTTGGCCCGGTGGTTCGGGGCCGGGGCCGTTCACCGTCGGCGCGGCGGTTCGGGCCGTCGCCGGCCGCTGCCGCGCTTCGAATTCGGGCCCGTCCACGACGCCCCACCGGTGCGAAGGCTCTCAGGCGATCTTGGCCGGGGGCTTCGTCGTGCCCGGGTTGCAGACCACGCGGCGTACCCGTGCCCCCTCAACTCGCCGGTGCGGGCGGTCACTTCGCGCCGTCGGCCGGGGTCCGCCCCCACGGCCGGAAGCCCCGTCGCACGAGGACGGGGCTTCGCGGTGGCGCCGTAGCGGGGCTCGGGGTCGCTCGACGCCGGGTCCGGCGGGCCGGGAGCGGGGGGAGGTACCGCCGGATGGCCGAGAGTACGCCTGTGGTTGGCTGAAAAGTAACCCCTTTGCGGAAGGGGATGACGAGCCGGGGGAACGCCGTGCCGGGAAGGCGAGGAGCCATGGGTGTGGAGTGGAGACGGCGGGCGGGCCTGCGGGGCGCGTACGAGCGCGCGTGTGCGGCCGGGCCCGGATACGGGGAGGTCGGCGCCACCGCGGGCCCCGTACTGCCGGGGCCGGAGGCCGGTTACCGCGTGTTCCGGCGGCGGATCACGGTCGGGCACGGGCCGGAGGCGTTCGAGCGGGCCGGGGCGTACGTGCTGGACTGGGGGACCCAGCGGGGCGCCGGGTTCGGCGTGTACCCGGGCGCACCCGTCACCCCCGGCGCGACCACCCTGGTCGTCCTGCGCCTGCCCGGCACCGCGTTCCCCCGGCTCGTCATCCCCTGCCGCGTCATCTGGACCGTGAACACCGCCGAGCGCGTCGGATTCGCCTACGGCACCCTGCCCGGGCACCCCGAACGCGGCGAGGAGTCGTTCGTCGTGGGCCGGGACCCCGACGGACGCGTCTGGTTCGAGGTCGCCGCGTTCTCGCGGCCCGAGCTCTGGTACGCCCGCCTCGGTGGCCCCCTCACCCGCCTGCTCCAGGATCTGGCCACCCGCCGCTACCTGCGGGCGGTGGCCGCAGCCGTACGCCGCTGAGGGAACGCGAGAGCGGTGGATCACGTCCCTCAGGGAGTGCGTGGACGTGACGAGGGCGGTGGCACACTGGCCGCTCGTTCGGTGAAGGCGGGGAAAGGGAGCTTGTCGTGGCGATGATGCGGAATCTGCGGAGGGCGGTGCGCCGCGCCTACCGCAGGAGCGTCGATCTCAGCCACCCGGCGCGCTCGCCGCTGGGAAGCGCCGTGGTCAACTGCGCCGTGTACGTCGACGGCGCGCGCCGGCCGGAGGACTGCCCGGTGGACGAGGCGCTGCGCAGGGTGCGCAAACTGGGGGATGGGGCGTTCGTCTGGGTCGGGCTGCACGAGCCGACCGAGGAGGAGTTCGCGGGGATCGCCGCGCTGTTCGGGCTGCACCCGCTGGCCGTCCAGGACGCCGTCACCGCGCACCAGCGCCCCAAGGTCGTGCCGTACGACGACACCCTCTTCTCCGTCTTCAAGACGTGCCGCTACGTCGAGCACGAAGAACTCACCGCGAGCAGCGAGGTGGTGGACACCGGTGAGCTGATGGTCTTCACCGGCGGGGACTTCGTCATCACCGTGCGCCACGGCATGCACGGCTCGCTCGGCCCGCTGCGGGAGGCGCTTGAGGGCGAGCGCGCGCAACTGGCCAAGGGCCCGTCGGCGGTGCTGCACGCCCTGGTCGACCATGTCGTCGACGAGTACCTGGAGGTCGCCGACGCCATGCGCGGCGACATGGACGCCGTCGAGGCCGCCGTCTTCGCGGAGAACGCCGCGCGCGGTGACGCGGGCCGGATCTACCAGCTCAAGCGCGAACTGCTCGAACTGAAGCGGGCGGTGGCGCCGCTCGCCCGGCCCTTGCAGAAGCTCGCCGGTGAACCGGTGCCCTCCGTGGACGCGGAGGTCAGGCCGTACTTCCGCGACGTCGCCGACCACCTCCTTCGTACCGTGGAGCAGATCACCGCCTACGACGGGCTGCTCGACTCCATACTCCAGGCGCACCTGGCGCAGGTCACCGTCGCCCAGAACGAGGACATGCGGAAGATCACCGCCTGGGCGGCCATCGTCGCCGTGCCGACGATGGTGTGCGGCATCTACGGCATGAACTTCGAGAACATGCCCGAACTGCACTGGCGTTACGGGTACTTCATGGCACTCGGGGTCATGGCGGTGGCCTGCTTCGTCATCCACCGGGGGTTCCGGCGCAACGGCTGGCTGTGACGGGCCGGCCGGCGCGAGGTCGCGCGCGGCCGGCCCGACGGTCATCTCAGTCGCGGTGGCGCGAGAAGGGGCCCTGGCACTCGCGCTGGTAGCGCCGCTCCCAGCGGTCCATCCGGTCCCGCCGCGCGCGGTAGGCGCGGTAGGTGGTGTCCGTACGCGCGGGCCCGCTGCCCGCGCCGGGGGCCCGGTCCCCACCCGGCCGGCGCCGGGTGCCGGCCAGCGCGGCGGCGATGGCGACCCAGAAGACGATGGCGACGGGGCCCAGGCCGAGTCCGTGGAGCAATAGGGCGAGAAGGATCATCCAGAGGATCATGATGGGTCCTTGAGGCAGATCGGGAGCTTCCCCCAGCTCCCGGGTCAGACCCTCAAGCTACTCCGTGGCAAAGGGAGTTGGCGCGCGAGTTAATGGCGCGGCGGGGGGTGTGGGCTCCGTGTGGATCGGCGGTGACGCGGGCCGGTTGGGAGCCGTCGGCCGAGGGGCCCGCTCGGAGCCGGCGGCCGAGGGTCCGGCGTGCCCCGCCGCCGCGAGCGCCGCGCGGCTCGGGTCCGCCGCGAGCCCCGCGTACGGCTCGGGCCCTGCGCACGGCTCGGGCTCTGCGGCGAGCCCCGGCCCCGGCCGCGAGCCCCGCGCACGGCTTGGGCCCCGCGCGGATCCGGCCCGCGCACGGCTCGGGCTCCTGCTACGAGCCCCGACTCCCTGCTGCGAGTCCCGGCTCCCTGCCGCAGCCCGGTCGCGTCGCGAGCCCCGGTCCCGCCGCGAGCCCCGGGTTCAGCCCGCGGCGCGGCGGCTCTCCGCCAGGCCGCGCAGGCGCTCCATCTCGCGCCGGTCGCGCTTGGTGGGGCGGCCGAGGCCCCGGTCCCGGACGCCCGCCGCGAGGACGTCCGCGCGGGCGGGCGGCGGCGGGCTCATGTCGATGTACGCCTCGACGGCCACCGGGGCGCCGACCCGCTTGCGCAGCAGCTGGACGACCTTCACGATCCGCTCCCGGCCCTCAAGGCGGACCCGTACCTCGTCGCCGGCCTTCACCTGGTGGGAGGCCTTCACGCGCTCGCCGTTGACATGGACGTGTCCTGCCCGGCAGGCCGTGCCCGCCTGGGAGCGCGTCTTGGTCAGCCGGACCGACCAGATCCAGCTGTCGACGCGTACGGGGCCGGTGCTTGGGCCGTTCGCTGCTTCCGCCATGGTGTCGACTTTAGTCGGCGGCCCCGGCGGAGCCTCGCGGATTTCGGCCGGGGCGTCCGGTCCCGGGCCGTTGTCAGTGGTGTCGGTCACACTGGGGGCATGTGCAGAAGTATCAAAACTTTGCGGCCACCGGCCATGCCGGAGAAGGCCACCGAGGACGACATCAGGGCGGCGGCCCTCCAGTACGTGCGCAAGGTGTCCGGGTTCCGGGTGCCGGCCGCGCACAACAAGGAGGTTTTCGACAGGGCGGTGGAGGAGATAGCCGAGGCGACCCGCGCGCTCCTGGCCGGGATCGAGGTGCGCGGCTCCGGAGCCGCCGCGAGCCGGGCCTGACGGCCGCGCGGGCCGAGTGGGCCGGGCAGGCCGGGTCGCCCGGGCCCGGGCGCGCCCCGCGCTCTCGTCAGGACGCGGGCGTCGGGGCGGGCACCGGGCGTTTGACGACGTACGCCGCGAGGGCGCCCGCTGCGAACAGGGCGAGCAGGGACACCGCCGTGCCCAGCCAGGTCGCGCCGAGCCACTGGCCGCCGAAGTAACCGAGCCCCACGCTGTACGTCGCCCAGGCCACCCCGGCCAGCGCCGACCACGGCAGGAACTCGCGGATCCCGCGGTGCGCGGCGCCCGCGCCGAGGGAGACCACGGAGCGTCCGGCGGGGGCGAAGCGGGCGATGACGACGAGGCCGCCGCCGCCCCGGCTGAGCGCGATGCCGAGTCGTTCCTGCGCCCGGGTCAGGCGGCGCGAGCGGGCGATCGCGCGCTCCAGGCGGGCCCCGCCGCGCCGCGCCAGGCGGTAGGCGATGAGGTCCCCGACGACGGAGGCGGTGGCGGCGCAGGCGGCCAGGGCGAGCAGGTCGGCGTGGCCGGTCCGGGTGGCGTCACCGGCTCCGGCGGCGGTCGCCGACCCGGCGGCGGTCGTCGCCGCGGTGATGACGAGTACGCCGCTGGGCAGTACGGGCAGGAAGACGTCGAGCAGCACGGAGAGCGCGACCACCGCGTAGATCCAGGGGCTCGACGTGAGCGCCCCCACACTCTCCAGCACGTTCGCTCCTCTGCGGCTTGTCGGTTCCCCGGGACGTGAATACCGCGGTGTCGCGGGGAAGCGGCAGGGGCGGCGGTACAGCCGTACAGCGTACGCCCGGGCCCGCGCGGGTCCGCGCGAGGGGTCGGCCGCGGGAGGGACCGGCATGCCGCTGCCCGGAGTTCGGCGGCTGAACTCCGGGCAGCGTGAGCGGTGGGCGAGGGGCGGGGCTCAGGCCGCGACGGTCTCGCGCTGGGTGTCCGGGGCCGGCCGGGCGGTGCGGCGGGCGCCCAGGAACTGGTCGAGGGCGAGCGCGCCGGGACCGGTGAAGACGAGGAGCACGAAGGCCCAGCAGTACATCGCGGACGCCTCGCCGCCGTTTTGCAGGGGGAGCAGCGCGTGGGACTGGTGGACGCTGAAGTAGGCGTACGCCATGGAGCCCGAGGAGATCAGGGCGACGGGGCGGGTGAAGAGGCCGGCCAGCACCAGGACACCGCCGACGAGCTGGATCACCGCGGCGTACCAGCCGGGCCAGGTGCCCGCGGGGATCGAGCCGCCGCCCACCGCGCCGCCGAAGACGCCGAAGAGGGACGCCGCGCCGTGGCAGGCGAAGAGGAAGCCGATGACTATGCGGAACAGGCCGAGCGCGTAGGGGCGCGCGCTGTCGGTGTCGAGCGTGGGGGAGGCCATGGCGGGCTCCTTCGGTTGGGGACGGGACCGATGGGGTCCACAGGTTAGGCAGCCCTCAGTAGTGCTTGCAAGTTCAACATATTTAAATTCTTGTTTCAGGCGGCTGAATCAAGCCAGGGGGGTGCGCGGAGTGAGGGGGAGATCGAGGACGGTCGACAGGTGGCCCGGGCCGCCGCGCCGACGGCGGGTCAGGCGCGTGCGTCGCAACCTCAGGCGCGCCGAACGGCCGTGCAGCGTAAGGGACATGGGCTGGTGGCCGAACCAGGGCCCGCCCGTCCTGCGCCAGTCGACGACGGGTCGCGCCGCTCGGCCGTGCCGCAGCAGGAGCCGTCCGAGCCCCCGCCCGATCCGGCTCCAGCCGAAGCGGAATCCGGCCCGCACGGGGGCCGAAACCGTGTTGTGCAGAGGCGAACACGTCAACTGGGCGATCCGAGAGGCGGGTTGAGGGACGTTATATGGCCAGAACGGCTCCGCCACGTAGGCGTGGTGCACATCACCCGACAGGACGCTGATGGTGGCCGGCGCGCCAGTGCCCGTGCCCGCGCAGGCGACCAACTCGCCGAGCAGCGCGAACGAGGCGGGGAACGCGGCCCAGTGCTCCAGGTCCGCCCGCCGGCGCGGCCACTCACCGGTGCAGCCGCCCTCGTGTCCACCATTAGCGGCCGCACCCGGCCGAAGTCGCGTCGGTAGCTCCAGCGCACGGTCGCCGGATCCGCGTCGGCCCGGGCCGCGAAGGAACGCGGCGCCTCCGTGCCGTCCGGGGTGCCGGTCACCGCCGCGTACAGGGGGTCGGTGGCGAGTTCGGCGGGGGAGAGGTTGCCCAGGTGCTGATACACCCGGAAGCGTGCGCCGGGCGGCGGCCAGACCGGCCGCTCGCGCAGCAGCACCTCGTAGGCGGTGCTGGCGCCCGGCGTCCGACCCGTCACCGGGGCCAGGGCGTAGTGGTGCCCCGCGATCTGGAACGTGGGCGCGCTGCCCTGGGCCCCGTCGGCGCAGCGCACCCGGGCCACGCACGGCCGGTCGGTCTCCACCCAGACCGTGGCGGCGCCGCGCGGATCCAGATGCCGCAGCGGCGGACCCGGGCGGAGCCCGGCAATGGGGTGCCCCCTTCGTCGCCGGTCCGTACGTACCGGTACGGAACGCCGCCCGGGCGCGACAGGTCTCGCGACGGACCCCGCGCGCGCCGCCAACAGGGCCTGGATCAGCGGCCGTTGACGATGGCGGATGACGAGAACGCCTGCGGCGGCACTGCTGGAGGGGCCCTGAGGCGGGCGACGCCGATCAATGCCGTCGCGTTCAGCCCACGCCGGTGACCCGCAGCGCGGTGGTCCAGTCGGTCCTGATGGCGGCACGCGCCGCGGACAACGTGGTCCGGCCGTCGCACACCGCGTTCTTCAGCTTGGTTTCGACGCCGTCCTTGCTGTAAGCCGTCTGGCTGCCGTAGTGCGGCTCGGGCCACAGGTTCGCCGGGTCTTTGGGCGCACCTCCGAGCTCCAGGGGCACGAGGTGGTCTTCCTCGTAGTCGGACATGCTGGTGTCGGAGTAGCCGTAGTCGATGATGCCCTGGGCCTTGAGGCCGTTGGTGTAGCTGGTGGAGGGGCGGACCGTGGCGGTCCATCCGGGGACGCAGATGGTCGAGTCGATGGTCGACTGCGTCACGTCCGGGTTGTACGAGCCGGGGGTGCAGGACGCGTCGGGCAGCGGCAGGTAGGCGGTCGAGCAGGTGCTGGCCTGGGCGCTGCCGGCGCTGAGAACGAGGCCGCTGACCGCCAGGCAGAAAGCGGAGGCGGTGGCGGCGGCGAGTCGGGGAATGGAGTGCATGGGTTTCTCCTCGTAGGTCATGCGCATGACATATGAGCGCTCGGGGAGGTGGCGTCCTCCGGTCGAGGGGGCGGCCGGTCCGGAGCGCTGTGGCTTCGTCGGCGGGATGCGGCCGACGCCTTGAAGTGAGGGTCAGCCGGGTTCGTTCGGCGCCGGCGCGGATGCGATGCGGACGATGTCCACGTCGGGCGACGCGGTCCAGGTGGCGCCGTCGCCGCACGCCGGGTGCCAACTGTCGCTGGTGGCAGCACAGTTGGCGTGGGGGGTGACGTTCACGCCGTCGTGCTTGCGGGCCACTTCGCGGGTGTCGCGGGTGCCGGACCGGGTGATCCAGTGCGGAACTCGTCCCGGCTGCGACCGGTGAGCGAGCCCTCCGCCTGCGCCGTCGGCTCGCCTGGATACGTGCGGGCGGTGGCGGCGAAGACGGCTGCGTGACGCGCGTAGACGCGGGATATGCGGGGTGCGGTGGAGCCTGCCATGCGAACTCCCTTGGTGTGGGGGGACTCGACCGGCCGCGAAGGGGGGCGGCTCGGCCAGCGTGTCGGCGCCGGGTTGCCTGGGGATGGGCGCCAGGTAACAGCGTGGCGACATGGTCACGTCAGATCAAGGGTCCGGACGAGACCGGTGGGAGCGGGATGTGACGAACCATCCGGGGCCGCGTCTGCGGGCGCGCCCACGCACGCGGCCCTCGCCCCGAAAGGCCCCCGGGCCGGTCCCTCCGCCCCCTCCGCTTGCGAGGAGCTTGCGTGCGCCCCTCCGGCAAGAACCGGCCCGCGTGGGAAAGCGGCCCGCGTGGGAAGGCGGCCCGCGTGGCACCCGGACCGCGCGCCCGGACCACGTGGCAACCGGTCGGTGCGGCACCCGGCCAGGTGCGGCACCCGGCCAGGTGCGGGACACCGGCCCGCGTGGAAATCGGCCCGCGCGACACCCGGCCCGCGCGACACCCGGCCCGCGTGGCCCCCGGTCGGTGCGGCACCCGGCCCGCGTGGGACATCGGCCCGCCTGGCGCCCGTCCCGTGCGGGACACCGGCTCCCGCCTAGGGACCGACCCCGGTGGGAGAGCGGCCGGCGTGGCACCCGGCCCGTGCGGGACACCGGTCTGCGTGGGATCGCGAGCCGCCCGGAGACCGGCACGCGTGGGAAGGCGGCCGGCGTGGCACCCGGTCTGCGTGGGACACCGATTTGCGTGGGACACCGGGGCGCCTGGGGACCGGCACGCATGGGAAGACCACCCGTCTGGGATCCGGCCCGCCAGCGAAAGCGACCCGCGTGGCACCCGGCCTGCGTGGGACACCGGCTCCCCGGGGGACCGGCCCGCGTGGGACACCGGCCCGCCTGGCGCCCCGCCCGCCTGGCGCCCCGCCCGCCTGGCGCCCCGCCCGACTGGCACCCCGCCCGCGTGGGAAGGCGACCCGCCTGGCGCCTCGCCCGCATGGGAAACCAGCCCGCGCGGGACACCGGCCCAGGGCGGGGTCGGTCTGTGGGGGACGCCGGGGCAAGTGGGAGGTGGCGGGGTGGGTTTGGGGGGGTGGGGGTCGTACCTTGGGGGCGTGTTGTTGCCCGTGAATGTCACGCTCGGGGTCGTGCTCGCGGCCCTGCTTGTCGCCGCCGCGGGCGTCGCCGCCGCCGCGCGCCTCGGGCGGCACCGCGAGATCCTGGTCGCCGGGGTGCGGGCGGCCGTTCAGCTCGCCGTGGTCGCCCTCGCGATCCACTGGGTGGTCGGCTCCGTGCCGCTGCTGCTCGCCTTCCTGGCGCTGATGTTCGCGGTCGCGGCCCGCACCGCGGGACGCCGGATGACCGCCAACCGCACCTGGTGGTGGGCGGCCGCCCCCATCGCGGCCGGCGTGGTCCCGGTCGTCTCGGCACTGCTGCTCACCGGGCTCGTCCCCGTCAAGGGCATCGCGCTGATCCCCGTCACCGGCATCCTCATCGGCGGCGCGCTCACCGCGACCGTGCTCGGCGGGCGCCGCGCGCTGGACGAGCTGACCGCGCGGCGCGGCGAGGTGGAGGCCGCGATGGCGCTCGGGCTGCTCGACCGCGACGCGCGCCTGGAGGTCGCCAGGCCCGCCGCGTCCGACGCGCTGCTGCCCGGCCTAGACCAGACCAGGACCGTGGGCCTGGTCACGCTGCCCGGCGCGTTCGTCGGCATGCTGCTCGGCGGCGCGTCCCCCGTGCAGGCGGGCGCGGTCCAGCTCTTCGTCCTGGTCGCGCTCATGGCCGTACAGGCGGTCGCCGTGTCGGTGGTGCTTGAACTGGTCGCGCGCGGCAGAGTGCACCGTGACGTCCGGGAACTCCGTCCCTGAGGGGCGCGCGGCATGCCGTACCCTTGAGGGCGCAGAAGGGGAGTAGCTCTTCGCCGGAACGTCGACATACTGCCGAATCCCTCAGGGGTCCTCGGCCGGCGCCCGGAGGCGAGTGCCCGTGAGGGACCCGCCAGCGAGACCTTCGGCCGCAGTGACCATGACCCATCATGGCGCCGCCGTGCCGAAGCGACCCCGGATTCAGCTCGGACTTGCTCTCGGTGCGGCGCGCCCGACCGACAGAGGAACCCTTCCGTGCTCAGCTTCACGATCATGGCGATCACCTTCGGCGTGATCTTCCTTGCCGAACTCCCCGACAAGACCGCGCTCGCGGGCCTGATGCTCGGCACCCGCTACAAGGCGTCGTACGTATTCGTCGGCGTCGCGGCCGCCTTCGCCGTCCACGTCGTCCTCGCCATCGCGGCGGGCAGCGTGCTCACCCTGTTGCCGCACCGGCTGCTCCAGGCGATCGTCGGGGTGCTCTTCCTCGCCGGCGCGGCGATGCTGCTCTTCAAGAAGGGTGAGGACGACGAGGAAGTGAAGGCGCCGGCCGACCAGTCGTTCTGGAAGGTGTCGGGGGCGGGCTTCATGCTCATCCTGGTGGCCGAGTTCGGCGACCTGACCCAGATCATGACGGCCAACCTGGCCGCCCGCTACGACAGCCCGCTCTCCGTGGGCATCGGCGCGGCGCTCGGCCTCTGGGCGGTCGCCGGGCTCGGCATCGTCGGCGGGCGGACCCTGATGAAGCACGTGCCGCTGCGCCTGATCACCAAGGTCGCGGCCTGCCTGATGCTGGCCCTGGCCGGGTTCAGCCTGTTCGAGGCGATCGCGGGCTGAGCCCGGAGGGTCGGGCTCAGCCCCCGACCGGGCTGCCGGGCCCCGGCCCGGCTCCACCGATGGAAACGGCCCCCGTGGTAGGACGGGGGCCGTTTGCTCGTGGTGGCCGCAGCTCGTGGTGGCCGCCCTCACCCGGGGCGGTCGTTGTCGCGTCCGGCTCAGCCGGTGATCTCCAGGCGCAGGCCGCCGTCCGCCTCGGTGGTGACGGTGAGGTGGGTGAGGTCGGGCACGTGGACGGTGGGCTCATGGGCGCCCGCGCGCGGGCCCACGCCCACCACGCGCATCCCCGCCGCAAGGCCCGCCGCGATCCCCGCCTCCGAGTCCTCGAAGACCACGCAGTCCGCCGGGGCGAAGCCCAGCGCGGCGGCGCCCTTGAGGAAGCCCTCCGGGTCCGGCTTGCTCGCGCCCACGGACTCGGCGGTGATCCGCACCTCGGGCATCGGCAGGCCGGCGGCGGTCATACGGGCCCGGGCGAGCGCCGCGTCGGCGGAGGTCACCAGGGCGTGCGGCGCCTTCGCGATGGCGGCCAGGAACGCGGGGGCGCCCGGGACGGGCACCACGCCGTCGGTGTCCGCCGTCTCCTCGGCGAGCATCACCTTGTTGTCGGCGTGGTTCTGCTCCATCGGCCGGTCCGGCAGGAGCAGCGCCATCGTGGCGTAGCCCTGGCGGCCGTGGACGACCTTGAGCGCGGCGTCGGGGTCGAGGCCCTGCCGCTCGGCCCAGCGGCGCCAGCAGCGCTCGACCACGGCGTCGGAGTTCACGATCGTGCCGTCCATGTCGAGCAGGAAGGCACGGGCGGTCAGGACGGTGGGGGTCGTGGTGCTGGCCGGCATCGGCGGACTCCAAGTGCGCGGGAGCGGGTGGTGCGGGGGCGGCGCGGTTGCGGCGCGAAAAAACAAAGGTGATCCCCGCCCGCCGGTCAGGGAGTACAGGCAGGGATCACTTTGTTCCTTCACGATACAAAACGAGTCGGGGGTTGTGCCACCCGCCCCCCTCCTGCCGGGCTGGACCGTGCGCCGGCGGGGGCTGCGGACCGGAGCGCCTACGGCCGGTCCGTCATCGACTCCAGGGCCTGCCGGGTCCCGGGCCCGTAGACGCCGGCGGGGTCGTCCGTGATGCCCAGGTACGACTGGAAGTCCCGCACCGCACGCTCCGTGCGCGAGCCGAAACCGCCGTCGGCGCTGCCGGTGTAGAGGCCCAACTGGGCCAGCCGCTCCTGGAGTTCGAGCACCCCGGGCCCGCTGTCGCCCCTGCGCAGCGTCTGCCCCGGCGGGGGCGGCGCGAGCGGCTTGCCCTGCGGGGTGCGGGAGTCCGGCCCGGATGCGGAGGCCGACGGCGCGGGCGCGGACTTCGACGGACTCGGCGCGGCGGCCCTGGAGGCGGAGGCGGAGGCGGACGCGGAGGGGGACAGCGGGGCCGAGGCGGATGCGGACGCGGAATGGCTCGGGGCGGGTCTTCTGGTGTGCGTGGCGGTGGCCGAGGGCGTCGCGGAGTCGGCGCCGGCGCCGCTGTAGGGGACACCGGTGTCCACGGCGTCCGGCAACGCCTGCTTCGGTGTCGCGTCACTCGCGAACAGCGTGCTGGCGAATGCCGCCGCGGCGATGACGACGGCGGTGGCGACGCCGATGGTCAGCGCGGTGAGCCTGCGGCGCGGGGTGGTGGCCGGGCGGCCGGGGATGCGGCGCGCGGGGTACGACCCCGGGCCCGCGCCGCCCTGCGGGTCGAGACGGCCCGGGCTGACCTCGTATGCGCCGCCCTGCGGGTCGGGGCGACCCGGGCTGACCTCGTAAGCGCCGATCACCCCCGGGCCGACGCCATACGGGTTTCCGTCCGGGCCGGCCTCACCCGGGCCGGCCTCACCCGGGCCGGCCTCACCCGGGCCGGCCTCACCCGGGCCGGCCTCACCCGGGCCGGCCTTGTACAGGCCGCCCTGCGGGTCGGGGCCACGCGAACCGACCTCGTACGCGCCGCTCACGTCCGGGCCGACGCCGTACGGGTCCCGACCCGGGCCAGCTGCACCCGGGCCGGTGCCATACGGGTCCCGCCCCGGGCCGCCCACCCCCGGGCCGACGCCCTGCGAGCCGCCTTCACGTAGGGCGGCCCCACCCGGGCCCGCGCCATCCCGGCAAACGCCACCCCGGCCCTCGCCATCCCGGCAAACGCCCCCCGGGCACGCGCCACCCAGGCACTCGCCCCCCGGGCAAACACCCCCCGGATCGCCCCCCGGCGCGTTCGGCGCGTTCGGCGCGTTCGGCAGCGTTACGTACGGGCGGATGCGCAGCGGGTCGAAGTCCTCCGCTGCCGCGGTCTCGGCCGAGCGGTCGGCGCGTGGCGGCCGGGCGGCGCGTTCGGCGCAGGCGCAGCCGGGTCTTCCGTCCTCCCCGCGTTCCGCGGGTTCCGCGCCGCACGCGGGACAGCCCTGTCCGGTCATCGTCGGTCCCCTCCCCTTGGACTGCGAGCGATTATGCCGGGCGGCCCGCGGGAACCCGGGGGTGCGTGGCCCGCCCCGGCAGGCCATTTCCGTACATTCCGATCAAGATGGTGTGTGCGAGTCGGAGCACCCCCCGGGACGCGGACCAGACGCGGACCGAACGGATCGGACGCAGACCAAACGGATGGGACGTGGCCATGGCTCAGGGAACCGCCTCCGCCACCGTCGCCCCCGGTACGGGGCACGAGCGGCGGACCGTGCTGGTCGCCATCGGCGCGCTGCTGCTCGGCATGCTGCTCGCCGCACTCGACCAGACCATCGTGTCGACCGCGCTGCCGACCATCGTCAGCGACCTCGGCGGGATGGAGCACCTGTCGTGGGTCGTGACCGCGTACATGCTGGCCTCCACCGCCGCCACTCCGCTGTGGGGCAAGCTCGGCGACCAGTACGGCCGCAAGAAGCTGTTCCAGGCGGCGATCGTCATCTTCCTCATCGGCTCCGCGCTGTGCGGCGTGGCGCAGAACATGGGGCAGCTCATCGGCTTCCGGGCGCTCCAGGGCCTGGGCGGCGGCGGTCTGATGGTGCTGTCGATGGCGATCGTCGGCGACCTCGTCTCGCCGCGTGAGCGCGGCAAGTACCAGGGCCTGTTCGGCGCGGTCTTCGGCGCGACCAGCGTCCTGGGCCCGCTGCTCGGCGGGTTCTTCACCGAACAGCTCAGCTGGCGCTGGGTGTTCTACATCAACCTGCCCATCGGCGTGGTCGCGCTCCTGGTCATCGCCGCCGTGCTGCACATCCCCGCGCGCGGCACCCGGCACACCATCGACTACCTGGGCACCTTCCTCATCGCCTCCGTCGCGACCTGCCTGGTCCTCGTCGCCTCGCTCGGCGGCACCACCTGGCCGTGGGCCTCGGCGCAGATCATCGGACTCGCGGTGCTCGGCGTCGTGCTGCTCGTGGCGTTCGTCGCGGTGGAGCGGCGGGCCGTCGAGCCGGTCCTGCCGCTGAAGCTGTTCCGCATCCGCACGTTCACCCTGGTCGCCCTCATCAGCTTCATCGTGGGCTTCGCCATGTTCGGCGCGATGACCTACCTGCCGACGTTCCTCCAGGTCGTCCAGGGCATCTCGCCCACCATGTCCGGGGTGCACATGCTGCCGATGGTCCTCGGCATGCTGCTGACCTCCACGGCGTCCGGCCAGATCGTGTCGCGTACGGGGCGGTGGAAGGCGTTCCCCATCGCGGGCACGGCGGTCACCACGGTCGGCCTGCTGCTCCTGCACCGGCTCACCGAGACGAGCTCCACCTGGGAGATGAGCGTCTACTTCTTCGTCTTCGGCGCGGGCCTCGGCCTCGTGATGCAGGTCCTCGTCCTGGTCGTGCAGAACGCGGTCGACTACGCGGACCTCGGCGTCGCGACCTCGGGCGCCACGTTCTTCCGCTCCATCGGCGCCTCGTTCGGGGTTGCCATCTTCGGCACGATCTTCACCAACCGGCTCACCGGCAAGCTCTCCGACGCGCTGGCCGGACAGCAGCTCCCGCCGGGCGTCGGCCCGGGCACGATCGCGGCCGACCCGCACACCATCGCCCGCATCCCCCCGGCGGCGCGCGGGCCCGTCCTGCACGCGTACTCCTCCTCCATCACGGACGTCTTCCTGTACGCGGCCCCGGTCGTCCTGCTCGCCTTCGTGACCGCGTGGTTCCTCAAGGAGGACAAGCTGCGGGGCGCGGTCACCGCGCCCGACACCAGCCAGACCCTCGCCTCCAACCCGGTGGAACGGTCCTCCTACGACGAGTGCGCGCGGGCCCTTTCGGTGCTCGGCACCCGCGAGGGCCGACGCGAGATCTACGTGACGATCACCAAGAAGGCCGATCTCGATCTGCTCCCGGCGGCGAGCTGGCTGCTCCTGCGCATCCACAAGTACGGATCCGCCGAACCCGGGATGCTCGCCGAGCGCAGCCCCGTGCCGCTGCATGTGATCACGGAGGCGGCGCGCCAGGTCGAGGAGCGCGGGCTCGCCCGGCGCGAGGGCATGCCGATGGTCCTGACGGACGAGGGCCGCCGGATCGCCATGCGGCTCTCGACGGCGCGCGAGGAGTCCCTGGCCGAGCTCCTTGGCGACTGGTGGGGCCCCCACCGCCCCACCGACCTGGTGAAGCTGGTGCGGGAGCTCTGCTCGGAGCTCTCGGGCTCGGACGAGGAACAGCCGAACTCGCCCGTGGCCCGCCAGGACCTCAGGACGCGCGGACGCGGTGAGGCGTAGGGGGGCTCGGGCCGCCTGCCCGTTACAGCTCCTTGGCGAACCAGCGCTCGCGGTAGGGCCCCTCGCCGTACGGGGCCACCTCCCGGTAGCCGTGTTTGGCGTACAGGCCCCGCGCCTCCACCAGATCGTGCCGGGTGTCGAGGGCGATCCGGCGCGCGCCCAGGCAACGGGCCGCGTCCTCCAGGGCGCTCAGGAGCGCACAGCCGCCCCCGGTTCCGCGCGCGAAGGGGCGCACGTAGATCCGGGTGAGTTCGGCGGTCGCCGGGGACGTCCCGTCGATCACGGGGGCCGGCGAGCAGAGCAGCACACCCCCGCACGCGGCGGGCCGCCCCTCGTACCGTCCGACCACGAAGTGGCCGGTGGGCAGCGCCAGTTGGCCGGCGCCGTCGTCGGTGAGGCCCTGCTCGATCTCGGCATCGGTGGCGGGCCGGCCGTACCACCGGCTCGCCACCTCGTCGTAGTAGTCGCGGCGCAGCAGGCTCGCGTCGGGGGTGTCGGGCCGCTCGGCGGTCATGATCCAACTCATGGACGCCTGCCTATCCCGAGGGCCCGGGCGCCGGCCACCGAATTTCGGCGGACGGTCTGGCTCAGGCTACGAGCGGTCTGGCTCAGGATTTCTACGGGCGGCCCGGCTCAGGCTTTGGGGGCCGCCTGCTGGACGACCTCGAAGGACCACAGCGTGGACCCGGACGCCGCCGGCTTGGGCCGCTCGCCGCCCTCGCCCTGGCCGCCGTGCGCGCCCGCGCCCCGCATCGAGGTGGCCATCCAGTTCTGGAAGTCCTCCTCGCTGCGCCAGCGGGTGTAGACGAGGTACTGGTCGGTGCCCTCCATCGGGCGCAGCAGCTCGAACCACTCGAACCCGTCGGAGTTCTCCACCGACCCCGCACGCGAGGCGAACCGCTTCTCCAGCACCTCGCGCTGGTCGTCCGGCACGGTCAGTACGTTGATCTTTACGACGCTTGGCACGTGACACCTCTCGTCAGAAGACGCCAGGGTGGCGCCTTCGCCTTGTCCATCGCGATCAGTGTGCTACACAGCTTTCTCGCGCGCGGCAAGGGGCGGCGCGGCGGTACGGGAGGTCGCGTTGACAGGGGTCGAAGCCGAGGGATTCACCGGGCACGCCCACGCGATACGGGAACTGGCCGTCCGCTGGCTGCCGCAGCTCGGCGACGGGCACGGCGGCGGGCAGGGCGTGGGGCGCGAGGGTGTCGCCGGTGACTTCGTGAGTTCGCCGGCCGGGCTGTGGCTGGCGCTCGGCGCGGTCGCGGCAGGGGCGCGCGCCGAGACCGCCGACGAACTGCGCGCGCTGCTCGGCGTGGCCGGGGACGAGGCCGCCGACGCGGTCACCGCGGCCACCCGTGACCTGCGGGCCACCGACGCGCTCGCCGTGGCGACCCGCGCATGGGCCACCGCGCCGCTGAACCGCGCCTACCGAGACGCGCTCCCGGGCCTCGCCCTCGGCGGCGTCCCGGATCAGGCGGAGGCCGACACGTGGGTGCGGGAGGTGACCGGCGGGCTCATCGCGAACCTGCCCGTCACACTCGACCCGGGCTCTGCGCTCACCATCGTCAACGTCCTTGCCTTGAAGGCGCGTTGGGAGCATCCGTTCCACGAGTGGGACACGCGTCCGGAACCGTTCACCGATGCCCAGGGCGTCGAGCACGAGGTGGCGACCATGCACGGCGCCGTCGACCCGGCGGACGCGTGGCGGGCGCCGGGCGGTGTACGCGTCGTCGAACTGCGCACCGCGGGCGCCGCCGGTGCCAGGGTGCGGTTCCTGCTCGGCCCGCCCGGCGCCGGCCCCGGCGAGGTGCTGCCTGCCGCCTGGGCCGAGGAGCGCGCCGCCGTCCGCGCCGACGAGGTACGCCTTGCGCTGCCCCGGCTGACGCTGCGCACCCGCGTCAACGTGACGCGCCAACTGCCCGCCCTGGGCGTGGAGTTCGCGACGGACGAAGTGCTGGCCGACTTCTCCGGGATGTCACCGGAGCCGCTGTATGTCGGTCAGGTGGTGCAGGAGGCCGTTCTCGCCGTCGCCGAGGAGGGCGTCGAGGCCGCCGCCGTGACGGTGGCGACCATGGACTGGATGAGCGGCGAGGAGGAGCCCGTCCGCGTCGAGACGATCGCCTTCGACCGTCCCTTCGGGATCGTGGTCCTCGACGCCTTCGGTGAGGTTCCCCTCTTCACCGCCTGGCAGTCCGCCGTGCCCGTGTCCGACGCGCCGTGAGCGCGCCCGCGCAGGCGAGCACCACCAGGACGGCCCCCACCGTCAGGAGCCAGACGGGTACGCCGCCCACCGTCATCAACTGCTCGGTGTACCAGGCCCGTTGGAAGCCCGCGTCGCCGGGTGCCCGGCGGATGTCGTGGTCGGCGGTGATCTCGGCGGGCCGGGGAAAGTACTGGGTCAGGGCCGTCACGTACACCGACGGCGCGTGGTCCGTCAGGTCGCCCAGCGCGCCGCCGGGGTCCGTGACCCGGCCCGCGAACAGCGTCCGGGGCTCCTCGCCCCCGATGGCGGACGCGGTCTCCATCCGGTGCGCGCCCAGCACGTACAGGTTCAGCGTCTGCGGATTCTTCGCGAGGCGCGAGAGCCGCATCGGGTAGACCGGGCTGTCACTGGCGAAGGTCAGACTCAGCGGATCGAGCGGGCCCCCAAGGGTCTGGCCGGCCTGATCGGGGGCGAGCCGGATCGCCACGTACTCCCACTTCCGCGCGACGTACGGCTTCAGTTCGGTGGCGAGGGCGGGCGGCAGCTGGAAGCCGTTGTCCGCCAGCCAGTTCCGCAGCGCGGTGGGATCGGACGCGGTGAGGCGGGCCACGTCGAACGGGCCGAGGCGCTGCCTGCCGACCACCTCCACGGGTGGCTTCGCCGCCGCACCCGGCGCGCCGTCCCCCACGCCGCGGTCCTTGGCGAACGGCCAGTCGCCGTCCCTCGGCCAGAAGTGGGAGCGCGTGCGGTGCACGGGCGCGGCGATCTGCTCCAGCTCGTCGAAGAGGTGCCGGTCGCCCAGTTTCACCGTCGCCCGGCTCGGCACCGGCATGATCCACGCGGCGCGCGGCGCGTTGCCGTCGACCGTGAGGCGCATGACGATCTGCTCGCTGTGCCCGTCCCAGCGGACCGCCGACGTCTCCTGGCGCACGCTCAGCCGGCTCCCGTTCTGCGGCACCATCGCCCCGCAGCCGCAGGCGTACGCGGGCGCCATCAGCGAGCCCAGTTGCAGCGCCACCAGCGCGAGCGCCACCACAAGGGCCCGCCGCCACAGTCGTTCAGCGTGCCGCATCCCCATGCCTCCCCGTGTGCTCGTTCCGGCAGCCGGCAGCCGGCGGCCCGTACGGCCGGTCGCCGGGAGCTACGACGATGTCGCGGTGCCTTCGGTTCCGTCCAGGCGCGGTCCAGGGGGTTCGCGGGGAGTCAGCCGGTGGCGCCGCCTGCGGCCAGCATCGCGATGTGGTGGGGCACGGGGATGTTCCCGGGCAGGGCGGGGTCCGGCTCGGGGGCGGCGAAGTGCGTCCTGAGCGGTATCACCCCGGCCCACAGGCGGAGCTGTCCGTCGGGCCCTTCCGCGTCGTCGGGCGGTCCCGACGCCACCTTGACCGATGCTTCGTCGAGCGAGAGGGCGAGCAGTGAAGTGGCCGCGAGTTCCCTGGAGTTGGGGGAGCGGGCGTACTCCCACTGGCCCGGCGCGCAGTGCTCGGTCAGGACCTTGAGTCCGTGCAGCAGCTCGTCGCCGTCGGTGATGAGCCGGGGCACGGCGTAGATCATCGCGCTGCGGTAGTTGACCCCGTGCTCGAAGACCGACCGGGCCAGCACCAGCCCGTCGACGTGCGTGACGGTCACGCACACCGTGGCCCCCGGCGCCCGCACCACGCTGCGGCTCGCGACCGATCCGTGCGTGAACAGCGTCCGGGTCGCGAAGTCCACGCCGTACACCGTCGGCACCACCATGGGGACGCCGTCCACGAGGACCCCGAGGTGGCAGACGAAGCCGGCTCCGAGGATCGCGTCGAGCTCGGCGACCCGGGTACTGCCCTGCTCCCGCAGCCGCCGGTGCCGGGTCCGCTCGGTGACGGCGAGCCGCGCGCCGCCCGGCTCGGAGCCACCCGGCTCGGCCGCGTCCTGCCGGGCCGGGGTGTCCGGCTCCGCCGGGGCTTGGCGGCGGTGCGGGTACTGATCCGGTCGCTGTACGTCCATGGTCCTGCCGATTCCGTCGCGAGAGGGTGCCGAGGCAACTGTTTCAGCGGGACGGCCGGCCGACAAGAGGTCGCCGCTCCCTCACGCGCGGGCCCCCTCACGCGCGGGCGTGTTCGCGCAGGACCGCCGCGATGTACTCCTCAAGGCGTCGCCCGACGAGGTCGTCGGTGAGGTCGGCGCGGCCGAGGGCGCGCCAGGGCACGGCGACCTCCTCGGCGTACGGGGCGAAGGCGAGGGCGTCGAGGAGCCGCCAGTACAGACGGTCGTCCGGGTCGGGCGAGAGCCGGCCGCCCGCCGCCGTGTACCGGCCGGCGAAGCCGAGGCCGGCCGGGACGCCGTGCAGCAGCGCGAGATTGGTCGAGCAGTGGGCCACGTCGAGATCGGCCGGACCCCAGGAGGTCTCGACCCAGTCGACCACGCCGCTCACGCGCGTCTGGGCTCCGGCGCCGGTGAACAGGACGTTGCCGGGGTGGAAGTCGCGGTGCAGGAACACCGGCCGGTGCGCCGGGGGTTGACGCCGGATCACTTCGACGGCGCGCTCCCAGACCTCGGGTCTGCGGGTGGCCTCGGGCACCTCCACCTCGTCCGGGTCGGTCCAGGCCTCGTAGTCGCGCGGCCGGTCCGCCGCGCCGGCCTCGACGCGGTGGATGGCGAGGAGCTGGCGGGCCAGGAGCGGCGCGCGCTCGGGGGCGCCGGCGTCGTCGAGGCGTACCTCGCCCGGGAGCAGCGACATCAGCAGCGAGGGGTGGTCGCAGTGGGTGCCGTCCGGGTCGACGGCGATCAGCTCGGCGGCGGGGACCGGGGTGCCCGCGAGCAGGGTCAGGACGGCGGCCTCGCGCCCGAGCAGCCCGGGGGCGTGGCGGACGTAGAACTCCTTGACGAAGGAGCGCAGAACGACCGAGCGCGGCCGCTCTCCGCGCACGTCAAGGCGCCGCATCTCGGAGCTCCACCCGCCGCGCAGCGCGACCGCCCTCTCGACGGTCGCGCCCCCGCCGAGGCTCCTCTGCACCCACAGCCGGGTCGCGTCCCAGTCTTTCCCCGTGCCGACCGAATCGATCACGGAGCGAGCGTAACGAGCCGGACGCGTCGCCCGGAAGGGCACCGGAAGAGGACCGGAAGGGGAGGAGACAGGGGCCGGGGCGTGGGGGCGGATCCTGTCTCCTGGTTCGAGGGGGTGCGCGGCCGGGGCGGTCAACCGCGGGTGACGGGGAGGCCCTTGATGCCGTTCAGCCAGGCCGAGCGGAGGCGGCGGGGGGCGCCGGTGAGGCGGAGGTCGGGCAGGGTGTCCGCGATGGCGTTGAAGATCAGGTCGATTTCGAGGACCGCGAGGGACTTGCCCAGGCAGAAGTGCGGGCCTCCGCCGCCGAAGCCGAGGTGGGGGTTGGGGTCGCGGGTGATGTCGAAGCGCTCGGGGTCCTCGAAGACGTCGGGGTCGTTGTTGGCGGAGGAGTAGAAGAGGCCGACGCGGTCGCCCGCCTTGATCTGCTGGCCGGAAAGCTCGGTGTCCCGGGTCGCCGTGCGCTGGAAGGCGACGACCGGGGTCGCCCAGCGCACGATCTCCTCGGCGGCGGTGGCGGGGCGCCGGCGTTTGTAGAGTTCCCACTGGTCGGGGTGGGTCAAGAACGCGTGCATGCCGTGGCTGATCGCGTTGCGGGTCGTCTCGTTGCCGGCCACCGCGAGCAGGATGACGAAGAAGCCGAACTCGTCGGAGAGCAGGTTGCCCTCGCCCTCCGCCGCCACCAGTTGCGACACGATGTCCTTGGCCGGGCACTCCTTGCGGGCGGCGGCGAGGTTCATCGCGTACGAGACCAGCTCCATCGCCGCCTCGGCGCCGATCTCCTCGGTGATGGCGTACTCGGGGTCGTCGTACGCCGCCATCTTGTTGGACCAGTCGAAGATCTTGGTCCGGTCCTCCTGGGGGACGCCGATGAGCTCGGCGATGGCCTGGAGGGGGAGCTCGACGGCGATGCGGGTGACGAAGTCGAAGGAGCCGTCCCTCTTGTCGGCTTCCGACAGCGCCGCGTCCACGATGGAGCGGGCGCGCTCGCGCAGGGCGCCCTCCAGGGAGCGGATCGCGCGCGGGGTGAAGCCGCGCTGGACGATCTGGCGGACCCGGGTGTGCTCGGGCGGGTCCATGTTCAGCATGATCAGTTTCTGGACGTCGATCTGCTCGCGGCTGATCGACTCGTTGAAGCGGATCACCGCCGTGTTGGTGGTGGAGGAGAACAACTCCGGGTGCGTGGAGACGTACCGGACGTCGGCGTGCCGCGTCACCGCCCAGTAGCCGTCGTCCTGGAAGCCGGCGACGCCGGCCGGCTGGGCGCACCACCACACCGGCGCCGTCTGCCGCAGCTCGGCGAACTCCGGGTGAGGCACGCGGGATTGGAGCAGGTCGGGGTCGGTGAAGTCGAACCCCTCGGGCAGGTGGGGGCAACGCATCGGCCGCTCCAGATCTGACGGTCATGACTGACGATGACTGACGGTCCATCAGAAGGTGTCCGGAAAGGTAGTAACGGGTTCTACAACAAGCAAGGCTCGCGGCAGGATCTGTCGCACACCGAACTGCCCACCGGAGTCGTGCGCAACCCTTGCGTACCGGGGGTAGCTCTCATAAGACTGCACTCAGAACTAGAACGCGTATCAGTTCGTGGCCGTGCGGTGCCGGGACACCCAGCGGCTGTGTCGGGAGAGGACGAGCTCATGGCCGCGGAACCTGTCATCGTCGAAGCCGTACGCACGCCCATCGGCAAGCGCGGAGGCGCGCTCGCCAATCTGCACCCCGCCTACCTGCTCGGCGAGACCTACCGCGAACTCCTCGGCCGCACCGGCATCCACGCCGACTGCGTCGAGCAGATCGTCGGCGGTACGGTCACGCACGCCGGCGAGCAGTCCATGAACCCCGCGCGCACCGCCTGGCTCGCGGTGGGGCTGCCGTACGAGACCGCAGCGACCACCGTGGACTGCCAGTGCGGGTCCTCGCAGCAGGCCAGCCACATGGTCGCGAACATGATCGCGGCGGGGGTCATCGACGTCGGCATCAGCTGCGGGGTGGAGGCGATGTCGCGGGTGCCGCTCGGCTCCGGCTCCAAGCACGGGCCGGGCAAGCCCTGGCCCGACGAGTGGAACGTGGACCTTCCCAACCAGTTCGAGGCGGCGGAGCGGATCGCCCGCAAGCGGGGGCTGAGCCGGGAGCGGGTCGACGCGCTCGGGCTCCTGTCGCAGGAGCGGGCGGCGGCGGCGTGGGGCGAGGAGCGCTTCAAGCGGGAGACGTATCCCGTGCAGGTGCCCACGACGGAGGATGAGCAGGCGGCCGGGCAGGGCATGTGGCGGCTCGTGGACCGCGACGAGGGGCTGCGCGACACGTCCATGGAGGCGCTGGGGCGGCTCAAGCCGGTCATGCCCACGGCGGTGCACACGGCGGGCAACTCCTCGCAGATCTCCGACGGTTCGGCCGCGATCATGTGGGCGTCCAAGCGGATGGCCCGCGCGCTCAAGCTCAGGCCCCGGGCGCGGATCGTGGCGCAGGCGCTGGTCGGGGCGGATCCGCACTTCCATCTCGACGGGCCGATCGACGCGACGCGGGCGGTGCTGGGGAAGGCGGGGATGTCGTTGCGGGACATCGACCTCGTCGAGATCAACGAGGCGTTCGCTTCGGTGGTGTTGAGCTGGGCGCAGGTCTTCGAGCAGGACCTGGAGAAGGTGAACGTGAACGGGGGTGCGATCGCGCTGGGGCATCCCGTGGGGGCGACCGGGGCGCGGCTCATCGTGACCGCGCTGCACGAACTGGAGCGGCGGGACGCGGAGTTCGCGCTGGTCACGATGTGTGCGGGTGGGGCGTTGGCCTCGGCCACGATCATCCAACGCCTGGGCTGAACCGTGCGGGATGCCCCGCCCCCGCCAGCCCCCGTTCGCGCTGAACGCGCTCGTCCTCAAACGCCGGACGGGCTGGGGTTGCCGGTGCGGGCCAGCATCGACCCTGCCAGGGGGCGCGGGGAACTGCGCGAGGAGCGACCGGGGTCCGCAGCCGAGCTCCCTGGGGCTCCGCCCCAGACCCCGATCGCGCCTAAAGGGCGCTCGTCCTCAATCGCCGGACGGGCTGACCATGCATGTGCGGGCCAGCACGGACCCTGCCAGGGGTGCAGGGATGCGCGCGGGCCGGCACCAGCCCTGCCAGGGGCGCGGGGAACTGCGCGCTCAGCCACGCACGGTCCGCAGCCGGGGCCCCTGGGGCTCCGCCCCAGACCCGTCCTCAATCGCCGGACGGGCTGAGGTTGCCGGTGTGGGCCAGCACGCACCCTGCCCGGGGCGTGGGGGGGGGATGGTGGGGGTAGCCCTACCTCGGGGTGGGTTTGGGGGAACCCGGGGGGCGGGGGGTGGTCGGATGGGGCCCCGGGGCCGGGCTGGTTACGGTCGGGGCATGAACAGCACACGCCTTCGCGTAGCCGCCGTAACCACCGTGCTCGCAGGGGCCGTTGGGGCATACGCCCCGGCCGCCCAGGCCCACCCCACCCCCCAGCGGGGCGACCTCCTGTCCGTGGAGGCCGTAGCCACCCGCACCCCCACCCAGGTCTCCGACTTCCTGAAGGCGGCGGGCATCGAGGGCGCCGACGTCCACCACGGCGTACGCGGATACCGGCTCACCTACCGCACCATCACCCCGCAGGGCACCCGCACCACCGCCACCGGCCTGCTCGTGCTGCCCGACGACGGGCGCCACACCCCGCTCGACCTCGTCGCCGACACCCACGGGACCATGGTCGACCGGGACTACGCGCCCTCCGCGAGCGAGGACGACGGACGGCTCTCGCCCTATCTGCACGCCGCGGCCGGCCGGGCCGTCGCCGCGCCGGACTACCTGGGCCTCGGCGAGGGGCCCGGCCGGCATCCGTACATGGACACCGCCTCCGCCGTGTCCGCCTCGCTCGACATGCTGCGCGCCACCCGCACCGCCGCGCGCGAGCTGGGTCGCCCGCTGACCGGGGACGTGTACGGGACCGGGTTCTCGCAGGGCGGCCAGGTCGCCATGGCGCTCGGCCGGGCGCTGGGCCAGGGTGACGACGCCCACTTCCGGCTGAAGGCACTCGCGCCGGTGTCCGGACCGTACGACATCGAGGGGCAGGAGATGCCCGCGCTCTTCGACGGACGGGTCAACGACACCAGCGGGGTGCTGTACATGGCGTACTGGCTCACCGCGCAGAACCGGCTGCACCCCATCTACACCGACCCGGCCAAGGTCTTCCGCGCGCCGTACGCCGGTGTCGTCGACGGCCTCTTCGACAGCCGCCACACCACCGAGGACGTGCTCGCGGCCCTGCCCGGCACGGTCAAGGACATGCTCACGCCGGAGTTCTACGCGAGCCTCCAGCACCCCAGGGGCCCGCTGCTGGACGCCATGCGCGTCAACGACCACAGCTGCGACTGGAAGCCCGACGTGCCGGTCCGGCTCTACACCGCGAGCGGCGACACCGACGTACCGATGGGCAACACGCTCAGCTGCGCGCGGCAGTTGGCCGCACACGGCAAGAAGGCCCCGGTGACCGACCAGGGAGCGGTCGGCCACGACGGGGCCTTCATGAAGTCGGCGCCGGCGATCGTGCGGCTCTTCGACTCCGTTGCCGGCAGGGCTTAGTACCAGCTGTTCTGCTGCCAGAAGTTCCACGCGCCACACGGGCTGCCGTAGCGCTCGTTCATGTAGTTCAGGCCCCACTTGATCTGGGTGGCCGGGTTGGACTTCCAGTCGGCACCGGCGGAGGCCATCTTCGAACCGGGCAGGGCCTGGACCAGGCCGTAGGCGCCGGAGGAGGAGTTGGTGGCGGACGGGTTCCAGCCGGACTCGTGGTTCACGATCTTGCTGAAGCACTGGAACTGCCCGGCCGGCATCATCTTCTGCGCGATCGCCTGGGCGCTCGACGGTGCGGCCTGGGCCGGGACGGCGGCCATGGCGACACCGGCGGCGGCGAGCACAGTGGCGCCGGCGGCGGCGATGGACTTCTTACGAGCGGTGAAACGGGCGGCGAAAGACAACACGAAACCTAACTTCGGGGACATGGTCGTCGCGCTCAGCCGGACGTCTCGAGGACTTCGACGGCGGGGGAACCCGTAAGGAGTCGGCCCGGTGAGCGGACCGGGCGGTTCCGGCGACTCGAACAGTTGTAGCTGGCCCCGGGGGGCGGCCGCAACGACCCCGGTTACTAGTGGGAGTCGCACCCGGGGCGCAACGCCCCCCACCGTGCGAGGGAGGGGAAAGGCCAGCTCAGGGCGGGTATCGGGGGGCCTTTGGATCATGGCGTGGGCCCACTAAGTCCGCTCGTAGAGGACCAAGGCCCTGTGGGGGGCCTCACCCTCACGGGACCCTTATGAGCCCTCGAATGTGACCTGGGCCTCGAAGGCGGCGCGCCGCGTGGCCCGCCTCAGCGCCTTGAGGACCGTCGTGCCGAGCGCCACCGTCAGGACCACGGTGAGCGCGGCCCGGCCCAGGTCCCAGCCGAGCGAGGTGGCCGCGCAGTACGCGAAAAAGCGCAGCAGGTTGTCCTGGAGCGCGGCACCGGGGTGGAAGGAGATGCCCGATGACATGCCGCCGATGAACGTCCAGCCCTGGAGGTTCATGACCGTGCCGTACGCGAACGAGGCGAGCGCGCCGTACAGGGCGAGCAGCGCGATCTCGGCGCGGCCGCGCAGCCGGTGCGGGCCGGGGAGCAGGCCCGCGCCCATCGTGAACCAGCCCATCGCCAGCATCTGGAACGGCATCCACGGGC
This sequence comes from Streptomyces sp. NPDC006711, assembly GCF_042869775.1. Classification (NCBI taxonomy): domain Bacteria; kingdom Bacillati; phylum Actinomycetota; class Actinomycetes; order Kitasatosporales; family Streptomycetaceae; genus Streptomyces; species Streptomyces sp. NPDC006711. The sequence goes on from NZ_JBIAGO010000010.1 coordinate 189,404, forward strand.
CGACCCCGCCGGTCAGCAGGGCCGAGGCGAACATCGTCACCGAGCCGAGGACGAAGCCGAAGCCCGGGCCGAGCACCCGGCCGCTCAGCACCATCAGGAAGAACATCGGCTCCAGACCGGCCGTGCCCGCGCCGAGCGGGCGCAGCGCCGCGCCCACGGCGGCGAGCACCCCGAGCATCGCCACCGCCTTGGCGTCCAGGCCGCCGTCGGCGATGGTGGCGACCACCACACCCACCAGGAGCGGGAGCAGCGCGGCGAAGAGCCAGGGGGTGTCCCGCGCGTGCGCGAGCCCGGCGCCCGCGTCGGCGAGCAGGGGCCAGCCGAAGGCGGCGACGCCGATGAGGGTGATGAGGCAGAGGGCCACGACCGCGCGCGGGCCGAGGCGGACGGGGCGGGCGGCGCGGGCGGACGCGGTCGCGCCGGTGGCGCGAGGCCGCCGCGCGGGCCCTGTGACGCGGGTCATGCCAGCGCCTCGCGTACCTGCGGGACGGTCAGCCAGTGCTGCGGGGCGAGGATCTTGGCGACCTGGGGGGCGAAGGCGGGCGAGGAGAGGACCACCTCGGCGGTCGGGCCGTCCGCGACGACCTCACCGCCCGCGAGGATCACGACCCGGTGGGCGAGTTCGGCCGCCAGCTCCACGTCATGGGTGGCCAGGACGATGGCGTGCCCCTCGGCGGCGAGCGCGCGCAGCACCGTGACCAGGCGGCCCTTCGCCGCGTAGTCGAGGCCCCGGGTCGGCTCGTCCAGGAGGAGCAGGGGCGGCCGGCCGGTCAGCACGAGTGCGAGGGCCAGGGCCAGGCGCTGGCCCTCGGACAGGTCGCGGGGGTGGGTGTCGTCGGCCACGCCGGGAAGCAGCTCGCGGACCAGGTCCCGGCAGCTTCCCGGGGCGGCCCCCGCGTCCTCGTCGGCGGCGGCGCACTCCGCGGCCACCGTGTTGGCGTACAGCAGGTCGCGCGGCTCCTGCGGTACGAGGCCGACCTCGCGGATCAGGTCGCGCGGCGGGGTGCGGTGGGGGGTGCGGCCGCCCACGGTGACCGATCCCGAGGTGGGCTCGATCATGCCGATGAGGGTGTTGAGCAGGGTGGACTTGCCCGCGCCGTTGCGTCCCATCAGGGCGATGGTCTCGCCAGGGGCGACGGTGAGGTCCACCTGGCGCAGGGCCTCCACGCGGGCGCGGCGCACGGCGAGCGCGGTGACGGTGGCCACGGCGGTCCGGGCAGCGGTGTGCGGGGGCCGCCGGAACAGCGTGGCCAGGGTCCGCCTCGGCGCGGCGGGGGCGGGCCGCCCGGCGCCGCCCGGGAGGGGGGCCGCTCCCGATGCGTGCGGCAGTGGGGGTCGCCCGCCGGGGGTGTGGGCGGACAGCCGCTCGCGCAGGGGGGCGGCCAGGCGGCGGGCGTCCCGCACCGACAGGGGGAGCGGGGACCAGCGAGCCAGTTGGCCGAGGGCCACCACCGGCGGGTGGACCGGGGAGATCTTCATGATGTCGCCGGGTGCGCCCATGACCGGCGGGGCGCCGGGGGCGGGGAGCAGGATGACCTGGTCGGCGTACTGGACCACCCGTTCCAGGCGGTGCTCGGCCAGCAGGACCGTCGTGCCCAGGTCGTGCACAAGGCGTTGCAGGACCGCCAGGACATCCTCGGCCGCCGCAGGGTCGAGCGCCGACGTCGGCTCGTCGAGGACCAGGACCTTCGGGTGCGGCGTGAGCACCGAGCCGATCGCGACGCGCTGCTGCTGGCCGCCCGAGAGCGTGGCGATCGGGCGGTCGCGCAGCTCCGCGAGGCCCAGCAGGTCAAGGGTCTCCTCCACCCGGCGGCGCATCACGGCGGGAGCCAGGCCCAACGACTCCATTCCGTAGGCCAGTTCGTCCTCGACGGTGTCGGTGACGAAGTGCGCCAGCGGATCCTGGCCCACCGTGCCGACCACGTCGGCGAGTTCGCGCGGCTTGTGGGTGCGGGTGTCGCGGCCGTCCACGGTGACCCGGCCGCGCAGGGTGCCGCCGGTGAAGTGCGGGACGAGGCCGCAGACGGTACCGAGCAGGGTCGACTTGCCGACCCCGGACGGTCCGACGAGGAGCACCAACTCCCCTTCGGGGACGGTCAGTTCGACCCCTTGGACGGTCGGCTGCGCGGCGGAGTCGTAGGTGACCGACACGTTCTCGAACCGGATCACGTGGACTCCTTGGGAGGTACGGGTGCGACGAAGGCGGGGAGCAGGCCGGCGAGCAGGGACAGCGCGGGCCACAGCGGCAGGCCCGGCGCGGTCAGCGGGACGACGCCGACGGTCAGGGCCTCGGAGGCGTACGTACCCGCCCAGAGCGTCAGCGCGGCGACGGCGACGCCCGATCCGGCCACGAGCAGGGAGCGTGCGCCCCAGCGGTCGGGGCGGTAGCGGGTGCGGATCTGGCGGCGGCCGCCCAAGCGCAGTCCGGCGAGGCAGGCCAGCAGTCCGGCGACCAGGACCGGGACGCCGTAGGTGGCGCCCTGTGAACCGAGCAGCCCGTACGTACCGACGCACACGCCGAGCAGGCCGCCCAGGGTCAGGGCGGTGGTGGTGTGGCGTACGGGGACGGGGACCTCGGCGCTGCGGCCGTAGCCACGGGCGTCCATGGAGGCGGCGACGGCGACGGAGCGTTCCAGGGCGCCTTCGAGCACGGGCAGGCCGATCTGGGCGATCGCCTTGATGCCGCCGGTGGGGCGGCCGCGCAGTCTGCGCGCGGTCCGCAGGCGTACGACGTCGGCGACCATGTTCGGCGCGAACGTCATCGCGACGACGACCGCGACGCCGGCCTCGTACAGGGCGCCGGGCAGTGACTTGAGGAGGCGGGCGGGGTTGGCGAGGGCGTTCGCCGCGCCGACGCAGATCAGCAGAGTGGCCAGGCGTACGCCGTCGTACAGGGCGAAGAGCATGCCCTCGGCGGTGACCCGGCCGCCGACGCGGATGCCCTTAGCCCAGGCGGGGAGCGGGAGTTCGGGCAGCGTGAACAGGGTGTGGCTGCCGGGGACCGGCGAGCCGAGGACCAGGTTGAAGGCGAGGCGTACGCCGACGACGAACAGGCCGATCTTGAGGAACGCGGTGTAGGAGCGGGCCCAGGGGGCGTCGGTCTTGCGGGCGGCCACGACGTAGCCGGCGACGCCGACGAGGAGGCCGAGCAGGAGGGGGTTGTTCGTGCGGGACGCGGCGGTGGCGAGACCGAGCGCCCAGAGCCACCAGGCGCCGGGGTGCACGGCGTTGCTCCGGGACGCGGAGGGCGGGGCGAGCCCCAGGGCCGGGACCTTGGGTACGCGTCGGGGCCCGGCCGGGGTGGTCAGGGGCCGCGTCCTGGCCGGGGTGGTCGAGGGCCGGGTCCCGGCCGGGGTGGTCAGCGGCCGGGTCCCGGGCGGGCCCTCGTCGCCGCCTGCCCCGTGGGGCGCGCTCACCGTCGGCGCCTGCGACTGGTCGTCCGAGGCCGGCGGGGGGACGGCGGGATGGGGGAGGCCCGGGGGGTTGGGGGGCATGCCGCGTCAGTTCCCGCGGCGGCGGCGGGACTGCCAGATCGCCGCGCCCGCCAGGGCCACGACCGCGGCCGCGCCGGTGAGCAGGCCGACCGAGGGGCCGCCGCCGGCGTTGTCCTTCGCGGCGGGTTTTGGCGCGGGGGCCGTGTCGCCCACCTGCTCGCCGCAGCCCGCGCGCGGGTAGCCGTTGATCGCGCACAGCAGGGCCGCGCTGTTGTAGCGCAGCGGCTTGGCGACGGCCGCGAGCGCGTCCGCCGTGGTGGCGTCCGGGGCGACCTGGGCGCAGGCGGTGCGCGGCGCGGGCGGGGTCTCGCCCCGCGCGGCGTCCTGCGGCGTACCGAAGTCGATGACGAGCGCGACCCGCTTGGTGTTGTCCTTGGTCGGCGTCGAGCCGCACACCGCCTCGAAGGACGGCGCGGAACGCGGCTTGGTGGCGTCCTGGGAGTCCGCGCTCACCGCGAAGCGGAAACCCTCCACCGCGCCGTCGCCGGGGTGCGCGGACGCCGGGCCCTGGGTGGCGTACGTCCAGGCGTCGCCCGCCAGGTCCCAGTAGGACCAGTACCGGTACCCGGCGGCCTGAGCCTGGCCCGTGCCGGCGGTCAGCGCCACCAGCGTGAGGAGCAGCGCGGCCAGGGAAGCGAGTCGCGTACGCATCAGAGTCGCTGGTTCTTCTTGCGGCCGCTGATCAGGAAGCCGACGCCGATGCCGGCGAGCAGGCCGACGCCCACGATCCACCAGATGGAGATGCCGTCGTCCTTCTTCTCGTCGTCCTTCTTCTTGGTCTCGTCGGCCGGGGCCGAGGAGGACGCGGCCGCCTTGGGCGCGGGGCCGGTGGCGTTGAGGGCCTTGACGAGGTCGGTGCCGCCGAAGTTCTTCGGGTCGGCGCCGGCCGCGTCGGCGGCGAAGACGAGCTGGGCGTAGGCGGCCGGGCCGTTGTCCTTGGCCCAGGCGGTGGCGTTCTTGGCGAGCCAGTCGGCGGACTTCTTGGCCTGGTCGGGCAGGCCGGCGGCGGCGAGGGCGACGACCGCGTCGGCGGTGTTGCCGTAGTCGGGCTGGTCGGTGGCGCCCGGCATCGCGGACTTCAGGAATCCGGTGGGTGCCAGCGTCCTGGCGAGGTAGGCGGCGCCGTTGTGCGCGCCCTGCTCGGGGGTGGCGGCCTTCTCGCAGGCGGCGCCCTTGGTGTCGGCGGCGCCGGCGGTGGCGGCGAGGCCCTTGCCGAGCGAGCCGGTCACGGCTGCGGCGGTCGCGTCGGCGTTGGCGTACAGCTTCTGCGTCTTGGGGTCGGGCTGGAAGGCGAAGGCGCCCGCGCCGGTGGGGTCGTCGCAGGGCAGCGCGAAGGTGAGCAGCGCGTCGAAGGGGGACTTGCCGCCCTTGGCGGACTTCACGTCGGCGGGCTTCTCGCCGGCGGCGGCGAGGGCGCCGATCACGATCGCGGTGGAGTTGGCGTCGCTGCCGCCCATGCCGGGCGTGTACGGCCAGCCACCGTCGTCCTGCTGCACGGACTTCAGCCAGGTGACGCTCTTCTTGACGGCGTCGGTGTGGCCGCCGACCGCGACGAGTGCCTGCACGGCGGCGGAGGTGGCGTTGGTGTCCAGCTTGGCCGGGTCGCACGCCTTGGCGGGGTCGGCGCGGAAGGACATGAAGGAGCCGTCGGCGCACTGCTGCCCGGCGAGCCAGGCGATGGCCTGGTCGGCGGGGGTGACGGCGGCCTTCTCCTGGGCCAGGAAGGCGAGTGACTGCCGGAAGACCCCGTCGAACTGGGGGTCCTTCGTGCCGTACAGGCCCGGCGGGATCGCGGCGGGGGGCGGCGTGCCGTCGGCGAAGGCGGCCGGGGCGGCTGCGCCGATGGCGGCGGTGGCTGCGGCGAATGCTGCGGCGACTGCTGTGGCGCGGCGGCGTACGGTCATGGCGGGCGGTGCCTCTCCTGCGGGGGAGCACGGGCACGGGCGCACGCTGCACCCGGCTCCGGCTCCGTGTACCTCGACGGTGCGGGTCACCTGCGGTGTGCGGGTGACGGTGAGCCGGTCATGCGGTGACGGGGCATTCCGGCCTGCCCCCGGTGGGGGTGGTTCACGGAGCCGAGAGCCCTGGGGAAGGGGCGGCGCCGGGGTCGCGCCGGGTTCCCCCCGTACGGGCATGACGACGACGCGTCCACCTTACCGGTGGGGTTCAGTAGCGGGGGTTCAGGGGCCCGGGCCCCTGACCGAAACCCGGCCCGCTCACGGCTGCGGGCCGTGGGTGGCTGGTCGCGCAGTTCCCCGCGCCCCTGAGTATCCGGTGCTGGCCGGCGCGGGCATCCTCGGCCTGTCGCCGTGCCCGTGGCGGGGTCCGTGCTGGCCCGCACAGGCAACCTCAGCGTGTCTCCGCGCCCCTGGCGGGGGCCGTGCTGGCCCGCATACGCATACCCCAGCCCGTCCGGCGTTTGAGGACGAGCGCCCTTTAGGCGCGCGCGGGGTCTGGGGCGGAGCCCCAGGAGTCCCGGCTGCGGGCCGTGGGTGGCTGGTCGCGCAGTTCCCCGCGCCCCTGAGTGTCCGGTGCTGGCCGGCGCGGGCATCCTCGGCCTGTCGCCGTGCCCGTGGCGGGGTCCGTGCTGGCCCGTGTGCACATACCCAGCCCGTCCGGCGATTGAGGACGAGCGCGTTCAGCGCGAACGGGGTCTGGGGCGGAGCCCCAGGGGGACGGGTGCGGGACGGGCTACAGGGACCGGTACTGGATGGGACTCGCATCCAGGGGGGCGAGTCGTTCGATGCGGCCCGTTTTCTCCAGCCGCCGCACATGCGCCTCCGCCTCGGAGACGGCAATCGTGCGCGACCCGTACGGAATCTGCTCCCAGGGCCGGTTCCACTCCATGCGCTCGGCCAGTTGCCACGGCGTGAGCGGCGTGGACAGCAGGGCGAGCAGCCCGTTGAGGCGGTCCTCGTGGTGGGCCAGCAACTCGGCCACCCGAGCCCGCGCGCCCGTGAAGGGATGCTGGTGCGCGGGCAGCACCTCCGCGACCCCGAGCCGCCCGACCCGTTCGAGGGAGTCGAGATAGTCGCCCAGCGGATCGGTGCAGGCGGCGTCGTCGGGGTCCTCGTACAGACCGATGTGCGGCGTGATGCCGGGGAGCAGGTGGTCGCCGCTGAACAAGCGGCCGTTACCGGGGAGTTGGGACGGATGCGCCTCCTCCAGGTGGAGGCAGACGTGACCGGGCGTGTGCCCGGGCGTCCAGATCGCGCGGAGCCGGCGCCCGGCCAGCGGCAGCAGCTCGCCGGGCGCGATCTCGCGGTCGGGCAGCGCCGCCCGCAGCCCCGGCAGGGTCCCCGTGCGCCCGGACGCGCGGGCCTCCCGCAGGGGAGCGAGGTGTTCCTCGGGCGCCCCGGCGGCCGCGAGCTTGGCGCAGAGATAGGTGAGCCAGAGCCCGGGTTCGGACGCCCGGGTGCGGCGTACGACGGCCGCGTCGGCGGCGTGCATCGCGATCCAGGCCCCGGACGCCTCCCTGACCCGGCCGGAGAGCCCGTGGTGGTCGGGGTGGTGATGGGTGATGACCACGCCGTGGACGTCGCCGACCTCCGTACCGAGCGCGCGCAGCCCGGCCGTGAGGGTGTCCCAGGACGTGGGATCGTCCCACCCGGTGTCGACAAGGACCGGACCCCGGTCGGTGTCGAGGAGGTGGACCAGGGTGTGGCCCAGCGGGTTGTCCGGTATCGGCACCTTGATGGAGTGGACGCCGCCCCCGTGGTCGGTCACCTGAGGCGCGGCCGGCTCCTGCGACATGGAGTCCTCGTCTCCTCGGTGTCCTGCGGACGTACGGCCGACCGCACGTATCACGCTCTCAACGCCTCAACGCCTCAACGCCTCAACGCCTCAACGCCTCAACATCTCGCCGTCCCGCCGTCACTATAACGAGAACTGACGCATCGTCAGCCCGCCGACGCCGAAACATCCGCAAACGCCCCGCGCCCCCGCCCCCGCCGTGGACTCCTGCAACAGGAACTGGTATCAGTTCTGAAACAGCGTCAGGTCCCGGGAGGCACCAGGTCATGACCGAACTCGTGGAACACCGACAGCTCTTCATCGGCGGGGAGTTGACCGACCCCCTCGGCTCCGGCGTCATCGAGGTCATTTCGCCGCACACCGAGGAGGTCATCGGCCGCGTCCCGCACGCCTCGCCGGCCGACGTGGACCGGGCCGTCGCCGCCGCGCGCACGGCGTTCGAGTCGGGACCCTGGGCGCGGGCCACACCCGAGGAGCGCATCGAGGTGGTGGCGCGGATCAAGGACGCGATCCTCGCGCGGCACGAGGAGATCGCCCGGACGATCAGCGCGCAGAACGGCTCGCCGTACTCCTGGAGCGTGCTCGCCCAGGCGCTCGGCGCGATGATGGTGTGGGACTCGGCCATCACCGTCGCCCGTCAATTCCCGTACGAGGAAAGGCGAACGGGCGCGCTCGGCCCGCTCCTGGTGCGGCGTGAGCCGGTCGGTGTCGTGGCGGCCGTGGTGCCGTGGAACGTGCCCCAGTTCGTGGCCGCCGCCAAGCTCGCCCCGGCGCTGCTCACCGGCTGCTCGGTGATCCTCAAGCCGTCGCCCGAGACGCCGCTGGACGCCTACATCCTGGGCGAGATCGCCGCCGGGGCCGGGCTGCCCGAGGGCGTCCTGTCCATCCTGCCCGCCGACCGCGAGGTCAGCGAGTACCTGGTCGGGCACCCCGGCGTCGACAAGGTGGCCTTCACCGGGTCCGTCGCCGCCGGCAAGCGCGTGATGGAGGTGGCCGCGCGCCACCTGACCCGGGTCACCCTGGAGCTCGGCGGCAAGTCGGCCGCGGTGATCCTGCCGGACGCGGATCCGGAGGCGGCCGTCGCCGGTGTCGTCCCCGCCGCCTGGATGAACAACGGGCAGGCCTGCGTGGCCCAGACGCGCGTCCTCGCGCCGCGCGCCCGCTACGACGAGTACGCCGAGGCATTCGCCGCCGCCGCGAACGCGCTGGTCGTCGGGGACCCGATGGACCCGGCCACCCAGGTCGGGCCGCTGGTCGCCGAGCGCCAGCGCCGCCGCTCGCTCGACTACATCCGCATCGGCCAGGAGGAGGGCGCCAAGATCCTCGCGGGCGGCGGCCGCCCCGCCGGGCTCGACCGGGGCTGGTACGTCGAGCCGACGCTCTTCGGCGAGGTCGACAACACGATGCGCGTGGCCCGCGAGGAGATCTTCGGGCCGGTGATCTGTCTGCTGCCGTACGAGGACGAGGCCGAGGCGCTGCGGATCGCCAACGATTCCGCGTACGGGCTCAGCGGCAGCGTGTGGACCGCCGACGTGGAGCACGGCATCGACTTCGGGCGCCGGGTGCGCACCGGCACCTTCAACGTCAACACCTTCAGCCTCGACATGCTCGGCCCCTTCGGCGGCTACAAGTCCTCAGGTCTGGGGCGGGAGTTCGGGCCCGAGGGCTTCGGGGAGTACCTGGAGCACAAGATGATCCATCTGCCGGCCGGGCACGGGGGCGCGTGATGGGCGACCGTTGGCACGTCGAGGTCGACCGGAGCGTGTGCATCGGCTCCGGCATGTGCCTCCATCACGCCCCGGACGGCTTCCGGCTCGACGCCGCGCGCCAGTCCCATCCCCGTACGCCCGACTCCGACGCCGACGAGCACGTCCTGGCCGCCGCCGAGGGCTGCCCGGTGGAGGCCATTTCGGTCACTCTGCTCGGCACCGGCGCGAGCGTCTTCCCGCCCGAGGAGTGAGTCCCGGCGACCCCGGGCGGCTCCGGCAGCCGGTCAGGGGCTCGGCGGGGCGGTGATGTCGATCAGTTTGCAGACCGTTTCGATGTCGATCTTGACTTGTGCGATGGAGGCCCGGCCCGAGAGCCAGGTGATCAGGGCCGAGTGCCAGGTGTGCTCGATGACCCGGACGGCGGAAAGCTGCTCCGGGCTCGGCCGGTCGAGCCCCATCGCGTCGAGGATGATCGCCGTGGTCTGTCGCGAGACCGTGTCCACCTCGGGGCTGACCGAGCGGTCCGCGAAGGTGAGCGCCCGCACCATCGCGTCCGCCAGATGCGGCTCGCGCTGGAGCGCGCGGAAGGCCCGCATGAGGGTTTCGGCCACCCGCTCGGCCGAACCGGCACCGGACGGCGGATGCTTGCGCAGCGTGCCGTGCAGGTGCTGCAACTGGTCCTGCATCGTGGCGACCAGCAGGTGGATCTTGGAAGGGAAGTAGCGGTACAAGGTGCCGAGCGCGACCCCCGCGGCCTCGGCCACCTCGCGCATCTGCACCGCGTCGAAGCCGCCCCGGCCGGCCAGCTGGGCGCTCGCGTGCAGGATGCGGCGGCGCCGGGCCTCCTGGCGTTCGGTCAGGGCAGGGGAGGCCGAGGTGGCCGCCTTGACTTCCGCTGTCATATGTACCGTTCCGTTTGTCGGCTTCTCCGGCTTCTCCGGCTTCTCCGGCGTTCTCTGCCACGGTCTTCGGCGGCCCAGCATGGCAGGGGCCCCGTGGTGGCGCGAATCACCTGATCCGGCCCTTACAGTCGCACTACCTGCCGGTAGATTCGATGCTCCTTGAGTGATCAAAGCACGCTCAAGAAGGATCAAGTCTGGAACTTGTTCTAGATTAGCGCGAGCGGTTACGCTCCGGCGAAACGCAGTGATGAAGGGGGCCGCGAGTGACCGCTGAGGCCATAGAAGCAAGCCCCCGCACCGGGGACGCCGACCGCGCGGACGAACGCCCGCTGCGCATCGCGCTCCTGACCTACAAGGGGAACCCGTTCTGCGGCGGCCAGGGCGTCTACGTGCGTCACCTCTCGCGCGAACTGGCCCGGCTCGGCCACCACGTCGAGGTCATCGGCGCCCAGCCCTACCCCGTGCTCGACGAGGGCGTCCGGCTCACCGAGCTCGCCAGCATGGACCTCTACCGCTCGCCCGACCCCTTCCGCACCCCGGCGCGGGAGGAGTACCGGGACTGGATCGACCACCTGGAAGTCGCCACCATGCGCACCGGCGGCTTTCCCGAGCCGCTGACGTTCTCGCTGCGCGCCCGGCGCCATCTGGCCGGACGCCGGGGCGAGTTCGACGTCGTGCACGACAACCAGACCCTCGGCTACGGCCTGCTCGGCGACCTCGGCGCGCCCCTGGTCACCACGATCCACCACCCCATCACCGTCGACCGCAGGCTCGAACTGGACGCGGCCCCCGACTGGAAGCGCCGCGCCTCGGTGCGCCGCTGGTACGGCTTCACGCACATGCAGAAGCGGGTCGCCCGCCGGCTGCCCTCCGTGCTCACCGTCTCCGGCACCTCCAAGGGTGAGATCGTCGACCACCTCGGGGTCCGCGAGGACCGCATCGAGGTCGTGCACATCGGCGCGGACACCACCCTGTGGTCGCCCGATCCCGCCGTCGCCGAGGTGCCCGGCCGCATCGTGACCACATCGAGCGCGGACGTCCCCCTCAAGGGCCTGGTCTTCCTCGTCGAAGCCCTGGCCAAGGTGCGCGCCGAGCGCCTTGACGCCCACCTCGTCGTCGTCGGCAAACGCGCCGAGGACGGACCGGTCGCCCAGGCCATCGAGAAGTACGGGCTCGCCGACGCCGTCGCGTTCGTCAAGGGCATCACCGACGCCGAACTCGTCGACCTCGTACGCTCGGCGCAGGTCGCCTGCGTACCGTCGCTGTACGAGGGCTTCTCGCTGCCCGCCGCCGAGGCCATGGCCACCGCCACCCCGCTGCTCGCCACGACCGGCGGCGCCATCCCCGAGGTCGCGGGCCCCGACGGCGAGACCTGCCTCGCGGTGCCGCCCGGCGATGCCGGCGCGCTGGCCGCCGGACTCACGCGGCTGCTCGGCGACGCGGAGCTGCGGGCCAGGCTCGGCGCGGCGGGCCGCGAACGCGTCCTGGAGCGGTTCACCTGGGCCCGCGCCGCCGAGGGCACGGCCCGGCTCTACCGCGAGGCCATCGCCGCCCAGGGCCGCCCGGCCCGGAAGGCGGCCAGGTGACCCGGAGCGCGAGCGCCGGACGCCCGGCGTCCGGCCGCCGCGGCCCAGGGGGGTGCCTGGTGACGCGGCGCCCCCAAGACCACGCCCGACCCCATCCCCCCGTCCGCGAAAGCAGGCATCCGTGCTGACCGTCGACTTCTCCCGCTTCCCGCTCGCCCCGGGCGACCGCGTGCTCGACCTGGGCTGCGGCGCGGGCCGGCACGCCTTCGAGTGCTACCGGCGCGGCGCCCAGGTCGTGGCCCTCGACCAGAACGGCGAGGAGATCCGCGAGGTCGCCAAGTGGTTCGCGGCGATGAAGGAGGCGGGCGAGGCACCCCAGGGCGCCACCGCCACCGCGATGGAGGGCGACGCGCTGAACCTGCCCTTCCCCGACGAGTCCTTCGACGTCGTGATCATCTCCGAGGTCATGGAGCACATCCCCGACGACAAGGGCGTGCTCGCCGAGATGGTCCGCGTCCTCAGGCCCGGCGGCCGCATCGCGGTGACCGTGCCGCGCTACGGGCCCGAGAAGGTGTGCTGGGCGCTGTCCGACGCCTACCACGAGGTCGAGGGCGGCCACATCCGCATCTACAAGGCCGACGAGCTCGTCGCCAAGATGAAGCAGGCCGGTCTCAAGCCGTACGGCAGCCACCACGCGCACGCGCTGCACTCGCCCTACTGGTGGCTCAAGTGCGCCTTCGGCGTGGACAACGACAAGGCGCTGCCGGTCAAGGCGTACCACCAGCTCCTGGTCTGGGACATCATGAAGACCCCGGGCATCAGCACCCTGACCCGGCTCGCCGAGCGGGCGCTCAACCCGGTCGTCGGCAAGAGCTTCGTGGCGTACGCGACCAAGCCGCACCTGCCCGTGCTCGCGGAAGAGAGCGCCGCCAAGTGACCTCTCCGGAGCGCACCGAACACCTCGTGCTGCCCGGGGTGCTCACCGCGGCCGAGGCGCGCCAGACGGTCGCGGCGCTGCTCGCGGCGCAGCGCGCCGACGGCGCCATCCCCTGGTTCCGCGGCCACCACCTGGACCCCTGGGACCACACCGAGGCCGCGATGGCGCTGGACGCGGCGGGCGAACACGCCGCCGCCGAGCGCGCCTACGACTGGCTGGCCCGCCACCAGAACGCGGACGGCTCCTGGTACGCCGCCTACCACGACGGCGCCCACGACAAGGTCACCGACCACGGCCGTGAGTCCAACTTCGTCGCCTACATCGCCGTCGGCGTCTGGCACCACTACCTCGCCACCGGCGACGACGCCTTCCTCGACCGGATGTGGCCCGTCGTGCTGGGCGCCGTCGAGTGGGTCCTGGCCCTTCAGCAGAGCGGCGGACAGATCGGCTGGAAGCGCGAGGAGGACGGCAGCGCCGTCACCGACGCGCTGCTCACCGGCAGCTCCTCCGTGCACCACGCGCTGCGCTGCGCGCTGGCCATCGCCGACCAGCTCGAAGAGCCGCAGCCCGACTGGGAGTTGGCCACCGGCGCGCTCGCCCACGCCATCCAGCGCCACCCCGAGCGCTTCCTCGACAAGTCCCGCTACTCGATGGACTGGTACTACCCCGTCCTCGGCGGCGCGCTCACCGGCGCCGACGCCAAGGCCCGCATCGAGTCGCTGTGGGACGACTTCGTGGTGCCGGGGCTCGGCGTGCGCTGTGTGCTGCCCAACCCCTGGGTCACCGGCGGCGAGAGCTGCGAACTGGCGCTCGCGCTGTGGGCGATGGGGGAGTCCGACCGCGCCCTGGACGTCCTCCAGTCCATCCAGCACCTGCGGGACGGGGCGACGGGCATGTACTGGACGGGGTACGTCTTCGAGGGCGACCGCGCGGTGTGGCCGGAGGAGCTGACGACGTGGACGGCGGGGTCGCTGCTGCTCGCGGTGGCGGCGCTCGGCGGCGACGAGGCGACCGGAGCCGTCTTCGGCGGCGACCGGCTCCCCAGGGGCCTGGCGCCGTCCTGCTGCGTCTAGGGGGTGTCTGGGACGACCCGTACGGAGTCGCCCGGGTGGCGCAGTGCGGCGGTGCGGGTGAGGCTGCCGGGGAGGCCGAACATCCCCGGAGGTCATCGTGCCCACTACCTTCCCCATCCGCCGCATAATCGTGGCGGTCGTCCTGTCCTGCGCCGTTCTGGTGCCGACGACCGCCTGCGGCGGAGCGACCAGCTCCACCCAGAGCGCCGCGCTCGCCGCGGCCGAGAGCGCCCCGTCGCCGAGCGCGTCGGCCGAGCGGCAGAAGCTCGCCAAGACGCGCTTCGTCGCCAACGCCGGACTCGCGGCGGGCGCCGCCTACCAGTGGATCGTCAAGCCGTACAAGGCCGGCAAGTTCAAGAAGGGCGCCAAGGGCCGTACGTTCGCCCTCGTCAAGGCGGGCCTGGCCGGCGCGTTCACGTACAACCGGCTGAAGGCCGCGTCCGAGAACGCCAAGGGCGACCCGCTGCTCTCCAAGGCCGTCGCGCCCCTCAGCTCGGGCATCGACTCGCTCAAGAACCTGGGCGGCAAGCTGCGCAAGGGCGACGCGAACGACCAGGACGTCGGCATGTTCCAGAACGTGATCGACAGCGTCAAGGGCGCGGGCCAGAAGGCGGGCGCGCCGGTCAAGGACCAGGTGCCGTCGGCCGGTCAGCTCAGCGGCGGCTGAGCGGCCGCTGAGCGGCGCGGCTAGGCGTTCAGCTCCGCGAGCGTGCGGAGCGTCAAGGGGTCCGGTGAGGTGACCAGGAGGTCCGTCACCGGGCCCTGGCGCCACAACTCCAGCCGCTCCGCTATGCGTTGACGGGGCCCCACCAGGGAGATCTCGTCGGCGAACGCGTCCGGCACGGCCGCGACCGCTTCCTCGCGGCGGCCGGCGAGGAACAGCTCCCGCACGCGGCGCGCCGCCTCCTCGTACCCCATGCGCGCCATCAGATCGGCGTGGAAGTTGCGGGTGGCGTGGCCCATGCCGCCGATGTAGAAACCCAGCATCGCCTTGACCGGGAGCAGCCCGTCGGCGATGTCGTCGCACACCTGGGCCCGCACCAGAGGGGCCACCATGAAGCCCTCGCGCAGCCCCGCGAGGGCGTCGGCGTACGCCTCGGTGCGGGTCGGCGACCAGTACAGCGGGAGCCAGCCGTCCGCGATGCGGGTGGTCTGGGCGACGTTCTTGGGGCCCTCGGCGCCCAGGAGTACGGGCAGGTCCGGGCGCAGGGGGTGGGTGATGGCCCGCAGGGGCCTGCCGAGGCCCGTGCCGTTCGCGCCGGCGTAGGGGTGGGTGTGGAAGCGGCCCGCCAGCTCCACCGGCCCCTCGCGGCGCAGCACCTGGCGGACGATGTCGACGTACTCGCGGGTCGCGGTGAGCGGGCTCGCGGGGAAGGGGCGCCCGTACCAGCCCTCGACGACCTGTGGCCCCGAGAGCCCGAGGCCCAGCATCATCCGGCCGCCCGAGAGGTGGTCGAGGGTCAGGGCGTGCATGGCGGTCGCGGTGGGGGTGCGGGCCGCCATCTGCGCGACGGCGGTGCCGAGGCGGATGCGGGAGGTGTGCGCGGCGATCCAGGTCAGCGGGGTGAAGGCGTCCGAGCCCCAGGCCTCCGCCGTCCACACCGAGTGGTAGCCCAACTCCTCGGCCGCGCGGGCCAGTTCGAGGTGGGCGGGGTTGGGCCCGCGCCCCCAGTAGCCCAGTGCGAGTCCCAGGCGCATGCGCGTCCCCTCCCGTGTCCGGGCGCCCGAACCTGACGGGCCGTCAGGGGACTGTAGGGCAACGGCCCCCCGCCCGGAAGGGGCGGGGGGCCGTCGTGGAGCGGTGCGGGCGGATCAGCCGCGCTGGATGCCGGTGGTGTCCTGAAGGACGCCGCGGCGGCCGTCCTGCGTCTGGGCGACCAGGCCGGGACCGCGCTGGTCGACCGCCAGGTACCAGGTGCCGGGGGCGAGCTCGGCGATCGGGGTCGGCGAGCCGTCCTCCGCGTACAGCGGGCGGGCGACGGGGACCGCGAACCAGAACGGGGCGAAGTCACCGGCCGGGGCGCCGGCGGCGGCGGGCTGTGCCTGGGTGTCCTTGGCCGGTTCGGCGGCCGGGGTCTGCGCGCCGTACGGCTGGGCCTGGGCACCCGGCTGGCCGCCGAGGCTCGGGTCGCCGGGGTGGGCGCCGTAGGGCTGCTGGGCGGCGCCGGGGTAGCCGTAGCCGCCTGCGGGCTGGGCCGCGCCCGGGTATCCGTACCCCTGCGGGGCGGCCGGGCTCGGGGTGCCCATGAGCGGCGCCTTCAGGGCGCCGACCAGCGGCGAGGCCACGGCGGCCGCAGCGAGCACCAGCGTGGCGATGAGGCCGAGGATCATGCCGGCGCCCGAGTCGCGCGCGTCGATGATCGTCCAGAACGTGGTCCACGCGGCGAAGACGGTGAACGCCACGCCGAACTGCGTGAGGTCCAGGCCGGCGACCTTCTTGGGCTGCGGCAGCGAGCGGCCGACGACGACCAGCACCGCGCCGATGATGCCCGCGAGGAAGATGCTCATCAACTGCGGGAGCGCATCCCAAGCATTCGCCTCGTCGACGCGCGCGCAGGACAGCTCGTTGCAACTCGACGCGGACGAAAGATGCAGGAACGAGGCGATGAACAGCAACACCGCTGCACCGATCACCACGCCGTCGCCTCGTGTGAGGGAGCGGATGTTCACGTAAAAGTCCTCTTTTGTGTCGTCTCGTCGGGGCGGTCATCGCTGCCGCCGGTGTACGTGCACACGGCGTGAAGCTCTAGGTGGTTCCCCCTGTGCGGAAGAATCTATCGTCTGGATCCGCGGGCCGTACGGCGGGTCGGGAGCCTACCCGGCCAGGAACGCCATAATGCCGTCGGCGATCCCCTGCGCGGCCTTCTGGTGCCAGTCCGCGCTCTTGAGAAGCGCCGAATCCCGGGAATCACGCATGTTGCCGCACTCGATGAACACCTTCGGAACGGTCGACAAGTTGAGCCCGCCGAGGTCGCTGCGCACGTCGAGAGCGGTGCCGTCGCCCACGTAGTTGGAGGCGTTCATGCCCGTGTCCTGGGCGAACTTCCCCGCGATCCGCACACCGAGTTCACGCGAGGGACCCACGATGGGCGCGGTGTCGGCGGCCCCGCCCTTCACCTTCGCGGGCAGGATGACGTGAAAGCCGCGCTGGCCCTCGGCCGCGCCGTCCGCGTGCACCGATACGGCGGCGTCCGCCTTGGCCTGATTGCCGATCCTGGCCCGCTCGTCCACACACGGCCCGAATGTCCGGTCGTTGTCGTAGGTGAACACGACCTTCGCGCCCTGCTTTTCGAGGATCGTCCTGATCCGGTGCGCCACATCGAGGGTGAACTCGGCTTCCGTATAACCGTCGTTGGTCTCGGTGCCGGTGGTGTCGCATTCCTTCTTGTTCGTTCCGATGTCCACCGGCTCATTGATCTCTTTTGTATGCCGGAAATTATTCGGATTGTGACCGGGGTCGATGACGACCGTCTTCCCGGCGAGCGGCCCGGCGCCCGGTCCGCCCTGCGGCGGGGCGGAGGGGCTTGGGGAGGCGGGGCGCGGGGTGCCCGTGACCGTCAGGGTCGCGGTGCCGGTCCCGGGGCGCGCGGACTGCTCGGTGCGGCTGGGCAGGGGCAGCGCCCTGGCGGGCTTGTCGTCCCGGCCGCCGGCGGCGCCGATCGCCTGCCACCCGAGCCAGCCCGCCAGGGCGGCCGGCGCGAACGCCGCGAGGGCGATGAGGGCCCGGCGGCGCACGCGGCGCGACCGGCTGTCCGGATTCGATGACTCGCTGTCGTACGACACGCACGCGATGCTAGCCGGGCCACCCCGCCCGGCCCGGGCACGCGACACCCCGAAGTGTCACGCCCGCCCGCGCCGTCGCGGGCCCCGTGTCACAGCGCGGCGGACGTCCGGCGCAGGACCCGCAGCGAGTCGGTCGCCGAGACCTCGGTGAACGCGCCGGACTCCAGGGCCCGCAGATAGACGCGGTAGGGGGCCTGGCCGGTGAACTCGTCCACCGGGTCGGGGAAGACGTCGTGGATGACAAGCAGGCCGCCCTCGGCGAGCTTGGGCGCCCAGCCCTCGTAGTCGGCGCTCGCGTGCTCGTCGGTGTGGCCGCCGTCGATGAAGACGAGGCCGAGCCGCCCGCCCCACACCCGGGCCGCCTGCGGGGAGTGCCCGACCACCGCGATCACGTGGTCCTCGAGGCCCGCCGCGTGCAGGGTCCGCCGGAAGGTGGGCAGCGTGTCCATCCGGCCCACCTCGGGGTCCACCACGGTCGGGTCGTGGTAGTCCCAGCCCGGCTGCTGCTCCTCGCTGCCTCGGTGGTGGTCGACGGTGACGGCGAGCGTGCCGCACTCGCGGGCCGCCTCGGCGAGCAGGATCGTGGAGCGCCCGCAGTAGGTGCCGACCTCCAGGAGGGGAAGGCCGAGCGCCCCGGCGGCGGTCGCGGCCGCGTACAGCGCCAGTCCTTCCCGTACGGGCATGAAGCCCTTGGCCGCCTCGAAGGCGGCCAGGATCTGCGGCTTGGGAGTGGCCACGGCCGGGCTCCTTGGGGTGTGGGGTGTATGGGCGCTCCATGGTGCCGTACGCCGCGCGGGGGTTGCCCGGCGGGCGGGGGGCGCCGGGCGGGCGGGGCGGGCGGGGCGGACCGCGCCGGGGTGCCGGGCTTCCGGTCACCTGACCTTCCATCAGATTGAAACGTGTTCTACTCTTGCGCCGTTCCGGATCCAGCTCCATGCCGTCGCCGAGGGCGTCCTCGGCCCGCCCCCGAGACTGAAGGGTCCCGCTGCCGTGAACAGTGCGATGAAGAGGGCGATGAAGAGTTACGTCGTCGGTGTCGGCATGACCAGGTTCGAGAAGCCGCAGTCCCGCGACTGGCAGTACTGGGACATGGTGAAGGAGGCGGGGGGCGCGGCGCTCGCGGACGCGGGGATCGACTACGGCGCGGTGGAACAGGTCCCCGTCGGCTACTGCTTCCAGGCCTCGACGGCCGGTCAACGGGCCGTGTACGAACTGGGGTTGACCGGCGTGCCCGTCTACAACGTCAACAACAACTGCGCGACCGGGGCGAGCGCGCTGATGCTGGCGCGGCAGTTCGTCGAGGGCGGCGTCAGCGACTGCGTCCTCGCGATCGGCTTCGAGAAGATGAAGCGGGGCGCGCTCGGCGGGGGCTCCGACGGCGGCGACTTCGCGACCTCGCCGGTGGCCCGGCACTACGGGGTCATGGCGGCCCGCCACGGCTTCGAGACGACGCCGCCCACCGCGCAGATCTTCGGCAACGCGGCGCGCGAGCACATGGAGCGGTACGGGACGACCCCGGCGCAGCTCGCCGCGGTGGGCGCCAAGAACCACCGCCACTCCGTGCACAACCCCAACGCGCAGTTCCAGGACGCGTACACGGTCGAGGAGGTGCTGGCCGCGAAGACCATCCACCGGCCGCTGACCAAGCTCCAGTGCTCCCCGACGTCCGACGGCGCGGCGGCGGCGGTCGTCGTGTCGGAGCGGTTCGTGGAGCGGCGCGGGCTCGGCGACAGGGCGGTCGAGCTGGCCGGCCAGGCCATGACGACCGACACCGAGGAGTCGTTCGCGTCGGGCAGCTGCGTCGACGCGGTGGGGGCGCCGATGTCGCGGGAGGCGGGGCGGAGGGCGCTGGAGCGGGCGGGGCTCGGGATCGACGACGTCGACGTCATCGAGCTGCACGACTGCTTCTCGATCAACGAGCTCTTGACGTACGAGGCGTTGGGGATGTGCGCGCCGGGGGAGTCGGGGAAGCTGGTGGAGTCCGGGGCGACGACGTACGGCGGCCGGTGGGTGGTCAACCCGTCCGGCGGCCTGATCTCCAAGGGCCACCCGCTGGGGGCGACGGGACTCGCGCAGGTGGCGGAGCTGGTGTGGCAGCTGCGGGGGGTCGCGGGGGCGCGGCAGGTCGAGGGCGCGCGGGTGGGTCTCGCGCACAACATAGGCCTCGGCGGCGCGGCAGTGGTCACGCTCCTGCGCCGCTGACCCCCACGTGCGGGCGAAGGTTTCCACGCGGGCCGGCACGACCCGGCCAGGGGCGCGGGGGCAGGCGGGGTGTGCCCATGCGGGCCAGTACCGACCCCGCCAGGGGCGCGGGGGCAGGCTGGGTATGCCCATGCGGGCCAGTACCGACCCCGCCAGGGGCGCGGGGAACTGCGCGCTCAGCCACGCACGGTCGGCAGCCGGAGTCCCTGGGGCTCCGCCCCAGACCCCGTTCGGCCTGAACGGCCTCGTCCTCAATCTCCCCCAAGGCCTTAAGGGCCAGGGGGGACCCCCATGACAGGCTGAGGTTGCCGCTGCGGGCCAGCGCGGCCCCCGCCAGGGGCGCGAGGGACTGGCTGGGTATGCGCATGCGGGCCAGCGCGGAGCCTGCCAGGCGCGGGGTCGGGGCAGCCTTCGGGACGGGAAACCCCGTGCGACCATGACTCGCATGGCCCACGCCTCCAGTGACACCCACATAGCCGCCCCCGCCAAAACCCCCCGCACCTGGCCGGTCGTCGCGGCCGCGTGTGCGGGGCAGTTCCTCGTCGTGCTCGACGTGTCCGTCGTCAACGTCGCCCTGCCCTCGATGCGCACCGGCCTCGGCATGAGCGCGGGCGGCCTGCAATGGGTGGTCAACGCGTACGCCATCGCCTTCGCCGGGTTCATGCTGCTCGGCGGCCGCGCGGGCGACCTGTACGGACGCAAGCGGATGTTCCTCGTGGGCCTGGGCCTGTTCACGCTGGCCAGCCTCGGCGGCGGCCTCGCCCAGGAGGGCTGGCAGCTGCTCGCGGCGCGGGCCGCGCAGGGGCTCGGGGCGGCGGTCCTCGCGCCGGCCACCCTGACCATCCTGACCGCCGCCGTCCCCGAGGGCGCCGCCCGCACCCGGGCGATCGGCACCTGGGCGGCGGTCGGCGCGGGCGGCGGCGCGGCGGGCGGCCTCGTGGGCGGCGTGCTCACCGACGCCCTGTCCTGGCGCTGGGTGCTGCTCATCAACGTGCCCGTCGGCGCGCTGGTGCTGCTCGGCGCCGTGCTCTGGGTCACCGAGTCGCGGGCCCGCGAGCGCCACCGGCTCGACCTGCCGGGCGCGGTCCTCGTGACGGCGGGGCTCGCGACGCTCTCGTACGGCATCGTGCAGACCGAGGAGTCGGGCTGGGGCGCGCCCGCGACGCTGGTCCCGCTGCTCGGCGGCCTCGGCCTGCTGCTCGCGTTCCTCGTCGTGGAGCGCAGGACCGCCGCGCCCCTGATGCCGCTGCGGCTCTTTGGGCTACGGGCCGTCTCGGGCGCCAACGCCGTGATGTTCGTGTGCGGTTCGGCGATGTTCTGCACCTGGTTCCTGATGACCCTGTACGCCCAGAACGTGCTCGGCTACACCCCCCTGGACGCGGGCCTCGCCTTCATCCCCAGCTCGCTCAGCGTCGTCCTCGGCTCGAAGCTGGCCCCGCGCCTCATGCCGTGGACCGGGGCGCGGAACCTGGCCGTGCTCGGCATGCTGGTGACGGCGGCCGGGTTCGGCTGGCAGTCCACGATGCGCGCCGACGATCCCTACTGGCTCTCCATCCTGGTGCCGGGCGTACTGATGATGACCGGCGCGGGACTGGCCACAACTCCCCTTGCCTCACTGGCCACTTCGGGGGCGGCGCCGGGTGAGGCGGGCCTGGTGTCGGGCCTGATCAACACGTCCCGGACGATGGGCGGCGCGTTGGGCCTCGCGGTGCTGTCCACGGTCGCGGCGTCCCGGACCGGCGCGGTCCAGAGCGCGGAGAACCTGACCGCCGGGTACGCCCTGGCCTTCCGGGTCGGCGGTTTCGTCCTGCTGGCGAGCGTGGCGCTCGGCCTGGTGTGGCTGCCGAGGGCGACGGGCCCGGCCCGGCGGGGCTGAGGCCGGATTGACGCCGGGGCCTCAGAGCCAGCCCTGCTGACGGGCGGACCGTACCGCCTCCATGCGGTTGCGGGTGCCGGTCTTGCCGATGGCGGAGGACAGGTAGTTGCGGACCGTCGACTCCGACAGGTGCAGCTTGCCCGCGATGTCGCTGACCGTCGCCCCGTCCACCGCCGCGTTCAGGACGTCGCGTTCGCGCGCGGTCAGCGGGCTGGGGCCCGCGCTGAGGGCGGCGGCCGCGAGCGCCGGGTCGATGACGGTCTCGCCGCGCAGCACCCGGCGGATGGCCTCGGCCAGTTCCTCCACCGGCCCGTCCTTCACGAGGAACCCCGCGGCGCCCGCCTCCATGGCCCGGCGCAGATAGCCGGGCCGGCCGAACGTGGTGAGGATCAGCACCCGGCAGTCCGGCACTTCCTCGCGCAGCTCGGCGGCCGCGTCAAGACCGCTCTTGCCCGGCAGTTCGATGTCGAGCAGCGCGACGTCCGGCCGCGACACCAGGGCCTGCGGGACGATTTGGTCGCCGGCCGAGACCTGTGCGACGACCTCCATGTCCTCCTCAAGACCGAGCAGCAGCGCGAGCGCGCCGCGCATCATGCCCTGGTCCTCGGCGAGCAGAACGCGCACGGATGCGGCGGGTCGGTGGTCCTGGGGCATCTCGTCCATGGGCTCAGGTTACGGCCACGGGCGCGGTCGCCATCGCCGCCCGGTCCGGGCCGCGCCCGGGGGCTCGTGGCGTGGCGGCGATGAGTTTGGGGACGGCGCGGGGTCTGTCTGGTCGTGGGGGGGCAACCACCCACCCGATCAAGGAGCGCGCGTCATGACCGTCACCTACACCTTCGACGTCTTTTCCAGCCTCGACGGCTTCGGCGGCGTCACCAGCGCCGACTGGGGCGGGTACTGGGGCAAGCAGGGGCCCGAACTGCTGGCGCACCGGCTCGCCCTGTTCGGCCAGGAGCAGCGGATGGTGTTCGGGGCGACCACCTACCGGCAGTTCGCGCGGATGCTGGCCGAGAGCACCGAGGAGTCCGGGGTGCGTGACCCGTGGGTGGCGCGGATGCGGAACATGCCGGCCACGGTGGTCTCCAGCACGCTGAGCGAACCGCTGGACTGGCCGGACGCGACGGTCGTGCGCGGCGACGCCGTCGAGGCCGTCGCCCGGCTCAAGCGCGAGTCCGCGGTGCCGCTGCGCTCGCACGGCAGCCTGTCCCTGAACCGGGCGCTGATGGCCGCCGGCCTGGTCGACCGCGTCCAGGTGACGCTCTTCCCGGTGATCACCGGCCGGACCGGGGACGCCCCCGTCTTCCGGGGCGCGGCCGACTTCGACCTCGAACTGATCGAGAGCCGTACGCTCGACGGCCGCATCCAGGAACTCGTCTACCGCCCCACCCTGCACGGCTGAGCCCACCCCGCACGGCCGGACCCACCCCGCACGGCCGAGGGGGCGGCACGCCGGCCGCCGCGTCAGCCCGCCGCCCGCTCCACCCCGTACTCCTGCGCCGTACTCAGTTCGGCGTCCAGTGCCGTGTCCTGCGGGTCCACCGGGAGTTCGGCGCTGACCTGGAAACCGGCGCGGGGCGCGGGGCCCGACCGCAGGGAGCCGCCCGCCGAGGCCAGCCGTTCGGTCAGGCCCTTCAGCCCGTTGCCGCCGGTCCGGGGCGACGGGGCGGGCGCGGCCGGGACGCCCCTTCCGTTGTCGGTGACCGTCAGGAGCACCCGCTCCGGCGTGCCCTCGATCACGATCTCGCAGCGCGTCGCGGCGCTGTGGCGTACGACATTGGTGACGGCCTCGCGGATCACCCAGCCCAGCAGCGCCTCGGCCTGCGCGGGCAGCGGCGGGCCCGACTGGCGTACCAGCGGCTCCACTTCGGCGGCGCCCAACGCCGAGCGGGCCCGGTCGAGTTCGGTGGCGAGGCTGCCCTCGCGGTAACCGGTGACGGCCTCGCGGATCTCGGTGAGCGCCTGGCGGCCGACCGACTCGATGTCGGCGACCTGGCCGAGCGCCGCGTCCAGGTCGCGCGGCGCGATCCGGCGGGCGGCCTCCGACTTCACCACGATGACCGAGAGGGTGTGGCCGAGCAGGTCGTGCAGGTCGCGGGAGAAACGCAGGCGCTCCTTCTCCACGGCGGTACGCGCCAACTCCTGGCGGGTGTCGCGCAGTTCGCGCACGGTCTCGGACAGCGAGAGGAGGGCCGCGATCACCATGCCGGACAGGAACGTCCCGTACGCGATGGTCATGTTGTCCCACGGGTCGCCGGTCTTGATGCCGGAGATGACACCGACCGAACCCGCGAGCGTGAGGATCACGACGCCCAGGCGCCGGTCGCGCAGCACCGCCCCGCAGGTCAGGGAGAACAGCGGGAAGAAGAGCAGCCAGCTCCCGCCGTAGCCGAGACCGAGGGCGTAGGTGACGGCGCCGAGCGCGCCGAGCAGGACCAGGGTGGCCCGCTCCTCGCGGCGCGGCTTGTCGAAGGCCCGGTAGGCGACCAGCGCGTACAGGACGACGAAGGCGACGATGCCGAGGCCGCCGAGGACCGGGTGAGCCACATCGCCCCTGACCACGTCGATCGCGGCGCCGGTGCCCATCAGGAGCCACGGCAGGAAGGTGTGGGCGTTGGCCGGCGGACCGGGGAACTCGTCGGGCTTGGCTCCCCGCGCGGGCAGCTTCGGCAGCAGTGATGGCATCGCGTTCTCCCCGTTTTTACGGTCCGACGGTCCGACGGCCCGAAGGCACATGAGGTCACCCGGTCCCGGCGCTCACACGGTCCGGGCGGACCGGCGGTAGGAGACCACGGCGTACGAACCGAAGACCACCAGCCAGGCCGCCATCAGGGCGATGGTGGCGACCCCCGGGGCGTGGCCCCGCGAGGTGGCCCAGCCGAGGTCGGCGAAGCGGTGGGTCGGAGTGTACTCGGCGATCCTACGCAGCCAGCCGGGGAAGGCGGTGACGGGGAACCACAGGCCGCCGAGGATCGCCAGGCCCATCAGACAGGCCACGTTGACGACCCCGGTGGCCTGCGCGGAGAGCCGGTAGCCGTTGCCGAGGCCCAACATCGTGAAGGGCAGCGCCCCGAGCCAGAGCAGCAGCGTGAGCGCGGCCCACTGCCAGGCGTCCAGGCGCACCCCGTCGACCAGCGCGCCGGCCAGGAACACGGCGAGGATGCCGGGCAGTACGGTCACCGAGCCGCTGATGGCCCGCCCGGTCACCACCTTCGCCGGGGAGAGCGGGGCGATCCGCAGCTGGCGCAGCCACCCGATCGACTTGTCGGACGCGACCCCGGTCCCGACGCCGAGGGCGGCGCCCAGCGCGCCGTAGGCCGCCATGCCGATCATCGACTGGACCTTCCAGTCGTCGCCGTTGCCGGCCCCGCCGATGTTGGTGAAGAGCAGATACATCAGGACGGGCATCCCGATGCCGAAGATCACGAATGAGGCGTCCCGCAGGGTGCGCCGCATCTCCAGCTTGATGTACTCGATCATCGGACGGTCTCGCTTTCGTGCGCGGTGAGGGAGAGGAAGGCGTCCTCCAGGCTCGCGGGGGCCACTTCGAGGCGGCGTACGGCGCCCATGGACGCCAGCGCCATGACGGTGGCGTCGGAGTCGGAGGTGCGCAGCCGGGCCCGGTCGCCGTCGGTCTCGACACCGACCACGCCGGGCAGCAGCGCGAGGCCGGCGCTGGAGGCGCCGGCGAGGTCGAAGGAGACCAGGCTGCCGCCGGCCGCCTGCTTGATCTGCTCGCCGGGCCCGTCGGCGACGACGCGGCCCCGGTCGATGACGACGACGCGGTCCGCGTTGTCGTCGGCCTCCTCGAGGTAGTGCGTGGAGAACATGACGGTGTTGCCCCGGCCGGCGTAGACGCGCATCGACTCCCAGAACGCGCGGCGCGCCTCCACGTCGAGGGCGGCGGTCGGCTCGTCCAGGAGCAGCAGTTCCGGGTTGCCCGCAAGCGCCATCGCGAACCGCACCCGCTGGGTCTGGCCACCGGAGAGCTTGTCGACCCGGCGCCCGGCGAACTCGGTGAGCCCGGCGAGGGCCAGCGCCTCGGCGACCGGCATCGGCTTCGGATACATGCTGGCGATGAAGAACACCAGCTCGCGCACGGTCACCCGGGGAATCGGGCTGCCCTCCTGGAGCATCGCCCCGACGAGCCCGTCCCGCACCGCCCGCTCCGGGGTCCGGCCGAAGACCCGCACCTCGCCGGCGTCGGGCTCGTTCAGGCCGAGCAGGAGGCCGATGGTGGTGGACTTGCCGGCGCCGTTGCGGCCGAGCAGCGCCACGGTCTCGCCGCGCCCGATGGCCAGCTCGGCCCCGTCCACGGCCCGCACCGCCCCGTAGGACTTCACCACCCCGCTGAAGCGGACCGCGGTGGCGCTCTGTGTCGTCGTCTGCGTCATGTCCCGAACGCTACGGAGCCTCCGGGGGGCCGCCCCAGATGCGCTTGTACGGAGCTGGGCGGGACAAATGTCCTGGGTGCCCCCGGCGAGGAGGGCGAGGAGGCCGTACGGGCAAGGGAGCTGACGCGGCGTCAGAAGCCTTCCCAACGGCCGGGGCGTGCGCTATACCTGGGGGCCGTCGGCCTAGAACGCGTTCTAGAACGGGTCCCGCACCGGGCGGACCGGCCCGGAGCGCGTCCTCGGTCCGGTCCAGGACGACCTCGGTGGGGCCGACGGTGCGGACGGCCGCGCCGAGGTCTTCGCCCCGTGCCCGCACCACGCTCAAGGAGCAGCATCCCGATGCCCATCGATGCCGCGAAGGCGCTCGCCGCCGAGCCCCGGTCCACCACCATCACCTGGGACCACAAGGACGTACAGCTCTACCACCTGGGGCTCGGCGCGGGCCGGCCCGCCACCGACCCCGACGAACTGCGCTACACCCTGGAGTCCAAGCTGCACGTGCTGCCCTCCTTCGCGACCGTGGCGGGCGCCGGCATGGGCGTGGTCGGGGGCCTCTCCGCGCCCGGCATCGACGTCGACCTCGCGGCGGTGCTCCACGGCGGCCAGTCCATCACCGTGCACCGGCCCGTGCCGGTGCGCGGCGAGGCCACCTCGACCTCCAAGGTCGCCGCCGTCCACGACAAGGGCAAGGCCGCCGTCCTGGTCCTGCGCACCGAGGCCGCCGACGCGGACGGACCCCTGTGGACGAGCGACGCGCAGATCTACGTACGCGGCGAGGGCGGCTTCGGCGGCGAGCGAGGGCCCTCCACCCGCGCCGAGCTGCCCGACCGGGACCCCGACCACGTGGTGGAGCGCCCGGTGCGCGAGGAACAGGCCCTGCTCTACCGCCTGTCCGGGGACTGGAACCCGCTGCACGCCGATCCAGACTTCGCCAAGCTCGCCGGCTTCGAGCGGCCCATTCTGCACGGCCTGTGCACGTACGGGATGACGCTCAAGGCCGTCGTGGACACCCTGCTCGACGGCGACGTGACCCGGGTGCGGTCCTACGCCACCCGCTTCACCGGGATCGTCTTCCCGGGCGAGACCCTGCGCATCCGGATGTGGCCGGCGCCCGGCCGCGTCCAGGTGACGGTGACGGCCGTCGAGCGGGACGACGCGCCGGTACTGGCCGACACGGTCGTAGCACTCAACTGAGCCCGCCCGCAACCGGGCCCGCCTGTCCCGTAAGTGGTCAAGGACTTGTTCCGGCACGTGAGGGAACCCGAGGGGAGCCGCACCATGCGCGCAGCCGTACTGCACGAGATCGGCCAGGACAAGCTGGACGTGGTCGACGACATGGAGGCCACCGGGTTCGGGCCGGGCAAGGTCAAGCTCCGCGTCCGCGCCACCGGCCTGTGCCACTCCGACCTGTCGGCGATGAGCGGGGTGCTGCCCCAGCCCGCGCCGTTCGTGCCCGGCCACGAGGGGGCGGGCGAGGTCGTCGACGTCGGTGACGGCGTGAGCGGCATCGCGCCGGGCGACCGGGTCCTGATGTGCTGGCTGCCGGCGTGCGGGGCGTGCCCGTCCTGCAAGCGCGGCCAGACCCAGCTCTGCCTGGCCGGGTTCATGAACGCCGGGACCCCCAACTTCCGCCGCCCCGGCGGCGACGTGTTCGGCTTCGCCGGCACCGGCACCTTCGCCGAGGAGGTCGTGGTCGCGGCCGGCTGCGCGGTGCCGATCCCCGACGACGTGCCGTACGAGATCGCCGCGCTCATCGGCTGCGGGGTCACCACCGGACTCGGGGCCGCCATCAACACCGCGCGGGTGGAGGCGGGTTCGTCGGTCGCCGTCATCGGGTGCGGCGGGGTCGGCATCAGCGCCGTCCAGGGCGCCCGGGTGCAGGGCGCGGCCCAGATCGTGGCCGTCGACCCGGTCGCCTCGCGGCGCGAGGCGGCGCTCCGGTTCGGCGCCACCGAGGCGGTCTCGCCCGAGGAGTTCGCCGACGCCAAGCAGCGGATCACCGCGGGCGAGGGTTTCGACTACGTCTTCGAAGTGGTCGGCCGCTCGGCGACCGCGCGCACCGCGTACGAGAACACCCGGCGCGGCGGGACCCTGTGCGTGGTCGGCGCCGGCGCCCTTGACGACTTCTTCCAGGTCAACATGTTCGAGCTGTTCTTCGACGAGAAGCGCATCCTGCCGTCGATGTACGGCGGCGGCGACGTGCTGCGCTCCTACGAACGGGCCATCGCGCTGTGGCGGGCGGGCCGCATCGACCTGGAGGGCCTGATCACCCACCGGGTACGGCTGGCCGAGATCAACGACGCGCTCGACCAGATGCGCAGCGGCGAGGCGCTGCGGACGTGCGTGGAGCTCTGAACCCGTCGCCGCCCGATGCCGGTGGCCGTCCGGCACGGGTCGCCGTCCGGCACGGGTCGCTCTCCGGCGCCCGCCCCCTTTTCCCCTCTGTGAGAGGACCCAACCGGCATGACAGCACCAGCACTGCCACTTGAAGGGCTTTCCGCGATCGTCACCGGCGCCGGGCGCGGGCTCGGCCGGGCCGAGGCGGTCGAACTCGCCCGGCTCGGCGCGGCCGTCGTCGTCAACGACTTCGGACAGCCGGGCCGCGACGGTTCTGGGCAGGCCTCGGCGGGCCCCGCCGAGGAGGTCGCCGCCGAGATCCGCGCGGCGGGCGGCCGGGCGACGGCCCACACCGGTGACGTGGCCGATCACCAACAGGCGCGCGCCATGGTCGACTTGGCGATCGAGACCTACGGCAAGCTGGACATCCTGGTCAACAACGCGGGCATCCTGCGGGACCGGATGATCTTCTCGATGAGCGAGGCCGAGTGGGACTCGGTGATCCAGGTGCACCTCAAGGGGCACTACAACACCACCCACTTCGCCGCCGCGCACTGGCGCGAGCGCGCCAAGGCGGCGGGCGGCCCGGTCTACGGCCGCGTCGTGAACACCTCCTCGGAGGCCTTCCTGGCGGGCTCGGCCGGCCAGCCCAACTACGCGGCGGCCAAGGGCGGCATCGTCGGCCTCACCACCTCAACGGCGCTCGCGCTGGGCAAGTACGGGGTGACGGCCAACGCGATCTGTCCGCGGGCCAGGACGCGGATGACCGAGGACGTGTTCGCGGGGTTCGCGGAACCGGGTGAGGGCGAACTCGACCCGCTGGCGCCGGAGCACGTCTCGCCCCTGGTCGGCTACCTGGCCTCACCCGCGGCCGCCCGGGTCAACGGGCAGCTCCTGGTGGTGCACGGCGGGATGGTCGCGGTCATGGAGCGGCCGCGGGTGGCCGCGCGGTTCGACACGGCGAAGGAGGTCTTCTCGTACGAGGAGCTGGACGAGCTGATCTCTCCGTACTACGCGGGCCGTCCCAAGGACGAGACGTTCGCGGCGACGGAGGTACTGGGGCTGCGCCACGGGTGAGGTGGCGCCGGGGTTCCCACCCGTGCGCGGCCCCGGCGCACGCCCGGGTGCGCAGTTCCCCGCGCCCCTTAAGGCCCGGCCCCGTGCGCTTTCGGGTGCGGGCCGTGGGTGGCTCGGCGCGCAGTTCCCCGCGCCCCTTGGCGGGGCTGGTGCTGGCCCCCGTGGGCGACCCGGGGCAGGGTTCATGCCGGCCCAGCCAGGCATCCTCAGCCCGTCCGGCGTTTGAGGACGAGGCCGTTCAGGCCGATCGTGGTCTGGGGCGGAGCCCCAGGGAGCTTGGCTGCGGGCCGTGGTCGCTCCTCGCGCAGTTCCCCGCGCCCTGGTGGGGTCGGTGTTGGTTCGCGTGGGAAACCTCAGCCCCTGGCAGGGGCTGTGCTGGCCCGCAGCGGCATAGTCAGCCCGTCCGGCGATTGAGGACGAGCGCCCTTCAGGCGCGATACGGGGTCTGGGGCGGAGCCCCAGGGGGCTCGGGTGCGGGCCGTGGTCGCTCCTCGCGCAGTTCCCCGCGCCCCTGGCGGGGTTGGTGTTGGCCCGCGTGGGAAACCTCAGCCCCTGGCGGGGTCGGTGCTGGCCCGCATCGGCAACCTCAGCCCGTCCGGCGTTTGAGGACGAGGCGGTTCAGGCCGATCAGGGTCTGGGGCGGAGCCCGGGGTGGGTGTGGGACCGGCGAGGGCCCGGGCTCCGTGGTGGGTCAGGCGGTGCTGGGCGCGTTTTCCTCGCGCCGGTGGCGCCCGTGGGGCGGCGTCACCGAATCCTCGGTGGACGCCGCACCCCCCCGGTGCCGGCCCCCGTGGTCGTTCCCCGTCTCCTGCGGACGGATGTCGGTCTGGTTGGACATGAGCTGTGGTCACCCCGTAGTCGTCTTCACACGTATCGCTCGTACAGGGCGCCGATTCTAACGATCTCCTGACGGGGGCCGACGGCCGGTCAGGGGCGCCTGACCGAGGGGTACGGGCTTGGTGTGGGCCGCAGGCGGCGGCGCGGGCGGGGCCGGCGCGGGGTCGGCCGGCGCGGCCAGCTCGTGCACCGCGCACGGGTTGGCCCGCGTGGCGTACGGAAGTCGCAGCACCCCCTGCGCCGTCCACAGTCCCGCACCCGCCAACCACCCCTGCGGAGCGGCCAGTTGGTGCAGGCGGCGGCCGGCCGGGCGCCAGACGCCGAGCCAGGTGCCGGCCGCCGCGTCGATGCGCAGGGCCACCGCGCAGGACTCCGGCATCAGGACCTGGCCCGGCTGTATGGCGAACGGCGTGACGGCCGCGTCCGCAAGACGCAGGCACTCGGGAAAGCGCACCGGCAGCGCGGAGCCGAGCACGCCCCAGCCGAGCCGGTCGTGGCCCGGCGCGTTCGAACGGATCAGGAGCAGCCCGCTGTCGGCATCCGCGAGCAGCAGCCGGTCGTCGCTGTCCTCGGTGATCTCAAGGAGCTCGGTGACCTCGCCGCCGCGCTCCAGGTCGACGGTGACCGCCTTCGTGCGGCCGTCGAGCTCCCGGTCGAGGGCGAGCAGCCGTCCGGTGCGGTCCAGCCAGACCCCGCCCGAGCAGCGCCCCTTGATCCGGGTCACCAGCTCGGGGCCGAACGCGCCGCCCGCCACCCGCCACAGCGCCGTGCTGTCCTGGCCGGCCGCGACGGCGTAGGCACAGGTGCCGTCCGGGGACGGCGGGAGCAGGGTGAGCTCGTCCGCCCCGGCGTCCACCGTGCCGAGCGGCAGCTCGCCCGTGGCGGGTCCAGTGGGATAGAGCAGGGCGAAGGCATGCCGGCCGGCGATCCGGCGCTGGATGAGCACCCGGCCGTCCGCCAGGGGCAGCACCCCCGTGTCCGGTTCCTCCGGCTGGTTGCCGGGGAGCGGCACCGCGTACGGCTCGGGGCCGTCGAGCGTCCAGCGCTCGGGGAACCAGGCCGCGCTCCCGCCCTCGTCGCGCGCCAGCCGCGCGGCGTACGAACCGTTCGCCGCGATCGCGAATCCCGTACCTGCGACCGCGCCGTCCTCGGCTGCGGACTCGATGGCCAAAGCCGTCATCAGATGGGTCACCTCCGGCCACCGAAGCTAGTTTTCGCACCTTCGGCCCGACAACGTGAGCCCTGCGGCTTCACACCAATGGGTGGCCCTGGCGCGGTTCGCCGGTGGGGAGCGGGGCGGATGTGCAGGAACGGTTTACGTGAGGGCCCCGGCCCTCGCCGTGACCGCCGGGCTCTGCCTCGCGGCCGCCACCGACAGGACGGCGGCCATGGGCACGGACGCGGCGCCCGGCCGGTTCCCGCGCACCGTGCGGTACGCGACGGGCGCCACCGACATCAAGGCGACGCCGACATCCCGCGCCCCACGAACCAGGCGTGACGAGGCGGGCGCGGGACGAGGCGGTGACGCGGCGGGTGCGGCGAAGCGGGTGTGACGCAGCGGCGGGAGGAGGGGCGTGAGGAAGCGGCGTGAAGAAGTACGTACCGGCGGCCGGCCGGAGGGGTGCGCGGCGCGGGTAACCTGTCTGCGTGCCCCGTCTGTCTGAAGTCATCGCAGCGCTCGACGCCCTCTGGCCGCCCGAGCGGGCCGAGGGGTGGGACGCCGTCGGCACCGTCTGCGGCGACCCCGACGCCGAGGTGCGCCGGGTCCTGTTCGCCGTCGACCCCGTCCAGGACATCGTGGACGAAGCCGTCAAGCTCGGCGCCGACCTGGTCGTCACCCACCACCCGCTCTATCTGCGCGGCACCACCACGGTCGCCGCGGGCCACTTCAAGGGCCGGGTCGTGCACACGCTGATCAAGCACGACATCGCCCTGCACGTCGCGCACACCAACGCCGACACCGCCGACCCGGGTGTGAGCGACGCCCTGGCGGGCGCCCTCGACGTACGCGTCATCGGCCCCTTGGTGCCCGATTCCACCGACCCGGCGGGCCGCAGGGGCCTCGGCCGGATCTGCGCGGTGGAGCCCCCCATGACGCTCGGCGAGTTCGCCGCCCGCGCCGCCGCCCGGCTGCCCGCCACCGCGCAGGGCATCCGCGTCGCGGGCGACCCCGGCGCCCCGGTGCGGACCGTCGCCGTCAGCGGCGGCTCGGGCGACAGCCTCTTCGACGCCGTACGCGCCTCGGGAGCCGACGCCTTCCTCACCGCCGACCTGCGCCACCACCCGGTCTCCGAAGCCACCCAGCACTCTGCGCACTCCGCGCACTCTCCGCTCGGGCTGATCGACGCCGCGCACTGGGCCACCGAGTGGCCCTGGTGCGAGCAGGCCGCGGCGCAGCTCGACGAGATTTCCGACCGTCACGGCTGGGACCTGAGGGTCCACGTCTCGAAGACGGTCACCGACCCCTGGTCGGCCCACCACACCTCCCCTTCTATTGATGGAGCCCCCAACTGAACGCCGCGCCCGCCGACCAGATCCGCCTCCTCGACGTACAGGCGCTGGACCTGCGCCTGTCGCAGCTCGCGCACAAGCGCACCTCGCTGCCCGAGCACGCCGAGATCGACTCGCTCACCAAGGACCTCACCCAGCTGCGCGACCTCCTGGTCGCCGCGCAGACCGAGGAGAGCGACACCGCCCGCGAGCAGACCAAGGCCGAGCAGGACGTGGACCAGGTGCGTCAGCGCGCCACCCGTGACCAGCAGCGCCTGGACTCCGGCGCGGTCTCCTCGCCCAAGGACCTGGAGAGCCTTCAGCGGGAGATCGTCTCGCTCGCCAAGCGCCAGGGCGACCTCGAAGACGTCGTCCTCGAAGTGATGGAGCGCCGCGAGGCCGCCCAGGAGCGGGCCGCCGAGCTGACCGAGCGCGTCTCCTCCGTCCAGGCCAGGACCGACGACGCCACCACGCGCCGCGACAGCGCGCTGGCCGAGCTCGACGCGGAGATCGCCTCGGCCACCAAGGAGCGCGAGATCGTCGCGGGCTCCGTGCCGGGCGACCTCCTGAAGCTCTACGACAAGCTGCGCGCCCAGCAGGGCGGGGTCGGCGCGGCCCGCCTCTACCAGCGCCGCTGCGAGGGCTGCCGCCTGGAGCTCAACATCACCGAGGTCAACGAGGTCAAGGCCGCCGCTCCCGACGCGGTCCTGCGCTGCGAGAACTGCCGCCGCATCCTGGTGCGCACCTCGGAATCGGGTCTGTAAGTGCCGTCCTCGCCCGCCACGGGACGGCAGTTCGTCGTCGAGGCCGACGGCGGCTCCCGGGGCAACCCGGGCCCCGCCGGCTACGGCGCGGTCGTGCTCGACCCGGTGACGGGCGAGACGCTGGCCGAGGCCGCCGAGTTCATCGGGGTCGCCACGAACAACGTCGCCGAGTACAGGGGGCTCATCGCCGGCCTGCGCGCCGCGCGCGAGCTCGACCCGGCCGCGACGGTGCGGGTCCGCATGGACTCCAAGCTCGTCGTCGAGCAGATGTCGGGCCGCTGGAGGATCAAGCACCCCGACATGAAGCCGCTCGCCGCGGAGGCCGCGCGGATCCTGCCGTCCGGGCAGGTGTCGTACGAGTGGATCCCGCGCGAGCGCAACAAGCACGCGGACCGGCTCGCCAACGAGGCGATGGACGCGGGCCGGCAGGGACGGCGCTGGGAGCCCTCGGCGTCCACTGCGTCCATGGAGTCCTCGGCGTCCTCGGCGCTCGCTTCCGCCGCCGACGCGGGTGCGGCCCGGGTGGTCGGGGATCACGCGGCGGGTGCGGCCAGGGCGCGGGCGGCGCTCGCGGGGGCGATGGGGGCGGGGGCGCCGGGGGCGGGGTTGTCCGGCGGTTCGGCTTCCGTGCCGGTGTCCGCGAGTGCCGCCGGTGTGGTGGGTGCCGTGGGTGCCGGGAGCGCTGTGGGTGCCCGGAGCGCGGGGAGCATGGGGGGCGCAACTGCCGTGCCGGACAAGCCTGTTGAGGCTTCGCCCGGTGTCGGGTGGGGAGCCTCCGCCGATCTGGGGGCGCCCGCGACCTTCGTCCTGCTGCGGCACGGCGAGACGGCGCTCACGCCCATGAAGCGGTTCTCCGGCAGTGGCGGAACCGACCCCGAGCTGTCGGCCGTCGGGCGCGGTCAGGCCGAGCGGGCCGCGGCGGCGTTCGCCGAGCGCGGCACCATCGAGGCCATCGTCTCCTCGCCGTTGCGGCGGTGCCGTGAGACGGCGGCGGCGGTCGCCGACCGACTCGGACTCGACGTCCACGTCGAACCGGGCCTGCGGGAAACGGACTTCGGGGCGTGGGAGGGGCTGACCTTCGCCGAGGTGCGCGAGCGGTACGCCGACGACCTCGGCGCGTGGCTCGGCTCGGCCAAGGCGGCGCCGACGGGAGGCGGGGAGAGCTTCGCGGCGGTGGCGCGGCGGGTCGCCGCGGCCCGGGACCGGCTGATCGCCGCGTACCCCCGGCGCACGGTGCTCCTGGTCACGCATGTGACCCCGATCAAGACCCTGGTCAGGCTGGCTCTGGGGGCGCCGCCGGAGTCCCTGTTCCGGATGGAGCTTTCGGCTGCGTCGGTGTCGGAGGTGGCGTATTACGGGGACGGGAACGCGTCGGTGCGGGGGCTGAACGATACGGGGCACCTGCGGTAGCGGTCCGGGGCCTTCGGGTGCGCCCGGGTCCCGTTTCGCGCAGTTCCCCGCGCCCCTTGAGAACCCTGTTTCGCTTTCGGGTGCGGGCCGGTGCGTGGCTGGGCGCGCAGTTCCCCGCGCCCCTGGGCGGGCGGTGCTGGCCGGCGTGGGTTTGTTCAGCCCCCGTGGTCAGAGGTGAGCCAGGGTTGAGGCCTCGTGGGCCAGGGTCTCGATGTGGGGCCAGTCCTTGTCGGCCAGGGCTTCCCGGGGGAGCATCCACGTACCCCCTACACACCCCACGTTCGGCAGGGCCAGGTACGCGGGGGCCGAGGCGCGCGTGATGCCCCCAGTGGGGCAGAAGCGGGCCCGGGGGAGAGGCGACGCGAGGGACGCGAGGTAGGCCGCCCCGCCCGCCGCCTCGGCCGGGAAGAACTTCATCTCCGTCACGCCCTGTTCCAGCAGCGCCACCACCTCCGACGCCGTCGAGACCCCGGGCAGGAACGGAACGCCCGACTCCTTCATCGCGGCCAGCAGCCTCGGCGTCCACCCCGGGCTCACCAGGAACCGGGCGCCCGCCCCGACCGCGTCGGCGACCCCGGCGGGCGTGATGACCGTACCCGCGCCCACCACGGCCTCCGGCACCCATCGCGCCACGGCCCGGATCGCGTCGAGCGCGGCCGGCGTGCGCAGCGTCACCTCGATCGCCCGGAGCCCGCCCGCCACCAGCGCGCGGGCCAGCGGCACGGCGTCGTCGGCGTCGTCGATGACCACGACCGGTATGACGGGGGCGAGGTCCAGGACGGAGGCGGAGGCGGGGCCGGGGGCAGGGGAGGGCGCTGCGGAGGGCGTCATGCGGGTCATATTGCCGGGGGGCTACGGCATCTGCAATGAGCGTTGCGCATGGTGCAACGTCCGGCGAAGGTGTGCCACGCCGGGTCGGCCCGTGCGCGCCGACCGTCAGTGGATCTGGGTCACCACCACGTCCAGGGACCAGGCGCGGCCCGGCTTGGCCGGCGCTTCGGCTTCCACGACGTGGCCCATGCCGCGCAGGGTCTCCACGAGCTCCGCCGGGTCGGCGGGCCGGGCCCCGGTGGCGAGCAGGTCGCGTACGATCCGGCCCTTCGTCGCCTTGTTGAAGTGGCTCACGACCGAGCGCTTCTCGACCCCGTCGACGACCTGCGCGTGCAGCACCCGGACGGTGGCCGTGCGCTCCGCCACGGCGCCCTTCGGTTTCCACGCGGCGGCGTACGCGGAGGAGCGCAGGTCCAGGACGAGGCCGGTGCCGGCGGCCTCCGTCATGACCGGGTCCATCACGGTCCGCCAGTACGCCCCGAGCGCGCCGAGGCCCGGCAGCTTCACGCCCATCGAGCAGCGGTACGAGGGGATCCGGTCGCCGGTGCGCACCGCGCCCCACAGTCCCGAGAACACCAGCAGCGACTGTGCGGCGCGGCGCTTGGCGGCGGCGTCCAGGGAGGCGAGGCCGAGGGCGTCGTACAGGACGCCGGTGTAGATATCGCCCGCCGGGCGGGTTCCCGCCGTACGCAGCTCGACGTTCTTGGCGATCTCGCCCCGCAGGCCCTCGCTCAGGCCCAGGACCTCGCGTGCCTTGTCCTCGTCGGCGGCGCACAGCTCGACGAGCTCGTCCAGGACGGCGGCGCGGGCGGGGGCGAGGCCGGGCAGGGACAGCGCCTCCGGCTTGAGCGGCGCGCCGCGACCCGAAGCGGCCTTGCCTTCGGAGGGCGGCAACAGCACCAACACGGTCGTTCTCCTTCGTACGTCGGGGGAGGGGGTGCGGCCCCTGTGGCCAGCGTACGGGGGCGCTGCGCTGGGCTTGACCGGGCTTGAGGTTGCCCCGGCCGTGAGGCGCGCCCAGCACGACACGGGGCTCCCGCCCCGGGCCCTGGCTCCTCAAGCGCCGGAGGGGCTGAGTTTGGTTCCGCGCGCCGTCAGGTGCGGCTGGCATGACACGGGGCTCCCGCCCCGGGCCCCGGCTCCTCAATCGCCGGAGGGGCTGAGTTTGGTTCCGTGCGCCGTCAGGTGCGGCTGGCACGACACGGGGCTCCCGCCCCGGGCTCTGGCTCCTCAAGCTCCCCCAAGGCCTCAAGGGCCAGGGGGGACCCCCATGAGGGGCTGATTTGTGGCGCGGCCGGCACCACCCGCGGCTCCCGCCCCACACGCCGACGTGGCCGTTCTCGCCTACGCTCGAACGCATGCCACATCGACACCTTCACCTCCGCGGCGCCGCCCAGGCCCCGTTGTGTGCCGCGTTCGCGGCGTTGCGGGTGGGGCTCGATGTTCCCGACGCGTTTGGCGGGGACGTGCTCGCCGAGGCGGAGCGGGCCGCCGCCTCGCCGCGGCTGCCCCCGTACGACGCGACCGGCGTCGAGCTCTTCACCATCGACCCGCCCGCCTCCACCGACCTCGACCAGGCCATGTGCCTGGAGCGCCGGCCCGGCGGGGGTTTCCGGGTGTACTACGCCATCGCGGACGTCGCCGCGTTCGTCGCGCCGGGCGGCGCCCTGGACGCCGAGGCGCACCGCCGGGTGATCACCCTCTACTTCCCGGACCGCAAGACCCCGCTGCACCCCACCGTCCTGTCCGAGGGCGCCGCAAGCCTGCTGCCGGGCCAGGACCGGCCCGCGCTGCTGTGGCGGATCGACCTCGACGCGGACGGCGCCGCCACCGCCACCGACGTACGCCGCGCCCTCGTCCGCAGCCGCGCCAAACTCGACTACGAGGGCGTACAGCGGGAGATCGACACCGGTACCGCACCCGAATCCCTCGCCCTGCTGCGCGACATCGGCACCCTGCGCGAACAGCGGGAACTCGCCCGTGGCGGCATCTCGCTCAACGTCCCCGAGCAGGAGATCGTCGAGCACGGCGACCGCTACGGCCTCACCTACCGCGCCCCGCTGCCCGCCGACGGCTGGAACGCCCAGATCTCCCTGCTCACCGGGATCGAGGGCGCCCGGCTCATGCTCGCGTACGGCACCGGCATCCTGCGCACCCTGCCCAGCGCCCCGGACGGCGCGGTCGCCCGGCTGCGGCGTTCGGCGCGGGCGCTGGGCATCGAGTGGCCCCACCACGTCCCGTACGCGGCGCTCATCCGCTCCCTGGACCCGCGCGACCCGCACCACGCGGCCTTCCTCCAGGAGTGCACGTCGCTGCTGCGGGGCGCCGGGTACACCGTGTTCACCGGCGGCACGGCGCCCGAGCCCGCCGTGCACGCCGCGGTGGCCGCCCCGTACACGCACTGCACCGCCCCGCTGCGCCGCCTCGTCGACCGGTACGCCGGCGAACTGTGCCTCGCCGCCGTGGCCGGCCAGGAGCCGCCCGGGTGGGTGATGGCCGCGCTCGACGAGCTGCCCAAGGAGATGGCCCGGGGCACCGGCCGCGCCAACACGGTGGAGCGCGAGAGCGTCGACATCGTCGAGGCGGCGCTGCTCAAGGACCGCGTCGGCGAGGTCTTCGACGCGACCGTCATCGACGTGCGCGAGGAGCGGCCCACCGTCGGCACCGTGCACGTGAAGGACCCGGCGGTCGTGGCCCGCGTCGAGGGCGGCGGTCCCCTCCCGCTCGGCGAGCGTCTGCGCGTTCGGCTGACCCAGGCCGACCCCGGGGCGGCGAAGGTGCTGTTCGCGCCGGCGTGAGCGGCGGCGCCTGTGCGCGGGCTCGCGCCCGCCCGCTCACGGAGCGACCGCCGCCCGCACCGCCTTCGCCAGCTCCCCGGCCCGGTCCGCGTGGAAGCGTACGACCGACACCTCGCGCCGCCTTCCCAGGAGCGATACGTGGGTGACGGGCCCGGCCAGCTCCACGGTGAGGGAGGTCTGGGAGCCGACGGGCAGCTCCAGGACGTCGTCCGGGGTCTTGCCGCCCGCGCCCTGGAACCTCAGCTCGTCGCGGACGTGGGCTATGCGGTCGAGCGGGATGACCAGATCGACCCGGGCGCCCGCCCGCACCCGCAGGGCGTCCGGGGTCAGCACGTGCGGCCGGGTCACGGCGGCGGACTGCGTGCCGAGCACCAGGACGACCGTATAGAGGTCCAGCACGAAGAGCACCGCGTGCACGACGGGCCACTGCCGTACCAGGAACGACACCCCGACCGTCTCGACGACGCAGACGAAGGCGAGCCCGTACACCGTCGCCGCCTGCGGGCCCGCGTACCCGAACGCCCGGTCTCCCGGGCCCACTTGGTGGCGCCGGCGCCCGATCCACATCCCGAAGCTGCCGAGCACCTTGCCCTCGTGCGCGACGAGCCGCCGCAGCGCCCCCGGCTCCCGTGTCATCCCGTGCCCCCGTCCGTGATGGCGTCCGTCGTCGTGTCCGTCGTCGTGTCCGGCGTGATGTCTGTCGTGGTGTGCGGGGTGCCTGTCGTCCCCGTTCGTCGCGCGATCCTCGCCATCGCCTGGCGTACCGCCTCGGCCTGGGCGGGCGCGAAGTCGGCGAGGAAGGTCTTGAGAAAGCCCTGGTCGGCCGGGTCGGGGGAGTCCTTGGCCGGCGCTCCCAGCTCGACCGGAAGACAGTCGGCCAGCGCCCGCGCCGCCGTGCCGACCCGGGGGTCGGAGGGGTCGGCGTCCACCAGGTCGTCGAGGAGCGCGTACACCTGGCGCGCCCGCTCGGCGGCGCCGGGCGCCTGGGCCGCGGACCGTACGGCGGCCGTCAGGCGCTCCCGCTCCTCGGGCGTGGCGGCCGTCTCCATGAGGGCGAGCAGTTCGCGGTCCTTGGCGGCCATGGGGGAGTCGGCGGGATGATCGCCCAACGCGGCGAAGAAGTCGGCCAGTTCGGGCGAGAGCTCGTCACCGGGCGACAGACGTCCGTCCTCGGCCCGGGCGAGCAGCGTGGCCAGCCGCTGTCTGCGGGCCCTGATCCGCGCCTCCTGACGCGCGAGGTCGGCGTCCAACTCGGCCAGTACGTCGGCCAGTTCGTACCCCGCGTCGTCCGCGATCACGTCCCGCACCTCATCGAGGCCGAGCCCCAGCTCGGTCAGGCGCCGGATACGGGCGAGCGCGACGGCGTCGCGCACCGTGTAGTGCCGGTAGCCGTTGGCGAGCCGGGCGGGCTCCGGCAGCAGCCCGAGGTGGTGATAGTGCCTGACGGCCCGCGTGGTCACCCCTACCAGCGCGGCGAGCTCCGAGATCCGCATGGGCCTCATTAGAAACGTTGACGTAACGGCAGGGTCAAGCGGAGACGCGGCGCGGGGCGCCCCGGCGCGGTGGGCGGCGGCCTGGGGGCCGCGGGGTGCCGTACGCCGGGTAGCATGGTCGGCACGGCAGACGAGCCGGGCGGGCGGCCGCGTGGAGATCTCGCGATCTTCCCGAGGAACGTCCGGGCTCCACAAGGCAGGGTGGTGGCTAACGGCCACCCGGGGTGACCCGCGGGACAGTGCCACAGAAAACAGACCGCCGGGGACCTCGGTCCTCGGTAAGGGTGAAACGGTGGTGTAAGAGACCACCAGCGCCTGAGGTGACTCAGGCGGCTAGGTAAACCCCACCCGGAGCAAGGTCAAGAGGGAGCGCCCCGGTGCTCCTGCGCGGACGACCGAGGGCAGCCTGCCCGAGTCCGCGGGTAGACCGCACGAGGCCGGCGGCAACGCCGGCCCTAGATGGATGGCCGTCGCCCCGACGACCGCGAGGTCCCGGGGTACAGAACCCGGCGTACAGCCCGACTCGTCTGCCGCCACCTGGGCCGGCTCGCCAGGAAAAGGCGACCCGTTATGGCCCCTACTCCCTCACGCGCTCCGAGCGCTCGTCCTGCGGCAGGGGCCGGCTCGCGCTGGTCGTGGTGGACGTCGGCTTCACCGTGGTGACGGCGCTCGGAGGGCGGTCCCACCTGCGCCCATCACCCCGCGTGAGCATCCGCTCATCCTCCGTGTGGCGCAACGCGCCTCCCGGTCGTAGCGTGATCTGCGGTACCGATCGCAAGCTCGTACCCCGTCCAGGTGGCGGGGTGCTGTTCTCGTCGACTCGGGGACACGAGGTGAAACGCCGTGCCTTCCCTGCACTTTCCCGTGATGCTGGCGCTCGCAGCGGGTGCCTTCTTCCTCCTCCGCAAAGGCGGCACCAAGCTCTCCCACGCGCTCATCTGCGCCGGGTTCGGCTTCTACCTCGCCGACACCGCGGTCGCCCCCTCGCTGCACACCGCGCTCAACTCCGTCACCGGCATGCTCGGCCAGCTCGGCTGAGGGCGCGGACGGCGTCTAAATTATAAGGTCAACCGCCGGATGTGGCACGGTCGTTGCCGAGCGAACGCCGTGCCACGCCGGCCAGGTGGGACTCGAAGGTGCCGGCCGGGTCCTGGGTCAGGGTGGTCAACGCGACCATCGCGGTGATGATGACGTCGCACAGCTCGGACTCCACGTCCTGCCACGTGTGAGAGTGGCCCTTGCGGGGGTTCTGGCCCGTCGCCCCGATGACGGCCTCGGCGACCTCGCCGACCTCCTCCGACAGCTTCAGCACCCGCAGGAGCCGCTGCTGCTCGGGCGGTACGGGGCTCTGTTCGGTCAGCCAGGCGTGCAGGGCGGCGATGGTCGGCCAGGGGGAGGTGTTCATGGGCCCAGCGTCGCATCCGGCGGCTCATCGGTGGCGCGATGTCCGCGCCTAGGGTGTTCTGGGAGGTGCAGTTCCGTCTCAGTTCCAGTCTCCACCGACCGGGAGAAACCGTGTCCATCGCCCTCGACAGGCTGACCAATCCCGCCGTCCGCGCCTTTGTCGGCGCGCTCAACTCCGGTGACCAGAGCGCCTTCCACGCCGCTCTCGCGCCCGGCGCCACCATGTCCGACGACGGCACGGACCGCGACGTCGCGGACTGGTCCGAGCGCGAGATCTTCTCCTCGGGCGGCCACATGGACATCGAGAAGCAGACGAACGACGGGCTCGGCCTGGTCGCCAGCTACCGCAACGACACCTGGGGCGAGATGCGTACCGCCTGGCGCTTCACCGTCGACGGCGGCAAGGTCAGCCGGTTCGAGACCGGGCAGGCCTAGGGGGTGTCTGGTGGACCATGGCCGGGGGCGCGGCGTCTGGCACGGCACCTCGCGGCGTTGCCGAATCGCCCCGATAGCTCCGCTATCGAGACGCTCCGGCGCCTTGCGATGCACCGCACCAGACGCCGCGCCCTGACCGACCCCGATCCACCAGACACCCCCTAGCCCCAACGCCCGTGTGTGCTCGCCCGGTTGGGGCCGGGTGCGCCCCGACCGGACGGCGTCCGCCTTCTACGCCTCGATGCGCGTGCCCACCCCGCTCACCCGGACCCTTGGGTCACCCGCGCGCAGCGTCACCGTCAGCTCGCCGGGGCGTCCCAGGTCCTCGCCCTGGTGCAGGGTCAGCACCGACTCCGGTGCGACCAGGCCAAGTTCACGCGCGTACGCCCCGAACGCGGCCGCCGCGGCCCCCGTGGCCGGGTCCTCCACGACCCCGCCGACCGGGAACGGGTCGCGGACGTGGAACACCGTCTCCGAGGCGCGCCACACCAGTTGGACGGTGGTGAGGTCCAGGCGGTGCATCAGCGCCGTGAGCCGGTCGAAGTCGTAGGACAGCGCGGCCAGGCGTTCCCGGGTGGCCGCGCCCAGGACGAGATGGCGCGCGCCAGCGAAGGCGATCCCCGGCGTGATCGCGGGGTCGAGGTCGTCGGCCGGCCAGTCGAGCGCGGCCAGCGCCTCGGCGAGATCCTTGTCCTTGACGGGCTCGGAGTGGGGTTCGACGCTGGTCAGGGTGGCGCGCAGGGCGCCGCTCGCCGGGTCCTCGGTGACGGCCACCGGTACCGTGCCGGCCGGGGTCGCGAACGTCAGCTCCCCGGGGCCGATCCGCTCGCCCAGCGCGATCGCCGTCGCCACGGTGGCGTGCCCGCAGAACGGCACCTCGGCCTTCGGGCTGAAGAACCGCAGCGTGAACGCGCGCCCCGGCTCGCCGAGCCCCTGCGGCGGCGCCGTCAAGAACGCCGACTCGCTGTAGCCGAGACCGGCCGCGATGGCCAGCATCGCGGAGTCGTCGAGCCCGGAGGCGTCCAGGACGACCCCGGCCCGGTTGCCTCCGGCCGGGTCGCTGGAGAAAGCGGTGTAGTGGAGGACCTGGGGAGCGGGCACGTCATTCGTCATGTCCGGCCCAACTTCCGCGCGGGGTCGCCTATTCCGGCCAGTGCGTAGGCCAGCCGGCGGGATCAGGACGGGGTGCGCGGGCCCGGAACCGCCGGACCGGTTGGCGTGCGGACCGGCTGGCGTAGGCGGACCGGCTGGCGTACGCGCTGGCTGACGTGCGCGGACCGGCGGGCATGCGCACTGGCTGGCCTGTGCGGACCAGGCGGGTTCGATTCGTGTGTCCGGCTAGCGCGCACCGTCGGCCCGGCCCGCCCGTCCAGCCCGGACCCGGGCTCCGACCCGGACCCGGGCTCCGCCCCGGACCCGGGCTCCGACCCCGACCCGGGCTCCGACCCCGACCCGGGCTCCGACCCCGACCCGGGCTCCGACCCCGACGCGGACCCCGCCCGGCCCACGCGCTCCGGGTGCGCCCCCGTTATGTTTTTCGCGGTCCTGCAATGGGGCCGCTGGCCTCCGGGCCCGGTATGACTGTGTTCCCTCTGTCGAACGGATGACCTGGGGGGTGGTGTCGCCGGGCCTGTGGGGTGCCGTCGGAGACGCTGATGAGAGACCCGGCCACCGCCCGGTCCGGCGCAATGCCGGGCAGTACGCGGGCGGCAGGTCTGCATAACGTGGATGCGCGAGCACGGTGCCAACGCCGAGGCCGGCCAGGTCAACCACCCGGGAGGGGTGCGATGTTAGACACCAGTGATGTGGGCGTCTTCCTGGGTATGGACGTCGGCAAGACAGCTCACCACGGCCACGGGCTGACGCCGGCGGGCAAGAAGGTCTTCGACAAACCGATGCCCAACAGCGAACCGAAACTGCGGGCCGTCTTCGAGAAGCTGACCGCGAAGTTCGG